>CAUZFZ010000021.1:0-90188 GCA_963579025.1 Planctomycetota bacterium | reverse complement strand
CCCGGGGGGGGGGCCGGGCCCCCCCCCCCCCCCAGCCACCCTTCTCGCGGACAGCCAAACCTGGAACTACTGAATCCACCTGAATCTCCACCAATCCAACCATCTTCCGTTTCGGAACAGCAATGGGAAACGAGTCAATGAACCAACTCAAGCGCGGGATGTGCGTTGCTCTTGCGGTCGCGCTGGGAGCGTTGCTGCCCGGTGTCGTGAGTGCTCAGGGAATCGAACACGTCAAGGCTCACTACACCAAGTACGAATACCGCATCCCGATGCGTGACGGCAAACGACTCTTCACATCCGTCTACGTGCCGAAGGACGATTCGCAGACTTACCCGATGCTGCTGAAGCGCACGCCGTACAGCGTGCGACCTTACGGAGCGGACCAGTATCCAGAAAACCTGGGCCCCTCCCCGCTGTTTGGAAACGCCGGTTACATCTTCGTCTATCAGGACGTGCGCGGCCGGTGGATGTCCGAAGGGGACTTCGTCCACATGCGCCCGCACATCACGAAGAAGTCAACGAAGACCGAATTCGACGAAAGCACAGACACGTGGGACTCCGTCGAATGGCTGCTGAAAAAAGTCAAAGGTCACAACGGCCGAGTCGGAATCGCTGGCATTTCGTATCCGGGTTTCTACACCGCGGCAGGAATCATTGACTCGCACCCTGCCATCAAAGCGGCGTCGCCTCAGGCACCCGTCAATGACTGGTTCATGGGCGACGACTGGCATCACAACGGAGCATTCTTCCTGGCTCACATGTTCAACTGGATGTCGCGCAACGGTCGGGAACGCCCCGCGCCCACAAAGAAGTTTCCGCGGGCGACATTCGAATACGGCACACCTGACGGCTACGAGTTTTATCGCCGCATTAAGACACTGTCCGAGATCGATGCGAAGTACCTCAAGGGCGATGTCCCGTTCTGGATCGAGACGATGCGGCACGGTAACTACGACGAGTTCTGGAAGTCTCGCAACATTCGACCTCACCTCAATAACGTCAAACCCGCGGTCATGACGGTCGGCGGCTGGTTCGATGCCGAGAACCTGTTCGGAGCCCTTGAAACATACAAGTCCATCGAAGCCCGCAATCCACAAACGACCAACACATTGGTGATGGGGCCATGGCGACACGGTGGCTGGGCGCGTGGTGATGGGGAGTCATTTGGAGATATCCCGTTCAACGCGAAGACATCCGAGTTCTACCGCGAACACATCGAGTTCCCTTTCTTCGAGCAGCACTTGAAGGACAAAGACGACGCCAAACACCCCGAAGCATGGGTGTTCGAAATGGGCACCAACCAATGGCGACGTTACGACAAGTGGCCACCCGCAACGACCCAATCCCGGTCCCTGTACTTTCACGCTGGCGAGCGGCTGTCGTTTAACCCGCCGGCCAACGGCGACGATCAGAACACTTACGACCAGTACCTCAGCGACCCGGCCAAACCCGTTGGGTACATGAGCGAGATTGTCACCGGCATGAAAGCTGAGTACATGATCGCCGACCAGCGATTCGCTTCCCGACGGGCGGACGTCCTGGTTTATCAGACCGGCGAACTGGAAGATGACGTCACGCTGGTCGGTCCCATCGAAGTCGATGTCATGGTTTCGACATCCGGCACCGACAGTGATTGGGTCGTGAAAGTCATCGACGTCTATCCCGATGATTACCCCGACGCTGCGGAGAATCCCAAAGAAGTCCGTATGGGCGGCTATCAGCAACTTGTGCGAGGCGACGTGATTCGCGGCAAGTTTCGTAACAGCTTCGAGAAACCCGAACCGTTTAAGCCAGGTGAACCAACTCGAGTGCGTTTCACGATGCCCGACGTCTACCACTGCTTCCGCTCAGGTCACCGCATCATGGTTCAGGTGCAGAGTTCCTGGTTCCCGCTGGTAGACCGCAACCCGCAGAAGTTCTGCGACATCTTCCAGGCGACGGAAGCGGATTATCAGATCGCGACACAGCGAGTGTTCCACTCACCGAAGCTCGCGTCCCGGTTAAATGTGCGCACGCTGCCTTAGGACACTTCAGAATTCGCTGCAGGAATTGTGAGCCGCAGGCGCTGGCCTTGAGCCCGAGGCTAGCGCCTGCGGCTCACGGAAAGGCAATTCTGAAAATGTTCAAGTCATGTGTTAATTGGAGTCACCAGATTCTCTGGAGAGACCAGACATGCCGGAGCTACGACCTGAATTCCACTTGTATTTTCGGTGCCCCTGCCGTGTTGCTCGGCATCGCAGCAGTCACGCTACCTGCATCACGAGCACGCAGCGCTGGCATCCTTGAGTTGGACTCACCAGTCGTCAAAGTGGCCACGTACTGCGAACATTCCTTTCTCGCTTAGGAGCGACTCGTGAACAGCAAGCAAGTGACCGGCGTTGTCCTGGCATTAACCATGTCGTCAGTTAACGCGTTTGCCAATTCGCCTGTTGTGTCCGCAAGACAGGACAAGGCGGTTCATCCAGTGCTGATGCGTAATGACTTCAATCCAATCGTCAGAATTCGAGTCAGGAGTCTGGAGAAGGCGACCTTTGTCACGTCATTGACGTTCTCGCTCGCCGGCACGGATGACGTAAACGACATCGATGCACTACACGTGTTTTCCACACGCGACAAAGACTCTTTTGCCACAGGTATGCGATTCGGAGATGGCACAACGGCGAAGCAGGAAATCACGTTTCGAGGGAGTTTGCGCCTTGACCAGGGAATCAATGTTCTGTGGCTGTCCTGTCGCCTGAAGAGAAATGCCAGTCTTGCTCACAGAGTTGATGCTGTCTGCACGGAGATCAAAACGTCGGAGGGGCCCATTCGCCCGTACAACGAGACTCCTGACGTCAGCAAACGTATCGGCATCGCACTTCGCAGACATTTTGATGACGGCGTACACACTCACCGAATCGCGGTACTGGCAACAACGCCGAAGGGTACGTTGCTGTGTGCCTATGACATGCGACGGCGTGCGTCTCGTGACCTGCAGGAAGACATCGACATCGGGCTGCTCCGCAGCACGGACGGCGGTCAATCCTGGGAAGCGCAGCGAGTGATCATGGATATGGGCGAGTACGATGGCCTTCCCCAGGAACAAAACGGTTGCTCGGATCCGGGTATTCTGGTCGATCCGGAAACCGGAGAAGTCTTTGTAGCCGCCGTGTGGACATGGGGACGTCCCGGCACGCATCAGTGGAGCAAGGGAGGATCCGAGCCAGGATTCGAGATTGGCAAAACCGCACAGTTTCTGATGGTTCGTTCGAAAGACGACGGTCAGACCTGGTCGCAGCCCGAAAACCTCACTCGCAAACTCAAACACAAAGACTGGATTCTGTTTGCGCCGTCTCCGCAGCAGGGAATCGCCTTACCCGACGGCACACTCGTCATGCCCGGCCAGGGTCGGGACGCGCAGGATCGGCATTTCTCCAACCTGATGATCAGCCGCGATCATGGTGTGACGTGGACCCTGAGCAACCCGGCATCGTACGACAATACCGAATGCCAGGCTGTACGACTTGGCGATGGATCAATCATGCTCAACTGCCGGACGGAGAGCCCGACGAAATTCCGCACGGTCGCTGTGACATCCGATCTGGGAAAGACGTGGCGTCCACATCCGACCAATCGCAAGGGCTTGATCGAGCCCAACTGCAACGGCAGCACGATTCGCTTTGACTACACAGAAGACGGTGAAAACAAACACCTGCTGTTGTTCGCCAACCCGTACTCGCAGAAGGCACGCGACCACCACTCAATTCGAGTCAGCTTCGACGACGGACTCACGTGGCCCGAGGAGTCCCGTATCCTGCTCGACGTTGGAGGTGGTCGCGGGTATCCCAGTCTTTCGCAGATTGACGAGACGCACGTCGGCATCGTCTACGAAGGCAGTCAGTCGGACCTGGTGTTCGAGAAGCTGTCGCTCGACGAGCTGCTGCATCGGGCCGAGTAGTTTTCTGTAAGCCTTAGATTTCAGGGTGGCTGGGGTCGAACGAAGTGAGTCCCCAGACGTGCTTACTGGCGGCTCGCGTTGTTCGACCCCAGCCACCCTACCTTGATTCGATTCCAGCGAAGAGCGGAGGCGCAATATGCGACGCCCTTGCAGTCGACTGGAAATGATTGTGTTGCTGATCGTTGGCACGGCTATGCCTGCCTGGGGTCAGATTCGGTATCCACTTCCATATCCGCCGAAGCTGCCTGGGAATCAGGCCAGTGTCACGATCGACTCGGTGGACCTGCTCAAGCCGGGTCCCAACCTGCTCGACGGGGTCGAGATTGCAAAGACACCGCCACGGGTGACGTTTCTGTTCTACCCGGGGCAGGACTACGCGGGTAATCCCTGGAGCTTCCGCGGCGTCGGGAGTGTCCGGAACGGCAAGTACTACTCGGCGTTGTGCGATCACCTGGCGCCGTTGGGTACGGCGATGTTGTTCGAGTTTGATACGGCAACTCGCCGCTTTCGCCTGCTGGTCAACACCGCCGACTTTCTGCGCACTTCCGGCCAGATTACGCCGCACATGAAATACACACCCGGGGAGGTCCAGACGCGCATCGAATTCGGGCGCGATGGCTGGCTGTATTATGGAACGACACGCGGATCGACTCGCGTGACGAACGACGCCAACGGGTTTCGCGGCGAATGGGTTTTGAAGACTGATCCGAAGTCTGGGCGAACGGAAGTGGTCAGTGCCTTTCCTGTTTCAAAGCATTGCATCCTGGCCAGTGTGCTCGATCCAGAGCGCATGATCTTCTATGGCGGAACGGCTGCGGGGGATTATCGCGTTAAGGACGTTCGTTTCTTTGCCGTCGATACGTCGAACGGACGAGTGATCAAGACGGCTCCGCGCGGGTTCGACCGATACGTCATTTATTCGAAGACCACGGGGCGTTTGTACTGGGACGGACAGAAGTACGATCCGGATACGAACGAGATCACAACCAGCCAAGCTCCGCACGTGCGGTCCGCGACGAAAGAAACCCCGGACGGAGTGGTCTACGGAACATCGCATCGCGAAGCCGACATCTGGGCGTTCAATGTCCGCACAGAACGACTCAGTCAGATGGGGCCAGGAGCTGTGGGGACCCAGGGGTATGTGTCGTCCATCCACGCCGATCCGACGGGTCGGTATCTGTACTATGTTCCCGGTGCTCACGGCGGCGCGGCGAAGGACGGCACGCCAATCGTGCAATTCGATGTCCGCACGCACAAACGTAAAGTCATCGCGTTTCTGCACCGACCGTTTCAGAAATCATGCAGATACAACCTGGACGGTTGCTTCTGCTCCGTGCTGGACGAGAAAGGCGAAACGTTGTTCGTTTCGTGGGATGGATGGCGTGAGGCGCAGCCGAACAAACGCATGGAATCGTCCGCACTGACCGTGATCGAAATCCCAGCAACAGAGCGGCAACCATGAGCTGCGGTTAGACTGTCAGCGACGAAGTCAGCGTAATCTGCGGCCCTCTCATTTGCTCACGGGTTGGGATGTGGCATGTTCTCTGTGCTGGGACAATCTGGTCGCCTTTGTCGCGCGACTTCGCGGCGTGAACTGCTGACGGTCGGCGGTCTGCCGTTGCTTGGACTGGGACTGCCGACACTGCTCGCAGGTCGTGCCCAGGCGAATCCCGATTCCGGCCCGCCCGCGACTGGATCGGCGACGGCCGATTCCGTGATCCTTGTCTATCTGCAGGGATCGCCAAGTCATATCGACCTGTGGGATCCAAAGCCGAATGCGCCCGACGGCATTCGCGGCGAGTTCAAACCGATCGCAACGAACTCGCCCGGACTGGATCTGGGCGAGGTCCTGCCCATGCTCGCCAGACAGTCGCAGCATTACGCAGTCGTGCGTTCGATTGGGGTCAACCCGAAAGGGCTGCGGAATCACGGGGCCGCCATTTACATGCTGATGACCGGGCACGACCCGCGCAACTTCACGGTCACCGGCCTGGCGGTTGAGCCGTCGCGTGAAGACCTGCCGTCCGTCGGTGCGGTGATCGCCCGGTATCGAACAGCTCGCAGCGGGCAGTTCAGCAATGTCGCCGTTGGAGCACCCGTCATGGAAGGCCGCGTCATTGGTGTGGGGCAATCCGCCGGACTGCTCGGGGGCGCATACGATCCCGTCGGGATTTACGAGGACGCGACTCAGCCACTGCGACTGGAAGGCTTCACACTGCCGGAAAGCGTTTCCCTCGATCGCCTGCACGCGCGCGTTGACCTGCGACGTATTATTGAATCGCAGTCACAATCGGCTTCGACGGCGCTTGCCAGTCTACCGAACGCTCGAGCTTCGGCCTTCGAGGACTATTACGAGTCGGCGTTGTCACTGGTTCGATCCGGCTCGGCCGTGAGCGCGTTTCGACTCGAAGATGAATCGGAGACAACACGCGCTCGATACGGCATGACGAAGTTTGGGCAGAGCTGTCTGTTGGCCCGACGCCTGATCGAAGCCGAGACGCGATTCGTGCAGGTGACCTGGCCGGCTCGATCTGATGATGAACCGGCGCCAGGTCCGGACGGTTCGTGGGACACTCATCGCAACAACTTCCCGATGCTGCGTGACCATCGTTGTCCGGTGTTCGATCAGTCACTGTCGGCACTTGTTGAAGACATGGCGACGCGCGGGCTGCTTGAGCGAACAATGATTGTGGCCATTGGTGAGTTTGGCCGGTCTCCGAAGATCGGCGCGCCGACAACCAATAATGTCGGGCCGGGCGGACGCGATCACTGGCCGGAATGCTACAGCTTCCTGATCGCTGGCGGTGGTGTTCGCCCAGGCCAGGCGTATGGAGAATCCGACCGCCACGGAGCCTGGCCGAAACGAGATGCAGTGCATCCCTACGATCTGATCGCCACGATCTACACAGCCCTTGGCATCGATCCGGCGACCGAATACCACGACACGCTTAACCGACCTCGGCGACTTGTGCAGGATGGCCGTCCGATTAGCGGTCTGTTCTGAACGGCGTGGTTGAATGCAAAGGCCAACTGCTCTGTCAGTCTTCAATTTCGGGGTGGCTGGGGTCGAACGAAGTGAGCCCCCAGACGTGTCTACTGGGGGCTCGCGTTGCTCGACCCCAGCCACCCAACCCTGATTCGAGAGACTGACGGGGCACTACCTTCCGCGACGCAGCCAGCCGAACAAGCCTTGCTCGCGACGTGCCTGCACCGATTTACCGCTGACGAATCTCTGCAGGTCGTCAACCAGTTGCGCGGACGACTGATAGCGCCGAGCCGAATCGCGTTCCGTTGCCTTACGGACAATGGCGTCAAGCCCCGCCGGGATCTCGCGGTTCACATCGCGCGGTCGCTGCAACTGGCCTTTGGAGATTTGCTCAACCAGCGACGTGCGGTCATCGGCGGAAAACGCGGGGACGCGCGTCAGCAACTCGAACAGAGTGACGCCCAGCGAGTAAATATCACTGGCTTCGTTGCAGATACCATGAAACCGTTCCGGCGCCATATATCGCAGCGTCCCGGTCACGCGGTCATCGGCCAGATCGGATTCCGGGTCGACTTCCTGGGCCAGGCCGAAGTCGGTCACCCACACGCGGCCCGCGGCATCGACCAGCAGGTTAGCCGGCTTGACGTCGTTGTGCAGCACTCCCAGGCCGTGCGCATGGCGCAGGGCCTGAGCGACCTGCAGCGTCATGCGAGCAAGCATCTTCCACGAGTCGCGCCGGATGCCTCCCTGACCTGGTCCGGCGGGCGCGTCGGCAGCACACTCTCGAGCGGCGGCGATTTCCTCACTGAACCACAACAACTGGGTTTCGCCCAGACGTTCAATGATTCGATCCAGCCCCACACTCTCGATGTACTGCATGACGTAGTAGGCGTAGTCATCATGCTGTCCGAAGCTATAGATGGGGACAATGTTCGTATGCCCGAGCTTTGCGATTGTCCGGGCTTCCTGCTCGAATCGCTCCTGGCGACCAGGAACCATTGAGATGCGCCAGGGCAACAGCTTGACGGCCACGCGACGTTGCAAAGCCCCCTGCAGACCTTCAAACACGACCCCCATGCCGCCGCGGCCAATCTCGCGCACAATGCGGCAGTCACCCAGTTGCTGAATGTTGAACTGCTCGGGCAGATGGTCGCGGAGTAATTCTGACTCGCGATCGGTCTTCCATTGTTCCAGAGCCGCAACAATCGGGAACAGCTCACGGATGCCTTCGGCGAGATCAGGGTAGCGTTCGACGTACGTGTCGATGGATGGGTTCTCACCCCGGCGTCCGCGTTCGCTGAATTCCGTGGCCAGCACTTCCAGACGATCCCGTGATCGCACGTGACGCGGATCGATTTCTGTGGGAAAGCCGTCCAGCACCGGTTCGAACGCAGAGTCGTCGGAGTGTTCGGTCATGACTTGCCCGAGTCATCCAGAAAGCCCGGAATGGCCGTCAGGACGTGACGTAATCGAGCCAGTGCCCGGACGTACCTGGCGCTGGCCGCCTGTTCGGTCATCTCCAGAACCTGAGCTGTTTCACCGTTCGTCAGTTCTTCGAAATGCCGCATCGCCAGCACCTCGCGATCAATGTCGCTCATGGTGCTCAAGGCGGCTTCCAGTTGCTGTGACAGTTCAGCCCGAATCGCCGCGTTGCTGGGTGACGAGAGGTGACCGAGCAGGTGCCGCGCCAGCGAGATCGACGTCGAATCGCTGCTCCATCCACCGTGGATGGACATCTCTTTGGCGGCACTGCGTTTCTGAGCCCCCACGTGACGACGGTGCAGATCGACCATCGTCTGTGTCACGATCATCCGGAACCAGATGAACGATGAGCGCGCCGCGTCGCTGATGAACGAGTCGATCCGGTCAATCGCCCTCAACCAGGCTTCCTGCAGGATGTCGTCAGCATCAATGCGGCCGGCCAGACGCGGATCGAGGCGAAAATTGACCATCCGCCACAGGCGCGGCCGATAGATCGCGAACAGCTCAGACAGCGCATCCGTGTCGCCGCGCAGGACGCGATTCACAAGTTCAGGAGATTCCGCGGGCAGATCAGACACGACAGGTATGGCCTCCGACAGCCAGCATATCCAATTGTCCGGCTGCGGTCTCAGAATCGACCGCCTGTTTCGCCGCTTGTCTGCTGGATTTCTCGCGGACGTGCGGAACGGTTGAGCTTACTCAAAAGGTCGTTCAACTTCGGATGATCTGGTTTCATCCGGTGGCACCATTCGAGGTGACGGCTGGCGTCAGACGTGCGGGCGTTTCGCAGTAACCATGCCCCATACTCCAGACGCACAACAAAACTCGTCGGTGCCGCCTGATACGCATTGTCCAGACACTCAGCAACTCGCTCGGTTTCACCGATCTTCCCAAAGGCCGCCGCTGCGTCGAGCCAGTCCTGTGCTCGGTCACGGTTGTCCGGCTCACCGGCTCGCTCGAACAGTTTCGTCGATAGCAGCGTAATGGCTTTGTGGTGGTCGTCCGGCAAATTCATACCCTCAAGAATCCCGGTCAGGCGTTCCAGAGCGGCAACGTCCGGCTCGAAGACCTGCGCGATGATCTCGACCGGTGCCGGCGTCCACTCGGCCAGTTGCCGCATGATCTGTGACTGAACCGACGCGTCGCGGTGAAAAGCCTGCTTCCAGAGTTCGATCCATTTCTCAACATCACCATCCAGGCGGGCGTCTCGACCCGCTGCGAACAGGATGTTCGCGTCATAGGGCCGCAACGTCAGGCTTTGGGCAACGCAGGCACGCTCGAAACCGTCGGGTGCTCCGGACAGGAAGGCCAACTCGGACAGATAAAGATACGCGTGTGCATCCAGCGGATTCAGTTGAATCGCCCGTCGCACGTGTTGTTCCGCTGAGTACGCATACTTGATGTGATCACCGCACGAGCGTTCGAGCCATTCCCGCAGTTCCTCTGGCGATTCAAAGTCGCCGGCGATGGCGGCGTCGCGAAGCTGATTCAGCGGGAAGTTGTTTTCCGACCGACTTTGCAGGACGTGGAACAACCTCGTGTACTGAGCGGCCAGACGAACATGAAACCGAGGATCATCGGGATTGGCCTGTACTGCCTTCCGCATCGACACAATGACCTGTTTCAGCCGACTGGAATTGCCGGTACTCGGCGTCGTTTCGCGTCCGACCGCGGGGGCAAGGATGACTCGGCGGTAACTGATCCAGTGTGGTTCGGCCAGCACGCGTGGCAACCACAAGCTGCCCATCCACAACCCCAGAGGGACGATGCACAACACACCGCACACGAGGCGAGCGCGGGATAACGGACGAACGCGATCAGTCTGCGGAGGCGTCCTTCGGTCCTGTTCCATCTGATAAACGCGAAATGCACACGCCATCATCAGCACGACCATGACCATGCAGCCCGGGATGTACCACACAAAGTCGCCCAGCGACTGGATGCACGAAGCGACCAGTGTTGCCGTCGCCGCGCACAGTACCAGCGTTGAATCACGTGACTGGCTGATTTTCACTCCACGGCAGCACCAATAGAAACACAGCAGCACACACACGACGCACACGCTGAAACCAATCAGTCCGGTTTCAGTGAGAATCTGCAGGTAGCTGCTTTCCGCATGCGAATACTCCCCTTCACGGAAAGGTTGATCGAGAAATCGCGGGTAGACATAGCGATGACTGCCTACGCCCGTGCCAATGATCGGAAACTCGCTAATGGTCTTCAGGTTGGCCTGCCAGATTGGGAATCGGCCGTTGTCGCTCCAGGTATCAAGCCGGTGCATAATCCGCGTCAACTTTTCGTGCCCAACGATTCCCATAAGCAGGCACACTGTCAAACCGATACCAGACAACACACCAAGTTGTCGCCTTGAGATCAGCGACTTGGCATACAGTCCGAACAGCAGGACTGCCGAGGCGCCACCTACGGCCAGAAAACCGCCCCGCGATCGAGCGATCAGCACTGCCACAAGTGACAACGCCACGAGTGCAGCGATGCAAGTAATTCGCGTGATCGCCGGGACGCGATTACCAGCCCAGTCTGATTGCCCCGAGTGTTTTGAATGAGATTCCAGCCGTTTGAACAGCCAATAGACGAGAGGCCCTATTGTTACCGCAACGAATTGTGAAAAGTGATTCTTATTCAGAAACGCTCCGATGGGCCGGTCCAGTGTGGTGACTTGAGGGTGCTCAATGGCCCAGAACAGTTTGCCATTGGAAAACAGGTACTGGATCAAGCCGAATACAACCATCATGCCGCCAGACATGGCGATCCAGCGGACAATCCGCCCGGCATCACGCACATCCCGGATTCGTTGCACGGCAACCAGAAACAGCAGTACGTAAGCCAAACCAACGGCCACACCCGCACGTGTTTCGGTCACCGTCAGAGACAGATACGGCCACGAGTCACCGAATCGGCCGGCAGCAGTGTCCGCATTCCACATGGGCAGAACGGCAGCCGTCTGTGGTGAGAGCAATCCTGTCACAGCCGCCGGCAACGGCACAATCTGCAACGCTCCGACTGACACAATCAGCAACAGTAGAGGCTCCAGTCGCGAGCGGATCCAGTTCGGATGCGGCGAAGTAAACTGCAGCATTGCCCAGGCCAGAGCACTCCAGACGGCCGAGACGACGAGTAGAAACTGGCCGATGGAATGCCGTCCACCAAACGCAAACGGGACAGCAAAGATGGCCAGCATCAGCCCACCATCGACACCTCTCTGCAGCAGCCGCGAGTATCGATCGCGCGGTCGAGTCAGGTGCTCCGGTAGTGTGAAGTGAGATGGCCGCATATCAGCACCTGTTCCGTTAGTAGTAACCGCATTCATGCGGTTCGCTCATCCAGTCGACTTCCAATCTGCAACCACCGGGATCGCTGGAAGCACTCGCGACCGACCTAGATCAATCGGGCTACTACGAACAATTGATCTCAGGCTGCAGCTCGATCTGGCATCGACACCGCGATCAACTCTTCCGTCTCCGATGTCTCGGTGTCCATCGACTCGTCTTCCTGACCGTGTCCATAGCCGCCGCCGTGTCCATATCCATATCCGTAGCCATATCCGTAGCCGTATCCATAGCCATACCCGTAGTAGTCACTGCTGATGTCACCAGTAATACGATTCACCGCGAGGCCCAGCAGTTGGATGTCGACGGTCGAAAGCGACTCAGCCGCGCGAATGACCATCTTGCGACGGTTCTTACTGGGACGGACGACAAGGACAACGCCATCCACCAGCCGTCCAATAATCGTCGGATCCGCAACCGCTAGTACGGGCGGTGCATCAACGAGGATCTGGTCGTAAACCGTTTCGGCCCACGCCAACAGTTCGGCAAACCGATCGCCGGCCAGTAACTCGGCCGGATTGACGGGACGCGAGCCTGACGGAATGAAATCCAGTCGGTCGGCAATTCCCTGAATACACTGATCGGGAGCCGCCTGCTCGATGGGTGCGTCAGTCTTGAGAATATGTGAAAGACCCTTTGGACCTCGTAGATCAAGCATCGTCGACATGCCAGGACGCCGCATGTCCGCATCAATCAACAATGTCTTCTTGCCACTTTGTGCGTAGGCGACGGCCAGATTGGCCATCACCGTTGTCTTGCCGTCGCCCGGTTCGGAACTGGTGACCATGATCCGCTGATTCGCTCCTTCAGTGAAGGAGATCGACGTCCGCAACGTACGGAACGCTTCGGTCTCGACTCCGTTGGGACGGACCAGTGTGTTGATCGATTCGACGCCGGTTTTTCCGGTCGGTTCCAGTTGCCGCACCATAGCCAGCACAGGAACTCCCAGTTGCACGCGCAGCTCTTCAGGTGATCGGAAACGGTCATCCAGGACATCCAGGACGTAGACCGTCGCGACACCGAACAGGATTCCAGAGAAGATCGCGACGACAGCAACCAGCAGCAGACGAGGGGAAGCCGGACCGTTGGGCACCATTGGGAAGCGAGTGATTGAGGTAAGCAGATTGCGACCGCCCGTTGTGCCCAGACTGTTGATGGCACTTTCGACACTCGCCAGTGACAGGTCATTCTGCTTAATTTCGGCTTCCAGATTGAGCATCTGAATTCGTGCTCCCGAGCGATCGTCGTACGCTCGGCGGAGGCCTGCAAGTTCGGTCTGAATGCTCTGCTCGTGCTCCTGAGACTGCCGAAGTTTCTGCCAGGCGACCTCGCGCAGTCGTGTGACAAGGTGGTCGTGCCGAATCTGATAGAGCTTTGTGACCTGTCGCTTCTGCTCTCCGTCCAGCCACAGACGCGTCATCTGGATTTCGGTTTGCAGCATGCGTATGCGCGGGTGATTATCCAGCAGGTCGCGTTGTGCATTTCGCAGATCTGTTTCCTGCTGAACCAGTTGCTGCATGAATTTGTTGTACAGCAGAGCATTCTGCGTCGTCTGTCCTCCACCCAGTTCCTGATCGAGCAGTTTCTGGGCCGATGAACCCAGTGCCTGCACGGCAAGATGCACGAGATCCTGCCTGTTCTGGATCGCCTGTTCCACCGCGGTATGGAACGAACGGGATTCTCGTAGTTTCTGCTGGGCCGTGGTCAGTTCCGCTTCCAGTTCGAGAATGCGTGTGGAGTCGACATCAACTTTGTCGCCACCGCTCAGCGCGATGATGCCCTGCTGTTCCCACAATTGCGCGAGTTTCTGACGACTTGCGAGAATGCGCCGGTGCAATTCGTCTCGATCCGACCGCAGGACAACCAGGTCTTTGGTTCTTTGGTCGTTAGACGTCCGATCCACGAAACTTTGATACGCGGCCACAATGGCGTTCAGCATTTCTTTGGACGCAACCGGGTCAAGCGACCGGTATCGCAGGTCGATCAGAGTCGAATTCTTATCGTACGAGATACGCAGGTTGCTGCGGACGATATCCGGCCAGTTCTGTTCCCGAGCTTTGCCAAAATCGACGTGGTACTCAGGGGGCAGGTTCTGCAGCGCCTCGGACAGAACCGTCTGGCTGGCCATATTCCTGGCGTGAGTCGGCAGCGTCTTGAGGATGTCGGTAATCGAATCCGATTGCTCGTCGCGCGCATCTCCGCCGGCATTCCGAATAACGAAAATCTGTGCGGTCGAATCGTACAGCCTGGGAGCCACTGCGTAGAAAATCGCCCCGATAACCAGGCACACCAGCATCCAGCCAATCATCACACCACGACGCATCCGCACGAGGTGCAGGAAGCGGAGTATCGACGCAAAGACGTTCGTCTGTGACGGCGTACTGGTGGCAATCACGTCGGCACCGGCGACTTCAGTGTGGTTTGCTGGCTGACTCATGCTGGGCACTTTCTGAACACTGAACTCTGAAGATGGAAAGGGCCTGACCGAGCTGCGTCTGGTCGTTCCCACTTCAACTCTCGACCGACTGCCTTTAGAAGCCCAGGACTTGATTGAGGCTTCCGGATACCCCGATACGAACCATGTTGAGGACCTCGAGCACGACCGTTGCTGGCGTGTGCTCGACAGAGACAACGTCACCGGGGGCGAGTCGCACGTTGTGAGCTTCCTCGTGACGTGCCCTCCGCAGACTGGCCTGAACGACGCTTGGCTGCGACATGTCAGGCAGTTTGCGGATGATGTAAACCTTGTCTGCCACCTGGGACGACGTGTAACCAGCCAGGGCGACCGCATCGAGCAGATACAGATCCTGATTCGTGGGAAATTCGTAGCGACCGGATTTGCGGACCAGTCCCATCACGTAGAGCGCTTTCGGATCGAGTTTCTCGACCATCACGACGCCGCCATCACCCACGAAGAACTGATCGCCGCCGGAAGCGGCCGCTTTGATCAGATTGACCTCAACCGATCGTGGTGCGAGTCGGGGGGAATACCCGACCTGATTGACGGCTGCTTCGCCGTGCTGTGCTGCGGCGATCGCTTCCTGTTTGATTTCGTCGCTGGTCCGTGCATTGGTGATATCGACCTGTGGGCCGGCATCTTTGGACAACCCACCTGCGTGAAACAGAACTGACAGCAGGTCCGCTTCCGATGCCGGAATCCGTTTGAATCCTGGATCCTCGACGGCGCCCACGACCAGAACTCCGATCTCTTTCTTCTTCTTCATTGAGACGGTGACATGCGGTGCGCGATACAGCTCGCGCTGAATCGACGCCTGCGCGACGGTCACCTCGGCTTCCTCCAGGGACATTCCCGCGAGTGGCAGCAGTCCAACCATTGCCAGATCGCACTGCCCGTCTTTGCGGACGCGAGCGGGAAAACTGAAGACGTCGCGCGACGAAAGATTCGCAGCAATGCTGACCTGCAGCAGATCTTCCGCGGCAATCTGATCGCTGTCTGAAGCTCCGCTGCTCAGACGAGTGAAATCGATGAGCTGCGGGTTCTGATTGGTGGAAGCGACCAGATTCGCCGGCATTTCGCCCGCAAAATAGTGGTTCTGATGCATCGACAGACAGCCGACGCTCGAAGCCAGCGTCAGCGACAGACAGAACAGCAGCGCGACACGGCGATATGGAGGCGTCCGGCAGAAACAGCGGTCCCGGTCGCGCAGCGCCGGAGACGCAGTCGTCTGAACGGTGTCATGCATGGAGGGGAAGAATCTGATGTCCAGCCCGTCACGTGGCTTCTGACGAGTGCCGCTTGACAAGTGGAAGAGACGAGAAGGGAATAGTTCCGGATTCGCGAGCCGAGTGGGGAAGGGATTCAATATGTGTTACTTCGAACCGAGGCCGGTCCGTGTCACACAATCGGCGCGTGTCCCGGATGAGGGGGCGGAACCAGTATGGGATGGCAAATCTGGTGTCAATATGGATGCGGAATGCGATCGCGTTCGCATTCCGCGGGGCTGCACGTCCTGATGCAGGCACGTGTTCATACCGGCCCGGCATTCACGCCAGGCGGCGGCCGTACTGCGTTTCGTAGTAGTCGCGGTACGCGCCACTGCGAACACGTTCGACCCAGGTCGTGTTTGAGAGATACCAGTCAATGGTTTCTTTCAGACCCGTCGTGAAATCGACCTGTGGTTGCCAGCCGAGTTCTCGTTCTGCTTTGGCCGTATCAATCGCGTACCGAAAATCGTGTCCGGCGCGGTCTTCGACGTGTCGGATCAGCGTCTCCGGCTTACCCAGTGCCCGCAGCAGCCGCAGCGTCAGATCCATGTTCGTCAGTTCGGCATGGCCGCCAAAGTTGTAGACTTCGCCGGGATTTCCGTTGCGCAGCGCGGCGTCAATACCGCGGCAGTGGTCAATGACGTGAATCCAATCGCGCACGTTGTCGCCAGTCCCGTACACCGGTAGTGCCTGATCCTTCAACGCGTTCGAAATGAAGAGGGGAATCAGCTTCTCCGGGAACTGATACGGTCCGTAGTTGTTGGAGCAGCGTGTGATGATGCCCGGAAACCCGTGTGTCCGACAGTACGCCTGCACCAACAGATCGGCCGATGTTTTACAGGCCGAATAGGGGCTGCTGGGATCGAGCGGCGTTTCCTCTGTGAAGAAGCCCTCGCTACCCAGGCTGCCGTAGACCTCGTCGGTGGACACCTGCAGGTAGCGGTTGACGTTGGCCTGGCGACTCGCATCAAGGAGCACCTGTGTGCCCACGATGTTGGTTTGCACAAACGGGCCCGAATCCAGAATGCTGCGGTCGACGTGGCTCTCGGCCGCGAAGTTGACGACCGCATCGACGGATGCGGAACTCAGAACGCCATCAATGAATGCGCGATCACAGATATCGCCCTTCTCGAAGCGGCAACGCGGGTCATCTTCCACCGACGCCAGATTTTCGAGATTGCCAGCGTAGGTCAGGACATCGACGTTGATGATCTCGACGTCCGGATAATTCTCCAACTGCCAGCGAATGAAGTTCGACCCAATAAATCCACATCCACCGGTCACGAGCAAGGTCTTCATTGAGGACTCCGTCCGTTCTGATCCAAAAGGCTGCCGGGGAACACAGTGCGCTGGCAGAGTCTAGTCGACGTTTTCAGATGGGGGCTAGACGGCCTGTCGACTGAGCCAACTACAGATCGTCGCGAGTCGCGGTGCGAACAGGAGCGTGTGATGCATGTCGCGCCAGCGACTGGCGATTGACCCACACGACGAACGAGTTCTCCAGGACGCCGGTCTCATCCGCGCCGACTCGCGTGAAGCCATGGTCGGTCAGTGCTGCACTCATGACAGCTCTGGCATCGGTTGAATTTTCGGGATGCGAGTATACGACGACCGCTGGATTCTGAGTGTCCAGAAGTGAAATGGCGTTGTTCGAGTTGAAGTGTGGCAGACCGGGTTGAGGACCGGACATGAAGAATCTGGCGGGTATCGAGAACCGATCCGTCAGGACCGGCGTCCCGACCCGGAACTGTTGCTGATACCACTCGGCGAGTCGGTGGTTACTGACAAAATGAGGATGCCACGTGGCGACCGCATCGACGATGTTGATCGTTGCAAACACGCACAGCCAGGCAACCGCCCATTGTCGACGCAGTTCACGTCCGGTTCGCATCGACAGCCAGTTGCCGACGGACTCAATGAATTGAATTCCACCGATTGCGATAAACGGCATCAGTACGAAATACACCTGGCAGAAATACCTCTGATCCGGGATCCGGCACCAGATCGCGAGCAGCATGATGGCTGCGTGAGCAAGCAACGGCTGCATGGTTCGATTTCGAAACAGATGGCGCCCGTAGACCAGCCCCAAAATGAGCGCAGAAAGATTCAGCAGGTCCAGTCCTTCACTGAAATTCTGCATGAATGAGTGAAGCGTTGTCGGTTCAATGTGCGAAACCACTTCGGCACCCACTGGCTTACCGTGCAGAAGATTATGCAGCCAGGGAATTCCTGGCAGTGCTGTCTCGACACGACCGGTAATCCACTTTCCCGTCAGGCGTCCGACGGTCAGATTGACAACCGCGGCCAGCAGCAACACGGCGACTATGCAATACCCACTCGCACGCAGCAGCACCCGTCTGGCTTCGGGTGACTCGAACGCCCGATTCGCGGCCCACCAGCAAACCGGCAGCAACAGCAGCCAGGCCTCCATGCGGGTGAATATGGCCGCCACCCAGACGACCACGGTCAGCAGGCAGCGTCCCAGCGTCGGCCGTTCGACAGTTGTCAATCCGAGGTAGAAGGTCAGGTTCATCAGCAACCAGAAGGTGGGGTCGCGGATCGGCTGGGCTGCGATCTCGGTCATGACTGGCCAGACGGCGTAAATAAGACACCCCAAAGCCGCGGTTCTGCCATCAGTCACACGCCGCATCCAGCCGTACAAAGGCAGGACAGTCAACGACATGACCACCAGATTCCAGACACGGCCTGCGACAACCCAATCCAGTCCGCAATGATGCAGTGCGGCCAGTATGAACGGATAGATATTCAGGTTCATTCCGGCAGACAACGCGTCCTCCAGGTTTCCCCGTTCAATCAGGGCTGCAAGATCGAAATACAGAAACGCGTCGGGGCACACGCTGTCCGCGAACACGCACATCAGGACGCGAGGCACCAGGCACAGCGCAACGAAGAAAGCCCCCACCCGCAGCGATAGGGCATCGCTGGACGACGTCGCGGAATCAGGCAGCGCGGCATTGGCCGAATCGGTGGCGGATGTGAGCACCGGGTGGACCTCCCTGTCGAAATCGGGTGACACAGTTCGCGGGATTCTGGGAGCCTGCCGCGCAGAGCGTCAACACGAGTTACCAGGCCCGTGCTCAGTTGCTTTCCAGACACCAGATGTGGCCGCGTTCGCGACTCAGCGGTATGGTCTGCCTCGCCGAATGCCCTGCTGCCCACGTCTGGAACGGATCATGACGCCTCAGCGACGCGTGTTGTTTCTGTCGAAAGCCAGCGACGATGCTTCCACGCGCTATCGCGCTCTGCAGTTCATTCCTCAGTTCGCCGCGGCAGGGTGGCTCGCCGAACACGCTGTCATGCCGAATACGCTGGCCGGCTGGATTGCGTTGCGGGCAACTATCGAGCGGTCGGACGTCGTCGTAGTACTTCGAAAGTTGTTGCCAGACCCCATGTGCTGGCTGCTGAGAAAGCTGAGTCGACGGCTCGTGTTCGATTTCGATGACGCGGTGTTCTGTCGCGACACCGGAGAAGCCTCGCCGGGCCGCATGCGACGATTTCGTGCTATCACCCGCCGGGCGGACGCGGTCTGGTGCGGAAACGACTACCTCGCCGACACAGTCAGGCAGGGTCGTGACGATCGTAGTGCCGATCCGGTAACCGTCATTCCGACGGCGATTGATCCACGCCGATACCGTGCATCCAATCTCCGGGCTGGTGACGTTGCTCTGGTCTGGATCGGAAGCAGTTCGACTCGACGTTATGTCGAATCGCTGCTGCCAATGCTGGATCAACTGGCGGGGGAGCACGAAAACATTCGGTTAAGGGTCATCGCCGATTTCTCGATCGAGTCGAACCGCATTCCGATCGAATGCGTCCCATGGACAAGTCACACCGAGGCTGACGAACTGGCTCATTGCCATATCGGCCTTGCGCCATTGAACGACGACGCATGGACCAGAGGGAAATGCGGCTGCAAGGTTCTGCAGTACATGGCATCGGGGCTTCCGGTCGTGTCCTCCGACATGCAGGCGCATCGACGACTACTGGGTGATGATTGCGGGTTGTTTGCAGTCACCGCCACGAAATGGATGACAGCACTGAGTTCACTGATCGAATCTCGCGAGTTGCGGGAACGCATGGGTCGTGCGGCTGTGAACCGAGTTTCCGAGCAGTTTTCTATCGAGGCGGTCTTTCCTCGGATGCTCGGAACTTTGGAGTCATTGGCGTACCGGCGCAAGTCGGCATAGCGCCCATCGTGTGAGCGATCTTGCCGCCTTGCGCATGCCGGGCCTATAACCGGGATTCGATACTTGCCAGAAGCAGTGAGTTAAATCTTCTCCGTTGGGACACAAGCACGGATGCGAGTCGGCCTGGTTCTGGATCACTACGATCCGCGGCGCGGTGGCGTCGAGCAATGGACGTCGCAGTTCTGCGACTATCTGCTCGGACGCGGCGATGAAGTCCACATCATCGCCTCCGGTTTCGCAGACAATCTGTTGCAGCCGATCGTCAAGCACCGAGTTCCGCCGCATCGTTCGCGGCTTGCCTGGGCGGCGGCGGCCGAAACTCGACTGCGGGAACTCGACTTCGACGTCGTCCACGACATGGGGGCCGGCTGGTACTGTGATATTCTGCAGCCGCACGGCGGCTGTCGCGCCGCATGGTTTGAGCAGAGCCTCAAGATGCTGCCGGCATGGCAACGGTCCGCGAAGGGGATCGCCGCACGCTATCTGCCGCGGTATCGCGAGTTCGAAAAACTCTCGCAGCGACAAGCCGGCGGTGAGCATCTGGTGCTGGCTCTGTCGCAGATGACGCGGCGCGATCTGGCAGAGCGGGATGGTGTTCCGCAGGACCGACTGAGACTTGTTTACAACGGCGTCGACCTGCAACGTTTCTCGCCCACCCATCGGGATCAGCATCGAGAACCAATGCGCCGACAACTCGGTTTGAGTGATGAAACATTGTTTCTAATCGTCGCGCACAACCTGAAGCTCAAGGGCCTGCCGACCCTGCTCAAGTCGATGTCCGCATTGATGGCCACTAAGGCAAACGCTCATTTGCTGGTCGTCGGCAACCGCCGCACTTCCACGTTCCAGCGTCAGGCACGACGACTGGGGGTCGAGTCACATGTGACATTTCTGGGCCCGGTGGATGATCCCACAGCTTGCTATGCGGCAGCCGACGTGTACGTGCAGCCGACGTGTTACGACTGCTGCAGCCTTGTTGTTCTGGAAGCTCTGGCGAGCGGATTACCGGTCATTACAACGTCGTATAACGGTGCTGGAGAATTGCTGACAAAGGGGCGGCATGGCTACGTCGTCGACGATCCGTTCGATCCCGCGCCGCTGGCCGACAGCATGACGAAACTGCTGGACGGTGCTATACGACTGGAAATGGGAATCAATGCCCGGGCACTGGCCGAGCAGCACAGTTTCGAACGAAACGCCGGGGAAATCCGCGACCTTTACGATGAAGTCGTCGGGAACCGTGAGTAGCTTGAACAGCATGCGCTATGTGGGTCAGGCAGCCGCGCGCGTCGACGAGTTCTTCGACAGGATCTCACTCCACACGCTGATCACGTCGTGTTCCGTGTTTTGCGGTGAGTAGTTCTCTCGAATGTAACCAGAGGCCTGCCGGGCTTTGCTGATGAGTCTCGAAGGCTCATCACGCCACAGTTGGACGACGTGTTCAGTCGTCTCGACGAAGTCAACGATGTGACCATTCTCGATGGGGTACGAGAACTGCGGATGAAAATACTCGCTGCCTCCTCTGCCGTGATAACCGATCACGATGCACCCGCATGCCATCGCTTCGGCCGGTGGCAATGAGAACCCTTCCGGATACCCGAAACTGAGGAACAGCAGAGAATCTCGCATGACGCGCGCGACTGCTTCTTCCGGCATGCCGTCGATGGGCACAAACTGAAAATCGTTCGCGAGACCACGCAGACGCAGGATGTTGATGACCTGATCAAGTTCCCGAGCATTCTTACGCGGCATGAACGCAATCTGTTTCTTCTTTCGCTCTGAGTAATAGAACAGATCTGGATCGATCGTGTTGTGGACACGATAGACGTCCAGATTGTCAAAGGCGAGATTCAGATACCGTTGATTGTCCTCGGAAACAACGATGGCTCCGAGTGTATTCGGCTGCGTGTACAACATATCGAGCGAAGGATCGTGAAAGCGTCTGCCTCGAAACGTGTAGTAAGTGTTCTGATTGAAAATGACGCGGCGGGCATTGGACTTCGCCAGTTGCCGACTGCCCTTCTTGTGACGGTTCATTGTCCAGCGATCGCGTGCGACGAAGTCCTTTTCACTGGTTTCCGGCAACACAAGAATGTCGGACGGTTCAATACGAGTGTCGCTGAGATCCATCACTCGCGTTTGGTTTTCAAACCAGGTGCAACGAAAACCTCGCCCCGTATGCAGAATCGCCGCATCAATCCCGTGGTCATTCAGAATGTCGACGTGCCGATACAGCACTCTGATCCCGCCACACGGCGAGTTTAAGTTAGGACAGACAACGTAGATCACTGCCGTCTCCCGCTATCGAGCATTCGGTTCCGGAGACTTGTTGCCGCTTACGACGCGGTACCGTGTCGGGACAACATCCTCACCCAACTCATTCCGATCGGCCGTTCCTCATCGAGAACCACTTCAGCAATTGACTCGGGCCAGCCGTCAAGGACTGGATACTGCGCACGGTCACGGTCGGTGTCATACACAACGCTGATCTCGTGCGTGTCGTTGAAACGCCGCGTAATCGTGTCTGTTAATTCGCTGATCAGAACATCGTGCGCTTCGAAGACGATGTCACAGGTTCTCAGTGCAGGGCACTTCTGTGGATCGAGCAAAATCAGTTCGTGCCCTTCGATGTCGCAGAAAATGAGTGTATCGGGACCGATCTGACTCGTCAGTTCATCGTGGTCGCACTTCGAATGGAACTCGATCAAGTCCTGCAGTCCGTTCAAGGCGGCGAGCTGTGATGCCAGCGCGATCGCACGGGGATCGATGTCGTACGCGAGGACGCGATCGGTCAGGCCTGCAAACACGAGTCCGACAGCGAAATAGCCCTCAGCACAACCAACATTGATGACCGTGCGATATCGACCGTCGAATTTCTTGATCCAGTCGAACAACTGTTCTTCGTACGAACCGAGCAGTTTCGGCAGCAGATGGCTTCCGCAGGCCGAGTCGATGTACCGCATACCCTGAAACAACCCGGACCGGACGGTCAGATCGTTCCCGAAGACAGTTGCCACGATTTCCGCATCACGCTGGTGACGACGGGCAACTTTGCGGGCTCGCTTTGCCTGTCTTTTTCGCTGGTACCACGCGGTCTCATGATAGAGATCGCGAACGTGCTGCCACGGCGAGAATTGACTTGCGACCCGCCTGCCAGACGTAGATTCCGGGGACTCGACCAGTTGCAGAGTATCGGCCATGTACCGCACCTCAGGCAGCGGGCAGAGAATGTTAAACACGAGGCGTCAGCCAGACGGCTATGAGGGTCGGGCTTCTATCTGCGACACATTGTACGTGTCCAGATCACCTGATCAGCCACGTTCAGGTGGAGCGGGACGAGCGTGGATGCGGTACCGGCTCAACTATCACGCGTCGTGACCATTCTGAGTGTTCGAGACAGCTTCACGTGGCAAACACGTCCAGGCAGTTCAGACGATGCAACCCGTACGAGCGGCCGATCACGCGGTGTTGGCTTCCAGCGGTGGAATGATCCCAGCTTCGCGGCACCGTCGGTGAGCTAGCGTAAGACGCTGGCCATATCTCTGCCGCTCGTATTTGTACCCGGATCGTGAAGTCCAACTGGAGAATCGATTGATGTTGTCCCGCCTCCTGCGCCGCGCTATTCGTCTTGCACTGCCACGAATTGAAGGCGGTGGTGAACTCAGCCAGCAGGTTGCTCTGAACATGATCCCGTTTCGGCCGGAGACCGTCATCAAAGGGTACCTCAACGGCTTCTTCCCGATGACCGAGGCGGATGGGGGCATCTGCTGGCGAGCGCCGGAACAACGCGCGATTATCCCCATCGAGGATTTCCACGTGGCGAAAACACTCGCCCGACTTGTCCGCCAGCAGAAATTTGAGGTCACGCTAGACACGCAATTCGAAGCAGTGATCCGCGCGTGTGCAGGGCGTGAAGAAACGTGGATTACCGACGAATTCATCTCCACTTACTGTCAGCTCCACGAGATGGGCGTTGCGCGGTCGGTGGAAGTGCTGCAGAATGGCGAACTGGTTGGAGGACTCTACGGCATTTGCCTGGGTCGCTACTTTGCGACCGAGAGCCTGTTTCATCATGTTCGCGACGCCAGCAAAGTCGCGTTCGTCCATCTATTCGAGATGTTGCGATCCGGAGGATTCCTGATTCACGACGTGCAATACCGAACGCGATTTCTCGACCAGTTTGGTTGCACCGACCTGGCCAACAGCGATTTTCGGCAACAATTGATGCAGGCATTGATTCAGCACGGCAAACTCGAACTGCCGACCGCGGAAACCGTTCAGGCATAGCGACCGACGTGTCCTGAACAGCTCCTACTGGCTGATCAGCGAGTCCAGCGTCTCGATCAGCTTCGCGGGGTTGTCGCTCGACAGTGAATCCGGCTCGTGGCCAAACAGTGGAGTGATCTCTTCAATCGTGCCCGCCCGGCCGTTGAGATGCAGTCTTGCTCCAGCTTTGCGGACGCGACCAGTCAGCGACGCATCGGTCAACCATCTCGGCCAGAGGCGAATCGTCTCAACACCCGCGGCGGCGTAGGCTTCAATCTCATCCGGCTTTGCCATCAGTCCGAGCTGACGCGCGGCCGGCAGCAGCTTCCGAAACCGGATGGCCTGTTCGACGCTGCGCACGCCGACAATCGTCCTGGACGGTTCGCCTTCGGATTTCACGGCCTCAGCAACTTTCTGGTCGTACTCGGCGCCCGACTCTTTCAGGTCGAGCAGCACATCAATGCGGCCGCGGCAAAGATTCAGGACCTCGATGAGGGTCGGGACTCGTTCGTCGCTGTACTTCGGGTCGAACCAGCTTCCCGCATCGAACTGACGGACTTCGGCCAACGTGCGATCGTTGACCGAGCCCTTACCGGATGTCGTTCGATCGAGCGTTGCGTCGTGCAGAATTACCAGGTGTCCGTCGCGCGTGGTCCGCACATCGACTTCGACTGCGGTGGCGCCAACCTCGATCGCGCGAAGCGTACTGGCCAGCGTGCATTCCGGTCGGTCCAGACTGGATCCCCGATGAGCCACGATCTGAGTGACGCTGCCCCATCGCGGCGTGACTGCTGCATGACGCGCGATGAATTCGGTCACGCGGTCGACTGCCGGATGATCGAAGTGATGCCCGTTCGACTTCGCTGTTCCTTTGGCGACGGAAATCACCTGCAGTTCGTGATCGAATTCGGCAAGTCGTTTCTGGAGGAGATACGTGTTCTCCGACGGCGGCACGACGCGATCGGTTTCGGAAACGATGTGCAGCAACGGGATTCCGGCCTTCGAAATCAGACGCGCTCGATCAACCGGGTTTTGTTCGTACTCGAAAGCCTGCGTCTCGTCGAAGCCGTAAGCCTGCTGACATTGCCGCCATGCTGCGGCGGAACCAAGGCCATCACCTTTGCCACCCGGCCAGCTTTTGAAATCAAGTACCGGAGTGTCGCAGTAGATGCACGCGACCTTTTCAGGATTCTTTGCCGCCCAGTTGTAGACGAACAGCCCGCCGCGGCTGACACCTTCCAGCGCCGGCCGTTCGGCCAGTCCGAGATTCTTTGTCACGTGCTCGTAAAACCGGTCGCCAATCGTCACGGCCTTTGGACTGCCGAACATACCGGGCACATCCACGTACCCGATGTGAAAGCCGCGTTCGAGCAGCTTCACATCCATCTCAGCGTGGTAACCCGGGAAGCGGGCCCGCCAGACCCACGGGTTTCCACGGGCGGCAGTCTTTGGATGCACGATGTACGCCGCGCGACCCGCGACCTTGAAGTGGATCTGCCTAAATCCCTTCCACACGGTCTCTCGATCGATCGAATTCGCTGCTGGTTGCTGAGCCTGGACGGGTCGCCAAACGGTCGCCAGTAGAATCGCCGTGCAGATTGTTCGCAGGAACATTTCGATACCTCAATGTAAGCCGCTTAGATGGACCACGCCTCTTGAGACGACAATACAAGCCCGAAGCGCAAGCGAGTGAACACTGCCCGCGAATTCACACGCTTGCGCTTCGGGCTTGTATGGCGCGTTCATTGTCGCCGGTCCGTGTCTGTTGGTTCGTCAATTCGATCTTTGTTTGCGACGGCGCGGTTTGTCGTCGGGAAGCGGTGGCATGGCCGGACGGACTGTTCGGCGAAGCAGGAGATCGAAAACGCCACCGGCGCCAACGCGAGTCGGATAAAGGTCCTTGCCATCGTGGAAGAGACTCGGCTGATGATCGATAAAGTACACATCGTGGTGGCCCATCACCTCGGCCGTGTGGCCACGGACAACGATCGCGGTTGTCTCGTCGATGCCAATGCCCAGTAACTGAGGGAACCGAGCGATGACTGAATGCAGATCAGCATGTCGGCGTCGCTGCGTGAAATGCTGATCGACGGCCGCTCCCGGAAGGAAGCCGAGACCACGTTCGTATCCGGCGGCCATCATGTCGGTATTGCCGAGCGGGTTGCCGCGGACCATGTACTCCGACTGAATCGACGCGCCGGCTGAACTGCCGCCAATGACTCCGCCTCGTTTCAGGACATCGTGCATTAACGATTCGGCGCGAGTGCCTTCATAGGCGTCCATAAACCGCCACTGCCGGCCGCCGCCGAACCACAGTCCACCCGCATTTACCAGAACATCCAGAAAATCATCGCTCTCGACTTCTTCACGTTTTTCCTGTGGCAGAACCGTCACATTGCGAGCTCCGTGCGACATCAGAAACCGCTTCATGCCATCGCCGGATCGCTGCGCCTGTGCAGACGAGACTGGCAAAATCGCAATCGTTGCATCCGGTCCGCCCGCCAGATTGATAAACGTCCGGACCATCAGCGGCGTCATGCCGCCACCGCCAATGATCATCAACGAACCGCTGACGACCTCAACTGGCTTCACCTCGGCGGGAGGAAATGTTCGATCAGTGCGGTCGCGGGCGGCTCGACGAAGTGCCGTCAGGTCCGCCCGACCGCCAGACTTGAGTACAAATTCACGCAGCGGACGTTCGGCACCGGCGGCCAGCATGATCGTTGCCGTCGACTCTCCGAGCGTCTGGATCGAGCGGCCTCGAACAATGACCGCCGTGCCCTCATCAATGCCGATTCCGAAATGTCCCGCGTTCTCAGACAGGGCCTTGATCAGTCGCGGCTGGCGATTTCGTTTCAGGAAATGCTGATCGATGACCGCGCCAGGCAGCAGATCGAATCCCTGCTTCAGTTCAGGGACAGGATTGCCACTGGCAATCATCAGACGCGATTGAATCGCGGCTCCAGCAGAAGAGCCACCAACCACGCCGCCACGTTCGAGCACGGTATTCAGCGCCTGTTCGAACTTCGTCCCGACATACGCTTCCGCGATGCGCGTCTGCGATCCGCCGGTGAACCACACCGCCGTCGCCGCACTCAGCGGTTCAAGGAACTCATCAGAGTCTGCTGTGGCTCGATCGCGCGTGTGCAGCAGCGTGACTGACTCCACTTTCAAATCACGCCAAGGTTCAAGGATCGAGTCGTGTTTGTCCGGATCGTCTGCGTCGGTTCCCGCCGTCGGTACGATGACGAGCTTTGCTTTATCCCCTCCGCCCAGCTCGATGAACTTCTGCGTGATCGAGTCCGGCAGCTTGCCACCACCCGCAATGACCAGGCTACCGTCGATCCCCGTCGGATCCATCCAGTCCGCCCCACACACAGCGGTTGGCGGCATCGCAACTGTTGCGATCAGACTGCATGCAATGAGTAGCGTCGGACAATTCTGTCGTTTCATCAGGGGGGACTCTCCTGCCGGGACGCAGACGTTGTTGGGTTGAATGACGGTTGGCAGGACGTCGAACCCGATCAGTTCTTTGGAGCTGCTGTGGGGATCACAGGCTGGACCCAGGCTCGTTCGAACTCGCCGGGCTCGGACGGGTTCGGATGCTTGCGACTCGAAACGACGCGAGCACGCACGTAAAGCTCGTCCCCCGCAAATGAGTAGGCCGCGGTTGCGCCGTCGACGGTCTTCAGCACTTCCCCGATGTCTTCGCTGTATTGCCGGGTGGCTCGAATTTCTTTGCCGTTGGCAGTCACGACTGGTTGCGATGTGGCGTCGTATCCGGTTCGTGTGCCAATGAATTCGATGCGGTAGGTGAGGCCCTCTTCCGCTTTCACGGTGACCTTAAGTTCCTTGTCTGTTGATTCCACGCGATCGAGAAAGACACCGGACGACGCATAGAAGTCGCCGCGTTCCATGGACTCGATCAGGGACGCCGGAGCCAGCTTGTCACTCAGCACCATGACCCAGCCTCGACCGGGTTCGCTGCCGCGGCTGGGAATCTTGTGGTAGTTGTGACCGTCGTCCGTGGCCAGACCGTACATGATCGGCAGATCAAACTCAGCCAGACGTTTCGTCAGGATGATGTCCCAGATGCGTTCCGTTGAGGCATGCTGTTTGTCTCCGGAGTTCCGCACGCCGGGGTGTCCGTTATAGACCTCAAAGAACTGCTCGCCACGGATGCGCATCAGGTCTTCAGCCGTCACGCCGTAACCCCAGTTCGGATGGTTCAGGTGGATGAACATCGGCTGGCCGGTTCGCTCGCGCTGAGCGATCACCGCGTTGACGTTGTTCTGCATCGTTTCTGCAACGCTGTCACCGTGCAGCGGCGGGATCAGTTGTTGCACGTTCGTGGCGTTCATGTGAACCGGCAGATTGCCGAAGCGATCCGTGATCTCCTCGCCCTGAATCAGCAGGAACTTGTCCGGTACCGCGAGTTTTGCGTTGACCTCGTCGAACGTTTTCAGACGCACCTCGTGTCGGTCGTTGTTCTTGCGTTCCTCGACCCAATCACCGGGAAAGCGTTCTTTCAGTTCCTTAAGCGCGGTCTCACCCGTTTTCTTTTTCGCCACGTCGATCCAGCGGTCGCGGTTGGTGGCCAGCACGTTGTGGTCGGTGAAACACAAAAAGTCGTAGTCGTGGTCCTGATACCAGGAGGCGATCATCTCCAGGTAATCGTCGCCATCGCTCCACAACGAGTGCGTGTGCAGGTTGCCGCGATACCACTCCCGCCCATCCTCAGCGGTCAACACGTCGGCGTTCGCGATGGGCGTTGAGCTGGGGGAGGAGCTGAGAAACAGCAGAGCCAGGCTGGCTCCGCATACGACCAGAGATTGCAGCAGCAGGCGGACTTGACGGCTCATCGCGGGCACCTCGTGGCGGGAGATCGGGGCCGCAATGTTTAACGCCCGGCTGCGGGCATGGGCAATCGATGCAATAAAAAACCGCAGAAGCGCGGACGACCACTGAGGACTCTCTCGGTCCTCAGCGTCCTTCAGCGATTCTGCGGTTCGACACGCAGTTCACACGTGCGGGGTGCGGCCGGAGTTGATCACCAGACCGTCCCACTCTCTTCCGTTATTCCGCAACTACGGTTTGTCTGAAGTTTCCTCGGGGGCTTCCGTGGTCGTGTTTTCAGATGACTCGGCAGGAGCCGCTTCGGTGGTTTCAGCGGGAGCATCTTCGGTAGTTTCAGAGGGAGCCTCTTCGACCGCCTCCACTGGCGTCGCATCGATTGAGACCGGTGGCTCATCCAATGCGTCCAGATTGAGCCCTGGTTCCTCGGTCACCTCAACGGCCGTGTCTTCTGCCGCGGCTGTTTCTGCCGACAGGTCCTCGGCGGAGTCCGCCGGGAAACCGCTTTGCAGAAGTGCGGCCATGGCGTCTTCGACCTTGAATGCCGCGGGGTCGACGGAGACGGTGGCGGTGGTTTCAGCAGCATTGAATTCGATGTTCGCTACACCCGGTAGCGATGCCAGCGTGGATTTCACGCTGGCACGACATCCGCCTCAGGTCATGGCCGGGCAGGTGAAGCGAATCAAAGTCGCCGTCGCAGCCGGCAAATCGCTGCCGGGTGTGCCCACCGCCGACACATCGACTTCGACCGGCGGTGCGCCGCCTTGAGTACAGCCGATCGCGGCTGTGAGCAGCAGGATTGGTAAGTGTCTGGACTTCATCGGTTTCCTTTCGGGAAGAGAAAAATTGGCTCAAAGCTGAATCGTCCCCAGCAGCATGACGTTCAATCATGTGTGCTGGCAGTGAAGCATCTCACGAATCGTGTGTCTGGCTTGCATTGACCGGCGGCCCTGCGTCAGATTCGACAGCCATCCTGAAACTACAATTCGTGTCGAAGAGGTAATCATGTCGAAGCTCGTCCTGGTTGTCATGGCCGCTTTCCATTGTGGCGTCGTGCTGGCTGCCGATCCAGCAGACAAATCCCCTTTCGGGAGATGGGAATCGGCCATTCAGAAGTTCGAGCAGCAGGACAAAGCAGACGCACCTCCGAAGGGAGCGATCCTGTTTGTCGGCAGTTCCAGCATCCGGCTGTGGAAGCTCGACGATTCATTTCCAAAACTGAAGACGATCAATCGAGGATTCGGCGGATCCGAGATCGCTGATTCCAATCACTTTGCGGACCGTCTGATCCTGAAACACGAACCACGGATTGTTGTGCTGTACGCCGGTGATAACGACATCGCGAAGGGGAAATCCTCGGAGACCGTCACGCGTGACTTTCGGCAGTTCGCTAAGACGATCCACGACGATCTGCCCGAGACTCGCATCGTCTTCATCGCCATCAAGCCCAGTATCAAACGCTGGAATCTCGTCAAGACGGTGCGGGAAGCCAATTCCGCGATTCGCAAACTGTGTGAACAGGACCGCAAGTTGTCATTCGCCGACATCGACAAGCCCATGATCGGCGACGACGGCCGACCGCGCGCGGAGCTGTTCGCAAAGGACGGCCTGCATTTGAATGCGGAGGGTTATCGGGTGTGGACAAAGGTGCTGCTGCCGCATCTGGTGGAACGCCAGTAGCCCCGATGTGAGATACGCCTTCGTCAGATTCCCAATCTCAGATCTCAGTTTACGAGTCTCAGATCATGAGGCGTTTTCTCTCGGAGACACTCTGGAACAGTCCTGAAATAACTTCCCGGAATTGTGAGCCGTAGGCGGATTTCTCCGAAATCCGCTGCCTTGGGCCTGGCAAGACTGAGCAGCGGTCGATGTGCCGGCAGGTTGCGATGTCGTCTGGTCCCGATTTCGGAGAAATCGGGCTACGGCTACGGCTCAGATGTCTCGCGAATTCCAGATCGGGAACTTATTTGAGACCCGTTCCTCTGCGAGGGAATCCTCGACAAAGTCCGGGTACACTGTCTCGCGCGCTCTTCTTTTCGTTGGCTGAGTATGGAATCGTTCATATGAATGCTGCATTACACCCGTCGCTCAGTTGTGTGAATCGTCTTTTTTTCGTCGGTGCGATGTGCCTTCTGGCGACAACCGCCGCTGCGGCAGAACAGGCTGCGGAAACCACCGACACGGCACGCATCAACGAGCTGCTGGATGACCTTGGTTCCGACGTCTTCGCCACACGCGAGCAGGCGGAACGGAGCCTTGTCGAAACCGGGCTGACGGCTGTCGAGTTGCTGCGGGGCAGACTGGAGACTGGTGATCCCGAAGTTCGTCGCCGCGCCGGTCGAGCGCTACGGGATATTCTCGAAGCGGACCTGCGACAGCGGATCAAGAAATTCGAAAGCGACCCAAAGGACGAGGGTGACGGAATTCCTGGATGGTCGAGATTTCAGAAAATGAACGGCAGTTCGGAAGTCGATCGGCAACTGTTCGTCCAGATCCTTAATGCCGAACCTGGCCTGCTGTTGTCGAGCGAATTGGGGTCGGAGTCCACCGTCGCTGCACTCAAGTTTCGAGTGCGGCGATTCATGCAGACCCAGAACACACCCGATCCGAGTCGTCGCGCCCTTCCGCCGGTTGGAACAACGCTCGCCTTTCTGTTCATCTCTTCCGACGCTGAGTTGCTGGGCCGGACGGCTCCGATGGAAGTTTCGTGGATCCGAAACTGGCTGCGACAGAGCCCGTTCCGCAAGTTTGTCGAAGACAAAGAGAAGGGAGCCGGAGCGAAAAAACTGGTGACATCCTGGGTCATGGCGAAGACCAGTAATGGTTCGTATCACGTGGATCGACTGTATGACGCCGTGACATTCAAACTGAAGGAAGCGTTGCCGGTCGCAGTGCAGGGGTTGAAGACGAAACCCTATCAGGGCATGGCGATCGACGCGATCGGGCGTCTGGGCGGCAAGGAATATGCGGCCCTCCTGTTGCCCGTCCTGGACGTCAAAACCGTGATTGCTACGTTTACGGCGAACAAAAAACGTGTGGAAGTTCAGGCACGCGACGTCGCACTGGCATGGCTGGTTCACCTGACCGGACAGGATGTGAAGACGTACGGTTTCACTCAGGCGAAGCAGTGGTTCGATTCGCTGAAAAAAAATAACAGTTCCGGCTTCAACGCTGGCTACTATCGACTTGACGACTTGAGCAAGCGAGATGCCTATCGCAAGACATGGGACGAATGGCTCGCGAAAAACCCACTGCCGAAGCCGCCAAAGGACTTCGCCGAAGTCGCTGCACTCGGTCCGGCGACAGTCCAGCAAATCAAAAAAGAACCTGATCCTGACGAAGAGGATGAGTGGGAAGAGCCGGAGCCGTATATCGGACCTCGACTCGCCGACCGGTTCGATCTTCAGAAGCTCAGGCGTGCACGCGAGGCCATTGCCAATGAGCAGTGGTTCGACGCGGCTCGTGGGTTGGCCGAGTTGGCCGGGATGCCGTACGAAAAGTGGTTTCAGCCTGAACGCGGCAAGCCCAACTTTCGCGAGTTGCGTTCAGAGGTTGAGCGGCTGATTCTGACACTGCCTGACGCCGGACTGGCAGAAGTTGAGAAGTTGTCGGGCGCCGTTGCTCAGAAACGACTGGAGGAGGCGCTCGAACAGTCGGACCTGCAAGCCGTCGAAGCCGTTTCCCAAAGTTTTTTCTTCACGCGGGCCGGGGCCAGCGCGACATGGCGTCTGGCCACGATGGCACTCGACGCGGGACAACCGTTTGACGCCTTACTGCAGTTCGAACGCCTTGCCGTGGCATCGCGGTATGCCGAGTCGTATGAACCGCAACTCTCACTGCGGACCGCACTCTGCCACGCTCGAATGCAGCAACTGGAACAGGCTGAGCGCGTCGTTCGGGATCTGCATCAGCGGTATCCGCAGGTCAATCTGTCACCGGGAAGCGGCGATCCTGTGAAGTTTGACGAACCAGCCGAGTCGCTTGCCTGGCTGACGGCCATCACGGGGCAAACCGAACGCGGGCCAACGGGTTGGCTCATGCATCGCGGGAATGCACTGCGGAATTCCATTGCCGAGTCGGTGATTCCGGTTCCTGATGCCGAGCCGTTGGCGACTCTCGCTGAGTCGAAGCCATTGCAGGAAGTGCTGGAATTCGTGAGGAGTCAGCAGTCGCTCAGGCGGCTCGGACGGATTCCGAGTGTCCAGCCATTGGTTGTGGGCGAGCGAGTTTTCTTTCGGACAGCGACCGGCTTACACGCCATCGACAAGGACGGAACGCCGCTTTGGAACGCTCCACAACAGGACGCCCTGTGGGAGTTAACCCGTATGGGTGGGGACTGGACGTTGCCGGAGATGTCGCCGGCCGTGGCCAAAACACGCAGCGGAACGACGACTAAGGAACCGAAACAGCAGCTTGGCAGTGACATTGTCGATGGTGTGCAGGAACGATTGCTGGACAGCACGTTGTACGGCACTCTCAGCAGTGATGGCGAGCGGGTGTTCGCCGTCGAGTCTGACGTCTTTCGGAGTCCACCGTTCGTGCAGCGACTCACGGTCACGGACGAGGGTCAGTTGGAACTTGAGATGCGTACGTTGAGCAAACAGAACTCCCTCGTCGCGTACGATGTCCAGACCGGCCGGCTGCTGTGGGAACAGGATCGAGCCGACTCGGCATCCGATTCTGCTGAAGACACGGCAGCGACTCCCATTGAGTTTCTCGGCGTTCCTTTGGTCGCCGGCTCGAGACTGTTCGTCGTTGTGCGTGTGGATGACGAAGTCCGACTGCGTCAACTCGACCCGGCCACGGGCGAGTCCACGCGGGAGTGGATGCTGCAATCAGATTCTCCGCCACCTCGGCGTATCTTCTGGACACAGCAATATCCTGCCGCACCTGGGCAGCGGCATGCGTGCAGCCCGTCGTTTGTGGACGGCACGATTGTTTGCCTCACTCCGTCGAACCGTGTCGTGGCGATCGATCTACGTACAGGGCGTTTGCAATGGAGCTGGCTGGGCACCAGACGCCGCAAGACACCGGCGCGATGGCGATTCAATCCGTGGTTGCAGATCGCGGCCAACGCGCAGCGCAACGCCGAGCTGGACCACTGGTGCGATGTCAGCCTGGTACTCGCGGATGGGTGTGTCCTGGTGGCAACGCCCGATTCGAATGAATTGACTTGCCTTGACCAGAAAGACGGAGCCGTACGCTGGTCCGTCCAGCGTCGCGACGGGCTGTACGTTGCCGGCGTCCACGCGGGCCGGGCGATTGTCGTTGGACGCGGCGGCGTGCGGGCGTTCCATTTGCAGGATGGCAGTCTCGCATGGCCGGCTGGCGAAATCGTCTGGCCGGATGCGGCAATGCCATCCGGCAGTGGCTACCTCAGCGACGACCGCTATTGCGTTCCGCTGACAACGGGTGAAGTGGTTGTGATCGATCTTCAATCAGGTCAATGGGTCGCCCGATCGCATTCGGGAAAACAAGTCGTCCCGGGCAATCTGGTTGCCGTGCAGGGGACGGTCTGGTCACTGGGTCTTGACGGGCTGCGACGATTCGCGTCCACAGAAACACGCTCCGAGGAACTGGCAGCCGCGCTCGCCAGTCAGCCGGACGATGCAGTGCGACTGACGGACTGGGCAGAATCGCTACTCAATGGTGGTCGTGTCGCCGAAGCGCTGGTGGCGTTGCGTCAGGCAGTCGAGACCGACCAGAAGGATCGAGCCGAGCAACTGCTGGCGAGGGCGGTGCGCGATGGTGTGCCCTTCGACCAGGCCGATCGATCGCGGCTGGTCGATGAGCTGGAACTGTCGAACGGAACGCTGGAACAGCGAGTCAGTCTGCACGCCGAAACCGCCTTGGGATTCGAGCGACAGGGCGACGTTGGCGACGCACTGCAATCGCTGATGAAGATTGTCGACCTGCCGATTACACAAAAGAACCTGTCGGGCGAGAAGACACTGATACGAGATGAATCGGTGTCGCGGTCTGTGCGCATTGACCGCTGGTTTCAGTCGAAATCCCGGGACTGGTACGCCACAGTCGATGATCAGGTCCGCAAAGATATCGACCAGCGAGTTGCTGACTACGTGCGGACGACCCCCCGGCACTCGATCACGTGGTTCGGTCAGCATCGGACCGCTGAGTCGTCTCGGTTGCGTCTTGCCGAACAACTTCTCAAGGACGATGCTGATGGCGAAAACCAGTTGCTTTGGGAGTTGCTGCTCCGGCAGACAATCGCGACCGATTCCCAGGCGTCCTCGGATGCGGCCCTTAAGCAGCTTGAGCAGAGTCTCTCCACAATCGCCCCACTGCGTGCAGCTCACATCAAGCGACATTCAGGCGGCGACGGCATGATCGCACGAGTGTCGGGCTCTCCCTGGCCAGACGGAACGGTGCAGAAGTCTGTCGAAAAACGAGACCCGAAGACTCCTTATCTGCAGCGCGTTCAGTTTCCGGTCGAACGTTATGACGGACGCCTGGACGAGCCTCTGTGGCTGCAGCTCAATACCAGCCAGCGGAAGTGGTCGGTCCTGGATGCCAGTGGCCGGACCCGGTACACACTCCAACCTGTAAAGAACGAAAAACCGACGTCCTATTCGTATTCGACAAACGTCACACAGGCTCGGCTGATCGGGCCGGTGCTGGTGGTCTGGTCCGGAATGCAGGTCGCCGCCTATCGCCTCCAGAAGGACGAAGGCAAGTATCTGTGGTCGCGACAACTTTACGATCCACAGAATCAGCCCTGGGTCATGCGCTTTGTGCCGCGACGAGTTCAGCGGGCTGGGCGACGTGCGGCGGTCGTGTTCGGCGCCACGGGTCCATCCGCCTGGCGAGCTGTCGTCGCGAATCCACGTTTCGTGGTCCTGCAGCACGACCAGCAACTGCTCGCTCTGGAATTGCATACGGGTGAGGTTCTGTGGAAGCACGACGGAATCCCCTACGACTGCGACATCACGGGGGACGAAGACATCGTCGCCGTCATTCCTCCCGATCTGGACGAGTCGATCACTTTCAGCGCGCTGGACGGTCGCGAACTCACTCGTCGCCCACTGACGGAAGGTGCCGAATGGGTCGTATTAAAAGGTCGCCTGCTCGTGACCTGGCAGGTCCGCCAGCAACAGGCTGTGATGCATTGTCTCGATCTGCAGTCCGGCGAAGAGAAATGGTCGCGGCCGTTCGCCGTTGGGACGCATTATTACAGTTCACGACCCGATCAGATTTCAGTGCTCGAGCCGAACGGCCGGTTTTCCGTGCTCGATGTCGCGAGCGGTGAGCCGCGTACATCGGCACAACTGGATCCCGTGAAAGACCTGCTGGGTCTGACCGTGTTCGAGTCGCGAGGACTGTACATCGTCTGTGCCCGCACGCCCGACGCTCCTGCAGCAAACGGCGTCATGATTCGAGTGAACATGTCGGGTAATTATCCGGGACGGCTGCGTGTCGGGGGGAAGCTGTTCGCCGTAAACACGCGTGACGGCAGTGTCGACTGGACGGCCGAACTGCCTGCTCAGGCGGTTGCACCGCCGGTGCTCAGCGATGTTCCGCTGATGGCCAGCTACTACACCTTGCAGAAACAGAAGAAGCAGGCCAACGGAGCGATATCGACCACACATGAATACTGGTTGCAGGTCATGAATCTGAATAGCGGCAACATCGCCCATAAGGTGCGACTGACCAGCGGTCCGCAGATCGATCAGCAGTACTTCCCCGAAGAAGCATGCGTCAAGTTGCACACGCGCAACGACGTGACGGAGTTTCGGTTCGCCGTTGGAGAGTGAGGCCTGGGTGCCGCGCAGCCGCTCGTTCGCGGGCTCCCACCGGGGAACAACTGGAAGATCACTCGACCAGTCCGATGTAGGCGTAATACGCGCCATACTTCTTGCCGTCAGCGGTGTGGAACAGTGCGCTGAGTCGTGTTCGACCTTCTTGGAGGTCCACGCCGAACTCAACCTCTTTGCTCGCCGGAGGGGTGGCGGCTTCCCACGTCCTGTCGCCAATCGTTAGTGAGGCCTTCACGGCAGGGACTGGCTTCCCCCGCCGGGCACGGTAGGGGCTCACTCCGGGAACGTCGGCCCCTGGTGGCAGTTCCGCGTCAATGGCGGCATCCGCCTCACGCGGCCAGCGACGAAGTCGCACGACGTACTTACCAGCTCTGGCCACATTGACATTCCAGAATCCCGTGACAGCCGGTCCGGTTTGAGCCATGCGGATGTGTGACTGATTCCACGGTGTCGATCCGGTCGTGATCCAGTCATGCGACGTCAATGTCGTGGGGTTCTGCGCTTCATGGCCCAGAGCGATTGCAACGTCCTGAGCGAAGGTCGGAGTCAGCTCGGTCCACCAGTCTTCGTAAAAGCCGCGCAGTCGCTTGAGAACGTCGGGATGGGATGCCGACACATTTGTCTTCTGCCCCGGATCGACATGCATGTCGAAGAGCTGCTCACCATTGATAAGCCGCCACTGTGACGTCATCACGGCGCTCTTGCGCCACTTAATCGGATCCTTCACACGCTGGGAATCAGTGACGAGAATTCGATCCGGCCACTCGCCGCCCGCGGCATCGGACTCAGCCCCTTTCTTCGCCTTTACGCCCAGTAGAGGTCGCAGGCTGCGGCCGTCAAACTTGATGCGTTGGGGAGATTCGATGCCGCACAGGTCGATCAGCGTCGGAACGACGTCAACATGCGCTGTGAGAGGCTCCACATCTCGACCGCCAGTCAGCCCGCCAGCCGGCCAGTGGACGAAGAACGGAACGCGATGGCCGCCATCAAACTCGCTGCCTTTTCTGCCGCGCATTCCCGCGTTGAAGACCCGCTCGCCAGACGACGTTCCGTTATCAGTTGTGAAGATGAAGATCGTGTTTTCCGTCAGGCCTTCGTCGTCCAGGAACTTACGCAACTGGCCGACATTGGTGTCGATGTTCTGGATCATCCCGAAGAAGTTGGCGACGTTGACACCCAGATTCGCATACGGCTTGCTCGATTCTTCCGGTGAATGCATCGGGCCGTGCGGAGCGTTTGTGACGATGTATGCCAGGAACGGCTGCCCGTCTTTTTTCTGCTGGCGAATGAACCGTTTCGCGTAATCGAACCAGACGTCCGTGCAGAATCCCTTGACGGCCTCGGGCTTTGAATTATGAAAATAGCTGCCATCGAAATAGGCGTTGTCCCAGAAGTCGGGAGTCTGACCGACTCCGCCGCCACCGTGTCGCATGACTTCCATGAAGCCGCGGTCTTCCGGGCGGCAGGGATAGTTGTCGCCCAGGTGCCACTTACCAAACATGCCGGTCGCGTAACCGGAGTCCTTGAAGATTTGCCCCACCGTGACCTCGTTTTCGCGAAGCATCGATCGACCCATGATCGTGTGCCAGACCCCCGTGCGATTCGTCCAGTGACCGGTCAGCAAAGCCGCTCGCGTGGGCGAACACGTCGGAGCCACGTGGTAATCGGTCAGTCGCACGGCGTCGGCATGCAGAGCATCCAGAGCCGGCGTCTTCAGAACCGGATTCCCGTGGCAGGCCAGGTCTCCGTATCCCTGATCATCGGTCATGACAAGCACAACATTCGGACGTTCGGCCGCTGTCGTACACATCGCAGTCAGCAGAATAACGGAAAAGATTTCAACAACGGTGACAGAGTGGAATCGCATGAGTTACCTCGATTGAGCTGAATCGGTACAGGCCGAAAGTATCTCGCTCGGCGGAGCAATGATCAAACAAGACATCCCGTCGCGAGTGCCCCATCCGCATCTGTGTCGTTGCTTGGCGCGGCGATGTAATTCGCGCACAGTTCGATCACGTGAGTTCAGTCAGTTGGGGTATTCGACTCCGTATGGATCTGTGGTTCTTTGCTTATCGCGGTGACCGCGGGCAACCAGAAGCGCAGGACGAGACAGAGTTCGATATAGCTCCTGGAGGAGTGGCAGTGAGTAGCAACGTACGACTTTGCAGCACGGACGATTCGTACGTGATCGCTGTGGACTTCTGGATCGAGATTCTCGACTGGGCCACCGACAACGGCTGGACCTCCGAGCACGAAGCCATCTGCTACCGGGGTGAATTCGAACTGGATGTCAGCGACGAAGACGCCGGCAACCTGGCCGATGCACTCGAATTCATTGCTGGCGATGTGGTGCTGCACGAGTACGAAGTTCCGGACAAATTCCTTCAGCACCTGCTGGACAGCCTCCTCAAACTTGAAGTCTTCTTTCAGCAGGGGGCGTTTCGAATCGTCCCGCTGGAATCACCGGCCTACGAGAACAACTGACAGCGCCGGTCCCCGCTTTCGATCCCCCCGATGAGATCTTCCCGATGCAGCAACTGACCCGACGTGATTTCGTGAAGTCCACCGCAACATTGGCCGGAGCCAGCGTGGTCGCTGCCTCTCACACTGACTCCCTGTTTGCCGGAAAGAAGAAAGTGACTCAGCAGAATCTGCCAATCTGCGATACCCATCTACATCTTTGGGATCTGACGAAATTTAAACTGCCGTGGCTGTCGGGCGACGGCGTGAAGCGGATCAATCGCAGCTTCGTCATGAAGGACTACCGGGCAGCTTCGGACGGTCACAACGTCGCTCGCGCCGTCTACATGGAAGTCAATGTCGCTGGCAGTGATCAGGTGGGCGAAGCCGAATACGTGATCGATCTATGCAAACGCGACGACAATCCCATGGCGGGCGCTGTGATCGGGGGATCGCCTCAATCAGCCGACTTCAAAGCCTACATCGATCGAGTCGGCGGCAGTGCCTACGTCAAAGGCGTCCGCACTGTTTTGCACGACGCCGATCGCCCGACCGGCATGTGTCTGCAACCGCAGTTTGTCGAGAACGTGCAGTTGCTTGGGAAGCTTGGTAAGCGGTTTGACCTGTGCATGCGTCCGGACGAATTGCTGGACGGGGCGAAGCTGGTCGACAAGTGCCCGGACACAAAGTTTGTCGTCGACCACTGCGGCAATCTGAGCGTCCAGAACAAAGACGCGGCACTGCGAGCGAAGTGGGAGAAAGGCATTCGCGAACTGGCCGATCGCCCGAACGTCGTGTGCAAAATCTCCGGGATCATCGTCACCGCCGATCGCGAGAACTGGACGGCGGCGGACCTCGCCCCCAACATGAATTTCTGCATGGACACGTTCGGCGAGGACCGTGTCATGTTCGCCGGAGACTGGCCGGTCTGCACGTTGACCGCGCCGTTTGGAGACTGGGCCACCGCACTCAAGACGATCGTGAACGATCGCCCGCTGGCCGCTCAGAAGAAACTTTTCCACGACAACGCGGTTAAGTTTTACGAGCTGGCATAGCTCGGGATCACACCCGACGAAACACCAGGCTGACATTGTGTCCGCCGAATCCGAAGGTGTTGTTCAGAGCGAACTGAACGTCGGCCGAGCGACTCCGCAGTGGGATGTAATCCAGATCGCATTCCGGATCGGGAGTTTCCAGATTGATCGTCGGCGGAAGCTGACCGTCCCGCAGTGCCAGAATGCAGGCGATCGACTCGATCGCACCGGCGGCCCCGATGAGGTGTCCGGTCATGCTCTTGGTCGAACTGATCTGCAACTGATCCGCAGCGTCGCCGAAGACCCGCCGCAGTGCCTGCGTTTCCGCGACATCGTTGGCTCGCGTGCCTGTCCCGTGAGCGTTGATGTACGCGTTGTCCGCAATCTCGGACGCAACCAGACCGGCATGTTCAATTGCCAATTGAACTGCCTTTGCAGAACCGGTCGCCGATGGGTCCGGAGCGACCAGATGGTAGGCATCGGATGTCGCGCCATGACCGATCAATTCGGCGTAGGGAACGGCACCTCGACGTTGCAGACTGGCTTCGGTCTCCAGCAACAGAAGCCCGGCACCCTCGGACATCACCAGACCATCGCGATTGAGGTCGAAAGGGCGAACAGCCTTATGCGGTCGGTCATTCGAGGATTTCGTCATTGCTCCCATGTTGCAGAAGGATGCGATGCCCAGGCGAGTCAAGGACGCTTCCGTACCGCCAGTGATGGCGCGATCGGCCCCACCTCGACGCAGCAGCTCGCAGGCTTCAATGATTGCCAGTCCGGAACTGGCGCAGGCTCCACTGACCGTCCACGCCGGGCCAGTGATCCCGAATGCCAGACTGACACACGCAGGTGCCGCATTGGGCATCAGCAGTGGAATCGTCAGCGGGCTGACTCGTCGCGGCCCACGCTTCAACAGAACATCTGTCTGTTGCTGTAGCGTTTCCAGGCCGCTCAACCCGGCTCCAACGACAACGGCGCAGCGTTCGGTCAAGTCGCTCTGCGAGAGTCCGGCATCAGTCACGACCTGATGTGCGGCACACACGGCGAATCGACTGGAGCGGTCCATTCTTCTCCAGGCGACGCGGTCATTGAGCTCGAACGGTGGCTCCTCCAGTCCTGGAACCTCACCGCCGATAGTGGTCGCAAGATCGGTCACGTCGATGCGTGTTAGTGGGCCGATTCCCGATTGCCCGGACAGCAGCGCACGCCACATCGACTCGACCGAATGGCCCAGTGAGGTGACGCTTCCCAGTCCCGTTACGAATACGCGCGACATATCCCCGCTTTCAGAAAGTCGAGGATTCTACTGATCCGATTCACTGCTGTCGCGAGTCCAAAACACGGTTACGAAACATGCATAAACGCTTATGGATAAGCCCCGTTGACCCTCAGGATTGACTCAGCGTAGATTCCCCGACCCATTTTTCCGTGGCTCCGTACTGGCCTGCGAGAGTCCCACACGCGAGCCTCGTCATCCGACAGGGACGTCGAATGCGGCGATACCGGATCACACCCGTCTGGTTTCTCTGGCTGCCGCTTTTTCTGTGTGGCTGCCAGAGTTGGCCACTCAGCTCAAAATGGGCGATGGATGATCTCGACTACGCCGAGAAATACAGTCAGCCATACGGCGATGACAAACCACTGAGAATGCTGAAGCAATCAGTCGACGCCCGACATCTTGCAGGCAAAGGTGGAAGATGGATCGGCGGAGCCGGTGGTCACAGCCCCAACACTGGCGGCGCGGAATTCGGCTACTTCTTTTATCCGTCTGCCTGGACGGAGGTCGGCCTGGGGCTGACCGGGTTGATCGGAACAGGCGCGAAGGACTGGTTCGTTGGACCACAGGCCAGCCTTCGCATTCAGTCCCCAACGCGCATCGCTCCCTTCGCTGGCGTGGGGGCCTTCGCCGGATTCAATCGGCATGGCGTTTCGGCCGACAATGATGGCCTTGACAACGACGATGATGGCTCGATCGACGAGCTGTGGGAGAAGAGAAGCGACTACAACGCTTTTGCTGGTGTTTATCCGGAGGTCGGTGTGCATCTCTGGACGAACGGCGCACGGCGAATCACGGCCAACGCCCGCTACTACATCACGGAAGATGGTCGCGACACGGACTTCTGGTTCTTCGGCATCTCGTTCGGCTGGGTCAATGAGGATAGCAACGGTGTCGATGACCGCATGTGGATGCCGGATACCGAAGAACTGGAGTCGACTGCTCCACAGCACGGTGAACCGCTCAAGCTGACGACACCGCCGATCGTGGACGAGCAGGGCTGGGTCAAGGGGCGTCAGACTTCCACCTGAACATCGTTGCCAGCAACGCGCACGGGATATGTCGCTGCGTCGTATTCAGGCTTGTCTTCATCAAGATACTGCCCGGTCCGCAGACTGAATCGCCAGTGGTGAATCCGGCAGCTCACGGCACCGTCAGTCACACAGCCGTGGGCGAGAGACGCTCCCGCGTGAGGACACTCATTCGCCAGCGCGAAGAACTCTCCGCCAACATTGAAAACACCGATCATCCTGTCTTCCGCCACGAACAGTTTCGATGTGCCGGGAAGCACGTCTTCGGTGCGGCAGATACTCCGAAATTCGGCCATAAGAAAGCTCAATCCGGCTGGTTGAAACAACAATTCTAACGTGCTGAACTTGCTATTTACTCGTTCTCGTCAACCTACCTAGAATCAAAAGCTACACACTTCGAACAGTAGCGTAATCCAAGTCACAACCTGCCGCGCATCAAGATTCGTTGGGGCTGTTCGGATAATGAAGTTCGGGACGGAACCCTCTGGCCTGAAAGCTGAGCCGTAATTGGTTCAAGGTCGATGCGATTTGCCGGAATGGCTGGGCCACGTTTCCGGCGCCGTTTCTTCGACCCGCCTCCACGGCTTCAGCGACTGAACCCAACTGCTCAGTGCCTGACTGACTGAGTGATGGCTACTGAGCCGTGCACTTCCGCAAAGGAAGGAGGAGTGCAATGCAGACCGGTCGCACTTTTCTCGACACCGTCGGTTCCCGCCAGGATCTTTCCGCGTTCAAGCAGGAACACTGGCAGGGCTCATTCGACGAATACCTGGACGTGGTTCGTCAGGATCCCAAAGTAACCCGCACTGCTCATCAGCGTATCTATGACATGGTGATGACCTACGGGACTTACGAAATCGAAGATGGCAAGGATACCCTCACGCGGTATCGGTTCTTCGACGACCCGGACCACGATGGCCAGGACTCGATTTATGGCCTCACCAAGCCCTTAATGGCGCTTGTGAATGTCTTCAAGAGTGCCTCGCTTGGCTACGGTGCAGAGAAACGCGTTCTACTCCTGCACGGGCCTGTCGGCAGTTCCAAGAGCACAATTGCCCGACTGCTCAAGCAAGGTTTCGAACGCTACAGCCACACAGACGAAGGTGCGCTGTACACGTTTGGCTGGAAAGAAGAAGACGGGTCCGTCACATGGGACCCCATGCACGGCGAGCCCCTGCAACTGGTCCCCACCGCGCAACGCAAAGAAGCCTGTGCCTGGCTGAACGAGGGTCGCAGTGACGACGCTTATCAGGTCGAGATCCACGGCGATATCTGCCCGCTCAGTCGATTCGTGTTCCAGGAACGACTTGAAAAATGCGGTGGCGACTGGACGCAAGTGCTGAAGGACATTGTTGTCCGCAGACTGCTGATGTCTGAGCAGGATCGAATTGGCATCGGCACCTTCCAGCCCAAGGACGAGAAGAATCAGGATTCCACGGAGCTGACCGGCGACATCAACTACCGCAAGATCGCGGAGTACGGGTCGGACTCCGACCCGCGCGCCTTCAACTTTGACGGCGAGTTCAACGTAGCCAATCGTGGCATGATTGAGTTCGTCGAAGTTCTGAAGCTCGATGTGGCGTTTCTCTACGATCTGCTCGGGGCGTCTCAGGAACACAAGATCAAACCGAAGAAGTTCGCGCAGACCGATATCGATACGGTCATTCTCGGTCACACGAATGAGCCGGAGTATCGGAAGCTGCAATCGAACGAATTCATGGAAGCTCTTCGCGACCGGACGATCAAGATCGACGTGCCGTACGTCACGCGTCTGGCTGAGGAAATCAAAATCTACGAGAAGGACTACAATCAGCGGCGCGTACGTGGCAAGCATATTGCACCGCACACACTCGAAGTCGCCGCCATGTGGGCACTGCTGACGCGTCTGGAGGAACCCAAGCATCACGGGCTCACGTTGCTGCAGAAGCTGAAGCTCTACAACGGAAAGTCACTGCCAGGCTTCACGACCGAGAACGTTTCCGAGTTGCGGCGGGAAGCTCGCCGCGAAGGCATGGAGGGAATCTCGCCGCGTTACGTGCAGGACAAGATATCGAATGCCCTGGTCGTCAATCCCGACGCGACGAGCCTGAATCCGTTCATGGTGATGAAGGAACTCGAGTCGGGTCTGAAACACCACTCGCTGGTTGGTGACGAGGCGCTCCGCGACCGATATTGCGAGCTGATCGCCGTCGTCAAAGACGAATACAGCGACGTGGTCAAGAACGAAGTGCAGCGAGCCATTGCCGCGGACGAAGAGGCACTGACTCGCTTGTGTGCCAATTATATTGACAACGTCAAGGCATACACCCAGCACGAAAAGGTCCGCAACAAGTACACCGGGGAACTGGAAGAGCCGGACGAACGTCAGATGCGGTCAATCGAAGAACGGATTGATATCCCGGAAACCCGCAAGGACGACTTCCGGCGCGAGATCATGAACTACATCGGTGCTCTGTCACTCGATGGTAAGAAGTTTGATTTTCGAACGAATGAGCGGCTGCAGAAGGCGCTCGAGATGAAACTCTTTGAAGACCAGAAGGATACCATCAAGCTCACCAGTCTGGTGTCGAACGTCGTTGACACGGACACGCAGGAAAAAATCGATATCGTGAAATCCCGCCTGATCCGTGACTTTGGCTACAACGCAGAGTCGGCTACCGACGTGCTGCAATACGTGGCCAGCATTTTTGCCCGAGGCGACACCAAGGGAGAGTCATAAGTGTAACCCCCGGATGATGCCGGGAGCACGGGCGGTTTACGACCGCCCGTGTTCATGCGCAGGGCCAGGGAAGCGGCCCGTCGCTTGAATCCCGACGATTCATCCCTAACCCCTGACAGCGCAGGATGCCTGTGACAGAGGGTATATCTCATGGCCCGTAATATTGATCGTGATCTGACGCGATTCAAACAGATCGTCCGTGGCAAGGTTCGACAGAACCTTCGTAAGTACATTAACCACGGTGAGATGCTGGGCCGTAAGGGTCGGAATGTTGTCAGCATTCCCGTTCCCAATATCGACATCCCTCACTTTCAGCACGGACCGAAGGGCTCCGGTGGCGTTGGCCAGGGTGAAGGCGATGTCGGTCAGCCAATCGGTAAAGGTGGCCAGCAGGGCGACGGTGCCGGCGGCGCCGGAAATGAACCAGGATCCGAACATTTCCGCGAAGTGGAAGTCTCACTTGATGAGCTGGCAGAAATGCTCGGCGACGAGTTGCAACTTCCCAACATCGAGCCCAAAGGGCAGGATTCCATTCAGAGTGAAGTTGATCGATACACGTCGATTTCTCAGAACGGTCCGGAATCACTGCGGCACTTTAAACGCACGTACAAGCGGGCTCTGAAACGCTCGATCGCATCGAATAACTACCGTCCCGACAATCCGGTCATCATCCCGACGCGGGAAGACTTTCAATATCGATCGTGGCGTAGTCAGCCGATGCCGCAGGCCAATGCGGCGCTGATCTACATCATGGACGTTTCCGGATCCATGATGGACGAGCAGAAAGAAATCGTCCGAACCGAAGCGTTCTGGATCGATACGTGGCTCCGCAAGCAGTACGACGGCGTCGAGCGCCGCTACATCATTCACGATGCGATGGCGAAGGCCGTCGATGAAGACACGTTCTACCACACGCGGGAAAGTGGCGGGACGCGAATTTCATCAGCTTACAAAGTGTGTCGCGACCTGATTAAGCGCGAGTTTCCCGCCTCCGAGTGGAACATCTACTGCTTCCAGTTTTCTGATGGCGATAACTGGGGTGAAGACAACAACGACTGCCTGAGCATTCTGACGGACGAAATCATTCCGCATTGCAATTTGTATTGTTATGGCCAGGTGGAGAGCCCATACGGTTCCGGCGATTTTATTCGCGAACTCCGGCGCCTGACGGAAGAGTATGAGAATCTCGTTCTGTCAGAAATTCCGAGCAAGGACGCGATTTACGATTCCATCAGGAAGTTCCTCGGCAAAGGCAAGTAGCACTCCTTTCCGTACACGGGCAAGATTTTAATGGGGGCGAGTTGTGGCAATCAGTACCCACCGATCGCTGCCTGGACATATCGCAAAGATCCAGGAATCCATGGAGCAGCGGGCTCGCGAGGAGGGGCTGGACTTCTACGAGACGATTTTCGAATACGTCGACTACGAAGAACTCAGCATGTTCGCGGCATACACGGGCTTTCCAATCCGTTACCCGCACTGGCGCTTCGGCTCGCAATATGATGAACTGATGAAAGGATACTCGTACGGTCTTCAGAAGATCTACGAAATGGTGATCAACACGGACCCGTGTTACGCCTATCTGCTGAACACGAACGGTGTGGGTGATCAGAAGCTGGTCATCGCGCACGTCTACGGGCACTGCGATTTCTTCAAGAACAATGCCTGGTTCGCCCCGACCAACCGTCGCATGCTTGACCAGATGGCGAACCACGCAGCTCGGGTCAACCGGTACGTTGATCGTGTCGGCTACCAGGCTGTCGAGGAGTTCATCGACGCCTGTCTGTCACTGGAAGACCTGATCGATCCACACCTTCCACACGTCAAACGTCATGATGACCCGAATCCGGTGAAGAGTGCTCTGGAACCAGAGGACTCGTCACAGGACGACGAGCCTGATGGCCGGCTGCGATCGAACAAGGGATATATGGATCGATTTATCAATCCACCAGACGTGCTGCAGAAGCAGGCCGAAGAGAAGAAAGAAGAACTCGCACAGAAAGAAGCCAGCCGCTCATTTCCTGAGCGACCCGAACGGGACGTTCTGTTGTTCCTGCTGGAACAGGCACCGTTGAAACCGTGGCAGCACGACATCCTGTCGATTATTCGGGACGAAGCGTATTACTTCGCCCCGCAGGGTCAGACCAAGATCATGAACGAGGGCTGGGCGAGCTACTGGCACTCGACAATCATGACCCAGTTCGGCCTGACGGATGCTGAAGTCATCGACTATGCGGATCACCACAGTGGCACGATGGCAATGAGTCCTCAACGCCTGAATCCCTACAAAGTTGGCATCGAACTGTTCCGCGACATCGAAGAACGCTGGAACAAAGGCCAGTTTGGTCCGGAATGGGAACAGTGCGACGACATGCGTGCAAAGCGGAACTGGGATCGCAAGCTGGGCTTGGGTCGTGAGAAGATCTTTGAAGTGCGACGCGTACATAACGATGTGACTTTCATTGACACGTTCCTGACACCCGAGTTCTGTCAGAAGCACAAGATGTTCATGTTTGCGTACAACGAGGCGAACGATCATTACGAAATCGCGTCGCGCGAGTTCTACAAAGTCAAACAGCAACTGCTGGACAGTTTGACCAACCACGGTCGTCCGGTGATCCGAGTTGTGGACGGCAACTACAAGAACCGCGGTGAGCTGTATCTGGTCCATCAGTTTCAAGGTATGCCGCTGAAACTGGATTATGCCCGGGATACGTTGACGAATCTGTGCAAGCTGTGGGGGCGTCCGGTTCATGTGGAATCCGTGTATGACGACAAGCCCACAGTGTTTTCGTTCGATGGCGGTAGCCACGAGATGAAAGCCAGATCGGCAGCGTGAGAGTTGCTGTTGGACGACTCGTCGATCAAAGGCAGACTGCGTCGGCAATGCGGGTTTCTGGCCGGAACGTCGGACGCCGTTGGATCAAGCAGAATCTTTCCTTTCGGCGCGGCTTACCGACAGGTCGATGTTCTCTGTGAAATGGGCTTTGACAGCAGAATCACTCATACCTCATTCTGAATGTGACACAAAAAGTCGATCAGGCTTGCCTGCCTTATCAAACTGGTAGCCTGGTCAGCCGGTGGGAGGAACCTCACCGAGTCTGAGGAGGCATGCCATGGACCTCACGGCGCAGCTTGAGAATGAACTGAAGCAACTGGTTGGATTCGCAGCGTCGGCTCCGCGGCGAGTCGAGATGACGAGCCCGGCCGGCCTCGTTCTGAGCGTCGACTTTCTGGCCGTCGACAAGATGAGTTGCGCGCTGGAGTCGCTGACGCTGCAAGTGCCAGCTCTGGTCGGTCGCGAAGTCAGCGTGCTGCACGAGTGGGCCGACAACCTTTCGAAGCACGTGACCTATCTCCTGGAGTCGATTGGACCCATCGAGATCGATGACTCAGGGCACCAGGTATTGATTCGGTCGAATCCGCCAGATTTGAGTCAGGGAGCAACGCAGTTTTACGAAGTGTTGCTGAGTGCTCAGGCAAACGGTACGTTCCTGCTGAAGCGCTACCGCACTGAAAGCGGCCAGCCGGGACGCGAGTCCGTCGACATTCTGCTCACGAACCAGACGCTGAAGAAGCTGGTGAACGATCTCGTCGACACGATCCCCGAGACGAAGTGAGCGGGCTCGGACTTGAGTGGTTCCTCTGGTTGCATTGATCGAACCGGAGAAAACCCACGATGTCTGACAACTTTGAGATGGAGCAGCTTCGTACTGTTCATCTCGTGCCTTTGACGGCGTACCACAATGACGGCAGCCTGAATTCGGACCTGCAGGCAGAGCACACCGCCCGTATGTATGCTGCGGGAATCCGCTGCTTTCTTCCCGCTGCCGGGACAAGCGAGTTTCACTCGCTGAGCGCCGACGAGATCGTCGAAAACGTTCGCGTAACTTGCGAAGCCAGTGGACCGGAAGCCATCGTGTTTGCCCCGGTGGGGTTACAGGTCGGCTTTGCAGTCGAAGTCGCCCAACGATCACTCGAGGTGGGGGCGACCGGCATCATGTTCATGCCGTTTGCCCATCCGTATCTAAGCGATCGTGGTGCGCACGACTATTACACAACTGTGATCGACGCGGCTCCGTGTCCGACACTGATCTATAAGAAGTCGCCCTTGCCCAGCAACGAACTTCTTCTGGAAGTCGCGAAGAACCCGCACGTCGTGGGCGTCAAATACGCGTGGAATCAGATGCACGAATTCCGCACGACGGTTTCGGCGGACACATCCGGCGTCGAATGGCTGTGCGGTTCAGCCGAACGGTTTGCACCGTACTACATGCTGGCAGGCTCGACCGGATACACGACGGGCGCCGGTAATGTGTGCCCGCACTTGACCCTGGCAATGCATGCGGCGATGGCGGCTGGACAGTACGACGAAGGCATGGCATACCAGGCAAAGCTGTTGCCGATCGAAGACTACCGGCAGCGTGAGGGCGACAGTTTCAACATCTCGATGCTGAAGCACGCGATGACAGTGCTCGGCCAGGACTTTGGGCTCCCGCGTCCACCGCAGCGGCAACTCACCGATGACGAGCGGATCGAAGTTGAGCAACTGGTCAGGCCAATTCTCGAGGCTGAGGAACAGATCGCCAGCGAACTGAAGAGCGTCGGTCTGTCGGGTGCTGCGTCAACCGTGAATTGATGGATTGGCTCCCCTGTATGGGAATGGTGCGACCGATGACACGACCAGCTTGCTCATTTCTGGCAGTGATATTGGCCCTGGTGCCGGCGGTCGTTCCGTCCTGCGCGGACGACAGGTCCGACTTCAATCCTCGCAGACTCATGCGACCTGTCCGGGCCATCGTCGATGCACCGTTTCTCGCGGCAAGTGCAGTGACCGACGAAGTCAACGACAACGAGCTGGTCATGGGTGTGGTTGTGGGAGACCAGGCCCGTGCGTATCCCGTCAACATGCTGACCGGGCCCCGTCGCGAGATCATCAACGACACTGTGGCGAAGGCGCCGATTGCGGCCACCTGGTGACACCTCTGTCACAACGGCATCGTGTATGCCAGAGAAGTTGATGGCCAGCCCCTGACGTTTTGCGTTTCCGGTCAATTGTGGAATCGCAGCCTCGTCATGATGGATACTGAGTCCAAATCCTTGTGGAGCCATCTGCTGGGGTTAGGCATGGAAGGCAAACACAAAGGCGTCCGATTGAAGACGTTGCCATCGGACATGCTGACCTGGTCGGCGTGGAAGTCAGAGTTCCCCGACACGACCGTCCTCAACATGAGTCGCACCAACCGGAACTACACTGACGAGTTCTATAAAACACCAGAACGGTTCGTGGTTGGGTTTCTCGGCGGCCATGGCATGTATCACGTGTCGTTCGCGACGCTTCGGAAGACCAGTGTCATGAACCTGGACGCCAGAGGCGTCGCAGTTGTCGCAACGTTCGATTCAGACAGCACGTCAGCCCGGCTCTTCAAACGCAAGCTGGCAGATCGAGTGCTAACGTTTGAATCGGTGGGAAAGCAGCAATTCAAAGACAAACAGACCGGCTCGACATGGGACCGTTCCGGGAAGGCTGTCGACGGTGAGATGAAGGGCCAGACTCTGGTGCCGCACGTGGGCATTATCTCCTTCCGGAAAGCATGGATGACCTTTCATCCGCGCAGCAAGGAACTGACTCTGGATTAGCCTCCTATTCACACAGGAAGACTTCGATGCGATTGACGACACTGCTGACCATGCTCTGTCTGACTTTTCTCAGTTCGGTCGCGCAGGCCGATCCGCTCGTCTACGCCGGCACTGACGGTCCAGGCAAGGGCAAGGACATCGTGTTCATTGCCAGCGATCACGAATACCGGTCCGAGGAAACGCTGCCCGCTCTGGCGCGAATTCTCGCGAAACACCACGGATTTCGGTGCACTGTGCTGTTTGGTGTCGATGCGAGTGGTGTGATTAAGCCGGGACAGTCGAACGTGCCCGGGATGGAAGCCTTGGAGATTGCCGACCTGATGGTGGTGTTTACCCGCTTCCAGAACTGGCCGCCGGAGCAAATGGAGCACTTTGTCAATTACCTTATTCGTGGTGGTCCAATTGTCGGTCTGCGGACAGCCACGCACGGATTCAAAATCCCGGGAGACAGCCGATTCGCCAAATACTCGAACAGCTTCCGGGGAGCCGACTACAAGGACGGCTTCGGCCGTCAGGTGCTGGGAGAAAAATGGGCCGGCCATTACGGAGGCAATCATCGCTCCAGCACGCGTCTGGATATCGTACCGGAGAAGGCGAGCCATCCGATTCTGCGCGGTGTCAAAGACATGTGGGCTCAGTGCGGCGGCTACAACGCCAACCCGCTGCAGCCAAGTGAAATTCTCGCGATGGCCCAACCACTGCAGGGCATGGAGCAAGATTCCGAGGTTGATACGACTCGTAAGCCCGTACCGGGAGCATGGATTCGCAGTTACGAAGGCGACGATGGAAACTCCGGGCGCGTCTTCACCAGCACATACGGCGCATCAAACGACATCGAGAATGAGGGGTATCGACGCATGCTGATAAACGCCTGCTTCTGGGCTGTGAGCCTGGAAGACGCGATCGCAGAGGACGCCGATGTCAGCTTCGTTGGTCCTTACAACGCGACGTGGCGCCGAGGTCGCGGCCGTCGCAAAGCGGGAACGAAACCTCAGGACCTGGCCGGTTGGGAATCTCCCATCGTGCCGCTGCCGGAATAGACCACGAGTGACGCGGAGTCATCGATCATGCCGAACTCAGTACGAACACTGCTGCTGCTGTTTGCTGTCGTGGTCGCGTTGTTCATGCACGGTCTGCAGTCTGGCCTGGCAGATGATCGAGATAGCATTGCATCGGATACCTGGCCATCCTTTCGAGGTCCGAGTGCACGCGGCGTGGCGAACGGTCAGGAGTTGCCGGACAAGTGGGATGGTGCCTCCGGAAACAACATCCGGTGGCGAACGCCGATTCCGGGCCTGGCCAACTCCGCACCTGTCGTGTGGAAAGACCGAACGTTTGTCACGACGGCCGTCAGCAGCGGGGGCGAGTCGCGTCTTAGAATCGGCAATTACGGCGCCGGCGACGCGGCCAACGACGACAACGAACATTCGTGGCGGCTGTACTGCCTCGACACGGCCACCGGCTGCATTTGTTGGCATCGGGTTTCGTTCGAGGGAATTCCACCGGTGCGCAGGCATACCAAGTCGAGTCACGCCAACAGCACGCCAGCCACCGACGGCAAGCACGTCGTCGCTCTTTACAATACCGGCGGCCTGTGCTGTTACAGCATGGACGGCGATCTGCTTTGGTCAAAACAACTGGGACTTCTGGACAGCGGCGCTTTCGATGTCCCGGACCTGCAGTGGGGATTCGGCAGCTCACCGATCATTCATGGCAACCGAGTCTTCGTGCAGTGCGATATTCAGAAGGGCTCATTCATTGCAGCGTATGACATCGCAACCGGTGAAGAACTGTGGAAGAGTGAACGGGATGAACTGCCGTCATGGGGCACGCCCACGATTCACGAAAGTGCGAGCGGTCCTCTGCTGATCGCCAATGGGTCGCGATTCGTGCGGGGTTACGATGCCATCACTGGCGATGAACGATGGCGATTGTCCGGTAATTCTTTCATCACCGTGCCAACTCCCTTCGTGCACGACGGGCTGATCTTTGTGACCAGCGGCTACCGTCCGATCCAGCCAATCCACGCCATCCGTGTCGATGCTCAGGGTGACCTCTCACCGCAGGCAGGCGGTGAATCGAACGAACACGTCGCGTGGACCCGCCCCCGCAACGGCACCTACATCCCGACACCAATTGTTGTGGGGCAGTATCTCTACACGCTGTCTGGTTACGGTGTGCTGAGTTGCTACGAATCAAAAACCGGCACGCCGGTCTACCGTGAACGTGTCGGTAATGGCTCGACATCAAGCTTTACAGTGTCGCCCGTGGCGGCAGACGGGAAGCTTTATCTGACGGCCGAATCCGGCACGGTCTTTGTGGTCGCTGCCGGACCTGAGTTTGAATTACTGGCCGAAAACGAAATCGGCGAGTATTGCCTCGCGACGCCAGCAATCGCGGGCCGTTCGCTGTTTCTGCGCACGGAGTCGTCCGTAATCGCAATTGGCACAGAGTCCGCAACTGTCACGCCTGAGTGATACGAACTGATTGCCTGAGTTTTCCGGCCTGCACAACGATGACCGTCTCGGAACTTTATCTCCGATCAGACGAGCTGCGGGATCGGTCGTCCCTGGCCGATGAACTGCGTCAGTTCCACGGGGATGTCCGCCAGCAGACGCATGGCTGGTACGTCGACCATCAGGTTGACCACCGTACCCATCAGGTCCTGTACCGAGACCGGGCTTTGCGCCGGCACGCTGACTTTGCGGTCTGATTCGCCGATAACCTGGCCCATCTTCAGGCCTCCGCCGGCCAGCGCCAGCGTGCACAGGTTGCCCCAGTGATCGCGTCCGGCGTTCTTATTGATCCGCGGCGTGCGCCCGAATTCTCCGGTGATGATGAGCAGCACTTTGTCACTCAGACCACGGCTTTCAAGATCGGTCAGGAACGTTGCGACCGCGTGGTCCACGGAATGGCCGTACGTATCCATGGCCTTTACAAGGCCCCGATGCATGTCCCAGCCGCCGCTGGACACGTTCACGAATCCAACGCCGGCTTCAACCAGCTTGCGGGCCAGCAGCATCTGATGTCCCAGCCCTTTGCCTTTGAGATCTTTGAACTTCTCCGTGCTGTATCGGTCGACGAGTTTGGGATCTTCTTTCTTCAGGTCGAACGCATCGGCCGCTCCTCCAAGCACGACGTCGAACGCCTGCTTCTGGAATTTGTCCGAGCCTTCATAACCGGGGCTGGCATCCAGTTGCCGCTTCAGACCGTCGAGTTGCCCGAGCAGCGCACGGCGATCATCCAACCGATCAACGGGCATGTTCAGCCGCATGTTCTGTTTGACTTCGCTGCCCTTGCTGGGATCAAACGGGTTGTACGCGCCACCGAGAAGTCCGGCCTGGCCAGCGCTACCGATCGAATCGCCCTGTCGGAACTTCGCGTCCGCGCCAGCAGGTGTCACCAGTGAATAGTTCGGCAGACCAGTCTTCGGATTCGTCGGACCGGCCAGTCTTGAGTAGATGGAACCCATGCTGGCCTTCAGGGTGTTGCCGCCACTCAGGACCAGCTCGCGACCGCGACCATGGCTTGAACTGCCGTGACGGAACGAGCGCACAAAAGCCATGCGATCGGCCATGGTCGCGATTTCCGGGAAGCCGCCGCCGATCGTGACACCGGGTATCTTCGTCGCGACTTCGCCGGTCATGCTGCGGTACTCAGCCGGCGCACTCATCTTCGGATCGAACGTCTCGACGTGCGTAGCGCCTCCAGACAGGAACAGGACCACAACGGCTTTGTCCTTAACCAGTTCGGCTCCCGCCTGGCCGGCGTTTGCTTTCGCCTGCAATAGAGACTGCAGAGTCAGGCCACCCAGTCCCAGCGTTCCCGCCTGAACGAAGCTCCGTCGTGTCATCCCTTCGCAATCGCGACCTTGTCCGCCAGTGAATAGGGTCAACATGGTCGACATCCTTCGATCGGGTTGAGGACTGGAGCTGGCTTCGGTCGGAAGCTGCTTATGACAATCATGCAGGATACATCAGCGACCGCCGATGTGTCTGCCCCGAATGGCCCCGACAAACGTCATTCTTTTTCGCCGGTGGAAGCGTTGGCTTCCGCGATCGGGTCTTCCGACAGGATGCCATCCAGCAAGAGATTGGCCAGTCGAGGTCCTTCGGGCGTGACGGTCACCCAGACGACGTGATCGAAACGACCCTGTGCCGGGCCTTCCAGTTTGCTGCCGCCGCCGGTCGTTGCCAGAGCGTAGTACGACCATTTGCCCTGCCGGTGGACTGCGTACTTGTGATGATGTCCGGCGAAGATTGTCCGCGGGCGATCACCCAGCATGGCTTCGACCTTCGACCAGTTGGCTGCGTCTTTGTACTGCCACATTGGCTTGTGGATGAAGACGACGGTCCAGCGCGCGTCGGAGTTCTCGGCCAATACTTCAGCGGCCCAGGCAAGCTGCTCGTCACCGATGTTCGCGGGCTTTGATCCGGGCGGATCTTCGGAATTCAGGACCATGAACAGGACGTCGTGATACATGAAGTGGTAATACGTACGACCAAACTGATTCTGCCACACCGGCAACATGGCCATGTTCGAAATGTCGTGGTTACCGGCCGCGTAGAAGAACGGCATTTCCAGACCGTCGACGAACCCGTTGAACTCGGTCCATTCCCTGTCCAGCTGCTCGCGATCTTCTGTGTAGCCCTCGATCAGATCACCGACAGACATCACGAATTCCGGCTGCAGCAGATTCAGCTTGCGGCAGGCACTCGGAAAGACACCAGGACGATGCCCGCCCGTGCGATCTGTCACGATTGCGAATTGAAAATTCTCGGGTCGGTTATTCAGGTCGAGGCTGGTCCACGGATTGTTCTCCTGCTGATCGACCTTCAGCTGCTGTCGAATGCTGTCAGTGGCGGGCACGGCCAAGGCCAGTGTGACCATGAGCAATGTGATCAGACAGGCGAGCGCTCGTTTCATGTGGTTGTCCTCTGTGTGTGAGAGCTTCAGGTATTCGTTTGGGCAAATTGTTTCTGAATCGTTTCCTGATCCGGCGAGTGCCACAGATCACGCCAGGCGGGTCGGAAGGCTACCATAGCCCACTCAGGAATGACCGCATGCAGCAATCCACAAACAAAAGGTAGCGTGGTATGAGTCTTCGGATCGTCAGAGTGCTGGCCGCCTGCTCGTGTTCAATCTCAGCGGCAAGTGCTGTCGCGTGGGAGTTACCGACGCGACGTGTTGATGTGCAGGTTGACGGCGAGCGTCCTCTGGCGGGTGAGCGAAGTTGCTTTGCCGTGTCTCCATCCGGTGAGATCGCGTTTACCTGGACGCTCACGGCGGGCGATTTCTCCTGCAAGCCGTTGGGCGTGATGACTCCCGACGGACGGATGACGTTTTCTGCCATCGACAGTGAGTCGACATGGAACGTCGATGGCTGGGGCACGTTTGGCTCGCCGGTTGATCTCGCTTACGACCGACAGGGGCGTTTGCACGTGGCCGCTCGATTCCGCGGTCAGCCTTACGGAGTTGATTACTGGCATCAGATCGACGGGCAGTGGCGACTGGAATCGTTCGGCCAGGGCGTCACATACGGAGGCAACAATGTCGCGCTGGGGCTGTTGCCCGATGACCGACCCGTGATTGTGTGTCTGACGCGTGATCGAACGCGTCTCGCGGTGTGGGAACGATCTGCCGCAGGTCAGTGGAACGTCACTCGTCCCGAGCAACTGAGTGGAGTCGCCCCCGGGTACTTTGATCTGGTCGTATCCCGTGACGGCCAGTTGCAGGTCGTGTTCTGCCCGCAGAATGGTGGACCCAGGTGCGCGACTCGCGGGACAGACGGGAGCTGGCAACTTGTCACGATTACGAGTGCGGGCGTTTGTCGAAACATCTCCGCTGTCGCTGATGAAGACGATCGACTGCACGTGTCGTTTACAGCGGGCGCGACGTCAGGATCGATCCGGAACGTGAGTCACGCGCGACTGACTGCAAATGGCAAGTGGACGTCGACTGTTATTGCACTGGCTGCGTCAGGACGTCATGCCGGGCGGACAGACATCGCCGTGGCGAACGATCGCGTGGCGATCGCGTGGGAACTGGGAGCAGGACCGACGTACGTCAGCAAGGACTACGGCGGTCATGTCGGATCTGTTGAGCTGACTGTGTTCGAGGCGAACCACGAACTGTCGACGCATACTCTGGCGGTATCCGGAGGGCGACCGTCACTCGCCCTGACGCCAGATGGCCACACGGCGTGGGTCGGCGTCTACACGGGCAATGACAACGGCGACGATTTTTATCTGCTGGCCTGCAACCTGGTCGGCGAAAAACTGCCGGACGTCGCGGCCCCGAAGCTGGACCCGCAGGATGTGTTTGCGGCCGGATGTCTCAAGGACATCGATTCTGGCAACGCACTGGCGCGACGCCGTGGCTTTGCGCGGCTGGACATGTCCCGCCTGCAGACCAGGCAACGGCACGAGCTGATCGACCGTTTCCTCGAAAGTCCGGATGCGACCGTACGTCAGTCGGTGGTGCGTGAACTGGCAAAGGACTCCGCTGCACTGCGGCGGATTGATGACCGAGCAGCACTGCGGCCGGTGCTGGATGATCCGGATCGGCTCGTGCGAAAGACACTGCTGACTCACCTGACGCCGGACAAGAGCATTGACGATATCGCACAGCAACTGGCATCCGACGGCCTGGCAAGTACTGACGCGATGACTCGGCTGGCTGCCGCGGAAGTCCTGCGACTGCATCCTGACTGGCCGGTCAGTCAGACGCTGCAGCAAGGTGTGCGTGGTCTGATCGGCGATCTGGGAAGTGCTGATGTTGTGCGAGCGGGCTCGGCCGGCATGGCATTGGAACGCCTGACGCATCTGGAACCGGTCATCGCTGGCCTTCAAAGTGCAGTCACCAACGGGACGCCCGATCAACGGCCGAGTGCGGCACTCGTGTTGTGGCGTGTCGGACAGTCGTTCGATATCGGGCATCTTGAACTATCGATGCGGACGGGGTCCGAGCAGGCGCGACTGACGGTCTGCGGACTGCTCGGACGAATGCGATCGCTCGAAGGAGTTCCGTTGCTGACCGCGGCTTTGGAAAGTCCATTCGCCAGCGTGCGTGCATCCGCGGTGTATGCGTTGAGGTCGACCGCTCACGTCGCCGAGCTGAAGGGCGTTGCAAAACACCCGCGCGGGTTCGATCTGCTGGCCTTACGAGTTTCGAGTCCGGCAACCGATACGGAACGGGAGACGCAACGTGCCGCTCTCGACGTGCTGGAAGCGGCTCTGGGTCATGCAGATGCGGATGTGCGTGAGAAGGCATGCGACGCGCTGGGACGTGTCGGTGCGAAGCGGGCGCAATCGAAACTCGGCGAACTGTTTGGTGACCCCGATACGGGTGTTCGCACTGCGGCCCGTACGGCGACTGGCATCCTGAACGGTTCTCCGACGGATGGCCTGATCAGTCTGGATCAGTGGAGACGCACCGCGTCAGATCGTCCGGCGCGAAAACAGAATCCGGTGTATCGTCCGCCAACCGAGCTGAAAGACGGCGTCATCATTAATGGCCGCGACACGCAGCTCTTCATCGACGACTTTGCGATCGCAGAGATGTCTGGTCTGTCGCGGCGACTGCATGCATTCAGGAAGCATGAACGCAATCCAGTCTTTCAGGCACAGGTGCCGTGGGAAGAGGGCTGGGCCGATCCGTTCATGTCCACCGTGATCTACGACGCCCAGGAACGCTGCTTCAAGATGTGGTACCGCTGCGGTCCGAGGCATTCCCTGAAGGGATACGCCGTGTCCGCGGACGGTGTTCACTGGGAACGACCGGACATCGCCGAATCTGCCTGGGGCGAGTTTAAGCAGCACAATCTGCTGGGCTTCGACGGCCAGATCGCGATCTGGAAGAAGCCAGGCAACAACGTGCAGCACGACCCGCAGGCCGCCGATCCTCAGCGGCGGTTTCAATCTTTGTTCTATCAGCACGACAAGACCTATGGGGTCAGTCGATCGAGCGACGGCATCAGGTGGAGTCAGCCGCAATCCGTGCGTCCCGCCCATGGCGACGTCGTGGCGCTGATCAGCGATCCGAGCCAGGGTTTCGGTCGGTATCTGTTCTTCCCGAAGTACATGCGTGACCACGACGGTTTTGTGCGTCGCAGTTTTGCAGCGGCGACACTGAAAGAACTCAACGACCCGATCACCGCGACGTTTCCGTTTCTGGCCGGGCGGCGAGAGGACGCGCTTGTGGGCGAGGGAGCATGCCGAGCGTTCGGAAGTCTGTTGCCGGGCGTGACGCGGCTGAGTGAGTTTCACAGCGAGGTCTACGCGGTAACGGCCATCCCTTACGAAGGCGTTGTGGTTGCTCTGTACAACCTGTGGCCGGTGATCGGTAACCGCGAAGGTCCGCTCGACATGCCCATGAAAGTCAGTCGGGATCTGAAGACATGGACCGACGTCGATTTTCCTCGCCGGGCCTTATCCATCGGGAGGTTCGGCGAATGGGACTCGGGCATGGTTTACGGTGCCAACACGATGCTCGTCGTGGATGATGAAATTCGGCTGTATTACCTGGGCGCCAGCATGGGGCACTGCACGAAGGTGCTGCCCATGACCAGGCCGTATCACACGCTGGGAGTCGGTCTGGCGACGCTGCGACTGGATGGTTTCGCATCACTGCGTGCCACCCGTGAGCAAACCGGGACGGTGACGACTCGACCGATGCAGATCGAGGGCGATCGTCTATTCGTCAACGCGGCCTGCGCGGACGATGGTTGGTTGAAGGCCGAACTGCTCGACTCGGACGGCAACGTGATTCCCGGGTTCGCATTGAGCGACTGCAAAGCGGTCACCGGCGACTCCTTGCGTCATGAAGTGAGTTGGAAGAAATCGCCAGAAGTGTCCGGACGCGAGTCGGAGGCCATCCAAATTCGTTTCGCGCTCCAGGACACCGACCTGTATTCGTTCCGCTTCGATCGTGGCAGTAACGAGTGATGAGGCGTGCGGCAGATTTACCGCCCCTGAGTTTATCTCAGGGGTTCTCGCGTTTCTGCACTACGCAATCGGTAGTACAAAGACGCGAGAACCCCCGACGTAAAGTCGGGGGCGTTGGTGAATTCTCAACTGCCGCACGCCTTGTTAGTTGCCTCTGCCTGGCGACCGAGGGCGATCTGTACTGCCGATTAGGATTGGCGGATCCAACTACGGACACATTGGATGAATTCAGAATACATCGTGTCGTTGGCAAACGAACGCCGTGGAATGATCATCCCAACATCGGAGATGATGAAAACGTGAGAATCCGTGGCCGTAACATTCCTTATAGATTCCCATGTCCTGGTGGTTGTTCCGGCCGGGCCCGTGATCTCAATTCCATGTGATGTTGCCGATACCGTTCTCTTGCCGAGTCTCGATTCCTCTTCTGCGGAGAGGACGTCATCTCTCGAATCCTTCGTGACCATAACAGCTAGACGAACTAGCAGGTCGTCTTTTTCAGTCTGCCTTACCTTGACGATTGCCAAAACGAGACCAACGGTTGCACCGAATGGAAAGAAAACGTTTAGTACAGCATCCCATTGCGCCTCAACCAGCACGGCAATCAAGTAGAACGCAACAATCACAGCGAGTCCAATGCCTGCCCCGATGATCCCTGCCACCGGGTAGAGGATCCAATCTCTGAGCATCCAGGATGCCCAATTGAATCCGTTGTAGGCGATCAGATCGTCGCGACACAATTCATATTCGAGAGTGAATTCGTGAGAGGTCATTAGTATTGATGCGTTTGAGTCTGCGGAGATGGCCGAAAGACAAACGGACTCGTCGGCACCTGACGACCAGGCTCACCTGCCGGGGCCGCCCGTAACACCGGGATGCCGCGTGAAACCAGTACGGGGCCCCGGTCTGGTGCAGCGCCTGGTTCGGCGATGCTTCGCGCACCAACGGAGCTATACATTACAGAAACACTCCGGAATGTAGATCCAGTACCTGAGGTTGAATGCCCAGCGCATGACCATTTTGATCGGCACCAGGGCCGCGAACTGTACTAACAGCACCAGAACGGCCCAGCGCCAGTAGGGCGTCAGGCGCTGCCCTGCCCGGAATAGGCCATAGGCGATGATACTTCCAGCCAGTAGGTAGCTACCGACAAGCACCAAGCCTGGGAGTTCCCGCAATGCCCAGGGCATACTGTCCATCGGACGACCCATCCACCTCAGCCAGAAGTAATCGGACAGATCGACCATGTTTAGTGGTACAACTTTTTGCAGATCCCAAGGTTCCCCAAGCCAGAAGATGTTCCAGTTCGGACCGCGAAGCAAGACACCCACCGCGATCAAGACAAGCCAGACCATCTCCAAGCCAATCAGGAGGAGTGAAAGGACAACCGAGTACGCTCGGCCTGGCCGTGAGCCTGTTTGGACCCCGCTCGCCTTCTTGAGGAATGGGATCGCCGCGAACCCGAGTGTGTAGATGACCGGGAAGACTCCACGGGCGAGCCAGGGGTCGAAGTAGACAAGCAACTCTTGCACTCCGCTCACAATCAGGGGATTGTGGGCGTTTGACCATCGGCCAGTCATTTCGTCAATGTACGCGCGGATTGCCGGTACGCAAAACCACAATGCCAGGTTTAACAACGCCAGCGAGACCCCCAGGATCTGCACTCCACGACCGTTTCGTGCAACAGTGGCCATTAGGTACCGCCCCGAGAAGTTCCTTACCAGACTGAGCCGCCGAACGATCGCAATCACCCGGCCGCGACCAGAAATTGTCCATTGCCAAAACGCCCGACTTCGCGGCAGGATGATCGTAGTGAGCGTGTGTGGCGGTGTCACGAGTTGGTCGCTGAAGATCCGGCACTACGGCTTTCTTAGCCGCCGCTCAAACATCGACCTCGATCATCTGCGTGCCGCGATCCTCCAATCGCTGCGGGAGGTCGAACCGGATCTGGATCTGGAACTGGAACTGGAAGACTGGTCGGTCCCGGCTCTGCGCCCGACCGCAGACGACGGACCACGCTGCCCGATCTGCGGAGGCAGACTGATCTTCCAGAGTTTCCACCGCATCCGCCCACCGCCACTGACACACCGCTGAAACCCAGCCCCGTGAATCAGTTCACTCGTTTCTGAAACCCACCGACAGCGAGCCCGCCCCTGGTCCGCGCCGAACCCACCCAATACCGTCCGCAACACGGCGACACGACACAGATCGGGCTGCCCCACAGCGTTGCAGCGGTCATTTCACAAACAATCCTCACACCGCGCAACAAAACAAAGCCCGAGCACAACACCCGGGCTTCTCGAACAAAAGATTAGAACTCGGCTCGGCGGAGCCTCACGAGTTCCTAATCCACTGGGGTTAGGTCGCACGCCAATTGGCCGACTGTCCAAGGGTGTGTGAACGCATCGTTCAGCGTTGGACGCGGCGATTCTGCGGCAAAGCCGTGGACTCACCGGGACAACCTCGATGGCGTTCCCGCTTGAATACTTCAATGGTTCTCGGGTCGGTGGGAAATGATCGTGGCTTGAATGCGCAGCCAGCTTCGTAGCCGCCGGATGTTCATAGCGTTGATCAGCGTGTCACAAATCAGCAACACGTTTCGGGTCGGTGGATGCGCCAGTGGAACGCAGGTTCGTTCTTCTACGGCTTTCTGATTTGACTGATCGCGACGGTTGCCGCGATTTGTCACGTCGGTCGGCTGGGCGACCAAAACCGTGCACTCAGAGGTCCCATTCAAGTCAAACGACCGGATCATACCCCTACAGAGCGGCAAACCGGTGCCTTGACGGCGACAGGACGGACCAACTCCGAACGACCCACCTAAGGATTGGCACGAGACTCGCATTGGAACGATTGTGTGGCCGTTCAGGCTCCCGCTCCAGACATTGTTCCTCAACGAGAAATCCGCAGATGCCATCGGCCCGACGCCTTTTCATCCAGGCCCTCTTTCTCCTGACCGTGTTCCTGAGTGCGTTCCTGTTGTTTCAAGTACAGCCGCTCATCAGCAAGACGATTCTGCCATGGTTCGGCGGCAGTCCTGCCGTCTGGACGACCTGCATGTTGTTCTTCCAGGTTGTTCTGTCGGGAGGCTATGTCTACGCCCATCTGCTGGCCTCACGATTAAGTGGCCGCGCCCAGGGACTGCTGCACGCGGGACTACTGATTGCCGCCGTCTGCTGTCTGCCGATCACCCCCGATGAAAGCTGGAAACCCGACTCGAACGGCAGTCCTGTTGCTGCCATTCTGCTGCTGCTGGGAGCGACGGTCGGATTGCCCTACTTCGTGCTGTCCTCGACGGGACCGTTGTTGCAGAGCTGGTTCCTGAAAGCCGTACCGGGCAAGGTCCCCTATCGGCTGTATGCGCTTTCGAATGCCGGTTCACTACTGGCTCTGATTTCGTATCCGTTTGTTTTCGAGCCCCTGTTTGCCATTGGGACACAGGGTTTGTTCTGGTCATGGAGTTTCGCGGGCTTCGCCGTGTGCTGTGGAATTTGCGGGATCGTCGTCGTGCTGCGTCCCAGTTCCGCTGATGTGATCCACGAAGACAACACGGCCGACGCGGCGTCGAAAGAGTTCGATCGATCCGCCACAAGCCCCACAGGCGCTGACATGTTGCTCTGGTGCGTACTGGCGGCCGTGCCGTCCACCATGCTGCTGGCCACAACGAATCAAGTCTGCACCGACATCGCTGTCGTCCCGTTTCTGTGGGTGCTGCCGCTGTCGCTCTACTTGCTCTCGTTCATTCTGTGCTTTGATAGTGACCGCTGGTACTCGCGGAAGATATTTCTGCCCGCTCTGTTGCTGTGTGTCGTGGGGACATGCCTCCTGTTGTGGGATGCGGCGCTTCTACTTAACACCGTTACGGCGATCACTCCGCAGGCGGCGATCTACTTTGGCCTGTTGTTCTGCTGCTGCATGGTCTGTCATGGAGAACTCGTCCAACTCAAGCCGCATCCGAAATACCTCACGACGTTTTACCTGTCGATGTCGTTTGGCGGCGCCATCGGAGGCCTGTTTGTCGGACTTGTTGCGCCACTCGTCTTCCACACGCTCGCTGAACTTCCCGTAGCAATTGTGGCCACCTGCGCGCTCGTCCTGGTCGTACTTTACCGCGACGAGACATCGCCGTTTCGCGGCTCGCAACGCGGTCCGGCGTGGCTGGTGGCCGGTGCGGGAATGGTCATCCTGACGGGCGCACTTTATATGCAGTCCAGCGTTCTGACCGAGAAGACTGTAGCGGTGGCGCGGAACTTCTATGGTGTCCTGCGAGTCGAAGGCTTCCAGGACGCCTACGTGATGAAACATGGCCAGATTCGGCACGGACATCAGTTCCGCGATGCCACACGTCGACGGCAACCAACAACCTACTACGGCTACGACTCCGGCGCCGGTCTGGTTCTGCGTCAGCACCGGGTGGATACGCCACGTCGCATCGGAGTCATCGGCCTGGGCGCTGGCACACTGGCGGTCTATGCACAGCCGGGCGAAAAGTGGCGACTCTACGAGATCAACCCGGACGTCGTTGATATGGCGAACGAGTACTTTACTTATTTGTCAGAATCCAGGGGCGACTGTGAAGTGGTCACCGCTGACGGTCGCATTGCACTGGAGCGCGAGTCTCCACAGAGCTTTGACGTCCTGGTCCTGGACGCCTTCTCAGGAGACGCCGTTCCCGCACACCTGCTGACACGCGAATGTGGCGCCCTCTATTTGAAGCACCTGAAGGCCGACGGCATTCTCGCGATGCACATTACAAATCGGCATCTCGACCTCCGACCTGTCTGTCGCGGCCTCGCTGAGGAACTCGGACTTCAGGTCATGTGTACGTACACGGAAAAGCAGCCGGACGACGGAACAAGGGCTACGTTGTGGTTCCTGATGAGTCGGACTGCCGAATCGCTGGCGTCACTGAAGAGAGGCCGAGCCTTGCACATTGACCCCGGACCGAGTGTCGTCCTGTGGACAGACCAGTGGACGAACCTGCTATCCGCAATGGGGCCCGTCGAGTCGATCGAGATTCTGGATGACGACAATTCCCGACACATCACGGCAGTGGCGCAACCACCATCCGCTGCCAACTGAAGTCATCGATCAGTGTGTCGACTATGCAACCAGCAGCAGCCAGACACCGCCGATGATCAGCACGACCAGCAGCCAGCCGACCGTGAATCCGGCAACAGCTCGACGCGAGGGGATTGGAAGTTCCAGACTTGATTGTGGAAATACCACGTGCCGCGGGCCGGGTTGCGTACCGGCGGGCAGTGTGCAGGGAGTTTCGATGACCTCGTCGAGTTTCACTGGTGTTCGCAGCAACGAGTAGAAACGGTCGAGCTGCCGAGCGTCCGTCTTACGTGTGCCGCAACTGACAACGATGCCTCCCACAAATCCCGCCGACAGGTAGAAGACCATTTGCCAGGGAATGGACACCGCGAGGCTTCCGTTCTTTTGCACGACCACACCCAGTGAGTCAGTAAGCGGCACCGAGCTGAGCCATTGAGCAACCGGTTCCAGTCCGGTCGCCCACCAGGTGAATGCTGTCAGCAGCGTGGCCGCCCACGCACCGGCGGTCGTGGCGCCGCGCCAGAAAACGCCCAGCCAGAAAGCGGCGGCCATCACGGCGTTCAGCTTCCACAGCAGTTCCAGTCCCTGAATCACTCCACTGAGCCATAAAGAGTACGCGATCGCCAGGCCGACAACGACCAGTCCGGAAACGCGGGCAACCCGCAGGTAATGGCGATCGGATCGACCGGGAAAAAGTGGACGATAGAGGTTCTCTGTGACAAGCCCGGACGCCGCGATCATGAACGAGTCGCATGACCCCATTACGGTGGCCAGCAACCCCGCCAGGAACAGCCCGAGTAATCCTGGCATGATCCGTGGCAGAAACTCAGATGCCATCAGGCCGTACACGTGATCCGGATTCTCAACCTGACCTTTGTAATACACAAACGCCGCCAGGCCGGTTACGCACCAGGCCACTGTGCAGATGCGTTTGAGAAATGTTCCTCCCATGAATCCGACGGCGCCATCAAGTTCTGTGCGGCCCGCGGCGCAGGTGCCCATGTTGTGTGGCTGAACGGTCACACTGAGCAATGAGTTCAGGGCAATCATCACAATATAAAACACGCCGATGTCACCGGGTGTCACCAGTGAGAGCATGTTGCGGTCCGGCGAGAGTTCGACGAATGAGGCCTTCATGCCGGCCAGGCCACCGACAGCATCGAGCACAAACGGCAGCAGCAGAAACGAAAACAGAATTGTGAGGATTCCCTGAACGAAGTCGGTCACGATGGCGGCACGCAGTCCACCCGCCAGGCCGTAGACAACGAACAGTAGCGTCATGACAACGACGGCGGCTTCTGACGATACGGCCGAGCCCGTGCAGGCTTCGACAACTTCGGCCGACCCTTTCAGCATGTTGCCGATGGTCACGACAAACTTGGCCAGTCCGAAGACGCAGAACAGCACGGCCACCGAATGGCTGTAACGGGCTTCAAAGACGTCGGCCGTTGTGAGCGCTCGAAAGCGACGCATCATTGGAGCGATCAGCCAGAAAAACGGCGTCGCGAACAGCCACATCCACTGGTACCAGATGCCCGCCAGTCCGCTCGAATAGCACTTCGATGCGACGCTGACCGCCTGATCCGAATGCGTACTCGTGCCAAAGCCGTGCATCAGCATCATCACTCGGCCGAAGCGGCGGGGCATGACAAACTCAGCCATGCTCGTCACTTTGCGTGCGGCCCAGACACCAAGGACGGTGATGCCGACCAGGTACAGCCCCAGCGCCAGAAGATCAGCCGTTTGCAGTCCAGCCATACGGATTCGCTCGCGTACCAGGACGGTTGGTGTACGCGATCAGAGTAATGCGAATCCTGCGCGGCGACGAACCTGTCACCTCACGAGTCTTGCCCCCGTGCCGCGACCCAACGCTCGGTAGACCTCAAACAGTGTGACCAGATCGCCGTCTTCAACATGGTGGAATTCGCCACCGGTGGTCTCCGCCGCGTCGCGGATCGGCTGCTGCTGGGCACCTCGACCGAGCGTGATGCCGTGAATGATGATGTCATTCTGCTCAGCGACCGAAGCGTAGTGATAGATCGAATTCACTGGAGTCGTTCCCGGTGGTTCGATCTCGTTGGCAAGGCCATCTGTCATCAACACGATGAATTTCTCGTAGTCATCGGCATTGACACCTGAGCGGGTATGCCGCAACAGCTCTTCAATGGCAACACGTAGCCCACCCGCGATGTTTGTTCGTGATGAATAAACGCCTGGGACGAGTCGAGGAATGCGATTTTTCACGGGATTGAAGGATCGGCTGAGTGGCCGCTCGAGATAACCGGTCAGGCGCGTGCCGCCACCACCATTGCCTCCACCATTGCCTCCACCATTGCCTCCGCCGTTGCCGCGGCCATTACCACCACCGTTTCCACGGCCATTGCCGCCGCCATTACCACCCGCGTTGCCACCGCCGTTTCCACGGCCATTGCCGCCGCCGTTACCGCCAACGTTGCCTCCGCCGTTACCGCCGACATTGCCGCCAGCGTTACCTCGGCCGTTACCGCCAACGTTGCCTCCACCATTTCCACGGCCGTTGCCACCAAAGTTACCACCAACGACGCCTCCGCCGTTCCCTCCTGCGTTACCACCGCCATTCCCGCCACGTCTCTGAAACAGCAGCTCTCCCGACGGAGGAGCAATTCGCGCGAAGAGCGGCATTTCAGGACCATGAAATGCCAGTGGCCCGATCGGGACGGGGTAGCTGTAGACGGCCAGCGACAGACGGTCATCCGCCCCCAGCTCATCGATCAGGGCCAGGGCTGCCGATCGTGTGTAGGTCATTCGATTGAACTGAGACATGGATCCCGAGCAATCGATGACCATGACAACGTCGCGCGGCATCCCGAAGTCATAGACGGCGATCGCGGACTCGCTCATATCAATACTGTCGTGGTCGATCACGGGTGCAAAGAAGAGAGCCACAGAGTTGCCGCGCTGTTTCGAGAGTCGCCCCGTGATGCGCACGGCGTTGGCTTCAGAGATCTTTTTGCCCTTCACTCGCGTGAATTGCCCCGAGGACGGATCCCATTCACCGATTTCGACGTCTTTCCGACGATCGAGAACCAGAGGGTTGCCGTTCACGTCGTTAGCCGCGGCCACTTCGATCGCGGCATTCTTGATCTGGCTGACGCCACTTGCCGGTACGTTCTGCAACTCCTGAGCGGCTGCGAGAGCGGATGCGTCGACTGCACTCAGCAGTTCCTGATGCACGATCGTGATGTATCCCGTATCGATGCTGAACGCCGCAAACGCGAAAATCATGATCAGACAGAACGCCGCCATGACGGCGACCGAACCCCGGCGTAGTGGTTGTTCTGCAAATATGCGCATGATCAGCTCCCGGTAATGGCCCAGAACCAGACGAAAACACTGCCTGTCAAAATCTAGGTCAGAGTCGGGAGGTAAACCTGTATTTCGAGACCAGATCCGGACTTCAACGCGCACATCCTCGCGAATGGATGCGAATGTCCTGTTGCCGTGTTTACGGAAAACAACGTTGTCGTCTCCGCTGGTTGCGAATGGGCGGCAATTCGTCATTCTGTCGTGTGCACGCAGTCTTTTTTCCGGAGATGTACGATGAGCAAGCGATATGGGTATCTGCTGCCGGCCGCATGCCTGCTGGCCGCGTCGAGTCTGGTCGGCGTTCTGTCGGCGGGAGCTGAATCGGACAGCCACACGAAATGGCAGTACAACACGACGCAGATCTCACTGGATCAGTTGCCGCAGACGCTGACAGACATGGGAAACGACGGCTGGGAAGTGTTCTCGATTCAGGACACGCGGTCGGTCGTCGAATCGGATCCCGCGACCAACGTCCCACACGTCAGGACCGAGACGTTTCAGGTCTCGGCCAAACGTCCGGCCCCCTGAAGTCCGCCAGCGTGGTCAAGAACATAGCCAGATCATGAGCCGCGCATCTTCGTCCCGCCGCACAGCCCGCCGTTCGGTTCCGTTTCTGGTACTCGACGAGAATCGGTTTGCATGGACGGCCGTGACGCAGCACCACCCGGACGGAGAAGGATCAGATCGACGCGGTGGACCGGTGCTGGTCTACGGACCGGCCGGTTGCGGCAAGACGCATCTGTGCGAATTGCTGCGGCATCCACAGTCGGGTGGAAAGCGAAAGGCCGCGCTGGATGTGCCCTTCATCGGTGCTTCAGATTTCGTGGAACTCGTGGCACCCGGTCAGCCGGAAGATGCACTCGCGCCGCTAACGGCTGGTCGCGTATTTGTGCTTGAGGATTTGCAGTTGCTGGCGCGTCACGATTCCGCCCAGCACCGGCTGGCCGCGTTGCTCGACGAGGCAGCCCGAACCGGGACAACCGCCGTCTGTAATTCGGTCAGCGCACCCGGTGATTTGAAGGGCTTCATCCCGAAGCTGGCAAATCGATTGCGAGGCGGTGTCAGCGCGGCGATGCGTCTTCCCGGGCCGGGTTCTCGCGAGAAACTCCTGCAGCATTTCTGCACTCACCTGCAGGTGGCGCTACCCATGCCGGTCATTCGGCTGTTTGCCCGCGAGCTGGCGGTTTCTCCGCGCGAACTGCTGGGAGTGCTGCTGCGATTCGATGATCAGGCGAGGCAACAGCAGGTGTTTCCAGACGCGGCATTCGGACGCAGATTTCTCAAACACGAACTTCAGCCACGCGACGTTTCAGTCGACGATGTTGCCAAAGCGGTCGCCCGGCAATTCGGAGTGCGTCTGGGTGACATGAGATCGGCGGCACGCGATCATTCAATCGTCCTGCCACGACAATGCGCGATGTTTCTGGCGCGCGAATTGACTGGCGAGCGCTATAAGCAGATCGGTGCCAGTTTTGGCGGTCGCAGCCACAGCACCGTTCTGCATGCCTGCTCGCGCGTCGCCAGTCTGATCGATGAGGACCCCGGCCTGCGTCAGCAACTGCGACGTGTTCGCCAGGTGTTGAAGATCGCATAGAGGCGTCAGCACCGAGCGTCTCAGGCAGCTGCCGGTCGAAACTGTCCGCGCAACCTGAAGCATCCCACAGGGCCACCCCTCGTCACCACGAATCAACCTGTGCCACCTCGCGGCCAAAAAGGATGCCTTAGTCTTCAAAAGCCCGGCATTCGCGAAAAGCCGGGCTTCTATTCGATTTGGACCGGTGGATGCCGCCCGATCGCCACAAGGACCTGCCGGAGATTGACGACACCAGGTCGGTTGAGTCGCAGTCGTTCGACCGTAGCCCGGCCAATCGGTGTGCGACCGATGACGATGGACCCATCGTCGGTCCATGAAAAATGGTCCGCCCAGACGTGCACTCGTGGATGAAACATCGGCACGGTTTCTCCCGTGACAGGATCAACTGCCTCAGTCGCTGTGAATTTGATGTTATTGCATCCCTGGCACGCGGCAGCGAGGTTGTCCGGTTCATTCGATCCGCCAGCGCTTCGCGGCTGGATGTGTTCTACTGTCAGCGGATCGGAACTGTACGTGCTCTGTGCGAGGCAATACTCGCAGCAGTGACCCGCTCGCTGCAGCACCGATTGACGGACATCTTCCGGCAAGCGGTCAGGCATTTGCCGGCGGCCCGATCCCGAGTTCGGTCATGAGGTCATCGATCGACACTCCTCGCATCCGGGCCAGCTCAGCAACGCACGTCATTCGAGCGGCATGGGCCTGCTCAACGATATCGGTCAGTGCGACGAGTTCTGCATACTCCTCGGGCGCGAGTGTCTCGTCCTGGCGGCATTCCATCAGCTTGTGATATCGCTCCCATGTTTCCGCAGGCAGGCCTCGGTTGATTGCCTGCAACAGGTCAGCTTCTCCCGCAGGAAGACATGGTGCATTCCGGGCGTCTCTCGTCTCCTCAGAGACAAGACAACGCTCCAGCAGGTTTCTGGCCAGAAGGTCCGCCTGCAGTCCCTGCTTGCTGGCAAGCTCACGCAGTCGCTGTTCAGCCTCAGGGCCAAGCTGAATCGAAACCATGGGACGGGGATCCGGTGAGAGGATGTTCGGCAGCAACATTCGGGACACGCCACTGTACCGCGAGAACCCGCCTGCCCCAAGCAGAAGATCGAAGGTCGGGTTTCGTAGGCATGAACAAGCTCCGCGCAGTTCCGGCACACCTCGTGTCCCCTCCGCCCGCCGCGCGATCCACTGCTGCGCCCACGCCGGGCCACAACCTCGAGGCCATGACCGCCGACTCGAACTCCTCGGCTTGACTGGCGCGGAACTGGGTCCGACAGCCATGCAGGGCGTTGTCACGCACACGCCGATGATCGTTCACGGCCTTTACGTACGTCTGCCTCGCTGAGGAGTCCAGTCCCACCGGCCCTCAACCCCGCGGCACGCGATTCGCCGATCTGAACCCGGTCGAACGCCGTGGAGGCATCATCGCGACCAGCCGGGCACCTTTCGACTGCGCTGCCTTGGCTGCAAGCGACAGGGCCACCCCTCGTCACCACGAATCAACCTGTGCCACCCCGCGGCGAGTTGTGTTTTCCGTCGTCGTACGAATGCAGAAAGTGACATGGAGCGAAGACTGAAGTATCGTCCAAAGACGAAATCCTTAGCTTTGGAGAGAATGACATGGTGTCTGAGCAGACGAAACTGGTGATTGAACGCGCAAAGACACTCTACGAAGAGAAACTCCGGGACGACCTCGAGGCTGAGCATCAGGACCGTTTCGTGGCGATTGAGCCGGATTCGGGTGAGTACTTCCTTGGCGACTCATTCGATGCCGCGGTCAGAGCTGCAAGAGCAAAGTATGCAACGCGGCTGACCCATACGGTACGGATTGGCCACCCGACTGCCTTCCACATCGGGTTACTCGAACGATGAACGGCCACGTCGACGAAAAGCTGCGGGCATTGATCCCCATCCCCGTTGCGGCCTCGACTTCAGAAGCGCCCACGAGTCTTCTCGCGTGGGTCGATACCGCATTCAACGGCAGTCTTGTGATTCCGCGGCGCCCGATTCGCTGATCTGAGCCCGGTCGAACGCCGTGGAGGCATCATCGTGACCACCCGGGCATCGTTCGGCTGCGCCGCACTGGTTGCAAGCAACAGCGCCACCGCTCGTCACCACGAATCAACCTGTGCCGCCCCGCGTGAGAGCGGAGACCACAGATCGTGTTCTCCGCCTTCATTCCGCAGATCGTCAGACTTGCACAGTAGTTTTATGGAATTGATAATTTCGAACAGTGACAGACAGATGCTCCGTAGTCGAACGGGTCGGCAATGGCGAAACGGCGGCGATACATGGTTGACGGACAGCGTCCTGCGCAGCTTGGCGCGATGTACCAGTCCCGGTTCTGGCAACGACTCGATGACCTGACAATAGACGCTCCTTCAGCCGACCGTAAGGCGTCAATCGATCACCTGAAGGCCAGTCCCTGCGGGGCCTGCATCCGCGAGCTACTGCAAAACGCCCTGAACCTGCACCAACTGCGGCTGAAGATGAAGAAGAAGGGCGAGCCCAGCGCTTTCGGCGACGGCGACCTGATCCGCCGCGGCTGGGTCTGCGAACCGGACGTTCGCGAGGCGGAACCGGGCGTCGCGCTGGACTGGAACAACGACGAGGAGACCGGCCAGTAGTGGCTGCGGGTGACCGACAACGGCGTGGGAATGACAGAGGATGTGATCAAGAACTATTTCAAGCAGATCGGCAAGAGCTACTACCGCAGCCCGGAGTTCAACCAGGAACGAGCCGCCATGAAAGCCGCCGGCGAAGTCGTCTCGCCGATGCGACGTTCTCGGAGAGTGTTAGATCGAATATGATTAAACCAAGTGACCCACGGCATTCGGAGCATGGCCATGCACGTCGAATCAATACGACTGAAATACTTTAAAAGATTCCGAGATAAGCAGTTCGATTTCATCGACAGAGAGACTGGGCTCGCGCGACCACTCATCGTGCTTGTTGGTGAAAACGGGAGTGGGAAGTCCACCGTTCTCCAGGCAATCGCGGCCACGCTTGGAACGGCGACACGACGTTTGCACGAGCCAAACGATCTTGAGTGGCCCGGATTTGACTTGAGCCTCGCCGGTACGTCATGGAATCTCCCATCCGAAATTATTCTGAAAATGGGATTTTCCGATGTCGAACGGACGGCAACAGCCGAGTACTTCGAAAAAGTTCCTGGCTTTGAAGACCGTTCGGGGATCACGCCGCCCTCGCAAGACACTCCCGTCACGTTGACACTTCGCGAGGGGCGTGTCCACGCAGGAACTGGGCAGCAGTACTTTCAATTCCGCGGGCGGGAGTACGCGAAGCAGATCGTAAAGCTTGTCGAAGAAGGGCATGGCGTCTTTGAAAGAATTGGAACGGTGTTTTGGTATACGGAGCATCGCACGTCGACCAGCTTGACAGCCGAAATGATCACTTCACCGAACGACGCAAACGATCATTCATCGAACGGAGGGTATCTGCACTACGACGAGAATCTCTTGCGACGGCGATTGGCCGATTTCATGCAGTTTCATTCCCGTGTTGAAAGAGGCGAGTATCAACTTCGCTCGGGTCAGCGTGACTTGTTTGCCGACATTGAAAGAGCCTATGCCACCGTATTTTCGAATCGCCGATTCGAAGGGTCAGTTCCACGTTCGGACGTCGATGAAGTCCTGAGCGAGCCTTGGTTCTTTCTCTACGACGGCCAGCATCAGTATGAAATCTCAGAGATGTCTGGAGGTGAACGCGCGATCTTTCCCCTCATTTTCGATTTTGCGAATTGGCACATTAACAACTCAGTCATTCTCATTGACGAAATTGATTTGCATTTGCATCCACCCCTTCAGCAGGCACTGATTCGGGCACTTCCCGAACTTGGCAGGAATAACCAGTTTATCATTACGAGTCATTCGGACTCGATTGTGCAAAACGTCCCGCCCGAATGCGTGTATCGGATGGAGGGTACGCAGTGAATGTAACTGGTGGCGGCACGAAACTGCTTTTTTGTGAGGGGGAACCTGCGAGCCTCGACTATCGGTTGCTGAGTCGCTTGCTTCGTGGACGTCCGCCGACAACGCTGATTGTTCCGTCTGGCGGAAAGCAGGGACTCCGCTCGTTCATTCGTGGTCGATTGGAAGGTTATTCAACCCCGCCTTCTTATGTCGCGTTTCGAGATAGGGACTTCGATGCCGAACCACCGGCCGCTGTTGCGTTGATTTCCCCATTGCCAGGCAGACCGGTTTTCCTAACGCATCGCGCGGCAATCGAAAACTACTTGCTCGACGCGGCGCTGATCGACAGCTACTGGACCACACTTTCCCAGAGTGCGCCGAACTGGAATCACGGAGACTCGCCAGGCGTAGCTGATATTAGATGCTGGATCGATGCGGCTGCAAAAGTACTGACGAACTACCAGGCAGTGCGTTGGTCGCTTTCCAGTCTGAAACCTGGTGATCGCTGGCCAGAACTTAGCACGACATGGACAGAGGGGAGCGGAAGTCTGCCAGCCAATCTCGATGTAGACGACTGCCTCACGAACGCAAAGCAACTCGTAGACGATTATAGGACTGAGACGAGCGGCATCTCAGTGGAAGATCTCTTGGAGCAGTACCAGCGTTTCTCCTCACTGTTTGCAGATCCCGCATTTTTTGATCGAGCCGATTACTTGATTTGGTTTCACGGAAAGGACCTCAGGAAGTCAATGCAAAAACTGCGTCAGAATTCGATTTCACTGCAACACTTTTCGGGATGGGCTGTTGAGCATATCGACTGGAATCAGCATGCTGATTTGCGTCAACTAGCTGCGAGCGTTTAACCGTTCCTCCCTCAGAATTGCGCCATCTATTTCCCTGCGTTTCCCATGACAGCGGTGGCGCTGGGCTAGTTGCGTCGGGAGTGCAGCGAGTGGCGAAGCGAGCGCTGGTACCGACCGCTGGGCGTCGCGCCGTTCCTCTTGCCCGCCCTGCACGACGTGTGGCCAGCGCACACCGAGTTCATCCAGGAGACGTTCGGAGTGCCGCACATCTACTGCCTGCTTCCCCGCTTCGAACTCTGGTCCAAACGCTTCTGTGACTGGACCGACGTCGGCCGCCACGGGCAGCTTGATAGCGGCACGACCTGGAACGTCTCCGCCTTCTTGGACCTCGCCGGCCACCTCAACGACACTCCCCGGCCAGGTGCCCTGGAACCGCGGCACTCACGACGTCAAGGAAATTCCCAGCATCGGCCTTCCTTGCGGCTGTTTCAAAGTGACGGTTTGTCGGCTGGGTGAGCGTCTCAGGCGGCTGCCGGTTGAAACAGCAGGCTGGTCTGGAAGAATCGTTCGGGCAGCAGGCCGTATTCTCGCAGAGCTGATTCCACGCGTGGCCATCCAACCTGTGCCGCCATATCGAACGCCTTCAGCCCGTTTGCGATCCGTTCGTCACGCGACGCAAAGTTGCGGAACCACAGCGGCCGCGGGAGGTACGCGAAGGACACGATCGGTCGCATGGCGATCAGTTTCAGCAACGGCCAGTCGAATTGTGCAGCAGCCTGCTCGATGATCGGCCCGACAATGTGCTCCTGCTCGTAGAGGAAGTGAGCCTGAAAGATCTCCCGCTTCTGTGCGTCCGTCAGCGGGCAGTCGCAGGAATTGGCAACGTGAACTCGGTTGACTGCTTCGAGTAACACAGCCGGAAGAATCGCCGATGCCTCCGGTTCGGTCCCGTGCAGACGTGTGAAGTGAAAGTTGGCATACGTATCGATGCAGACGCGGCGGTTGATCTCTCGAAAGGCGTCCGCGAATTCGCCGAGCGCTTCCATCTTTCGTTGCCGCTTTGCGACGTTGAGAGGGTTCTGCCAGGCCAGGCCGCGAGCCAGTCGGAACCCGAACTTGAACCAGCCGCCAGCCCACAACGCTCCGTGAGCAGCAATCAGTGGAAACACGTGATTTCCGCCGGACTCGCGATACACGCTGTGATACACCGTCGCTCGCTGGGCCAGATCGGTCAGACCGCCGGCCAGACGCGTCCCTTCTTCACGTAACCGCTCGTATTCCGCTCGAAGCTCGTCCGTCGTCATGTGTCTTTCCTCTGCTCTGGGTTCACCATGAGGCACACGACCGCAGAGGAGACGAACGATTAACCGGCCGATTGCATTTTTTTCTGACCGTCCCGATGCAGCTCAGATTGAGAACGCGCAGCCGGCGCACCGCGGCGGGAGACGGGCAGTACGCCGGGATGGGACACAAAAGGAAACCCGCGCGCGACAGCCAGAAAGTCTCAGCGCTGAAGGTTGCGGAACGACTGGCTCAGTGAGCGAGCAATGTCTTCGATTCGCGTGGCGGCACTGCTGGCGCACGTAGCGACGTCTGGCATTTTTTTCAGTTTTTCGCTCGCTAGATGCAGGATCCTCGCGACGAATTCAAGGTGCTGAACCAGCACGTCCCGCTCTCGCGGCGTCGCTCCCTGCCGCGCCGCCGCGTCGTAGCCGTCACGCATCGCATCGAGAAGTTCTGTGACTCGCTTGTCGCTGAGCAGCGGCGAGCGAGATCCGCTGGCTGCCGACGCCGGGCTCAAGTCATTGACCAGCTCAAGCAACAGCCGCAACAGCGGGCATGCGCCCCGCCAGGAACTGAGCCAGAAACCTGGGTCACGCGCTGCTATCTGCCGTGCCAGGAGTTCCGACTCGTCGCACCATGCCAGAGCCTGCGACACATCAAAATCTGCCGCGACTTCCAGTGTCATTTCGGGATCCCACTTCAATTTCTGATGTCGACGTCGTCGCCAGTGCCACTTCTCTTTGGAGTCTTGCTTCAACCATGCGGGGTCCAGGGCTCCCTTCAGCAGGCTCAACAGTGCCCGCAGCGTCAACAGTGTGTTGTGCGGCCAGCGGGTCGTCTCCCAGTCCCATGAGTCGTCGATTTCCGTCTCGTCGTCCGACAGTCGGACTTGCCGGGCATGCTCGATTGCGTGGGCGCAGAAATAAATTGCCGATTCCAGTTCACTGCAGCGTTTGGTGTGATTCTTCAGCAACATCGCGCGCCGGACGTGCGGATTGCGGCGAGCCATCAGCAGGTCGAAACTCATTGACACTTTCAACTGTCCAGCCAGTGCTTCCTCGCTCTGATCGAGAAGTTCGGCCCACGGAGGCGTCCCTGACGAATTGCTCGACGCGGAGGCGGTGACGTCGCTGTTGAAGTGTGAAATCGCCAACCGGTTGCGGCATTCGCACAACCGGATCAGGTCTTCCGGACAACTTCGCCCTTTGATCTTCACACACGGCTCAAGGTATTTCAGCGCCTTGCGGTATTCCCCAAGGTCCGACCACGCAAGCCCCAGCAAGGACAGGAACTGCGGGTCGTTCTTCCACTGTTTTTCAAGACGCTGCTCGATCTGTTCGAGTCTCGACTTCAACCCCGGTGTGTCGGACACGCTCGAAGCTGCCGCCATGCTCGACAGGTTCTGCAATTCGAGGCTGGCTTCGTCTGGACTGACCCAGTGCGAGTGGCCGTCGTCACCGTCTCCGTAACTGTCGCGTGGTTGCTCCAGCCGCCAGCCTGGATCGCCATAACATTGATAGGCTCCCCACGTATTGACCTGCGGATGACTTTGCCACGTCAGCCGCCGGGCTCGTATGACGGATCGTCCGAACGTCTCTCCGGACAGAATGGCCCGATAAAATTCATCGGCAAACGTGACGGCCGCCCTGTCTTCCACTTCCCAGCCAGCCGCCACGACGCACCGCGCCCCCATTCGTATGAACTGTCCCGCGATGTTCGCCGCGAAGTCTGGCCAGTGGATCGCTCCCTTAGTGCGCCCCAATTCGCAGCAGTTGATAAACACCAGATCGGGCACGACCAGCATGTGCTCTGCTTCGCTGGGACTGAGCGTCACGCCCGGCCCGATCACCATTCCACTGATCCGCTTTCGCTGGTTCTTTTGATGCGGATCAGACCGGCGATTCCTGTCCTCTCTCGTATTTTTTTCTCCGTCATCTTGCGTCTGATCGCCTTCGGACAGCGTCACTGATAGTTCGTGAACGCCGTGTCCGGCCAGATGCAGAATGCGGTAATCACAGCGGTGCAGCGTGTTCATGATGTCGAGCATTTCGCTGCGCACAGCGGCCTCGACCTTGTAATTGTTCCTCTGCAGCCGCTCGATCACCCTTTCACATTCTGTCACCGCCCCTGGCAACGCCACAAAGCCCTCGATCGGCTGCTGATCCGGCCCGACGGGATCACCAATGACGCAGGCGTTGCGTGCCAGGGAGTCAACGGGACGTTCGCGAAACCGTCCCGTACGAAGCTGCCGAATCAGGCCGGAAGCCACGGCCGGCGGCTCTGTGCTTTGACTGCGGCGATCCAGCATCAACTCCCAGGGAATCGCCGCCGCCGCGTCGTCGAGAATCAGTTGCAGATTGTCGCCCCAGTCCGACGCTTCCTTGAGCGCGTTGGGCAGCATCCGCTGAAACAGCGTGTAACAGAACTCCTTCCGCATCGTGACGGACCGGGTGGCGGCCGAGACCAGCGCATCATCCAGCCGCGGGTCCGTCCGTAACGGTCGCACTTCGGCACGTGCCCGCCGTGTCAGCGACACAAACCGCAGCGTTTCTTCGACCGCGTCCCCGCCGTCCGGATCGTCCCGCGTGATCTGCAGGCGGTGCCACCAGCCGCCCGGTTCACGAGTCGCCAGCCGGCGCTGATTTCCCCCGCGACTCTTCAGCTTGCCATTGAATTCGAACGTCGAGCCCAAACTGCCCGGTGTACCGTGATCCTCGGTGTCCAGCAGCCTCGACAGATGCCGCGCGGCCAGAACCGCGCGGTCATGGTACATATCGATCAGTTCGATCTCGTCGATCTCCACCGATGAGGAACCCGGAACGGCTTCAGAATTCAGTTTCCTGAGCTGTTCAGCAGCTTGTTTGACGCCACGCAAAATCGCTTCGAGCGACTCCTCAACGCTCAGACTGTCGGCCCCGGTGCCGATCAACAACGAACTGACGCGCACGGCGCGACGGCGATTGGCGTTATCGTCGAACCGATCGTCACGCTGTTCGGCAACGACCAGCGCGTACTCCTGCATGGCCCTGATGAATGTTTGTTCGAGTCGGTTGCCGGTGAGCGCGCCGGCTTCTCCCAGCCCGACGACGACGACTCCACGCGGTCGCCGATCCGGATCCGGCGACAGGCAGATTTCGCTCGAACGTAACTCACCGGCGTACAAGCCCAGTGCCTGTCGCCGCGACAACGCACCGTTGAACGCCTCATCGAGCCGCAGTTCGGGACCACACAGCGGATCGCCACGGTAATGGCCCACGGCGACCGGATGCCGGGCAAACGCGAGATCGCCATGCACGACGCTGACTTTGATGCGCGACGAAACGGACGCCTGCTCGCGCGGCCCTGTCTGGAGGCGCGACCCCAGTCCGGAGAACACCAGCGACCGCTGCGTCGGAAACAGCCAGATCGCCGCATTGGCCGGAACCGTGCGTGCGGTCGTGATCGCAGCGCCGCCGCGCCCGACCGGTTTGCGTTGAGGCAGATCGCTGGAGGCACCGTTCTGCAGCAGGTCGCGAATTGCGGAAAACGCCGGCCGGTGGCTCGCCAGGCTGCCGTGTTCCGCATCCAGAAAATAACGCGGCATCTGATTCAGTGCGGCGATGTCCCACGGAACGCGGCCGTCACCTTGTGACGTTGTAAGAAGCTGAAACTCGCCGGTGTGGCTGCCCTGCCGGGGAGTCACGCGAACGCCGATCGGCGTCTCGTCGCTGAGCCCACTGACATACACCACAGGCTCGGTCGACCAGTCGATCTGTTTCAGAGTGGTCAGCGTGCGTGCGGCCTTCTGCAGGTCACTTGCTTGCGGAATCGGAAACGCCGACGCGTTCGCAGGTTTGTCGTTCAGGTCGCGCTGCCAGCCCTCCCAGCGACTGGCACTGAAACACGAATGTTCATCGCCAGAGTCTGTGCCGTTTCCGGTTGGCAGCAGTTCCAGCACACCGGGGAACTGCGAGATAATGTCGCGCAGCTCTTCCTGCGAGTGCTTGAAGTCCAGCAGTGCCAGCTTGCCCAGCAGGTCGTCCCGGCCCAGCAGCAGCGACACGATGCTCCAGGAACCGTCCAGCGGCGTGCCCAGCATGACCGCCCGCGACTGGGAATTCTGTCGCACTCGATTCCAGACGTCCGGAGCCCGCGCGATCAAAGCGGCCAGCACCAGTCCGCCCATCGAGTGTGCCAGAAACCGCACCGGCTGCCCGGCATCACTGGCCTTGTCCAGGATGCCGTTCAACAGCGTCCGCAATTCATCCGCGGCGCTGGCAATCGACAGCCGCCAGTCGTACGGAAATGTGATGACGTCGTGCGACTCCGCCAGGAACTCGCAGATGTCCTGATACGGATCCGCGAGCAACGCGGACGCGGTCACTGCATTCGAAGCGGCTTGATGATCACTGTTGTTGATCTTCAGATCGGCCAGACCGCCCAGCAACAGCCGACTCAGACTGACCCAGACCGGCGAGCTCCCGACCGACAACTCGCTGCCCATAATCCCCGGCAGGACGACGACGATCGGCTTCCGGCCCGTCGGCACTTTGACTGTTGAGGCAAAGTTGCCGCTGAGTCCCGGCTTCGCCGACCGGGCGGGTTGAACATTCAACTTCTGAGTGATCCGTGCAAATTTCGCAGCGAACGGATCGCTGGCCAGCAGCCGCTCAACGAGTCGCGAAGCGGTCTGATCGTTGTGGAAATACGAGAAGTGCGAGACTTCCGCACGGCGATCGAGAAAGTACGTCGCGTCACTGAACTGACCGGCTCGTCGCGCGTCCGCTGTCTGCAATTTGATGGCCGGTTTCACACGGCGGGCTCCGCCATACATCGAGCCGGTGTTGACGATCAGGTCGTTGGGGCCTTCATAAAACAGATCGGGGATCCACATCAGAAACTTGCGCACCCAGTCGTCGCCTTCGCGATGACCGGCGATGACGGACAGGTCGGCGGTGACTTCCACGTCGTCGCGGTTCAACATCCGAACCAACGGCGACTGTGGCATCATGGATTCCAGCCCCGGCAGTGCGTCCGGTTTCGTTCGCTGCTGAACAATCAGCTTTGCCACCGACGCAAAGGCCGCGAAGGCCTGACCAGCGGCAGGACCAGCCAGGCTTACCGACCGAGTGGCCGCCGACAGGAAAAATGACAGCCAGCGATCCAGGCGCCCGGAAGCGAGCGTCGTTCCCAGCGCCGGACAGGCCACGCGGACGAATCGCTCGATCTTCAGTTTCTTTTTCCCGAGGAGCTTGCTCAGCTGTTCAAGATCCGCTCGCTCCTTGGCGGGTTTCGGCCGACCTTCAAACAGCGCGAGATCCGTCTCGTCAAATACGCGGCCGTCAACGTGTTGATCAACGCGCTCCCCGCGACACAGCAGCTCGCCGACCAGTCCGCCCCGCGAGTGCGAAACAACGTGTAGTGTCGCGCCTTCGGGAAGCTGATCGACCAGTTCGATGGCGTTCTTCACTGGGCTGACGGTCAGCGAGCGATGCTCGAACGCCCAGATTTGCTGGTAGCGGCCCTGCAGTCGCTGGAGCGTTTTCTTCTGCTCGTTCCAGAGGTTCGAAAAGCTGCCCGCCGTACTCGACGCCGTTCCGTGAATGAACAGTAGAATCGGCGCGGTTGACTGGAGCGGACCCGGCTTGACGGGTCGGAACTCAAAGCTGTCGAGCGACCCCTGCATCAGGATGCCTGGCAGGTCCGCAGTAAACTTGAGGCCGAGATCCTTGAGTTCGGTTTTGAATGGACTCAGCCGCCGATCTTCGAGCTTCTGGCACGCCCACCGTGCGCCCGTACCGGCGACTTTGTCTTTGGCCCGTTCAAAGGCCTTCTCTTCCGCCCCACCGGTCAGTTTGTGAACGACGGTCTTCACGATGTCGCCCAGGAATCCTCGACTGGCCGACGCCCCCTGCACACTGTCCGGCAATCGGGCCGGCAACTCCCAGACGGGCTTGCCGTCGTCCTTGTCCGTTTCCGGCGCAGAGCCGCCGCGGCTGGCCTGGCCGTTGGGTCTCAGAAACTCGTCCTGATAATCCTCCGCGGAAATCAGCAGCTCGAATCCGTCGTCGAACTGCACCGTCAAGACATCCTCCTCATCGACGGGCACCGTCGTGTCCGCCAGTCCCGATGTCGCGGACCGCGACGCGGACGGGAGCAACGTCACATCGTCCCAGTTCAACCCAAGTTCTTTTTCAAGCTCAGCCAGAACTTCCGGAGCGACACCAATCGCCGCACTGCCGCGACTCGCCAACTGGCCGCCTGCCGCCTGCTCAAGTCCCCGCAAATGGAACGAAGGTCGCCATGGTGAATCGCCTGTGTTGGGAAACGTGCTGTCGATGCGTTGATCAGTTGGGAATGTATAGTGGCTGAGTGATTCACATTACCCAGAATTCCCATATATCCACAACTGAGACCGGCGCGTTCGGCCACGATGCCAGTGCTCAAAACTGACTGCGTCGTCAAACCACAAAGTCAGCAACGAGTTCGAAACAAGTGCCCGTTTTCGATCCGTCATGGCCAGACGAATTCGCAGCCCTGCACACTGGCGACGATGTGCACGGCATTGCGGCTGAGCGGCGGCGGAAAGGTTCTCAAAATCGGCGCAGGTTTGAGGGCGTAAGTGCCACAAAACCAATGGAGCGAGGTAGCGCGACGGGCGCCTCTGCGTGCAGGCTGGAAGGCGACCCTGCCGCTCGCCCGAGGTCTTTGATCAGGTGCGGCCCCTCGGGCGCACGAGCCCGAGGCTAAGCTGACGCCTGCCGAGGCTGTGCCCTGGTCCGGAGCTGAGCCGTAGGCGGATTTCTCCGAAATCCGCTGCCTTGGACCTGGCAAGACTGAGCGGCGGTCGATGTGCCGGCAGGTTGCGATGTCGCCTGGTCCCGATTTCGGAGAAATCGGGCTACGGCTTCGCTGAGTTCCAGACGAGACAACAGTGGCGGAGGCTCTCCAGGTCTGGATCCGCACTACGGTTCATCACGGATCCTGACTCGACAGATGCGGCACGGCTGACGTCAGCCGACCGGCGGTGGTGGAGGCGGTGGCGGGGCCTGTGCGAACGCTCCGGCCAGTTGAGGCACTTCGCTGGCGGGTTTCCAGCCGTCCATACCGGCGGTCCATACCAGCGTTGACCCGTTCACCTGGCCCTGGCTGACACCCTGTGAGAACTGCTGCGGTGAGAATGGACCCTCGGTCTGGCCATTCACGGCAACATGAAACGCCTGCTGTGCCGGTGGCGGAGGTGGTGCGGCGGCTGCAGGCGCCGGCGCACCTGCCGTGTTCGCGGAATTCATGAACTTCCCGGCCATGGCGAATCCCATTCCGAGTCCCATGCCGTCACTGGCTCCGCCGCCCGCCGGATTCTCGGCAGCCGCCTGAATGGCGTTGCCCATCTGGTACGCCTGGAACTTCTCCATGTCGCCGATCACACCCATGCTCGAACGTGTGTCCAGAGCTTTCTCGACGGCTTCGGGAAGCGACACATTGACGATATTCATCTGCGGGACTTCGAGCCCGTACTCGTCGTCGATCCGCTCGTTGACGTACGACCGCAGCTCGTCACCCATCTCGCGATAGTGAGCGGCCAGGTCGAGGGCGGCGATCTTCTTCTCGCCGAGCATGTCGGCGAACGACGAATTGATGATCGACCGCAGCAGTTCGGTGATTTCTTCCGCGTCGAATTCGCCGTCTGTACCGACCAGTTCTCGCAGCAGAATCGCCGGGTCGATCGCTTTGAGCGAGTAGGTACCGAACGCTCGCAGTCGGACCGGACCGAAGTCCGCATCGCGGAGCATGATGGGATTGGGCGTGCCCCACTTCAGATCCGTGATCTGGGTGGTGCGGATGAAGTAGACCTCGGCCTTGAACGGGCTATCGAAGCCATGCTTCCAGCCAGACAGTGTGCTGAGAATCGGAAGGTTGTCGGTCTTCAGTTCGTAGTGGCCGTTTTCAAACACATCGGCCAGTTCGCCGCGGTGAACGAAACACGCCATCTGACCGGGCCGGACAATCAGGTTGGCACCGTTCTTGATCTGGTTGTGATAGCGGGGAAAACGCCACGACAGCGTGTGCTGGGAGTCGTCGACCCACTCAATAATGTCAACAAGTTCGTTGCGTAGTTTGTCGAACAGACCCATCGCTTTCACTCCTCGCAGAAACAGTTTGGTGGACTCGCCACAGGCGAATTCTGTCGGGCATGATCGTCCCGGTCAGATTCCGGCGACAGGCTATCACCTGACCGCGCCGAACTCCAGAACGGGCGAGGGCGGCCTAACGGAGAAGCGTCGATCCGGTTCACGCCAGGTCAATGACGAGTTCCTGGCTGACGCCTCGCATGTCCATCTCGAATTCAATCTCGCCGACTGGCGGGCGGGAGTAGAACCAGTGGACACCGAGCCGACTGGCAGCCGGAAGAGCCGGCATCACGACCTCGGACAGCGGCTGCTGCAGGCCGTGTGCTGTGTAGACATCAATTGCTGAGATCAGGTCATCAGTCGCACCAAGTCGATCCAGGCGATATCGCATAATGCCGACGACGCATTCGGCCTTCGCGAGCATCGCGTCTGCTGAAGTCTCGCCAACGCGCACGATGCGGTCGCGGTCGAGACTGCGCGTAGGCAGCTCACCACCGCCAGCCACGACAAATGTCGACCGCGGCGTGTGGCTCGGAAAGCAGTAGGAAAAGCCGTACAGAACGGTTTCATTCGGAGGGTCTACGACTGGCGCCACATTGGTACGTGCGATGGGATTCTCGCCGTCGACCGGAGTGTCCCATTCTTCGAGCAAGGCCCGATACTGCTGGTTGAATTCCACAAATCCACCGATCGAATGCGGCTCGGGGCAACGCAGTTCGACGGCGCACAGCGCGTGCTGATCGAGACCCAACTGCTCCAGGAAACGCCGTGCAGCCACAAGTCCACCGTGCCAGCCGATCGACTTTGCCAGTGTGACATGGACGATTTCGAATCCGGGCTGGGCAACAACGCCGGACGAATACGGCTCGATCCCCTGCAGAAAGCGGTATCCGCCCTTCGGATTCAACGTCAACGGTGTGGTCATAGCGACTTTCTGTGAGTGGTCGGGATTCCTGGATTCAGTGCCGGCATGGCCAATGAAGATCGCACGGCAGACAGAAGCGTGATACGCTTCGGTCGCAGAATCCTGTCGATTGCAAGTGTTCGTTCTTCGACCAGTTTGCTCCAATGGGTATCGATCCTGTGGCTCGGCCACAGGCCACGACTGTTTCCGCGGGCCTGGTGGGTCTGCGGAATTTCCGCTGTTCATCGTTTCGAGGAGGACACACTCATCAGAAGACCACAATTTGCGTCCGCTGAGATCAGCAATCAACCCCGTATGAATGACCGCATTCGCATTTCGCCGGTCCGGGTGGTTGACTCAGACGGAGAGATGCTTGGAGAGTTGGATACAGATAAGGCACGGGAAATCGCGAAAGACCAAGGCATGGATTTGGTTGAAGTCAGCCCTGACGCTCGTCCGCCGGTGTGCCGGATTATGGATTACGGCAAGGCGCAGTACGAGAAACAGAAGAAGCAGCGGAATTCTGCCAAAACACACGCGATTCAAGTGAAGCAGATTCGGCTGCGGGCCAAAACCGGGCAGCACGACATTGATGTGAAGGTTCGCAAAGCCCGCGAGTTTCTGGCGAAGAAAGACAAGGTGAAGATCAACGTCCTGTTTCGCGGTCGTGAGAACGCTCATCACGAACGCGGTCGCGAAATGCTTGTACACATCATAGAGGCACTGGAAGATGCCGCGGTCGTGGAGCAGCCACCCCGCATGGAAAGCCGTCGCGCAATGTCGACCGTGTTGGCTCCCATCCATTGACCGCGTGAAAGTTCATTCGTGGGCGTCGCAAGTCCGAATTGAATGCCCCGGCATCCGATTCGGCACTGCGGCGCAGAAGTCTCGTTTGTCTTCATTGAGCGACCTCAGCCGGAACAAATCAACGTGTTCGATCGCCTTGCCTCCTTTTCGATGCTTGCGGCCGGCGAAACCGGCGCGTTTCGCGCCATCGAGTACAGCCTGCCGGAAGAGCCTTGGGAGTGGGTGGTCTATGTTGGCGGGTTTGCGGTGCTCGCATTGCTGGGACTGCGCGTCGCTTTGAAGGACTCCATCAGACTGCATGGCTTCTGGCGTGTCTGGCTGATTCTGCTGCGAGTGGCCGTGCTGGCGGGAATCATCGTGATCGCGCTGAACCCGCAGGAACGCACGCGGAAGCTGGCATTCCGTCCGTCGCACGTTGCCGTACTCGTCGACCGTTCTCTGTCCATGCAGTTGCCGGAGAAGGCGCGGACAACCGATACCTCAGCAGAGGCTCAACGCAGTCGGTCCGCGGCCGTCCTCGAACTGTTAGCGGATTCCGACCTGATCGACACTCTACGCCGAAACCACACGGTCAGTATTTACAGCTTTGATTCCGGGTTGCACGGCCCGCACGCCGTGCTCAGATCGAATGACCCACGGGTCCGGCGTGGCGACCCGGGCGAGTCGCCTCCCGCCAATGGCGAGGTCACAGCTGGTGACACGGCTGCCGGTGATTCGACAGCATCGTCGGACACCGTTGTTGACTGGAATCCCGTCATCGAGCCCGTTGGCGTCGAGACGAGACTTGGTGAATCCCTGATCGAATTGATCCGCACGGTCAGCGGTAAGTCGCTGTCGGGTGTCGTCGTGATCGGTGATGGCGCGTCGAACTCGGGTGTCGACCCCGAATCGGCCATCGAACAGGCCAGAATCGCCAAAGCACGCATCCTGACCGTTGGAGTTGGCTCCACGCAGCAGCAGGCGAATCTTCTGATCGCCAACCTGCAGGCGCCCAGTGACGTGCATGTCGGCGACGGCTTCGAAATCTCGGCATTCATCCAGGCTCAGGGACTGGCCGGTAGCGAAATCGTGGTGGAACTGCTGGGGCAGCCGGCTGGAACTGATGGCGAACCAGAGATTCTGGGAACGCGCGACGCGGTGATGGGTGAGGACGGCATTCCGGTCGAGGTTTCGTTCGAGCAGCTTCAGAACCAGGCGGGCGAGTGGGAATACTTCGCTCGCACAAAGGCTCGACAGCGAGTTCTGGAACTCAGCGAAACCGACAACGAACGTCGCAAGTCGATCAACGTGGTCGATCGCAAAACGAAAGTGCTGCTGTTTGCCGGCGGACCGATGCGAGACTACCGCTTTGTGCGCAATATGCTGTACCGGCACTCGGCGATTCAGACGGACGTGTGGCTGCAGTCCTCTGACGCGGCCGGGGCCGTCAGTCAGGAAGCGAATCAACTGCTGACGTCGTTTCCGGCGACGAAGGAAGAGCTGTTCGAGTACGACGTGCTGGTCGCCTTTGATCCAGACTGGCGGGAACTGTCGCCCGATCAGCAGGAGCTACTGAAGGAATGGGTCTTCGCTCAGGCAGGTGGCCTGATCCTGATCGCCGGAGACGTGTTCACCCCGATGACCGCCGAACTGGACCAGCTCGAAGGTGTCCGCGAACTGTACCCGGTCGTGCTGAACTCCTTCGTTGTGAACTTTGGTGGGGACCAGAATGCGACGCAGGCATGGCCGTTCGAGTTCACGCGCGAAGGGCGTGAATCCGGCTTCCTGCAGATCACCGATGATCCGCTGACGTCAGCCGCTGTGTGGCAGGAGTTCACCGGAATCTATGCGTGCTATCCGACCAATGGCACGAAGGCAGGCACAACGATTTACGCCCGTTATTCGGACCCGCGATCACAAACGAGTGACGGGCTGCCCATCCTGCTCGCGGCACAGTACTACGGGGCCGGTCGCGTCATGTACCTGGGCAGTCCAGAGATGTGGCGGCTGCGTGCAATCGACGAAGAACACTTCGACCGCTTCTGGACGAAGACGATTCGCGAATCAGGACAGGCGCGTCTGAAGCGGGGCAACAATCGTGGCACGTTGCTGCTGGAACGCAGTCAGTATCTGCTGGGACAGACAGTCCGCGTGAGAGCCCAGATCCTGGACGCTCAGTTTGAACCGCTCACTGCGAATTCGGTCGTAGCCGACGTCTTTGACAGCAACGGTCGACCGATGAGTCCTCCGCTGACTCTACAACAGGATGCGTCCCGCGCCGGTCAGTTCGTGGGCAGCTTTCGTGTCAGCACTCCTGGAGTCTGGCGACTTGAGCTACCGATCCCGCAGTCCGCCGAACGACTGGTGGAGAAAGTCGACGTCGTCCTGCCGAATCTGGAAACGGACAACGCACGCCAGAACGCTCAACTGCTGCGACTCATCGGAGAAGTCACCGGCGGTGCATACTTCCCGATCGCCGAGGCCGCCGCGGGAATTCCGTCACGTCTGCCGGACATGGGCGAGGAGTTTCAGATCGATCAGCAACTTCGCACTCTCTGGGATCGGGAGTGGTTGATGTACCTGCTGATTGCACTTCTGTCTGTCGAATGGCTGACCCGCAAGCTGCTGAAACTGGCCTGAAGCTTGTCGGCACTGATTGAATCCACCCGAAAGCGATTGTTTTGTGCCTTGCGGGTCGCGCCGTCCGCTGCCAGAATCTTTTTCACAACTGTTCCTGCGAAAAAGTCTCGGAGAAGACTCGATGAGTGACGAAGTCCGAGTCACGGCCGAACCTCAGTCCGTGCCATCACAGTGCAAGTTCTACGTCGATCAGCCCCTCTATGAAGCCCGGTCCTACTGGTTCGGAAATGCCGAAGCTGCCGAGCTTTCTCCGCTGGCAAAGCGTCTGTTCGACATAACGGGGACATCTGCGGTACTGATCTCTCACCAGACGATCACGGTGACGAAGTCGACCCCCGACCCGTGGCAGTTTATCGCGCCACAGGTGGGAGCGGCGATTCGGGCTCACACTCAGTCAGGCGAAGAAGCCGTTCCGGCATCGCTGACCGAACAGTTGCCGCCGTCGGCTGAACTGCGGCAACGTGTTGAAACGGTGATCACCAACGAAATAGCCCCGGGCGTCGGTCAGCACGGCGGCAGCATCAAAGTGGTCGACGTCAAAGACAACAATGTGATGCTTCAGATGGGCGGCGGCTGCCAGGGCTGCTCGTCGGCAACCGCCACATTGAAGTACGGTGTCGAAGCCGCCATTCGCAAGGCGGTCCCCGAGATTGGAGAGATCATCGACACGACGGATCACTCCGGCGGAACGAACCCGTATATGTGATGCGGGATCGACCAATCAGACTCAGAACGCCTCGACTGTTGAGAAACGGTCGGGGCGTTTTTTGTTTTGCCCCTCGCGTCGCCGGAATGCAACAAACCCGCCAGGTCGGTTTCAACTGGCTCCGGAGCGACGTGCCAATCCCGCGGAATGCCAACCGGCAGGGTAGAACCCTCATCGTGTTTGCCCCGGCTCACAGACGGACGACTGGCAGCGTGTAGGCTTGCAGCAGGTGGGCATTTCCGGCCACCAGATTGCGGCCGTTCTGGCCGTGTTGGTCCACTGAATCCGTCTGTCCTTCGCGTATCCAGGAGAGCATGTCTGTGAGCGCAGCAACGACCGAACAGCGCAGAAACATTCGACTGGCCGTGCAGCCAGACCACGCCAAGGTCACGGTGATGGTCGACGGAGCGCAGCATCAGGGCGTCATGGTCAATCAGTCGTCCGAAGGCTTCGGCCTGCTGATTCTGCGCGGCTTGCGTCTGGACGAAGGACACCACATTCGCGTTGTGTCGGAGGATGCCATACACGAATGCCTGGTTTGCCACCGGCGACCGGAAGACAACTACCAGCATATTGGACTGCGGCGAGTTGCCGACGTTCCGTTCGTTGAGAGGCCAAAGAAAAAGCAGGCGAAACGCTGGTTCCGGTATGGAGCCGGGGGTGGGCTTGTTTCGTGTATCGTTCTTGGCTCTGGCATTCTGGCCTGCATCTTGTGCGTCTGGAATGGACCACCCGAGAAGACGGCCGAAGACCGGGCCGCCGAACAGCAAGCGCGGGCAGCCAGTCAGATCCCGGACGATATGGCTCCGACGGACGATCAACTGGAAAACCGCGAACGCCTGCGCCAACAGGCTCGGGACCCCGGCAGTTCGACACGTCTAAGTGGCGCATTCTTCTCGCGACTGACCGGTCGCAATGAAACAGCCTTAAGCCAGACGCTCGCGGGCCATGGGCTCGACTGGGACGGACTGGTGGCAGAACTGGCGCTCTCGTCGAGTCAGCAGGATAGCATCATTCGATTGCTGACCAGCGGCAGCTCCCAGTCACCAGCGACGGCTCGCATGCAATTGCGGAGCGTCCTCAATCGCCCGCAGAAAACGAAGGTCGATCTGCTGGCAGCCAGACTGTAAGGAATAGTCCCGAAATAACTTCCCGGAATTGTGAGCCGTAGGCGCTAGCCGAATGGCACTTGTTTTAGATAGATGTTGATAAAAGCGCGAATTGACGAAGGTTGGGTACAGCATTTGCGCCATGAGATTGACTTCTCTTGAAAGGAGTCATTCTGGCATGGCAACGAAATCGAAAGTTCCGATCGACTCGGACAGGGATGCGCAGTTCGACGTCG
>CAUZFZ010000020.1:82500-90266 GCA_963579025.1 Planctomycetota bacterium | reverse complement strand
CGGGGCAACTCTGAGGGCCGCCTATCCCGCCGGACTGCGACCTTACGGAGAAAACAGCTCCCACGCTGCAAAAACCGCCGCATAATCCGCGCCCCACAGAGACTGGACCCATTCGCGAGAGCATCAAGCTGATCGACGACCACGACAGTCGGCCGGGATTTCGCCAGGACGGAAACGCATTCCGGGACGGGAGCCGGCAAACGGAGCTCCTGAGACAGAATCACCTGCGATGCGACATGGTGAGGCACCTGGTCGGCCTTGATCGCCAGTACGGGGACGCCAGAATCGATGAGCCGTGCCGACAAGACAGAGAGCAACGCCGATTTGCCTGCTCCTGGTACCCCCAGCACAACCGTCCGCACTGCGTCAGGGCCGCGCAGCCGCGCTTCAAGAGTCTGGATTTCAGGGCGATCGAACCATTCGCCATTGGAGAGTCGCTTTTCCCACCTGAGAAGTCCTCGCGATGCGCTGCTGAAACTGCGCGACACTTGCGTCGCCGTCAGAGTGGCCGTTGGCGCAAGAGCGGTCGCGCCGGCGGATTCCTCGGATACCGGTCGCAATATCAGGTCGAGCCTCTTGACAACTGCGTCGGCGACATCAGCCACGGATCCGTCAATGACTGCCCGAATCGTGAAGAACTCATGGACGAGGTCACAAAAGACCTTGATGCGGTCCGTAAGAGCAACGCCACATTCTTCACGACATTCGGGCCACCATGTCTTTGCAAACGTGAGCAACTCGGCGGGAACACTTTTCGTCCCGAAATGTTTTGATAACGCCGCCTCCGCGACCTTCCGCCATTTCTCCTGATACTCAATTAGGTCTTTTGCGTTCTTTGAGAGCTTTGACGAAACGTAAAAGACTACCTCGCCGGGACGAACCGGGATCGTGCCGTCCCACACATTGGTGAAGAGTTTCGCAAGCTCCTTCTTCACGTCGGAAGGACCAAGATCCTTTGTGTAACGTTTGCACTGAATCAATCGAAATAGAGGCTCGCCCGTTACGTCAACGGTGTGATGAACGACGTCCTGTCCACCGTCCCGTGTTTCGCCGTAGAGCACCACATAATCCGACGGATGTTGCCGCCTGAGCAGCAGAAAGCTCAGAATTTCGAATTCCACACTGGACAGCTTTCCGAATGGCAGCGAATGCTCACCTTCCAGCCATGGTGGCAGACGGTGCTTCGTTATCCGTGCCCTCGCGACTTCGGTGTCTGTTGTCGTCGAGCGAGTGGCCATTGATCAAGGTTTCCGCCGTCATTCGGTGTTTGCGATCCGTGATTCGGTTCCCGGCGTCTACTAACACGCTGTCGCGACACCAGAGTCGTATCTGACCGAATATTACCTGCTCGTGCGTTTCCAGTCAGGCCGGTGCTGGGTCCCTGATCGTTGGAGGCACTCCTCTGCAGCAATGCGGTCACCTAATTGGCGGAATCAGCGAGATCGCATTCAGCTCCCGCTCACGACAGAGTCGGGCGCCACGGAAGTACTTCCTGCCGGGACACGAGGAGTCGCACTTCTGGGCTGTTCTCCCCGACTTGGTGACCTTCTGGTGCCACAGTCACTCGCGACAGAACTGAGCCCGGCCCACGCCCGTGGACACGGCGGAGAAGACCACGTCGCCGCCGGTAGCTCCTGAGCCAACTTGTCACCTGCAACGGGTCTGTCACTTTGCGGCGGGTTTGATTGCGAAGCTCTTGGTGAAGGACGCGTTGTTGAAGATCAACGCGACTCGTGCGTCTCCTTCCACCTTCAATGATTTGGCTCGACAGCCTCCGCAACAGAGTCCGACTTTTGCTCCCGCAACATCAACGCTGAACTTCGGGTTCAGTTTGCGGCCACTCACCGGGCAGATGGTGATTCGGGCCTGGCCGGTCAGGAATAACTGGTGGTTCGCCTTGGCGGAATGCTCGGCCAGGTTGTCGCTGAATTCCTTACGACAACCCGGGCAGCAGAAGTGCAGTTTTCCACCTTTGTAAGGCACCGCGAATTCAGGTTTGGCTGGATCGCCCGAGAGCAGACACGAGACACTGGCCAGACCGGTGAAGGCACCGGGCGCCGGTGCCGGACCAAATCCGGCGGCCACGGCGCCGACGGTTTCTCCTTCTCCTCGAATGCGGTTCAACAGACGCACGCGCTGTGCGAACTGAGGTTCCAGTTCCAGTACCAGTTTGTATTGCTGAATCGCCTTGTCCTGGTCGCCGGTGCTCCACCAGGCATCGCCAAGTGTCAGATGCAACCGCGCGGAAAGCGGATTGACTTCGACCGCCTTCGCCAGAAATTCCAGGTACTTGTCGTTGTCGCCTTGCCGCCGGTAGCGTCGGGCTACGACCGTCATGGCGTCAGCCAGAGTGGCCTCGTACACATTCCGGTCGGCTGCGATGGCCTTTTTCAGCCGTGCGATGTAGCTGTCGAACTGGCCCAGGCCGAGTGCCGTGCGGGCCCATTGCGACCAGAACAGGCCGGTGTCGGCTTCCTTAACGTCTTCAGCAAGTTCGGCGTAGATCGGATCGGCCTTGGCATAGCGATATGCACTCAGCCAGATGTTCGCTTCGAGAAATCGGATCTCGAAAATATCGATGCCCAGCTCCTGAGCTCGCGTGGCCTGGAAAATCGCAGACTTCGGACCGGTCACGTACCAGGTGTCCGCCTTACCAGGGACTGCATCGATCAGGAACAGGTTGTTGCTGATCTGTCCTGCTTTGCCGCCCAGTACCTGGGCCTCGCTGACCCGACCCAGGTAGTTGTGCAGATTGAAGTACACACTGGCCAGTTTGAAGTGGAATGCGCCGGATGACAGTCCCAGTCCGGCAGCGGTTTCATAGGCCTTGGCCGCTTTCGCAAACCTCGCTCGCGCCAGATAAACATTGCCAAGCTGGTAATGGTCCGTGCGATTTCGCGGGTTCAGTTTGACGGCTTCTTCGAAGTACTTGCGCGCCTGATCGAAGTTCTCCTGGTGATAGTGAGACTCGGCCAGCAGGTGGTACAGCGAGTACGTGTGCTTCAACTTAAGTAGCGGCTCCAGGATGGCGATGACCCGTTCCGGCTCTTTCTGCGGTGTCAGCAGCTCGGCCAGTTCCAGTCCGGCTTCAACGTGATCGGCGTTGTTCTGCAGAATGTCTTCGAGCACTTCGGCGGCCTGTGCGTTCTGTTTCACCGATCGATGTGCCCGGGACAGCAACAGCTTGTAGCTGGTCTTGGCCGGATTGGCCGCGACTGCGTCTTTCAGCTCCTTGATGGCGTCCAGAGGCTTGCCCTGGAAGAAGAGTTTACGGCCGGCCTGAAACAGCTCTTCGGCCTTCTTCGCCTCGGCTTCCGACACCGTGGGTGCCGGGTCAGCCGTTTCGGCAGCGGGCTGAGCTGCGGCTGGCTGCGCCTCGTCGCCTGGTTGTTGCGCCGACACGAACGACACGGCTGTGCAGAGAATGATGAGCAGGGGCAGTCGCCATGTGGTTTTCATCGGATTCTTCCTGCTGCTGCCGCGACGCGGCTGAAATTTGAGAATCAAACAAGTTCGTGTTGCATTTGAATTACTTGCGGTACGTTTTGATCCAGGTGATCTGCTGTGCCGCGAGTGTGACTTTCGGATGCTTGTTGAATTTCTGACGGAAGACTTCGTAGGCATCCATTGCCTCGTTCCAGCGACCGAGCTGCTCCAGGACTTCCGCCCTTCCGAACTGAGCGTCCGCCACTCGCGTGCTGCCCGGGTAGTTGCGGATAAAGGTCTGGAAGGCGTCCGCCGCTGCTGCGTAGCGACCTTCCTCGACCTGGAAGCGGGCCACTTTCCACGCCGCGTCTTCGGCCACCGGAGTACCGGGGAACAACTTCACGATTCGCTGGTACGTCTGCATGGCGGCGGCTCCGTCCTTCAGCCGCGTTTCCAGAATCTCTGCAATCTTCAGCAGCGACTGATCGGTGCGGTCGCCCAGGGGGTAATCGGTTGCCGCTCGTGAATACACCACGACGGCTTCGCGATAGGCGTCATTGATTCGGTCACGGCGATTGGCAATCTGCAGAGCCGTTTCGGATTCCGTCATCTGTTCCGCCTGAGTCACCTCGCAGAACAGTTGACCGACGCTGGACGTGTTGTACCGGAAGGCAGCAAACGCGTCGTTCAGGGCGAGCTTCTCGGCGTCACCTTCTTCTTTAATCATGTCACGTGTCTGAGCCTCGGCAATCTTCTCGAGCTTGCCGCGGCGGTTGAATCGCGCGTAGGCCATTTGCTGTTCGGCCAGGTTGGAGTAATAGCGGGCCTTTTCCTGAGTCACGGCGGCCAGAGCCTGGGCCTGCTGTTCGTAACTGGCGGCGAGCAGGAACAACGCGTCGTCGGCCAGGGCGCTGCCTGGATACAACTGAGGCACCTTGAGCAGTTCGGCTCGGCCATCGTCCATGCGTCCCAGCGACAGCAGCGATCTGCCGATCTCAAGTTGAGCGTCGTCAGCCACGTCGCTGTTCGCGAAGCCCGAGACGACTTTGCGAAACTCCTCGACCGCCTTGATGGGATTCTGCAACTGAGTCAGGACCGTGCGGCCAATCTGGAATTGAGCGTCGTCTTTATTGCGATCGACGTCGTCATCAGTGAGCAGATCCTGAAACCGGCCGAGCTGTTTGAGCACGTCGATTCGTGTCCTGGCCATCGGTGCCTGAGCGTGCTTCGGATATTCGTCGAGGAAGTCCTCGTACAATCCGCGAGCTGTGGCCCACTCGCCCAGATTGATGCGACACTCGGCCACATCCAGTCGAGTCTGCGGGATGATCTCAGTTCCCGCGTAATCCTCGACCACACGCTCGTAGGCAGTGATTGCATCTTCCCAGACCCCATTCGCCTGATGCGTGTTGCCAATCGCGTGCAGTGCTGGGGCAGCCCGCGCGTCGGTCGGGAAGCTGTCAACGAACACGCCGTAGACATGCAGAGCTTCCAGGTATCGTTGCTGAGACCCAAGTTGCTGGGCGAGGCCGAAGATCTCCGTGGGGACAGACGCGTCGCCCTCGTTGAGACTCAAATATTCGTGATAGGTTTCGACAGCGCGGACGGGATTGGACAGGCTGGACGCGTACAACTGTGCGATCCGCAGTGTTGACTGTGCCGCCAGATCGCTGGTCGGGAAGTGATTCGAAATCCACCGCAGAACTTCAATGGCGGCCTCGTTCAGGCCACCATTCGCGAGCTGTTCGGAGATGCCCCACAGGCGGTTCGGGAAACCGGGCGCGTCCGGGTGGCCCGGAGCGGTCTGCCACAAATTCAAGACGGCCTCGGCCGATTGCACGAGCAAGCCGCCGGCGCGCTCACGATTGAACGGGGCCACAAGCTGCGACTCACGTTCGTAGCTTTCGACGATCAGCAATCGCGCGGCGTTGACCCACTGGGCCTTACCTGCCCACGCCTCGATGAAGTCCGCGATTTCGCCACGCGCCTGCTCGAACTGCTGGTGTCGGGCGTTAACCCATTCCTGATCAATCAGCTCGGCCGGTTGTCGTTTCGACACCTGGACGAATCGGTCCGTCAATGCCCGGTAGGCGAGTGCGACGCGCTCCTGATCTTCGGGGTTATCCGCCAGGTACTTCCTGATCAGCACGATGGCTCGGTCCGGCCGGACCTGTCCCTCGAAGAAGCCGAACATCCACATGATGTGTGTCCGAGCCTGGACAGAGATCGCGGCGTTTTGTGGTGTCTGATCGAGGACCAGCTTGATCAGAATGGCGTAGGCGTTGTCGGCCGCGTCGTTCTGACGCGTGATCTCGGCCTCGGACAGGACCGTGCCCGAGGGCAACACGACTCCGGTCGCGGTCCGGGCACCGCCTTTGCCCTCCTTCTCCCCTCCTTCTTCATCCTCGTCTTTGAATCCTTCCAGCATGGCAATCCGCTGAAACTGCCGCGCCTGCGACTCACGGATCATCGCCAGCGAGTCACCACTGGGACGGCTGGCCGGCAGTTCCGCAGCCTGTTGTGGAGTCAGTTGGGGGATAGCATTTAGAACAGGAGGTCGCCTCGTCCCGGGTTTTGGCGTGCCGGGCGGTGGACTATCGCCGGGTTTGCCCCCTGGCAGTTTTGTTGCCGCGGACGCAAACCCGCCGCCACCACCACCTACACCGCCAAATCTGACTGGTCCGCTTCCTTCGTTCACATCGTCGTATTTTGCGATCAGCCCACCGGCCATGATCTGGCCCAGTTCGGTATTGTCTCGAAGGGACCGCTCGGCCGATTGCGGAGGCGTGGGCGTCAGCAGAGCCAGACCCTGTTGGGGATCCAATTCGCCCAGCCAGGTTGCAGCACTCAGCAACTGCAGATGCGACGGCGAGCGGAAGTTGGGTACGGCAGCGGCGAATTTCGCCAGCACGTCACGTACAACCGGCCAGCCCCCCGCCTCACCATACGTGCGGGCGATCGAGAACAGTTGATCTTCGGCTGCCGGAGCCTGATCACCGGTTGGGTACTTCTGCAGGTAGGCGGCCAGGGCCTGAATGGCCGCTGCATGGTCGGCTGTCAATTCTGTCGGGGGAGTGACTTTGTCTGGTCGTTCCTGAAAGCTCGCGAGAGCCTTTGAAACGGAAATACCAACGACCTGGTACTCGATCTGTGCAGCAGTCGTCAGTTTGGGCTGAGCTTCCAGGAATCCGGTCAGCACGGCACTCGCGCTATCGAACGCCCGATAACTTTGATACTCGACTGAGATGGCGAGTACCTGGTTCACGGCGGCTGCGGCGTATTCGGACTGCGGGAATAGCGTGATCAGACCGCTGAGCAGTTTGAGTTCCGCGGCATGTTGCTCGTTGATTGCGATGGCGCCGCGGTCGTCGGTCCGCGTCGCTGTGCTGGCAAGAGTCCGGGCCGCCTGAATCTCGAGTAGCCCGGCCCGCATCCAGATAGACCAATCGGCGAGCGAGGCCGCGCCGGCATCGCCTTCGCCGACCGCGGCAATGACTGAGCCAGAGAGATCGTCGCGTTGCAACCCGGCATAGCGACTGGCCAGCGACCCCGCGATCTGAATCGCGATCTGTCGGTTCACGGGTGTCGCCGACTCGTTAACGATCGCGACCGCTGCTACGAGCGCTTCCGTGATTTGCTCAGAGAGCGCCGCGCCAATCGTGCGACGAGCGGCCAGCAATCGTTCTTCAGTCCGCGCAGCCTGGCGAATGGCCAGTCGCACCTGTGCCCACCGGCCATCGACGCCTGCCTGGCCTGCATAGAACAATGTCAATGCCTGGCTGGCCTGCGTCCATTCGTCGGCTGTCGTGTAGCGCGCCACGATCTTGTCTGCTGCCTTAGTTGCCGTCGCGTCGGCGGGGTACTGCCCGACGACCAGTGAAAACATCGTCAGAGCAACGGAATCGTGGACGTCGAGTGCCGCGTCCGGATCTCGAAGAACGGCCGAGCGCGATTTCTGAAACTCACTTGCCCCAATCGCGGCATGTCGGGCACCCAGCCCGACCAGCAGCGTCCGATGAGCTTCGCCAGGCGGCAAAGTGACCGGTGCGCGAGCAAAGTCGATGTCAAGATCGGCGAGCCCGTCTGCGATCCCAAATTGAAGCAGCCCAGTCGCCAGATCATCGACCACACCGTAACGATCAACCTGAACGAGCATTTGAGCGACAACCTGCTTTCGCTGTTCCTCGGTCACAGCGAACCTGGCAAGGGCAATCAGCATTGCCGCCTGCACATCGTCAGCGCGGCTGAGGATCGTGCCCTTCTGGCGTCCGGGTGCCGGGCGGCTCAGAGCCCCTATCTGACCGGAAGTATTCAGCAGAGACTTCACTGCATCCGCATCA
>CAUZFZ010000020.1:0-77500 GCA_963579025.1 Planctomycetota bacterium | reverse complement strand
ATTGGAGACGACCGGGCTTGAACCGGCAACCTCCGGCTTGCAAAGCCGGCGCTCTCCCAATTGAGCTACGTCCCCGGGAAAAGAGAGCAGGGAACAGGGAACAGGGAACAGCCGAAACGCACTGTTCTCTTTTCCCTGCTCCCTGCTCGACGCTATTGGGCGTACCGGGACTCGAACCTGGGACCTCAGCTTTATCAGAGCTGCGCTCTAACCAACTGAGCTATACGCCCTCAGCGGAGCGGGATTCTGTCGAGTTGCCCGAAGTGTGTCCAGCGACGCTTTGCAGCTTTCCTCGTCTACGGTGGTGGCTACCAGACACTCCGAAAGTCCAGCCGGTTCAGGGTCCCACGCCTTCCAGTGGCACTCACGGATGCAAACCCGAAAGGCGTCCTGTAACCTCGCGCTTCCCGGGGTACGCATCCAGTCGCGGAGAACGCTTTCATGAGTCGAACACCTCTCTTTCTCGTAATCGCACTGTTGTTCGTGTCGAGTGACCGTCACTCGGTTTGGGCGTCTGACACAACGTGGCAGGCCGGCGTGGCTCGTGTCGTGATCACTCCGCAGGAACCAATGTTCCTTTCCGGCTACGGCGGGCGTGATCACGCTGCAGAGGGCAAGATTCATGATCTGTATGCTCGAGCGACTGTTCTGCGCGACGCGAATGGTGAAACCGCGGTATTCGTCGCGACCGACCTTGTGGGCGTGCCGATCAAGATGGTGCAAGCAATTTCGCCGGTAATCGAAACGAAGTTCGGCATCCGACGGCGCAGCGTCATGATTGCCTGCTCGCACACACACTGCGGACCTGCGCTCGACCATAAGCTCAGCTATATGCTCGATATGAAAGAGTCGGACTGGCAGCAGGTTCGCGAGTATCAACAGTGGCTCAATGACAAAATCGTCGAGGTCGTCGGGGCAGCGGTGGCGGACCTCAAGCCCGCACGTCTATCGACCGGAAGCGGACGAACGACGTTCGCCGCCAATCGACGATCACCAAAGGGTGTCGGCCCGTACGACCATCAGGTACCTGTGCTGCGGGTCGAATCCGAAGACGGATCGCAGTTAAGGGGGCTCGTGTTTGGCTACGCGTGCCACAACACCACCATGAGTTTTTACAACTGGTTCGGAGACTATTCAGGACTCGCTCAGCTGTACCTGGAAGATCGACACCCGGGCGCCATTGCCATGTTCTTCACTGGCGGTGGAGCAGACCAGAACCCGTTACCTCGTCGCCGTCTCGAACTCGCCGAAAAATATGGCCGGATGCTGGCCACGGCAGTTGATCAGGTGGTGGATCGACCGATGCAGACTGTGTCAGGCTCACTGCGGACCGCATTCGCTGAAGTCGATCTGGCGTTCAATAAACTGCCCTCGCGGAAAATGCTGGAAGCTGACCTGAAGAACTCAAGTCGCTATGCACGAGCGAGAGCGAAGCTGCTGCTCGAAGAATGGGATCGCGACGGCGGCCTGCCGGAGACGTACCCGTATCCGGTTCAGGTGTGGCAGATTGGGGATGGACTGACGTGGGTGGCACTCGGCGGCGAACTGGTCGTCGACTATCAGATTCGCCTCAAACACGAACTCGGTCAGAACCGAACCTGGGTCACGGGATACGCGAACGACGTCATGGCTTACATACCGTCCGAACGTGTGCTGGCAGAAGGCGGTTACGAAGGCGACACATCCATGATCGTCTACCAGCGTCCATCGAAATGGAAAGCGGGACTTGAGGACAAAATCGTCTCGACGGTACACCGACTTGCCACGCAGACATCGGCCACGGATTCGAAGTGAAGGGTTCATCCGGTTCTGCCATGTCCACAGCCGAAATCGATTGTGAATTGCGCGCGTACCTTGCGAGCTTCCTGTCTGATCATAAGCGCGAATTACTGCCGAGACTGCTGCTCAATCGGACCCGGCATATGAGCGTTGTCATCGAGGACATCTACCAGACTCACAACGCGAGCGCATGCCTGCGGAGTTGTGACTGCTTCGGCGTGCAGGACGTACATGTCATCGAAAACCGCAACACATTCACAGAAAATCGTAATGTCGCGCTGGGGGCGTCGCAGTGGCTGACAGTGCATCGCTACAGCGATCGAGAGGACGCCACATCGGAGTGTTTGAATGCTCTTCGCGAATCCGGGCATAGGATTGTGATGACCAGTCCACACGGCACGGACTGCGACCTTGAGACGTACGACCTCCGTCAGCCGACGGCTCTCGTGTTCGGTAATGAGAAAGACGGTGCATCAGACACTGTCCGTCGGATGGCCGATCATGTCATGCGGATTCCGATGTTCGGATTCTCCGAGAGTTTCAATATCTCTGTGGCCGTAGCCGTTTGTCTGCATCACCTGGTGTGGCGAATGCGGCAGCTTCAGGTGGACTGGCAACTGACGTTGCGGGAGCGTGAGGTCCTGTTGATGGACTGGGTCCGCTGCGCAAGCGGCAAACGCAGAGAGGCGCTTGAAAAGAAGTTCACAGAGAATCGCGACGTTCTGTCGGCCTCAGTCGACATGTGGCCGGACTGGAGCCAGGTTCAACCAGATGCTCGACTCGTGCAGGGCAACCGTGGCGACGTTCGCAAGTAGAGCCAACGAATTCACAATTCGGAGATCAGCTCGCGCGTGGCGTTCACTTCCGCAGTCAGACCATCGACCAGCGCGGTCCGACCACCATCTGGCAAGACTTCCCAGGTATAGGTCTCGATTTCCAGGTGCGGGGCGTAATCAAGTGCTGGAATCTGTGCGAGTGCGATCTTCAGGTCATCGCGTGTCGTACCAAGTGGTCCAAGCGATTCCGCGTTGACCGGTACGTGAAAATGAACGCGCCATTCATCCGCAGCACCAAAGGCACGGTCTGGATCGAGTGCGATGTCTTCGGTCAGGTCGACCATCCGGCTGATAGATCCATCCGGCAGACGCGCCATCGTCTGATGCAGATACCGCGGCTCAACGTAGCGAGCCAGTGCCTGCCGAGCGTCTTCGTTTTCGCCGGGCCGCTCGACGCGAATCGCACTGCTGATATGCAGTTTGTTAATGCGGATCGATGCTGCGGACAGTTCGCGGATTGAGTCGACAACGTTCTCAAATTCGACCGCCTGATGGCAAACGTCGTAGCAGACACCAAGATACTCCGTCACGACATCCAGCGAGTCGCGGTCAGCGGCCCGTTCCCTCAGACGGCTGAAGAAGCTCAGCGTCTCAGGAGTTGTCTCGATGATACAGAACGGTTCAGGCTCAATCGCCAGACGGATTTTCTTGCCCGTCGCTGCCTCAATGCCGGCGAGTGACTGTGCCAGATCGATCAGCCGATCTGCGCATTGATCTGTAAAATCGTCGGCGTGATCAAACGGCTTGAACCCCAGCGGTACTGTGGACAGGCTGCCTTCCGCTATGTCATCTGGCAGAAGACGAGCCAGAACTCGGGCACAGTCCATTGTGTATTGGACCCGTGCGTCGCTGGCCCAATCCGGCAGATAGACATTCTCTTTGACGCGTGCGTCGTGAAAATTCCCAAACGGAAACGTATTGAGGGTGTAACAGGTCAACCTTGCTGAGTGCAGGGTCTCGGCGAACCGGTCGAGAGCATCGTCCGTCTTTATCAGCTCATCCACAACGGACCGGGCCAGCCATAATCCGGCAGCCAGATCGCCGACGTTGTCGCGTACGGGAACGGTGAATTCCCGCAATCCTGACTCCACTTCGGCCACGGTCTGGCCGGGATGCACGTTGGTGCAATAACTCAATGGCAGCGTGTTGATCGTCATGGAAGTGAAGCTAACCGGACCGCTCCGGCAGCAGCAAGCGTTCCGGAGTGAAGTCCGGGCCCAGCCGGGCAATCTGAATCAGAACGTAAACCGACATGGCGATGTTGCCCAGCAGCATGATGCCGACAAACCATCCCGCACGACCGAGCCAGGTTCGTTCCTTCCATGCCACCCAGACGAAAAACGTCAGAAACCCGCAGTAAGCGTCGCACAGTGTGGCATGAAACCACGGATCCGACAGAAGTTGCGGCCCGACCTGCAGGATACTGCGATCCAGCGAGGCGTGGACTGTCACGGCGAGCATCGCCAGCAGGATCAGACCGAACACCACGCAGAGTATGCTTCGCATCATCGAGCCCTCTGAACTGTTCGTTCTGCCGTCGCTCGACGGCGACCGCGTCTCATGAAGTGCCTTTGTATTCGGGATGACAGACCCCGCACCACACAGCATCCGCAACGCGGACGGCATTCGACCGAGGATTCCAGAATCCGGCTTTTGCCGTGTAGCCGGACACAAACAGCTCCTTTTGCAGATGTTCGCGGCAGACCCCGCGGCCGCAGAACTGGCACACGGCGCGGGCGTCCTCGTCGCATGAGATACACTTCATGGCAGGCCTCTTCCGCGGTCATGACGATGATCGCCGGGTACCGTCAGGCGGCCGCCCGGCTCTGTGACTGATCCGATTCCATGGCGAGAACCTCCTCGATCAGTTGGCCGTAGTCCGCTGCACCGGATGATTTCGGCGCATAGTCGAAGATCGATTGTCCGTATCCCGGAGACTCGGCCAGCCGCACGTTCCGTCGAATACGACCACTGAATATTTTCGCGTTGGCCCACGGAGTGTCGGGCGTACTCCGTCGCAGCACATCGGTCAGGTCGTCCACGATGTCCGAAGCCAGTCGTGTGCCGGTTTCATACAGACACAGGACAATGCCGGTGACCTGCAGACCACGGTTCAATCGCTGCCGTACAAGGGCCGTCGTCGAAAGCAGTTTGGCCAGACCCTGCAGGGCCAGGAAGTGTGGCTGTAACGGAATAAAGACTTCGGTCGCAGCCGTCAGAGCATTGATCGTCAGCACACCGAGCGACGGCGGGCAATCCATTAGAACGTAATCGAACGGATCTGCATCAGTCAGTCGATGTAGAGCCTCCCTCAAAACAGTCTCGCGATCGGGAGCGTCCACCAACTCCAGCTCGGCTGCGGCAAGATCGACATTGGACGGGGCGAGCCACAGATTCGGCATGACCATATGCCGAATTTCGCCCAGCGTCCGACGTCGAGTGAACACGTCGTAGACGGTAGGCACGTTGCCGACGGCCTCGACTCCCAGATACAGCGACGCGTGCCCCTGCGGATCGAGATCAAGCAACAGGACGCGTTTCCCGGCCCGGGCAAGTCCGGCCGCCAGATTAACGCTGGTCGTCGTCTTGCCGACGCCACCCTTCTGATTCATCAGGGCAATTGTTCGCATCGGAATCCCTTCCGGACATTAATTGAATTCGCGGCCCGTCTCGGGCGACGGCCAGTATAGGCCTGCGGTGCAGAATTGGAGAAGACGGCCTGGGTGCGGGACGGGGTTTGCGCGCTGGTGTGTTGTTGGTCGAAGTCAGGATGAGGTGTCGAGGGGATGTTCTGACAGGGAGGTCGGAACCGAACTTCTTTCCATGTTCCCTGTCCTGGTCGAAACGCAGAGAACGCCGAGGTTCAACACTCCGCGCCCTCTCCGTCTCTACGTTTCCAGACTGCAGCGGGCCGCGAAAAGGGTGGCTGAGGATCCCCGGAAACTCCTCGTTTTCAAGTGCCAAACCGTCGTTTCTGCCTTCGAGTCAACCACCGATTCTGGTGACGAGCCAAAAACTGAGCAACCTGAACGGGTACAGCGGCTGCGATCGGACCGCCGTGATCGCCAGCAGGGTGGCGATGCACGAACCCCCGAAAGCCATCGAGTGCTTCCCGCCCGTCGTGATCGGCATGAACGCCGGTCCGGACAAAGTGTTCCCTGCCGACACCACCTGCCCGTTCTCAAAGAATCCGCCGTAACTGAACCCGGTTCCCCACCCCGCGCCGCGATGCGATGGCCGAAGCGACGGGAGTCCGCGTGTCGACCGAACGCCGCCGCAAGAAAGCTGAGCGACATTACAATGCCTGTCCGTGTCCTGCTTGGCGATGCCGGTCATGGCCCAGGCTGCGAAGTTTCGGCAATGCAGCTTCACGGCGCGTCACTGGAAAAACTGGTCCGCGACGTCCAGAACTCGCCCGATCCAATCGAACGCCGCAGCCTGTGGGTGGCCCGTCTAGTCCGACAAATCACAATTGACTGCTCACTTGAGTTTTCTGCAGGTTTCGGCGGGCGGTCGATTTCTCTTTCCAGGTTCGCGGGCGATCGTCGGACTTCGATGCGAGGGGACGCCCCGTGTAAGTCCAGTTGAATGGCTTCGCCATTGTTCGGTTCAGATAGTCGATGTAGTCGAGGATTCGCGTCTCCAGCTCGGCGACCGAGGTGAAGCTCGCGCGACGCAGCGCCTTGCGATTGATGATGCCGAAGATCGATTCGATCTGGTTCAACCACGAACTATGTTTCGGCAGATAAACAAACCGAATCCGGTGCCCGGCCTGCGAAAGAAACTCACGACCGGTCGCCATCGACTTCAGGATCCCACTGTGGCCTTTCCTGCCTGGTTCGCTCCGCGGAATCCCTTCCAGCAGCGCCACGTAGCGAACCAGGGCTGCGCTGATGTGGGTGTTCAAGTTGTCTACTACGAAAACCCATTGGGCGTCCGGGTCCGTGTTGACCGTGTCATGAATATGCCAGCAGAAATCGACCTCTGTGCGCGTGGGTCCCAGTGTGGGTGAGATGACCTGCCCGGCCGCGACGTCCCAGTTGCAGATCAGGCAGGTGGTCCCATGCCGTTTATATTCGAACTCGATGCGCTCAGGCTGGCCCGGCTTCATCGGGATCGTGATCTGGATTCGTTCCAGTGCCTGGATGCTGGTCATCTCGTCCACACAGACCGTGTGTGTGCCTTCTGTGGCAGCGAGTTGGGGAGCAGCGAGATAGGTCTGACAGACAATGTCTACCTGAGCCTCAAACACCGCCTGGTCTTTTTCAGTCGTCGTAATCCAATACCGACTGCGGTGAGGCTGCAGTTTCGCCTCCCTCAGAAAACGATTGACATGGGAAGTCGAGATGGACTTCACGATCTTCCGCTGCTGCGCTTCATCAGCCAGTTCCGCTCCGGTCCAGTGTGTGATCGGGCGACCGGACAATTTGGGTTGTTCACACGCCAGACTAATAATGGCAGTGACCTGCTGCGGTGTGAACGTGCCTGGTGATCCCGGTCGCGGCGCATCGCTGAGCACGTCTTCGACCGCACGTCGCAATTCGCTGAGTGGCTTGCCGGCTTGTGAGATCGTCTGCAGAGCGGGCATCGACTCCTGCCACCGGGCTCTCCACTGTCCGACCTGCTGGCGATGCAGATTGACTTCGGCGGCGATGTCGAGATTGGTCAGCCCCTCCCACGCCAGCAGAATGACCTGCGCCCGTTGAGCGAGTCTGCGGGAAACGGTGGACTCGCGGACGATCTGCCTCAGGATCGTGAGCAAAGAATCCGTCACAAGAACTTCGGCGGCCTTCCCTGGCATGCCGTTTCCTTTCGATGATGTGCATCCCCCGCGGGGCACATCGCTGAAGGAAAACTGCCTTGTGTGGCAAGACCACTTTGCCGAACAATGCCATCGCCTGTGATCAGATACGATCCCCGCGTGGCCACTCAATTGTGACTCGCCGGACTAGTCAGTGACGTGATATCCGGAAGCCATACGCAGTTGGCGTGGCGAATGACTGGCTTCAGCGCCCACGATTCGCCTTGTTGCATCAATTACGTCCGATAAGCTGCAGGAAATACTCCGCAGGATTCAAAAAGCTTCAACTGGTCGGCAAGGACGCAGACCCATGCAGAGATATGAGGTCTCGCTGAATGTCGAACAGCGATTATTCGAACGTCCATCCGTCACTCAAGTCCGGTCTCACCGGCGGCGCCGCAACGGGCCATGGTGTTGAGTATCAAACCTGGTACGCGGTATACGTTGCGCTGAAGCTGATTTCACGATTTCTTCGTGAAATACCGATCCCAAACGAGCCCCCGATGCTCGTCATCGAACCGCGGATCCTGACTGGCCAATCGCTGACCCGGTGGGATATTCGCACCGCGCCGGACAACGTCGCGATTGAGGCAAAGGCCAAACCGGCGAAGGGCGACCTGATTGAGTTGCTCAAACGCTGCCGTGACAACGTGGATTCCGGAAGCAATCAACAGTTTGAACTTGTTTATGGCAAGTGCAGCATCGGCTTCCTGCACGCGATTGAGAAGCTGATTCGGCTGGCGATAGAAAGTGCCGGTAAAAAGGATGCGTTCGATAAACTCTGTGAGCTGGAATCAGATGACGGGCTTCAAGAAGTGCTTCGGACTCTTGGCTCAGCGGCGCTACCTGTCGGTCGGCGGCTCACCCTGAAGCCAATGCCGGACCATATCCTTCACGATGTGATCGACCTTCACTTGGAATTCCTGTGTCCGCCTTCGCATCGAGAGCGAGTTAAGGATGCACTCTGTTCAAAACTCGTGAGGGGAATGAAGAGCCGTGAGGCATTTTTCATTCGAATGTTCCTCATCGAACTCAGGGATAGTGGATGTCAATTCGTTGATGGGGGAGCGATTCTCCCAACACACATCGATCCTGCTCTGCACAAGGCGGTGTTCCTGCTGCAGCGGTGCGATGCCGGACTACCGATCGAAGTGCTCGCCCAACTGACAGATTGTCCTTCAGACGAACTGCAACAAAAGTTTCAGCAATCCCAAGCCGCCGCCGTCAATCCGACTGGTCTTTGCAGGTCAAGCCCATTGCTTGCCCGACTGGATCATCCCGATGCTCCACAATTGCTCGCCGCAGCTCTCACTGGAATCGTTGAATACATCAAGGCCAACAAAACCAATCTGGAAGGCCTTCACCAAGTCGACAGCGCCATTGTGCTGGTTCGCGAGTGCCATGCCATGAACCCGGCGGCTGCCACGACAGCATTCGATCCGCTCGACAAGGTGCTCAAACGCAGCGGGCAGAAACGCCGCGTGCTGGAGATGGCCGACATCACCGTCAACGCAGCCCGTTCAGTGTCAACGCCAACTGAATCTGTTCGAAAGGCAGAGGCAAAAGCGCTGATCTGCGGGTTCGCCTGGGTCTACCAACGCACTGGACGCTTCGAAGAAGCCGAGACGGTCGCAGCCGACAGCCTGCGGATCGGCGAAGACCTGGGATGGATACGGAACACGGCTTTCTGCCTCAAATGTACTGGCCGCCTGCGACGTGTTCGCGCCGAACAGGAACAGCATGCAAGGCGAATCACGAAACTACTGAACGAGAGTCGTGAATTACTCCTCAAAGCGATCGATGCGTTCTGGTCGTGTGATGAACTGACTCCGGCCCAAAGGCAGGAAGAGGTTGGCGATTGCTTCAGCCTGCTCGGCAGAACTCATCTACTCGCCGGCCGTACACACGACGCAGATCAATGCGCGACCGAGTCGCGGACGCTGATGACGTCGTTGCCTGGCTTCGCGACGTCAAAAGACTACATGGACCTTCTGATCCTCGAAGGCGACCTGCTGGCTCGACAATTCGACTACTCGAAGGCCGACGCGAAGTTCGCGGCCGCATTGGATTGCCTCGATCCAATGGATGCAGAAAAATCAGAGATGGCTGCCCGTGCCTATCTTGCACTCGGCGTGAACCGATTTCGGTGGAAGCAGGACAAGGATGGCGCTGTTGAGGAAGTCCGGAAGGCGGCCCGAATCTGGGAGAAGCTTGACGAACATTTCTATCGGGGCCTTGCCGAATGGACCATCATCGAGATCATGGGGGGAGTTTTGAAGCGCGAAAGAAATCGATTGAAAATGGTTTCGCCGCCGGTTCGAGTGGAAATGGTTCGGTTGATTCGCCTGCAGCAGCGGACGCAGAGCACGAAGACGCTGTCGCAACGAGCAGAGTTGAACGATGCCGCATGGAATCATCTTCTTGCTGATGCAAAGAAGAACGACGCCATTCGGCACAGACGCTGGTGATATCCAATGAAGGCATGGAGGAGTGCAGCGGCTCGCCGAATCAAGGAACTCACGAAGACAAGATCGGTTGACGCTGCCGCAATCGAGATTGGCCGTCGGCTGACGGAGGGCCAGCAGCTTCCGCCAACGAACTTGGATCAGATCCTTCCGCGCGTCGACATTTACTCGTGCTACTCCGATCCCGAATTAATGATCGCGGGAGAACTGCGTAAAGGAGTCGACGGACTTGAGATTGCTTATTCGGATTCAGAAGCCGAATCCCGTCGCCGATTCACGATCGCCCACGAAATCGCGCATGCGGTTTTCGAACGGACTGGACCCCACTGTCCCCGGCGTGGCCGGGAATTGGAAAAACTGTGCGACATGATCGCGGCTCAAATCCTGGTCCCGCATGAAGCACTTGCTCGGGAAGCCCGGCGTCCAGTGAGATTGCCCGAGATCCGCCGGCTGGCAAAACGTTTTCAAACGTCGCTGACCATGATGGCGCTTCGATGTGTGGAACAGTTTCCGGTCCTCTGCGCGCAGGTAGAATACGGCGACATCACGTGGCAAGCCGGTGCGAAGCAGATTGGAATACGCAGGCCCGCCCCGAAGCTCAAAGAACTTTTGCCGCTGACTGACGAACGAGCCAGCGGCAACGCTCAATTCACGATTGAACTGAACGGCAATTCCACCTCGGACGCCACGCTCGAATGGCTTTCGACGGGTGAGGAGCGGCGGCTGCTTGTCCTTACTCCTGGAGCCCGGAATTGACGGCTTCTCACAGGCGATTCGAATTGGTCACGTGAAGAACGGCTGTCGACTCTTCAGCCAGTTCCCATCCTGCGTCATCGCCTGCCCATGAGCATACCGCTCTGGCTCTGCACGATGGGGAAAACAAGTGGGGGGTGAAACAAGGACCGGCATTGTAATTGGCTTGGCGCTCGGCAGATTTCAGGGGCCTGGAAACGGCGGGACGTGATTCGAACTGGCTGTCGGGCGGGGCCTGACATGCAGCGGGAAGCTGCCTCGGAGCCTCCGTGCGGAGCCCCCCGGACTCCGGGGCAGTGTCGATCGAGTCGTGTCGGGTGAAACTCACACGATCTCAACCGCGGCAGCCGTTGAGGTTGCTGGCCCTCGACACGCCCCGGGTTGAGGTTTTGAAGTTGCACTGTTTTGAGTCGCGAAGCGACGGCATGTGATAGCCTGGGGTGCAAACCCCAGGTCATCAGGCGTGCAAAGCACCTGAGCTGCGTAGCAGCGGCATGAGTCCGCAGCGCAGATTCCTGCCGCCGCTTCGCGGCTCACGCATACCAGATACGACAACTCCTGGGGCTGACGCCCCAGGCTATCGCATCCCACCGCTTCGCGGTTCCAAAGTGTGCAACTTCAAAAGGCTGAGGTGAAGTCATTGATGGCGGACTGCGTGGTCGAGAACACAACAACGACTCGTCCTTCAGCACCTGATCCACGCGCGTGCGATCCGCTGGCTGATTCGCCATGTCATCGAGAAATCCCGTTCCCGGCCATCGTCCACACGCCCCTTGGCCGATGTCTGTGCCGAAGTTTCGGGTGTCTTCGCAGGGTGGCCCGGCCGCTTGCGGTTGGGTGCCGCAGGCACAGGATGCCATTCCCCAAATAACCAATACCCCAGATAAGGCGTGCGGTGGATAAGAATTTACCTGCCGTAGGACGGGCACTCCTGCCCGTCGCCCCAGAGACGGGCAAGAGTGCCCGTCCTACAGGTATGAACTCATCTGCCGCACGCCTAAGGAGCTGATGGAACTCATATTTATACAGCCCTACTGCAAGATTCAGTTCGTCGTGGACGCAGGCCTGGCGAAACGCCAGACGGCGTCCGGCTACCTTAAGGCACTCGCCGAAACCGGCGTTCTGGAAGCCGAAAAGCACGGCCGGGAAACGATTTACCGCCATCCGGCACTGCTGGAATCGCTGCGGTCCTGATGTCGGCGAATATGTCGACAATTTCGACACATCCCCGAAACGTGTCGATTTTCTGGATAAAAATCGACATATCACGGACGGGCATGTTGTTGACTCTGAGTGGGGTCCTGGTGCGAGTTTTGAAGTTGCACACTTCAGTCCCGGAGGGAATAACAAGGAGTCCTTCTGAACCGGGCGTCCGAAAACCCGCACCGGTCTCCGCGCTCGCTGCCGCAAACCCACACGCTCGTAATCACAAACCCCGTCCCGCACCCGCTTCAGCCGCGCCGGTTCGCGACGAGACTTTCGAAATGGGCTGCAAACGGGGACAATGACGAGTCCCGCCGCAGAGATTCCGCCATCGCCCGCCTGCACACTCTCACTCCGTTGGATCGAAGCCATGTTCTGCCGGTTCCTCCCGACGTCGTTCTGCCTGTTCTGCCTGGCTGCCAACGGACTGGCTGCTGACACGCCGCCGAAGAAGATCGACTTCAATCGCGACATTCGGTCGATCCTGTCGAACAAGTGCTACAAGTGCCACGGCCCGGACGACGCCGAGCGACAGGCCGAACTGCGTATCGACACGCCGGAGGGCGCGACCAGGGATCTCGACGGACATGCTGCGATCGTGCCGGGCAAACCTGATGACAGTGAGCTGGTCGCACGCGTCACCAGTGGCGACCCTGACTATGCCATGCCACCGCTTGACTCGGGCAAGAAACTCACCAGACAGGAAATTGACCTGTTGACCGAGTGGGTTCGACAGGGGGCCGCCTATGCGAAGCACTGGTCCTATGTCGTTCCCGTCCAACCCGAACTGCCGGCTGTCAGTAACCCGGGCTGGGTCAGGAACGAGATTGACCGCTTTCTTCTGACACGCCTTGATCAGGAAGGGCTCAAGCCGTCCCCTGAAGCGGACCGACACGCGCTGATTCGTCGCGTCTCACTCGACCTGACCGGGCTGCCTCCGACACTCGATGAAGTCGAACAGTTCATGAACGACAAGTCCCCCGACGCGTACGAAAAACTCGTTGACCGGTTGCTCGAAAAGAAAACCTACGGCGAGCACTGGGCGCGCATGTGGCTCGACCTGTCCCGCTATGCCGACTCATCCGGATACGCCGACGATCCGGCACGCACAATTTGGGCGTTCCGTGATTACGTCATCCGCTCACTCAACGCGAACAAGCCCTTCGACCAGTTCACCATCGAGCAGATCGCTGGCGACCTGCTGCCGGAACCAACCGAAGATCAGCTCATCGCGACTGCTTTCCACCGCAACACACTGACCAACAACGAGGGCGGAACGAACGACGAGGAATTTCGAAACGTTGCGGTTGTCGATCGCGTCAACACCACGATGGCCGTCTGGATGGGCACGACGATCGCCTGTGCTCAATGCCACAATCACAAATTCGACCCGATCACTCAGGAAGAGTTCTTCCGCTTCTTCGCCTTCTTCAACAACTCGGAAGATGCCGACCGCCGCGACGAGTCGCCGTTGATTCAGTTGTTCTCGGAAGAGCAGAAGTCGAACAAAGCCAACTGGGAACGCGAGGTTGAGAAACTCAAGCAGACACTCAGCACACCGACACCGGCGCTGCTCGCCTCGTTAGCAAAGTGGGAGAAGGGGTTTGCCACCGAGCCTGTGTGGCAAACGCTCACGGCCACGAAGCTCGACGCAAAGTCCGGCAGGAAGCTGGAAAAGGCAGAAAGCGGAATTGTCACCGTCACAGGAACCGCGAACGCCGACACGTACACCTTGGAATTGCCGCTGCCCGCAGTGGACGACGACGAAACGATCTCTGCCATCCAACTTGAAACACTGCCCGGTCCAAACTTTGTCGTCTCACGCGTGCTGGCTTCGCTGATTCCACCGGACGGCAGCCGACTGGACGGCCGGTACGTCCGCATCGAACTTCCCGGTAAAGCGAAGATGCTCTCGCTCGCCGAGGTGCAGGTCTTCAGCGGATCGGACAACGTGGCAGTGCGGGGCTCGGCCACACAAAGCTCAACCGGCTTCGAAGGTCCTGCAAAACTGGCGATCGATGGCAACACTGATGGCGACTACCAGAAGGCCAAATCGACGACTCACACAGCGCAGTCGGACAATCCATGGTGGGAAGTCGATCTGAAAACCGTCCAGCCGATCGACCGGCTGCTCGTCTGGAACCGAACGGACAACAAACTGCAACCGCGTCTGAATGGCTTCGTCGTGAAAGTCCTCAACGAAAACCGCGAAACCGTCTTCGAGCAGACTGTCAAAGAGGCTCCGAAGTCCAGCGCCGAGTATTCGTTGAGTTCGGCTCGCGGCATCCCGTTCGTCGCGGCCTACGCCGATTACTCGCAGGAGGGATTCGCACCTGATCAGGTCATCAACAACCCAGACGTTAAGACCAAAGGCTGGGCGGTTGGGGGCGCACCGGACAAGCCGCATCGGCTGACTCTGATTCCGAAGTCTCCGGTCGAAATCCCGGTCGGCTCGACGCTGTCGGTGACGATCGAGCAGCTTTCGAAATTCGAGAATCACACACTCAGCAGCTTCCGTATCACAACGACCGCAGATGCAGGCATTGCCGCCTATGCCACGACTCCCGCCGAGCAACTGGCCATTCTCAAGACGTCGGCCGATCAACGGTCCGAAGAACAGACAAAGAAGCTGACCGCATACTTCGTCGGCCAGGTCGCCCCGGAACTGAAAGCACAGCGTGATCTGCTGGCTCAGCGGACAAAGCAACTCGCGGAATTGAAGCCTGCCACGTCTGTGCCGGTCATGAAAGAAATGGCAAAAGGTCGCGTCACGAAGATCCAGATTCGCGGCAACTTTCAACAGACCAGCGACGAAGTGACGGCGGGCACACCCGCAGCGTTTCATTCACTACCCGAAGGCGAAACGGCCAATCGGCTCGCGCTCGCGAAGTGGCTGGTCGATGACAACAACCCGATGACGGCTCGAGTGATCGCCAACCGTTATTGGGACGCAATTTTTGGAATCGGCATCGTCAGCACGAGCGAAGAGTTCGGCTCTCAGGGTGACCGACCGTTTCACCCGGAGCTGCTCGACTGGCTGGCGGCGGAAGTCGTGGCCGGCAAGTGGAACATGAAGCAACTGGCCAGACTGCTCGTCACGTCCGCTGCTTACAGACAGTCATCGAAGGTCACCGAGGAACTCCAGACACTCGATCCCGACAACCGGTTACTTGCGCGCGGTCCGCGGTTCCGACTCTCCGCCGAGATGATTCGCGACCAGGCCCTGTCAGTCGCCGGGCTGCTGAGCCCGAAGATGTACGGAGCACCGGTGCGTCCTCATCAACCAAAAATGGGAGTCACTGCCGCATTCGGCAGCGGGATCGACTGGACCACCAGCACGGGCGAGGACAGGTACCGCCGAGGTCTGTACACAACCTGGCGACGCTCAAACCCGTACCCGTCAATGATCGCGTTCGACGCCACGAACCGGGAAGTCTGCACCGTCCGACGTGACCGCACCAACACACCGCTGCAGGCGCTCGTCACGCTCAACGACCCGGTTTATGTGGAAGCCGCACAGTCGCTGTCGCGCCGCATCGCCGCACACCAGGGCTCGACGCAGGAAAAAGTCCAGCACGGTTTTCAGTTATGCCTGGCACGACCCGCTCACGCAACCGAGCTTGCCCGACTGTCAGGCCTGTATGAAACGGTCCGCGGACTCTTCGCGGACAGTCCAGAGGCCGCTATGCAGTTGGCCACGATGCCACTGGGTCCCGTACCCGACGGCATGAACGTGACCGATCTGGCTGCCTGGACGGTCGTCGGCAACGTGCTGCTCAACCTGGACGAGATGTTCATGAAACGGTGAACGTTCAGCGTCATTGTTGCACGACCTTACAAGCCCGAAGCGCAAGCGAGTGAACCAGTACCGTTGGATTCACTCGCTTGCGCTTCGGGCTTGTATTCTTGCCACTCCGTACCAAAGTGCCGCTGCCCAATTATGATCTGCCTGAACACTTTGATTCGCGCCCCGAAGGAGCACTGCCATGCAGAGAACATCCATGATGATTGAGTGTCGTACCGGACTGAGTTGCCACCTCATCGTGGTAATCCTCGCCGGATTTCTCCTGGTCGGTAGTGCAGACGCCGCTCCACTGCGGGCAGGCGCCGCCAAGGTGGACATCAGTAATCGCGATGCCGGACCGGTCGATGGGCCGCTGCACTCCAGGGCACTGGTCATTACGGACGGCACAACCACAGCAGTCATCGTCACCATCGATGTCGTTTCACTGGGTGAGATCGGACACATCCCCAACGACTTTCTGGACAACGTCCGTGCGCGGGTCGAGCAGGAACTCGGCATCAAGCCAGAGAATGTGATGATCAACACCAGTCACTGTCACGGCGTTCCCTGCAAGGACGTTGAAGAGCGGACTTTTCAGGTCATCAAAACCGCAGCGCAGAAACTTGTCCCCGTGCATGTCGGTGCCGGGGTCGGTCACGAGGACCGCATCATGGAAAACCGGCGACTCAAACTGAAGAGCGGAAAAGAAGTGGATGTCCGTCACGCTTACTCCCTTCCGCCTGATGACGAGGTCGCCGAGACGGGACCGATTGATCCTGAAATCGGGATACTGCGTCTGGACCGAACAGACGGGAGTACGCTGGCCGTCGTTTACAACTTCGCCTGCCATCCCATTCAAGGCGCAGCCAGCGGCGGCAACACGGCTGACCTCACCGGATTCTCTTCGAAAGTGATCGAGGACAACCTGAGTGACGACACGATTGCCCTGTTCGTGCAGGGCTGTGGCGGCGACATCAATCCGGTCTTCTACAAAGACGTCGACCACCCGCGCGATGCCGAAACGCTGGGGAATGTACTCGGTCTGAGCACTCTGCAGGCTGTTAACAAAGTGCAATGCCAGCAGGACGACCGGTTAACGATGCACAACGAAGTCATCGCCTTACCTCGCTCCGATCTCGCACAGCGAATCGTCGAGCTTGAATCCGAGCAGGTGCGTCTGGCGGGCTCCCTGGGAGGCACAAGCCTCAACCTGAAGACGTTCATTCCTCTGGTCGTGAAATACAACGTGTCGAGCGAGTTTCCCTCTTATTACTCACATCGCTACCTGCACGACAAAGAAATCGGCCGAAACCACCTGACCAGACTGGACGCTGAAAACCGCCGCAACATGGCCGCGTACATACGCAACATTCGCACCATGGAGCAGTTGACGCGCGTTAACACGAATCTGAGATTGCTGCGCAAGCATCAGGCCAGCTATGTCGCCGCGGGCAAGAGAACAATCGACGTGGAACTCGTAGGACTGCGAATCGGCGAATTCGTAATGCTGACATTCCCCGGGGAGTTAACCGTTCGCATTGGACTGAACATCAAGCAGGCGTCGCCGCATGATCTGACTTTTGTGGCCGGCTACACGAACGGCTATATCTACTACTCACCGACGGCCGAACAACTGCGGAACGTCGGCGGTGCCCAGGAAGACAGCGACTGCCTGCTGGCACCGGAATGGCAGAAGCAGTTTGAAGACAAAGCCGCCGCGATGCTGGAGGCGCTTTAAGTTCGGTGGGGAAGTGCAAAGTTCAAATTGCAAAATGCAAATTGGATTCCGGCAGTTCGGCGCGGGTCTCCGACCCCGCCGGTAACCCGACCGAAGGTCTCCCTGCACGACGGCACCGTTCACAGTCGCTGCACGACTCCGGAGACCTGCGGTCAATGCAGCGGCGGGGCCAGGAGACCCGCGCCGAACGCAAACCGCGCTGAACGGCGGGGCGTCAGCTTTCAACTCGTTCCCAAACTCTGTTTAGGAACGCACTTCCCGGAAGCGCGGCCGACCGGTCGCTGCTGACAGGTGCTCCTCCCGCAGGTAAACTCGCTCGACACAGACTTCGCAGGTCGATCCCACTTCTTTTTCTACGTCATTGAACACCTATGCCGGAAGTCAGCCGATTCCTTGGGATAATCATTCGGATGTACTACCGCGATCATGGTCCGCCGCATTTCCACGCCGAGTATGGAGAACACGAAATCACCGTCGAGATCAATAGTGGCATCATCCAGGGAAGGTTTCCGAGGCGTGCGCTGACAGCGGTACTCGATTGGTACAGTCTCCATCAGGATGAGCTGGTCCAAAACTGGGAACTCATCCAGGCGAGGCAGCCTTTAAACCCCATTGAGCCACTGGAGTAGATCCATGTTCTTACACGTGACTGAGGCCCAACATGTCGCGGGCCATCGCGTCAGGGTGTCTTTTAACGACGGATCCGTTTCTGAAATCGACCTGTCCAGCTCATTGGACGGCCCTGTATTTGAGCCTCTCCGTGACGTCGAATACTTCCAGTTGTTCTCGGTTATCGGACAGACACTGGCATGGCCAAACGGAGCCGACTTTGCACCGGAGTACCTTCAATCGTTGGCCGCAACGCCTGCCAGTCCGTGAACCCGAGTTCTGCGGTTCGGCGCGGGTCTCTGACCCCGCCGGAAACCCGACCGTAGGTCTCCCCGGACGACGAGACAATCGCCCATTCTGAAACGACCTCGGAGACCTGCGGTCAGCGCAGCGGCGGGGTCGGGAGACCCGCGCCGAACGCGCCGAGGCTGGCAAAATGCCCTACGGCTTCTTGCGGCGACGGCGGGTGGATTTGCGGCGGGATCGTTCTGAGTCGGCGATTGCCTGGCCCCATTTTTCGAGCTGGTTCCGAACTTCTGCTTCGGTGATGTGGATCACCGGGCGGCGGACATCGAGTTCCGGCGGCGGAATGTAGTCGGATGGTGCTTCGAGACGGTTCACTTCCCGCTCGACATCCTGCAGCCATTGAGGAATATCGATCGCCGAACCCGCGATCTCCTGCATGTAGTTGTCGATCTCCTTGCGCAGTTCCTCGAAGCGGCCCGCGGCACCGTCGTTGCGGGCGCCCGTGTTTGATGCCGGTTCGACCAGTGCCAGCATCCGATTCACGGATAGTGGTTTGACGAATCGCTCGTTCAGCCGATCGGCCACTGCAGGCAGGTGGACACCGTACTGTTCTTCCAGTTCCTGCAGACTCTCGACGTGCCGGTCTGCGTCCTGGCGGCATTCCGCTTCGATGATTTCTTCCAGGATCCCCAGCGCTCCCGTGCGGCCAGCCATTGCCAATGCGCGATGGACGATGCTCTCTGGAATCCGTTCCCACGCGTCGCGGTCGTAGGCGGCTTCGACACGCAGAAAGTCCAGCAGTACGTAAAACTTGTTGCCATAGTCCGACTGCGTCGTCGTCGTGTTGTATTCCAGAAACCGATCGAAGCGGTCGACCACTGAGCCATAGATCAGCTCCAGCGTCTCCACTGCTTCGTCCAGTTCGATCTCGCCGTTTTCGAGTGATTCGAGCAACGGATGCGGGTGCAGCGGATCGTCGTACTCGGCCAGTTGCTCAAGAAACCATTCGATGCCGTTGTGCAGGATGGTTCTGACGTTACCGAGGGTCAGTGATCGAGCGTGAAACAACTCGTCGCCAAACAGCTCGACAAACTCCTTGATGTCGTCCCATACAAGGTCGTCGCGCAGACCCTCGACTGACGAGAGCCGCATTGTTCGGCTGTGGCGATACCACTGATCGCGGTAGTGCTGCAGCACATCACCAATTAATGAGATCAGGTCCTCTTCCGAACAGTTGCCGTCGTCCCAGCGGATGGCTGATTCGATGAGGGCTTCAATTGTGTTCCGCAATGCCGTGCGAAAAATGCGGTCGAATTCCGTGACGGCCATCTGGCCTGGCCGAGTCTCGCGTTCCATGCGGTGAGCCAGGCGGACGACGTGCCATGTTTCACGGAACAGACCCAGACGCGGAAGCTGAGTCAGAAGAAACCGGATATCCGTCTGCACGGTCCGAGCGACCAGCACCTGAGTCGGGTGGCCCCCACCATCGAGTGGTACGTACAGCAAGGGCTTGCGCTGCAGGCGACGAAACTGACTACCCAGCCGCTGTTTCACAGCCGGGATGTCCTGTCGCATCACTGACCGATAGAACTCGATCATGTCGCGGTCGTCTTCAGACATCTCCTTAAGCTGTGTGACCGACGGCAACAGGCAGACGATTCCGATCTCTGCAACGCGACAGTTGATATGAGCCGCGATGATCGTGTTCAGCAGATAGAACTTAGTCTGCAGTTGGATATCGAATTCGACGTTGGCGTCATGATCGCCGCCCATCAATTCGACTTCTCGTTCCCAGACCGAGTTCATCAACAGCATCAGTTCGGACTGCAACGTACTGAGCCGCTTCCACCAGGACGTAAGAACGTCAACCTGCGCGTCGGTGAGAAGAGGATCCGTCACGGCGGCGGCCAAGTCGTCTTCCGGCGGAGCTGCGGGCTGCTCCGGCGACTCACTCGACTCAACATCGCCCGTGGACTCGCCAGGCAGCGTGTCTGTCCCGACAGCCACGGATGGATCCGAGTCAGTTGCAGGAAGAGGATCGGATGGTGACTCGGGCTTCGTGACTCCGGGAAGTATCTCGGATGCCATGGCCGACACTGCACTCTGCCAGAGCTGAGCCATGGCCATGATGAACTTGATGCGAGGCTCAAGTTCTCGATTAATGACTTCGAATTCCGTGTTGCCTGGCGCTTCGCCGCCGCCGTCGTGAACTTCACCGTCGAAGCCATCATCCGTGCTGTCCCGGTACACGACTTCTTCGTAAGCGGCTTCGAACAGGTTGTCCTCGTCGTCCCCGTCTTCGAGCCAGTTGTCGTCCCGGTCGATGTCCCAGTCATTCAGACCGGGTTCGGCCGACGAATTTTTCGCCGACACGGAATCCAGTTGCGGCACGTCCCAGTAGTCACCGGCGTTGGCTTCCAGGAAGTCGAAGAGGCGTCGGATGGCGTCCCACTCAACAGGTTGTCTCAGTTCACCGTCATCGTCGGTCGTGAGCTTCTTCATCCAGTCGAGCAACAAGGCGTGAATGGAAAACGGGCCGTACTCGATCCCAACCTCATCCGCACATGCCAGCCACTGCATCAGCAGCGCCATGGCCGCCACATGGTCGCCACCTTCCAGCAGTGCTTCCACAACGCAGGCATAAGATCGGGCCGACGTAAACTTCTCGACGTGCTTGCGCCAGAACGAGATGTCGCCAGCCGCCTCACCAGCCGCCCGCCATTCGGCCAGAGCGGCTGCCACATGCCGCGCGGATTCCAGACTCTCGCCACCAAACACATGCGGTAAATCGTCGATCACGTGGGCGGCGAACTGATCCCAGTAACCTGCAAGCTGCTCGAATCGCGTCGCAAGTTCCGCGACGAGTTCCGATGGCCCGTGGATAGCCGCCTCACTGAGAGCCCGCGAAAATGTATCAAACGTTCGGTCCATCAGGTCGAGAATGACTTCGACTCGCCCGTCCGGAATACTGTCTTCCCGCGCGGTAAAGAGCGGAAAGTTGCCCTGAAAGCCCAGAATATTCCACGGGTCGACAAAGGCTCCGCAGTGGATGCCGCGGAAGATCAGGCTTTCCACGTCACGCAACAACTCGCTGGCGGCATCGACCTCGTGGCGTGCCAGGTGACTGCGGGCCGCAGTCAGTCGCCATTGCACTTCACACTCGAAGCGGGCTGAGGAGGACGGAATGATGTCCGCACAATGTCGCGCCGCCTCGGCATGCCCCATGCGAGCGTAGATGCTGGCCAGATGCCGGTACTGAGTCTGTCTCGCTCCGTAGTGAGCCAGATGCAGATTCAGTGACTGCCGCACATGTCCGAATGGCTGCAGTGTATGGCCGGCCTCGCGGTTCAAACGCCGCTTCCGCTTGTCATCGACTGTTTCCAGCAATCGGACGTAAAAGTCATCCCTTTGCCGCGCGACCATCGGCAACAGAGACGACAGCGTCACTTCGGAATGATGGCACGCCGGACCGTCACCGCTGATCGCCGACGCCATCAGCATCGTTCCGCACAGCACGGCTCCCGCGTCGAAAATCGCCTCACCTTGATCCGACTGATGACTCACCCAGTCAATCAGCGAACCCATGATGATCTTTCGGACCACGAACCGCCGGTAATAGCCCTTGTTGTCGATGCAGTGCGGGTCCCATTCACCAAACAGGTAGTTCGTGCGTTTGAACACGGGGTGATCGTGATCGTAGGCGCCCAGGTCGAGAGCCATTTCCTCCATTCGATCCAAGTCGAAGTGGGCTCCGTGCAGCACATCTGGCGGGACGACACTCAGCAGCTTCAGTGCCTGCTCGACAATCTCCTTGTGTGGCCCGGAGCAGACGCCGGCTCCGGCCACAAACAACGGCAGCGGCCGGTGGCGCTCATGATCGTAGGGCTCCATTTGCTGGTCGTTCTCAAGGACCGCCAACGGACGATAGCCCAGAAAATCGTTCAGGTGCGAAATCGCCCCATCGACAACACGCTGAGTTTCGTCCCAGGGACTGCCCTGAGCCAGAACGGCCTCACAGCAGCGACCGAGAAAAAACGTGTTCTGCAGTTCGTGTTCGCCCAGATGAAACAGCAGGTCCGCGTGAAAATCCCGGTACCCGGGCAGCAGATGATCAAAGACGAGCGGCATCACGGCCGACGCCTGAGCACAGTCGGCAAAGGCCGGTTCGGAAGCACTCAGCTCGGTGAGTTTCTGCCGCAGGACGTCCCGCAGCGGCTGCCACGATTCGGCAAACCCCACGCCGTCTGCGAGCTGATCAAGCTGAGCGAGAAAGGAACTGTCAGGTTTCCCGCTGGAGAAGTTCAAGTAGCCAAGCACCCGCTTGAAGACGTCGTCCGGGTCTTCCGGCGCAACTGGCGAGTCGGATTCGTTCCGTGCGGGCATTCGAAATTCCGGGGCTGGTAGACCAGGCAGACGCGAACAGGCAACACGTCTGCTGTTACCAGTGTGTGCAGGCAAACAGCGTGGTCGGTACAGAGGAGATTCTGGGGACTTCCACTGCCCGCAACAAGGTTTGGGGTCGCATGTTCCCTGCATGGTTGAGCCCGCGACCGAGCTCACGTTGCCTGTCGCCCGGTTACGCCGCCTGATGACCGCACTCGCCGAGCACAACATCCGTGGCGGCCACGATGTTTTCGACCGTTTCAATGTCAGACGCGGACGTGGCTGGCGCCGAAGGTGGTTCCAGTCCGGTTCGCACACGAACACTGCCCCGACACCCGGCGTTGATTCCTGCCAGAACGTCAGACATGCGATCGCCGATCATCCACGACTGCGCGAGGTCCAGATGCAGTTCGTCTGCGGCCTGCAGCAGCATGCCAGGTCCTGGCTTGCGGTCGTTGGATTCGACGACGGTCTCGTTAGATTCGGTCGGGCATTCCGGGCAGTAGTAGATGGCATCGATCAGTGCGTCGGCCGCGTCCAGTTGCCACAGCAATTCCCGGTGAACGTCGGCCAGTTGCGCTTCCGTCATCATCCCGCGACCGATCGCCGACTGATTCGTGACCACCACGACCGCAAAACCGGCGGCGCGCAGCCGAACAATCGACTCGACCGAGCCCGATTCCAGACGGAGCTGCGAGGGCTCAAGAACAAATCCGGCATATCGCGTCAGCGTGCCGTCACGATCGAGAAAGACGGCTGGCCGAGCTTCCATGTGCGACGGCGCGGGAATCAGGATCGAGCGTCGGATCATGCCAGTGCTTTGTCATGGTGGAAACTTACGGTTGGGTGGCTGGGGTCGAGCGAAGCGAGCCCCCAGCGTTGTCGGACTGGGGGCTCACTTCGTTCGACCCCAGCCACCCTAACTTTTGACTCTGACAAAGCACTAGTGCCATTCAGGCGGCTCGCCGTCCGGAGTCGCCCGCATCCTCTTCAGGCGAATCGGGTTCGACCAGCGGCAGGATGTCCGGTTCGGCCGTGAGATCAGACTCACCCTGAAGCGGTGTGGGCGATCCCACGTCTCGAGAAGCTCGCCCGGCACGCGTTCCAATTCGCAAAGTCCGGCGACCCACCAGTTGGACGAGGAGCGTCAGTTCGTTGCGGCCGAAACCAACGGAGAGCGTGATCGCCGACAGTGTCGCGAGGCAAAGACAAAGCGACACGACGTCGTTCTGCATGATGATGCCGGCCATGGCCACGCAACTGGTGACGAACGCAAATGCAGAGATCGTCAGGGCCGCACGCCAGCGACTGTAACCATTTCTTAACAGCCGATGATGAAAGTGGTTCCAGTCGGCCTCTCCGATTGATTGTTCCGTCAGCGAGCGCCGGACAATCGCGACGAGGACATCGAATCCAGGGATGCTCATCAGGACGAGCGCCGGGATCACGGAGACGCTCGCGGTCCCCAATGGGCTGTTGACTGACAGGGTCATCGCACCCAGCAGGAACCCGATCGCCATGCTGCCGGAGTCGCCCAGATAAATTCGGGCAGGCGGCGAGTTGTGGATCAGAAAACCAGCCAGTGTCGCTGCCAGCAGCGTCGACGTGGCGAACGTCACGCTGTCGCCGTGAAACACGGCGATGCCGGCAATGCCCGAGAGGATGGCCGCACCTGTCAGTGCGGCGAGGCCGTCAAGCCCGTCGATCAGATTCATCGCATTGACGCAGCACAGAATCCAGAACACCGCCAGCACCGGAGCGGCTGGACCCAGGTAGAATTCCTCACCAAACAGCCGCAGTGACTCGAACGGCAGGCCAGCACAGACCCAGGGCAAGGCGGCCAGTATCTGCAACGTAAGCTTGGTGCGGGCACGTTGCGGCTTCAGGTCGTCAAGCAGGCCGCAGATGCAGAAGATTGCAAGGGACGCCAGCACCGGCAGCAGTTGAAGGTCGTCTTGCCCCTGTAGCCCGTCCAGCATAGTGCAGATGCCAACGACGGCGACGAACGTCGTGCAAACCGCCATTCCGCCCAGCAGAGGAACTTCTCCGCGGTGCTGCTTGTGGGCTTCCCCGGGGCGGTCCAGAACACCCAGATGTCGGGCGGAGACGCGTGCCAGCAGCGTCACGAGCGCAGCCAGAGCGACGGTTGCGCAGAACAGTACAGCAGTGGTCCAGTGCACCATCATCCGTGTGGCATCTTCTGTGTTTACAGCCGTACAGAACTGGCAAGCAACCATCCATGGCCGAGCAGCGGAAACATCGCGGATTTGCCGAATCGGAACAAGACGGGTTCGTTTGTGGCGTATGACCCGGTTTTTGGGGGGCCTCGCTGCCCCACAGGCCGGTCCTGGCCTACATCAGCCGGACTTCTTCGGTAACTCGTTGGACAGTTCAGCGCGAACAGGAACAATGCCACTCGTGAGTTGTCGAATTGGTGTTCTGATGGAGTGACGTCGTGGCAGAACTGAGTGTTGAGCTGAATCGTCTCAAACTGCGGAATCCGATCCTCGTTGCGTCCGGCACGTTTGGTTACGCGCGGGAGGCGGCGGCGTTTGTCGACTTCGGACAACTCGGCGCAATCATTCCGAAAACGATCACTCCGCAACCACGCGCCGGGAATCCGCCACCACGGACGATCGAGACCAGTTGCGGCATGCTCAACTCGATCGGGCTCGACAACGACGGCCTGGACGCGTTCATCGAGAAGCACCTCGAGTACCTGCTGGAACTCGACTGCCCGGTCATCGCCAATGTCGCCGGGCACAATGCTGATGAGTTCGTCATGCTGGTCGAGCGGCTGAACGACTTTCCGAATCTCGCCGGCATCGAGCTGAATGTCTCGTGCCCGAATGTTGCCGGTGGGACAGATTTCGCGACTGATCCGGAATTGACCCTGAGCGTCGTCGGCAGTGTGTGCGAGGTCAGCCGGTTGCCGGTCGTGGCCAAGCTGTCACCGAACGTGACGAACATCGTCGAGATCGCCCAGGCCGCGGCAGAGGGCGGAGCTGACGCAGTCACACTCATCAACACGCTGATGGGAATGTCCATCGACTGGCGGAAACGAAAACCGATTCTGGGCAACGTGTTCGGCGGACTCAGCGGGCCGGCCATCAAACCGGTCGCTTTGAGGATGGTGTATCAGGTGGCTCAGGCGGTCGATGTGCCGATCATCGGAGTCGGAGGCATTCAGTCGATCGACGACGTCATGGAGTTCCTTGTCGCCGGCGCGTCGGCAGTCCAGATCGGAACGGCCAGCTTCTACAACCCGGGGCTCGCACCGCGACTGGTTCAGGAACTCGACGCGCTGCTGGATGAACTCGGCTGTCAGTCCGTGGCCGATGTGGTGGGCACGATTGAGCTGTCCGCATCGAAACCGGAACTCTGTGCCGCCGTCAACGAGGACACCGAATGAGCGACTCGCCCCTCTTGCAAACTGTTTTTCATGACTGGCACGCGGCACACGGTGGCCGCATGGTCGAGTTCGGCGGCTGGCACATGCCAGTGCAGTATTCGACGATCGTCGCCGAGCACGAAGCCGTTCGGCAGCGGGTCGGCCTGTTCGATATCGCTCACATGGGACGGCTGTGGTTTACCGGACCGGACGCGTGCCGATTCCTGAATCACCTGCTGACCAACGATGTGTCGAAACTGAAAGTCGGACAGGTCCGCTATTCGCTGGTCACAAACGAGCAGGGCGGGATTCTGGACGACGTGCTCGTGTACCGTCTCGACGACGCCTACATGCTCGTCGTCAATGCGTCGAACCGACTGAAGATCCTGGACTGGATCGCGACACACGAGGCAGGATTCGACGTGCACATGGATGATCGCACTGCTTCGCACCCGATGATTGCCCTGCAGGGACCGAAAGCGATCGATGTGATTGAGCGACTCGGATTCGCTGGCGCCAGAGCCATGAAGTACTACTCGGTCACGCCGGCAACCGTCGGGGGTCACGACGTCATCGTCAGTCGGACCGGCTACACGGGCGAGGACGGTTTCGAGATAATCGTCGCGGCAGACGCGGGAGTCGATCTGTGGCAGCAGGCGGTTGCGGCAGGAACGGACAGCGGGCTGCAGGCCTGCGGCCTGGGATGTCGCGACACGTTACGGCTGGAAGCCGCGATGCCGCTGTATGGTCACGAACTGTCCGAGCAAATCGATCCACTGACGGCCGGTCTGCAGTTTGCCGTGAAGCTGGAGGCCGACGACTTCATCGGTCGGTCAGCTTTGACCGAACTCAAGTCCGCCGGCGGACTGCGACAGCGAGTTGGACTGGAACTGTCCGGTCGTCGGATCGCGCGGGAAGGTGCAACGGTATTATCGAACGGCGATGCCATCGGCGAGGTCACGTCGGGGACTTTTTCGCCGACGCTGCAGAAGTCGATCGCAATGGCCTACGTCAGCGCCTCGGCGAGCGGCACGGGCTCGGCCGTCGATATCGACATTCGGGGCAGGCAGGCATCGGCGACGGTCGTGGAATTGCCATTCTACAAGCGTGCTTGAACGGTTCGAGCGCTGCCGTGAGTATCGAACGTTGTGAAGAGATACGGTGAACCGTAGGACGGACGCTGCCTGTTATGCCCGACGCGATCAGAAATGCCGCGAGTTCTGTCCCCCAGACCCCTGTGACGGGCGAACTGCCAGCGCCGCCAGAAGATTCAGCCTGCCCTCCTCCGCTGGCATGGACTGACGTGCTGCAGGCGTTTCGTGAGCAGAGCGAACCGTTCGAAGCATCCACTGACGAACTGCGTTTCAATGGCAGGAGCATGGGCGAAGGCCCACCGCTGTACTTTCTCAACGGACTTTCGCAGACCTGCGAACTGTTCTGCCTGACGGTCTGGTTGCTGCGCGAGCAGTTCCGTTGCGTGCTGATCGACTACCCTGACGACGCTCGCGATCTGAAAGCACTCGCCAGTCTGGTGCCAGCCGCCGCGGATCATCTGGGTGACGAGCACTTTGATCTGTGTGCATGCTCGTTCGGATCATCGGTCGCAATCGAACTGCTACTGAATTCTCCGGAACGGATTCGCCATCTCGTCCTGCAGGGTCCGCTGGTGAAATTCCGCATGAGCCGACCCGAACGGCTGTGCTGCCGGGTCACTGGCTGGTTGCCGGGCAACATAGACCGGTTGCCGATGCGTCGTCGCGTGATGGAAAACAACCATCGACTGTGGTTCCCGCCGTTCGACCATTCGCGCTGGGAATGGGTCCTGGACGACACCGGCAATGTCCCAACGACGGCAGTCATGCGGCGACTGCGAATGCTGCACGGAATGGACTACACCGACAGGCTGAACGACATCGGCACGCCAGCACTGGTTGTGTCCAGTGAGGGCGAGGCCTTCCGGCATCGAGAATCGGCCGCGATTCTTAACAAGCGACTGCCGCAGGTGCAGTTCGAGGAGCTGTCCAACTGCGGGCATCTGCCATTCGCCACGCATCCGCACCGACTGGCGAATCTGATTCGGCCGTTTCTGCTGGGCGAAGCCGAGTCGTGACTGCCAACGGGCTGGCGCGTGATTAGGGACGGCAGCGAAACTAATCGTACATCCTTCAGCCGCGACAGCGGCGACAGCACGTAGCCCCTGGCGTGAGCCAGGGGTCGAACGAACACACGAGAAACGGAGCCGCGAAGCGGCTCGATCGGGCTTGCTCGCAGGATCTGCGGGCTGACGCCCGCAGCTATGTGCTGTCGCCGCTATCGCGGCTGCCATCGTGAAATTCACCACCGGCCAAATGCTGGATGAATTTCACCGCCGTTCCTTAATCTACTTCGCCCGCGCTGCCTGCACTTTGATCAGATTGCGCAGGTCCAGTTCGCTGACGATGTCCAGCACGGCACTGGTGGCCAGTTGCTTGTTGTAATAGCGACTGGTCGTGCCGGTCAGTGTCAGCGTGCCATTCTCGATCTGCACTTCCAGATCGCAAATCGATCCATTCGTGCGTTGCAGCACGTCGTTACGGACGGCATCGACCAGCGAGATCCCTATCGCCGAATCGGATGTGGGCAGACTCATGATTGACTCCTCCATGAACATGAACTGCAGAAGCAGCGAGCCTCAGCATTAGCGAGCCCTCCGTGCCGCTCTGCGTCTTGACGGTCAGTGACTCCGTTGCGAGCACCGTTCGACTGCAGGGAAATCGTCCTCAGCCGGGCGGCAGGCGTTGAGCTGACTGCCACAACACGACTTGAAGAACGGCGAACTCTACCGATGGCCACTGAAACGGTCAAAGCAATTCGCGGTTTGTCAGCCGGAATTCAGACGTGACAACACGGGCACGGTGAGGACAAGTGACGATCGGATCGACAGCGCGCTCAACAAACGGGCCTGCAGGTCACGGAATCTAGTGACCGTGCCCCAGGATGCCGGTCAAAATCCACTCGTCCAGCGTCCGCAGCATGTCGCGCGATACGGGCTGTTCCGATTCCTCAAGATGCGTCGTGACATCGGCGCCCAGCGCTACAAGCTCTCGCGCGGTCGTCGAGACAGGCCCGCGTGCCGGCCAATCCATGCGGCTTTTCGTCGCCGCCAGCCAGAATCTCCGGCCGGACACTTCGCGGCGATGCGCCAGAAGCCGAGCGGCTGACGGGAATTCACCACCGAAACTGATTCCGCCAGCGAACCACTCGGCCTGATGCAGGGCCACCATCAGCGCGGACGTAGCACTCGCTCCCACACCGGCCAGAAACACGCGGTCCGCATGCACGTTGACCGAGTCACGAAACGTCCGCACGGCTGAGACAATGCGATTCTCGATGTCGGCCAGACGAGTCACGAATGAAGCGCCCGAAGAAGAATCCGCCGTTGGCAACAGGCAGCCATTCACTGCCAGTCCCACGTAATTCTGAGGGCTCATCTGTGTCACGTGGCTCAGCGACTTGTGCTGCGAACATTCCGGTCCGGTCAACCAGACGATCAGCGGGTAGGCGTAACCCGGTTCGTAGTTCGACGGGATATACCCGCGAGCGAATTCGGTCACACTCCCGATGCGCGCCATCGGCAGACCCGGCACGACGTCAGCGTCGGACCGAAACGTCGCCGAGCGGCTTTCCGGGAGCTGCGGGACGGATCCAGCGTACTCTTCGAATGACTCAGACCAGTACGACTTCATTCCGCGTTTCCTTCCGCTTCAGCGACAGCGACACGCCGGGTTGGTTGAGATAACTGCACGAGTTCCGGCCGCAGGGAACTCTGAGCCACTTGGGCGAGCGGGAAGTTCTGTCCCGGACACGCCGTCGCTTTAACCTCGTTGTGACCAATGACCCGACTGGATGGAATGCTGTACTCGCCACGCAGGGCGGCGACAAGTTGTTTCACTGCGGCTAACTGACCTTCTGTGGGATCCGTCTCCTGGAAATTGCCAACGAGGCAGATTCCAATCCCGTGCTGGTTGTATTCGTCCTTGCCAGCGTGAGCCCCATGAAGTTGCTGACGCCAGCGGAATGTTGGTTCGACGACACCATCGGGCATGCCGTTTCCGTTACCGATGAGGAAGTGATAACCAATCCCCAGCCAGCCTTTTGCGATGTGGCTTTCGTGAATCCGCTCCACCGAACCCGAATCGGTTGCGGTGTGATGGATCACGATGTGCCGCCATTCGCGCGCTTCGACTTTGGGACGCCAGGGATTTTCGACGATTGCGGGGGGCGTAATCTGAAGTGAGGGGGGACTGATGGTGGGACGCGTGCGAGTCGCCAACGGACGGGATGTCGGGGCAGACTCGTACGCAACAGTGGTGGGATAACATCCAGACAGCGTCATTCCGACGAGCAGGCAGACAGTTTGGATAGTGTCTGGTTTCAATGTTCGTCCTCCGTGACGAATTTGCCGGTGAGTCCGACGACGGGGTCTGGATAGCGGCGGGACTCTATGCGGATGCCGACGAAGCGGTCAACTTCCGTAGGCTTGTTTGACGCGAGCGGGTACGACATTCGAAGGTGCGGATGCTGTGGCAACGGTGGGGCGGGTTGTGACGGCGGGGGAGTCATCCATTTCCTGATTCACGAGAGGTTTTCAGGTGACCACAACACCTGACGTAAATGTATAGAAGCGTTGTCATTCGTCTTAATCATGAAGCATCGGCGGAACGAAACACCTTTTGAACCACCCGACCGATAGCAGACAGAAAGTCCCACCTATGCCCGGTTTTGCAGTCTCTGAGTTGGAGACCGTCGCTCGGCTTGTCCTTACCGCTGCCGAAATACCCGACGCCGACGCCCGCTGCGTTGCTCGGGAACTGGCGGGTGCGAACGCAACTGGTCATGACAGCCACGGAGTCATGCGGCTGATGCAGTACGTCGAGATGATCGATGACGAATTCCTGCGACCGGGTTCGACCATCGAGACATTGCGACAAGGCCCCGCCTTTACGTTGCTGGATGCCCACTTTAACTTTGGCCAGGTGGCTGCCACACGTGGTCTGGAACTCGGTCTGGAGCAGGCACGCTCGGCCGGGACATCCACAGTCATGATCCGCAACTGCAACCATGTTGGCCGACTGGGGTCGTACTCGAAGCAGGCGGCGGAGCGTGGATTCGCCAGCATGATGGCGGTCAACGCACCTGGGCCGGGTGGAGTCGCTCCGTTCGGCGGAATCGAGCGGCGACTCGGCACCAACCCAATCTCGATGTCCGCTCCATGGGGAGACGAAGCCTTTGTTTTGGACATGACCACCAGCGCCACGGCCGAAGGCAAAGTGCGCGTCGCTCTGCAGAAGGGCGAACAGGTTCCCGAAGGCTGGATCATCGACGGAGAAGGGAATCCAACCACCGATCCTGCGCGGCTTTACGATGGCGGTGCGCTGCTGCCGCTGGGTGGACCACTCGGGTTCAAGGGATACGGCATGTCCGTGATGATCGATGTCTTCGGCGGCATGCTGTCTGGAAGCGGCGTTTGCCGCGACGATCTGCCGCGTGGAGCCAATGGCGTGTGGATGTACTTCCTGGACGTCGAGCAGTTTATGGACCGTCCGGATTTTGACGCGCTGGTCGAGAAGTACGTCGAGTCCATCCGCTCGACAAAGAAGCAGCCGGGAGTCACCGAGATTCTGATGCCGGGCGAAATCGAACTCCGGCGAGAGAAAGACCGACGTGAGAAAGGTGTCGACGTTCCACAGGAGACCTGGCGTCAGATCAACGAACTCGCAAATCGGCTGGACGCCGACCTGAGCGAGTTCGCGGATCGCACAGAGATTCCTGGTGACAATTGAATCACCAACTGAGATAACACCACCGAACGCAACTCGCCGACAGGAGGTCGTTGCCATGCGAGTCACCGGAATCATCCCCGCCCGTCTGGAATCGTCGCGTCTGCCGGGCAAGCTGCTGCTGAGCGAAACGGGAAAGCCGCTCATTCAGCACACATGGGAGTCCGCCGCCGAGTCTCAGGTACTCCGCTCGGGCGACTCGCTGGAACTCATTGTCGCAACGGACAGCCTGTCCATCGCCGAGGCCGTCAACCGATTCGGCGGTCGCGTTGAGCTGACCGGTGATCATCCCAGTGGCACCGATCGCATCGCCGAAGTCGTTCGCCGCTGCTGCCGGGATACTGACATTGTCGTCAATATTCAGGGAGACGAACCGGACATCGATCCCCTCGCTATTGATCAGCTTGCTTCGCTGCTGATTGACGACCCGCACTCTCAAATGGCAACGCTCTGCACGCCGATTATCGAGGCTTCCGTACTGGACGATCCGAGTTGTGTGAAGGCTGTGTGTGCCGCTGACGGACGCGCTTTGTACTTCAGCCGAAGTCCCGTGCCATTTATCCGGGACGGAGACCGCGATTCACTGTTGGCTGGGGAATCGCCGTGGCGGCTGCATCTGGGAATCTACGCGTACCGGCGGGATTTTCTGCTTCGATTGGCTCAGCAACCGGTATCGCCACTGGAGGAACTGGAGAAGCTGGAACAGCTTCGCGCTCTGGAGATGGGAGCGACCATTCGAATTGCGGAAGTCGAGCAGCGTTCCGTTGGAATCGACACGCCGGATGACTATGCTCGCTTCGTCGCCAGCCGGAGGGCCGCGTGAAGATGCACGGACGCAGAACAGCCTTAATCTGAATCACACCGGAGACCCGGTTTCGCTCGCGGAACCGGGTCTCTTTATTGGAGTCCCGCCTTCGGGCGGAATGATAACGTAGGCCGGAACAAGCTCCGCGCAGTTCCGGCGCCAGAGAACCTCCGTCGCCGGAACTGCACTTCGCTTGTTCCGGCCTACTGGACCATCAAGATGACGAAGTACATTTTCGTAACGGGCGGAGTGGTCAGTTCACTCGGCAAAGGGCTGACATCCGCGTCGATCGGCATGCTGCTGGAGCAGCGCGGGCTCAGTGTCCGCATGCAGAAGCTGGACCCGTACATCAACGTCGATCCCGGCACGATGAGTCCGTATCAGCATGGTGAGGTCTACGTTCTGGACGATGGCTCGGAAACGGACCTCGACCTGGGCCATTACGAACGGTTCACCAACAGCCCGCTGACGAATGGCTCGAACTACACAACCGGGCAGATTTACCTGCGAGTCATCGAGAAGGAGCGCCGCGGCGAGTACCTGGGCAAAACCGTCCAGGTGGTGCCGCACATCACGAACGAGATCAAAGGTTGCATCCGCAGCCTGGGGGGTCCCGGCGTCGATGTCGTGATCACGGAACTCGGTGGCACGGTGGGCGATATCGAGGGCCTGCCGTTCCTGGAAGCGATTCGGCAAATCCCGCTCGATATCGGCAAGGAAAACTGCCTGTTCATTCATCTCACGCTGGTGCCGTATCTGAAGGTGGCGCGCGAGATGAAGACCAAGCCGACACAGCATAGTGTCGGACAATTGCGGCAGATCGGAATCCAACCGGACATTCTGGTCGTGCGCACCGAGCGGCCGATGGGGCAGGAAAACCTCGAGAAGATCGGCATGTTCTGCAACGTCGAGAAAAAAGCCGTCATCGAAGAAGTCGACAAGACGCTGTCGATCTACGAAGTCCCGCAGGGCCTGGTCGAGCACGAGCTGGATCAGCTCGTCGTTGACAAGCTGGGACTGAACGCGGGCACGCTCGACATGGACGAGTGGTGGGACATGCTGCGTCGCATCCGCAATCCCGAACAGGAAGTCACGATCGCGGTCGTCGGCAAGTACATCGAGCACCGAGACGCGTACAAATCGATTTACGAATCGCTCGACCACGCCGGCTTCGCACACTCGTCACGGGTCATCATGAAGCGCATTGAAGCCGAAGAGCTGACCTCTGAAGGCCCGGAAGTGCATCTCAGCGGAGTTGACGGCATCCTCATTCCCGGCGGCTTCGGACATCGCGGCATCGAGGGCAAGATTGACGCGATCCGTTATGCCCGGCAGTGCGAGATTCCGTTCTTTGGAATCTGCCTGGGCATGCAGTGCGCCGTCACCGAATTCGCCCGTAATGTTCTGGGCCTCGAAGACGCGAACAGCACGGAATTCACGGACGCAACCAACCACCCGGTGATCTGTCTCCTCGAAGATCAGAAGACGGTCACAAAGAAGGGCGGGACAATGCGACTGGGTGCTCAACCCTGCCGACTCGATCCCGATTCGCTGGCGTCATGGTGTTACGGTCAGGAAGAGATCAGCGAACGGCACCGGCACCGCTACGAATTCAATCCGGAATACCGACAGCAGTTTGAGGAAGCCGGAATGCGCATCTCCGGCTCCAGCCCCAGTGGACTACTGGCGGAAATCGTCGAGTTGCCAGATCACCCGTGGTTCCTGGCCGTGCAGTTCCATCCGGAATTCAAATCCAAACCACTCGTCCCGCATCCGCTGTTCAACGGATTCATCGAAGCCGCCCTCAAACGACGGCACGCCCGCATGCAGCTTCCCGTGTAGGGCCGGCGTTTGATCACGCACTCCTTGCGTGGATCTGGAGTGAGCCCAGCGGGGCGGAAAATTGCTCGACGTAAGAGTCTGGCCGGTGTCCAGCACGGCGTGATGATCGGCCCGTTGACACATCATCGTTCGATCCGCCGTTTGCTCCGTTGACTCCCGCGGAGCCTGGCCTGTTCGGCCTACCCCGTTATCATCGGCGGTTTTCCGCCCCACCCCGCCTCCGCGGTCGGTTCAAGTCCGACCCAGTGCCAACCCGCAAGGATTCACACCATGACCGACATCCAGGGAGTTTCCGCCGATATCTTCGCCCAGCTTGAGGCCTGTGACACACCCACCGTGTGTAACGTGGTCGAGCTGTGGAACGTTCGCCCGCGCAACACGGGCTATATGGACTCCAGCATCAAGTGCTGCTTCCCCGAAATGCCCTCGATGGTTGGCTACGCTCTGACTTCGACGTTTCGCAGCGACGCTCCGCCTCGGAGTGGCGACGTCTACGCAGGACTCGGCCAGCAGGTCGATGCTTTCGCCGAGCTTCCGGGTCCGCCGGTTGTCGTTTATCAGGACCTCGATGTGCCCTGCGCCTCGGCGACATTTGGTGAGGTCATGTGTACGACCTACAAGACGTTTGGAGCCAAAGGCATTGTGACCTCCGGCACGGGACGTGATCTGAAGGAAGTGCAGGCGATCGGCTTTCCGGCATTCACGAACGGAACCATCTGCGCTCACGGTTACTGCCACACGCTGCAGATCGGCGTTCCGGTGACTGTTGGCGGGATCACCATCTATCCGGGCGACCTGATTCACGGCGATGCCAACGGGATCACGACGATCCCGCACGAGATCGCTGCGGAAGTTCCCGACGCCTGCAAGGAGCTGATGGCCGCCGAGAAAATCATTCTCGATTACTGCCAGGGCCAGAACCTGAACGCGAAGGACTACACCGAAGCACGCGTCGCCTGTCAGGCACAGGTCGCGGACCTCGGCAAGCGGTTGCGTGGCGAGTCGTAAGCCGACGCTCGCCGGTGACCAGGGTTTACAGACTCAACTCGCGTGATAGCATCAGTGAGCGTTGATGCGTCGCGGCGAGGCTCACTTGAGTTCGCCGTTTCGATGGACTTGATCGATTGGGAGATGGACCGTGCCGCGATTTCGACTGACTCGTTCCGCTGTTGCACTGACCACCCTCGCCTTGCTCCTGAGTTTGCTGACTCTGCCGGGTCAGACAGTGAGCGCCCAGGACGCTGACGAAAAGGAGGCTGCCGCCGTTCGCGACTATCGAGTTGCTTACGGATTGCAGAAGAAGAAGCTCTACGAGCAGGCCGCGACGCGCTGGCAGAACTTCATCAAGGTGAACGCGACTCACCGGCTGCAGCCGAACGCGAACTACCACCTGGGTGTGTGTAAGTTCCAGGCAGGCAAGCTGCCCGAAGCGGCGGCGGCGTATCGCGTCGTACTGGCAAAGTTCCCCAAGTTCCCGAGCCGCGATGGGGCGCAGTTCAACCTGTCGCTGGTTGTGTTCAAGATGGCCGAAGTGGCGCCAACACCCGCTAACTACAAGTTAGCCGCCACTGAGTTCGGCAAAGTCTCTGCGACGTACGCGCAGAGTCAGTACGTGCCATCGGCACTGTATTATCAGGCGGAATCGCTGTACCTCGCCGGGGATAAAGCCGCGGCCGTTCCGGTGTATCAATCGGTCGTGCAGAAGTTCGCCAAGTCGCCACTCCTACCCGGGGTTTTCTATGCGCTCGGCACATGCCTGCAGGATCTGGAAAAACCGGCGGAAGCCGCGACTGCTTACGCGGAGTACCTGAAGCAATTCCCCACGGGACCTCAGATGGCCGAATGCCGGCTGCGTCTGGGAGTGACTCTGTTCGATCAGAAGAAGTTCCCGGAAGCGCAGAAGGAGTTCACGACGGCCGCGGCGATTCCGGAATTCGCGTTCGCAGACTATGCCCTGCTCCAGCAGGCTCAATGTCTGTTCGAGCAGGAGAAGCTGCCGGAAGCGGCCGCGATCTACGAGTCGTTGCCCACGAAGTTCAAAGAGAGTCAGTACGTGGCGCCGGCCAGACTTGCCGCTGGCAAGTGCTGGTTCCGAGTCAAGGATTTCGCAAAGGCCTCGACGGCGCTGCAGCCCGTCACGGCAGATAAGACACTGCCGGAAGCCCCCGAGGCGTCCTACTGGCTGGGCCGATCGTTGATCAGCCTGAAAAAGCCGCAAGAGGCCGTGACGTTGCTGACTCAGTCGGCCAGCAATTACGCGACCAGCCCGTTTCTGCCACAGATCGAACTGGCTCGGATCGATGCGATCTTCGAGATTCCTGAACAGCGAGGCACAACACCGACACTGTACTCGGCCTTCGCCGCAAAGTTCCCGCAACATGAACTTGCTCCTGGAGCTCAGTATCGTGCCTGCTTCGCCGCCCACAACGTGGTGGACTACAAGGCTGCCATCGTGCACGGTGAGAAGTTTCTCGCCAACGCAGCGTTCGCCAAACACGCCACGCGCCCGGACGTCCTGTTCCTGGCGGGCGAAAGCTATCTGCTGGGCGAAACACCGGATTATGCCAAAGCGGACGCCAGTTACCGGCGTCTGATCACCGAGCATGCCGACAGCACCTACGTCCCGCAGGCACGTCTGCGTACGGGCTACTGTCTTTACACCCTGGCGAAATTCGATGAATCGGTCGCGTGGCTGACTCAGTCCGTCGCGGCATTGACCGAACCAGACCAGAAGGCGGAAGCCTGGCTGCTGATCGGTCGCAGTCATTCCGACCAGAAGCGGCATCCGGAAGCGACGAAGTCGTTTCAGACGTCTGTGCAAAGCAACCCGAAGTGGGCACGTGCCGACGAAGTGGTCTATGCCCTGGCCGTCAGCCTGCTGGCCCAGGAGCAAACCGCCCCGGCAAAGGTCGAGTTGCAGAAGCTGGTCACGACGTTTCCTGAAAGTACGTTGAAAGCACGCGGACACTTCCATCTTGGTGACATCGCAACCGCGGCAAAACAGTACGACCCTGCGATCCTGGCGTATCGTGAGTCTCTGAAACTGAATCCGGAAGAGATGCTCGCATCGGCGGCCCAGTATGGAATCGCATCAGCTGCATTTGAAAAGCCCGATTACGTCCTGGCTGTCGCGGAAGCCAGCGCTCTGCTGACGAAGTACGCGACGGCAGAAACCGCACCGGGTGCACTTTATCTAAGAGGACTGAGTCACCAGCGGACGGACAAGTTCGCCGAAGCCGTCAAGGACCTGACGACCTATGTGACTGCCAACGCCAAAGCAGCGAACATTGCTGATGCACTCTTCGCATTGGCGCTGAGTCAGATCGGAGCAGAGCAGCACGCAGCGGGAGTCGTCACACTCAACAAACTGATTGCGGAAAACGCCGCCTACGAGCAAATCGATCAGGCACTCTACGAACTGGCCTTTGCTCATCAGGTGCTGAAGAAACCGGATGATGCGGCGGCAGCATTCACGAAACTGGCCACCACGAAGGCCGACAGTCCACTGGCGCCTGAGGCGTGGTTCCGCGTTGGTGAATACCACGAAGGCAAAGAGGAACCCGACAAGGCTGAAGCCGCATTTGCCGCTGGCTTGAAGATCGCAAAAGAGCCGGAGTTGGGCGAGCGACTTTCCTACAAACTCGGCTGGGCTCTGTACGAACAGGAGAAATGGGTTCCTGCCGCAACAGCACTGCAGGCGCATGTCACAAAGTTCGCCAAGGGCACGCTGATTGCCGATGCATCGTTCCTTGCTGGTGAGTGCTATCACAAAGCTGGCGACTTCACGAAAGCGATGCCGCACTACAAGCGTGTGATCGATCTGAAATCGGAGCGATACGTCGCTCGCGCTCTGTATCGCAGTGGCGACAGTGCTGCCGCGTTGAAGAACTGGCCAGTTAGTGGCACGTTCTACGACACGCTGATCAAGCAGTTCCCGAAATTCGAACAGGTTGACGAAGCCCGATACGGCCATGCCTGGGCTCTCCAGAATCAGAACCAGCTCGATCCGGCTCTGGTGGTCCTCGCCACGATTCCGAAAGGTCGAAATACAGAAACCGCCGCCAAGGCCTGCTTCATGATGGGTGAATGCAAGTTCGCTCAGAAAAAGTACGGCGATGCCGTCGTCCACTTCGTCGAAGTGGTCGAGGGCTATTCATTCAAGGAGTGGCAGGCGCTCAGCCTGTTCGAACTGGGGCGATGCTTCGTCGAACTGGATGAAAAGGACCAGGCTCGCGAAACATTGGCGCAGCTTGTGAAAGAGCATCCGACACACGCACGCGCGAAGGACGCCACGGCGCTACTGGCGTCGCTGAAGTAACTCGCAGGTTGGGACTCTGTCCCGACCAGTCGACATTGTCGGGACAGAGTCCCAACCTGATTGCTTGCGGCCGGGCCGCACTGATCTGAACTGAACCAGGAGATACCAACTGATGGCTCAATTGACGCGGGTCCTGCTGATGACTGTCCTGTTGATGATGTTTGTTGGGGCGGCTCTGGCAGTGGCGCAGGAAGGTGGTGCCCCGATCGATCCGGCCCTCGCGCAGGTGCCTGTGCTTGAAGCCGCCGAAGCTGAACCGGAATCGCTGATGAAACTGATTCTGGAGAGTGGTGTTACAGGCATCAGCTTCATGGTCGTTCTCGCGTTGTTCTCGTTCGTCGGCGCGACGATCTCGATCGAACGTGCCTTTTCTTTGCGGAACAGCAACATCATTCCCGCGCCGTTCTGCCGAAAGCTCAAGCCACTATTGGCTGGCGAACCCTCGCCGGAAGTTCTGAAACCCCTGTGTGCCGAATCGACAGGCCCGATGCCCGCAATCCTCGAAGCAGGGTTGTTGCGCGTCGGTCGTCCGCTGGTCGAAGTGGAAAAAGCGATGGAAGACGCCGCAGTCCGCGAAATGTCCGAAATCCGCGGCCGCATCCGACCGCTCAACGTCATCGGGAACATTGCGCCGCTGGTTGGGCTGCTGGGCACTGTGCTGGGCATGATCATCGCCTTCCGCACGGCCAGTACCCAAGGACTTGGCAAAGGCGAGCTGATGGCCCAGGGCATTTATATGGCTCTGCTGACAACGGCCGGTGGCCTGTCAATCGCGATTCCCACGCTGATGCTTTCGGCGTTTTTCAACAGCAAGGTTGAAAAGCAGTTCCGCGGCATTGATCGGCACCTGATGCCGGCGATCCCCTTCATCACGAAAGCCGGAGAAACGGTGGCCTCGGCCCCGAGCAACGGCAGTGGGGCGGCCGTGACTGAATCAAAGCCGGCTCCAGCGCCAGTAGAAGAACCCGTCCCTGCCTGACGTTGGAAAGCATGCTGCCCTGGCGAAATCGATGAGCAACTAAGCGGCTCGCTAAAGGAAACTTCTGATGAAACTTCCAGACGACTCCCAGGAAGCGGACGGCCCGAATCTGACGCCCGTTATTGACGTCGTGTTTCTGCTGTTGATCTTCTTCCTGGTCGCAACCGAGTATGCCGCGGAAGAACGCGAGCTCGATGTGAATCTGCCCGAGGTCGCGCAGGCGCAGCCGTTGTCCATGACGGCGCAGCTCATTGTCAACGTGACGAAGGACGGAACATTCAAAGTCGTGCGTGAGGAATACAACCTCGGCCAGCTACAGACCATTCTGATGGAAGCGCGTGAGAACAACCCTCAGCAGACGTGTCTGATCCGCGGTGACGGCGAAAGCATGCTGAAATTCGCTGTGCAGGTCATGGACGTCTGCAACAAGGCGGATATGGACTACCAGATTGCGGCGATTCAGAAGCGGTGAATGCGCGCAGGAACCGTGAAGTGGACTCACGCGTGCATTAACCCGAAGTCGTTCGACTCCAGCGGGAAGGGAATCTGCCATGCTGCGTAAGTGGTGGAAGTTCGCGGCGATTGTCCTCATTGGCGCCATTGTCTTGGGCGTGTGGCAGTTCCGAATCTCATGGGTCGTCACAGCAGATGGCGAACTGCAGTGGACTGGCCAGTCCACGCCGCCGTCGCGCGAAGTCGTCTGGACAGGGGCACAGCAGATTGAATCTCTGCTTCCCAAAGCCGAATCGTCCACGCAGATGATCTCGCCACGCCTGGCGAATCAGGGCGCGACGCTGTACTTCACTTTGCGGCAGGATGGAGGCCAGTCCGACCTTTACGTTGCCGAACGTGATGATGACGGTTGGAAGTCGGCCAGGCCGATTGACGTTCTAAACACAGACGCCAATGAACTTGGCCCGGCCTTGAGTGCCGACGAACAGACGATCTGGTTCTACTCAAATCGTGAGGGTGGCGAAGGCGGCTACGACCTGTACTTCGCTGCACGAGACGGCGCTGGCTGGAGTGATCCGCAGAACGCCGGACCCGAAATCAACTCGGTTGCCAGCGAGTACGACCCGGCACTCAGCTCGGACGGTCAGACGTTGTTCTTCGCCTCGAATCGTACAGACGAGATGCAGGCCGAAGTGAAGACGGCCCAGGCAGAGAACGCTCCGTGGGAAACCACTCTGCGAGCCCGTCTGTCACGAGCGAAGTTCGACCTGTTTCGCGCCGTGCGCGACGCAGACGAAAAATGGCAGACGGCCGCACCGGTTGCGACCCTGAACCGACCGCGCAGTAACGAAGGTGCTCCGTTTGTTTCACCCAACGGCGCTTACCTGTACTTCGCATCGGACCGACCGGCTCGTACGGGTGAAGACACGAACCTGGACGTCTACCGCAGTCGACTCGTCGCCGGTTCGCCCGGCCAGCCTGAAAATCTCGGGCCGACGATCAATTCAGAACATCACGAGACTGAGCCCGCGCTCTCCGCGGAAGGCTTCACGCTGATCTTCTCCAGCGATCGCGACGGCGTGGACCGACTCTATCGTTCGCAAGCACAAGAAGTGTTTCACCGGACTGGCTGGGCAATTCCTGCAGTACCACAGTGGTTGACGACGGCCTGGCTTACGGCGCTGGCACTGACGCTGGTCATCGCAGCCATCTTCGGCGCGCTGATGCACTGGCGCGGGCTGTGGGGCGAAAAGGCCTATCGAGCCAGGTTCATGCTTTCGAGTCTCGGCCTGCACATGTGTCTGATGGCACTACTGGCCTGGTGGACTCTGCCGACGGTCATCGAAGTCATCATGACCGAGCTGCAGGAAGCCGGCCCGGCCATGAACGAGTTTGAGGACACCGGCGACACGGAGAATCCCGATCCACGAGAGGCGTATGAAAAGGTCCAGGATCTCGCGCCTGTCCAGGATGCCGCTCCCATGCAGCCGGTGGATCGACAGTCGATCGCTCAGCAACAACCACAACCGAGCGAGCCGATCGACAACCCATTACCCGATCTGCCACAAAACGTCACACACGCAGTCAATCCGGCGCGGGTCGCTTACGTCCCCCGGGAACAGCCACCAAAACCAGTCGAACGCCCGGAACTCGAGCGCGAGATGACGCCACTGCTGACCGAGCTTGTATTGATCGAAGAGCTGCCGGAACTGACGCCGGTCGATGCGCCGACTCCCGACCAGCCCGCACCGCAACCCACGCCGGTTGACGTCGCACGTCAGGACACAGCACCAAAGCGACCGGATTTGCCGCAGCGTCTTCCGCCGACCCAGGTAATGAAGCTGGCTGCGAGCGTCGCCGAACTGGCCGAGCCGAAATTCGAAGAAACACCAACCGTCGACATTCAGGCAACAAAGCCGCAACCGCAGCGAAATCCGACGACGGTGCAACTGGCGCAGGCGGATCTTCCCGAGCTGCCAGACCTGCCGAATCTTGAGGCGGCCCCTGAAACGCCCACGCAGACGGTGGCGGCGGCAACGGACTTGAATCGCGCAGCCGCGACAGCCCCAAATGTGAATTCGCCGATGCGGACCGAATCGGTGGCGAAACTGCCCGGCTTGACGGGTCCGCAGCCCACGACCTCTAACGTGCAAATCGCCAGCATCTCTCCCCAAGCGATTCCTCGGACGACACCTCAGACTCGTCCGCAGTTCGAACGCACGCTGCCTGAACCAATCGATGTCGCCGGACTGGCGGTCAGCGAAGAGAACCTCTCACCAGAGATTACACCAACAGCCACAACCGGCATGCTGGTTGCCGTGGACGCCACCGTCGCTCGCAACACGCCGGTCAGTCCCAAAGCCGGGTCGCCACAATCCGCCGTCCTGGATTCACCCGCCGCTTCACAGCCGGCGTCTGCATTAAGCGTCGCCGCAGCTCAGCAGCCAACTGAAATTGAAATCCGCACACCGGCTGAGCGTATCCAACGTCGCGGCCCTGCAGCTCCGTTGCTGGTCGAAGTTGCGGACGCGGCACTCGCCGCGCTGGAAGCCACGGAGTCCCTGGACGGGCAGCTTGCGATGCTCACTCAGACCAAAGTGGACGTCGACCGCCAATCGGAAGCTGTGCAGCCAAGCAGGCTTCGCAATCCTCTGAAGCGAACGACTAATCCCATCCCCGAACTGATGGTCACCTCGCTTGACGCGACGCAGCGTCCGTCCGTCAACGATTTGGAATTCGACATTGATCGACCGGTCAACCTTCCCGTGCAACGCACACGACAACAGGTCGCCGAAGTGGCTCTGGCGGCTCCCGTTGAGGACATTGATCTGGCGGAAGCAGCGGCTACCCCGTCAACCGATGTCACCACCGGAACGCCAACCAACGTCCAGGTCACGCGTGCGGAGATTGTCAAAGTTGGATCAACCAGTCGACCAGTGCTGCTGGCCCGATCCAATCTGGCAGCCCGTTCGCTCGAAATCGAACTCGCGGAACCGACAGACGATCCATTGATCACCGATGCCCCGGCGTTGCAGGCTCAGCGAGCGACCGCTCAGGCAGCCGAACTTGCCGAGTCCGAGATGGACCCGACATTAACCGCACTGGCGGAGACTGATGCAGAGGCTGGCCGATTGACATCGATCGAGCAGACTGCGGTAGCCGTCAATCGGCAGCAGCAGCCGATGAAGACGACTGTCGATCGCACGCCCATGAACGAATCGGTCAAAGCCAAACCTCAATTGAAAGTCACCGCAGCAGCGGCGGAAACTCAGTCGTCAATCCGAGAGACGGAGTTTGCAATCGATCGGGCGATCAACGAATCGGTAACACGAACGTCCGACCGATCCTTCGAGATTGCAGCAGCCGCACTGGCTGAGGCAACACTGGCCGATCCCCTGTTGGCCACTGATCCGACGATGGAAGACGAAGCCTCCGAGAACGCGGCATTGACTCGCACCGAGCGTCCCACGGTCGATGGAATTTCCTTGCCGGCCGCACTGGCACGTTCAAGTGTGACCGCGAGGTCCGTGGACGTCGTGGTCGCCACCACGGGATCACTCAACGATCTGCTGCCTGACCCGACTGTTCCATCGGACGGACTGACGCGTCACGCCCTGCACCCGATGACTCTGGCTGCGTCACAGGACACGGTCGAGCTGCGGTCCATGTTCACGCTCCGCAAGGCTGAAAACCGGCGGAACCTGATCGACCTGCTAGGCGGCACGCCGCAGTCAGAGCAGGCAGTCAGCCGCGGCCTGGACTGGCTGGCGAAGGTCCAGGAAGAAGACGGAAGCTGGGACCTGAAGAAACACCAGGGTGCTACCAAATCAAACACGGCAGGCACGGGTTTCGGCCTGCTTCCGTTCCTGGCAGCCGGTCACACGCATGACAAGCCCGGCAAGTACCAGGCCGTCGTGCAGAAGTCGATCGATTGGCTGCTGACGCACCAACAGGACACCGGCGATCTGATGGCCAAAGGCGAAGCCACGGGTCATCACATGTATGTCCACGGCATAGCAGCGATCGCACTGTGCGAAGCGTTCGGAGTCAGCGGCGACGACAAACTTCGCGAGCCAGCCCAGAAGGCATTGAACTTCATCGCAAAAGCTCAGCATTCCGGCGGTGGCTGGCGGTATAAGCCTGGTGAAGCTGGCGACACATCAGTCGTGGGTTGGCAGATGATGGCTCTAAAGAGCGGTGAAATGGCGGGGCTGCAGGTCCCGACAGCGACGTACGCCGGCGTCGATAAGTGGTTCAGGTCCGTCGAATCTAAACCGGATTCCGGGCGGTTCGCGTATACGGGACGCGGAGCCAACCTGGCGATGACCGCCGAAGGACTGCTGTGCCTGCAGTTCCTGGGTTCGAGTCGAAACGATGTCCGCATGCGGAATGGAGCGGACTGGCTGCTCAAGGAACTCCCCGAGCAGCAACAGAAGCGCACTTCCTACTACTGGTACTACGCCACTCAAGTCATGTACCACATGCAGGGCGAATACTGGGAGACGTGGAACAACCAGATGCGTGATATGCTGGTGAAGACACAGAAACAGTCCGGCGCGACTGGCGGCTCCTGGGACCCGCGCGACAACTGGGAACAGAAGGGCGGCCGCATCATGGCGACCTCACTCAAGCTGCTGATGCTTGAGGTCTACTATCGCCACCTGCCGCTCTACGACCAGCTCGACGATTGAGCAAGGACGCTGTTCATGGATGATTCTGAGATCACGGGACAAATACGGACGAGGCGGCGGCTACGAGTCCTCATGACGTCATCGATTGTGCTCATCGTCGGTGCAGTCGCATACCCGCTGTCGAGTGGTCCGGTCATCTACGTCGCACACAAGTTTGCTGCATCGTGCGATGTGCGGGAACCGGTGGAAGCGGTTTATGAGCCCGTGTTGTCGATCGCGGACTCTGTCGGTGCTGGCTGGCCAGTGAATAAGTACCTCGTGATGTTCGATGCGACGTCGGGCATGCGTCGTCGACACGTGATCACCCGACTCGCGTCTGCCCGGACGCTAATCGGTGATGGGAAATACGACCAGGCTCAGTACCTGGTACAGTGTCTTCAGCAATGGGATTGTCCATTCGGACCGTTTGACGATCGCCCCATACACGCAATCGCGGACATTGCCGTTTTTCGGGCAACCACGATGCCGTGACGCGTGCGCCGTCTCAGCGTCACATCAGGAGTGATGTCTCACGCGAAGGTATGACATAGCGTTCGACCCCGGGCACTGGACGCTATGCCTATATGAAACTCGCTGTGATCATGGATAAAGTCGTCCAGGCAAACGATTCGAAGCAGATGCGAGAGAGGCTGTGGGGGTTCCTGATCTCCGGAGTCGTATTCGTACCTCACCAGACAGGTCGCACTTGATGACAGAATCTCACCCAATCTCGGACCGCACCTGGGAACTGCTGACCAAACCCAGCACAGCAACGTTGACCACAGTCCTTGCGAAGAAGGGCTTCTGGAACACGTTCGTGACGGGAGCCACACCGCTGAATCCATCACGGAGGATGGTCGGGCAGGCGTTTACGTTGCGATATATACCGTCGCGCGAGGACCTCGATCGCAACATGGTCTTCGACAATCAGAAAGATCCGCAGCGAATCGCAATCGAGAGTGTCGGACCGCGGGACGTGCTGGTGATTGATGCTCGCGGCGACGAACGAGCCGGAGTCATGGGAAACATCCTGGCCGAACGGATGGCTGCTCGCGGCGCGGTCGGCGTCGTGACGGATGGCTGTTTCCGGGACTCGCCCGCGATTGCTGAGATTGCGATCGCGGCCTACGCGCGTTCGCCGCATGCGGCGACCAACAAGACAATCCATCATCCCGTCGACGTGCAGGTTCCTGTTGGCTGTGGCGGCGTCCCGGTTTATCCGGGCGACATCCTGGTGGGCGATGCTGAAGGCGTGGTGGTGATCCCTCGTCATTTGGCGGACGAAGTCGCGGAAGAAGCGGCAGCTCAGGAACACAAAGAGGACTTCATCGTCGACCGAATCCGAAACGGGGCTCCCTTGCTGGGCACGTATCCGCCGAATGAGCAGACGCTGGCTGAGTACCAGGAGTACTGCCAGGAGCATCCACCAAGTTAAGAATGCCTCGGTCTCTTCAATCTGCGAACACGGGATCGTTCGGATTGCCGCGTGACATCAGGTACGCGAGCAGGTCCAGCACTTCGTCCTGATTCAGCGTGTTCAGCAACTTCTGTGGCATGAGCGATGTCGGGGATGGCAACTGCTCGTCGACGTCGTCCTTTGCGATCTCGACGACCTTCGTAATGTCGACGGGATCAACCAGCACAGACAACTTGCCGTCTGCCTCACCCAGCACTCGGCCGGTGTAGACCTTGCCTGCGTTCGTTGTGATGATCGACGCACGGTACTGGTCAGAGACCACTTTGCTGGGATCGATCATCGACTCCAGCAGGTCCTTGTAGCTGAATCGTCCAGCCACATTTGTCACATCCGGACCGGTGCTGCCGCCTTCTCCCGTGTAGCGATGGCACGAAATGCAGCGCGATGCCGCGTAGGCACGTTTGCCGTTTTCGAAACTACGGCCGGTCAGGCCGGATTGCGTGAGGGCGACGAGTTCGTCCATCGTCCATTCTTTGCCCGGACCTTTCGGTTTCGGCAGTTCGGCTTCTTTCGGAGCGTTCTGCACGATGTCACCGGCAAGAGCTTTGCGTTCTGATTCCGTCGCCAGCGCGAGCCAGTCGTTCTGCATGTTCTTCAGGAACCCCTGAAAGCTCGCCCCGCCGCTTTTTCCGGTCGCTTCGCCGTACCAGGCGAGGTACTCGCGGCGCTGCTCCAGCGTCCAGCCGTATTTCATGTTGCGCAGTGTGAAGGCGTAGTTCATGTGATCCAGGTTGACCTGGTTGGCCAGCATCTTTGCGATCGTGCCGCCGTAACCGGAATTGCGGGCAAGCACTTCCGGAATGTCGACGGCGACCTCGGTCTGTTCACCTGGCTGCAGCATCTTGAGCGTCTTCGCAATGACTTTCGGCGAGTTCAGATAGACCAGCATTTGAACCAGTTCGCGGTTCATCGCCGGAGACTTCGCCGGATAGTGAACTTCCAGACTTCCCGCGAAAGCCTGACGCACTGCCGGCGAAGGGTCTCCCAATCGAATAAACACGAGGGCCACGGCCCGCAGGTATTCAAGCTGCTGTTGTTCTCCCAGGTCGGCAAACTTGAGTGACAACAGTCGTTCGGCCAGCTTGTCGCGCAGATTTGCTTCACCCTGTCGCGACAAAGCGACGCTCGCTGTGATCAATGTCTGAGGGTCGGACTCCGCCAGCACCAGACTCTGCCACAAGTCACGGTCCTGGAATTCAAGTGCCGTGCGAGCGGCGTATCGAATGTGCCGATCGGCATGCCCGAGGTTCGGCCACAGCCACTCGACATTGTCCTTGCTCGACTGACCTTCGACGTGGAGTTCTTCGATCTTGTGCCGCAGTTCGCGGAGTGCGGCGTAATCATCGACAGGCTCCGCCGGAGCGGTCGAATCGTCGCCGACATACGTCACGCGAAACAGTGCTGACTGGGCTCCTCGACCGCCAACGGTGAAGTACAACGCTCCGTCTGGACCGACTGCTGTGTCAGTCAGAGGCAATGGAGTCCGAGACAGGAATTCTTCCCGCTCACCAACATAGCTCGATCCCTTCGGTGTCAGATGCACGGCGTACATCGTTCCGAACGTCCAGTCGCAGCAGTACAGCGCCCGCTGATACTTCGCGGGAAACTTCGTGCCCGTGCCAAACTCCACGCCGACCGGAGAACCCGGCCCGATGTCCACGACTTCAGGCAGACTGTCGACGTTCCATGTCGGCCACTTCCCCGTGCCGCTGCGCCAGCCGAACTCGCTGCCGCTGACCGCGTGACAGATGCGCGTCGGCCGGTACCAGCTGGAGCCCATGTCCCATTCCATGTCCGCGTCGTAAGCAAACAGTTCGCCTTCCGGTGAAAAATCCATGTCGTACGGGTTGCGGTATCCAATACTGACCATCTCCCAGGTCTTGCCATCGGGATCGGTCTTCGCGATCCAGCCACCGGGAGCCAGTTTGCCCCGAGCGTGACCGCGCGCGTCCCACTGACGCGGCAGCAGCAGGTCTTCGCCCCAGTTGGAACGGATACGACTGGAATCAAATTCCTCGGGCGGATTCGTGTGGTTGCCCGCAATGATGTAAATCGAGTCGCCATCAGGAGACAGCCGCAATGCATGCGGGCCGTGTTCTCCACCGCCCTGCAAGGCCTTCAGCTTTTCGACGTTGTCGAACTGGTCGTCGTCATTCGTATCAGTCAGCCGATACAGGCCGCTGCCAGGTCCGCCGTTTACGGACACATAGAGCGAATCGAATGCCCACAGCATTCCCTGAGACGAAGTGATGGCGACGTCGAGGTGTTCGACTCTGGTCTCTTCTTTGCTGCCGATCGGTGGAGGCGTGATGCGGAACAGTCCCTTGCCGCCCTGATCGCTGGCCAGCAGGCGTCCCTTGTCATCAAACGCGATCGAGACCCAGGATCCCTGTTCCGCTTTTGGAACCGTGTAGAGCAACTCAACCTGAAACCCGGGCAGCAGTTGAAACACGTCACGTGGCACGCTGCTGGTGAGTCCCGGTGCCGGACTGCTTCCAGGAGCCGCAAAAACGTTATTCCAGGGGCCAACGCCCATCTTGCCGTGACTGACACCATCCACTGTGTTTTCAAAGTCCTTGTCCGTCGCGAACTCCCACTTCGTGTTGGTGACGACGTACTCCTTTGAACCATCTTCGCCGGTCAGCAGGAGCTTCAGCACGAATCCCCTGGCACCTCCCGCGCCGTCATTCTTTACATTGGCGGTCAGGGTATTCGCACCCGCCTTCAGCGATTTCGTCACGTCGACTGTCACGGGGTTCTGCCAGGTCGAGCTGTTTGCCACGCTCTTTCCGTTGAGCTTGACTGACATGACATTGTCACACGTGGCGATCAACACGGCGGACTTCGCGTTCGTCTCGAACGTATGCCGCAGCCAGCACTGCTGAGGCTCATCGGCCGCCCAAATCCATTCGGCCGCCGGACCGGCAGCGAAGTCGACATTCGGTGTTGGCTTTGCTGGTTTGACGGTCGTGATCACACCGTCACCGGCACTGACGACAGCCGACTGAATTTCGGGGACTTGCGTCGAGACCTCAGCGGCAGACACCAACTCAATCCCGACAAACACCTGACTCACGATGGCGGCGACAATGAATGCTCGCATGACCGGTCTCTCCGACGCAGACGTGTGATAAGAAAACACCCCGCCGACCAGGGTCGCCGAGGTGTGTCATTGCGTGTTTACGAAATCTCAGTTTTCCCAGTTCTGCTTCATGAACTTCAATGCGTTCGAGCAGAGATAGTCTTCGTCCGGATACATGCGTCGCCAGATCTTTGTCGCGGCGGCAAGGTCCGGGAGGGCGAGGCCGAATGCTTCCACGACGAACGGGCCGTCGTAGTTCAGCTCTTTGAAGGTAGACCAGTTCGTTTCCCAGTCGACGTTGCCTTCGCCTGGCGTCGAGCGGTCGTTCTCAGAGATGTGAATGTGAACTGTCTGGTCGGCACACTCTTTGATCGCGCCGGCGATGCTCTTCTCTTCGATGTTCGCGTGGAACGTGTCGTACATCATTTTCAGGTTGGGGTGATTCACCTCGCGGCAGAATCGGGCGGCATCGGCGGCACAGTTCAGGAAATAGCACTCGAAACGATTGAGGTATTCGAGCACGAGCGTCACACCGTTCGCCTGAGCGTGATCGGCAACTTCGGCGAGCACTTCTTTGCCGTGACCCCATTCCTCTTCCGTCGGTCCCTGGCCGCTGAAGAAACCCAGAGCGGAATGGAACGGACCGCAAAGATGCACGGCACCGGCTGCGGCACAGCAGTCAATGACCTGCTTGAGTCGGTCGACAGCGGCCTGTCGGACGGCCGCATCCGCCGAGATGGGGTTTTCTTCTTCCGTGCTGACCGTGACCGCGGTCGCTCCCAGACCCAGCTCGGAGCACTTCGCACCAATCTTCGCAAAGTTGGCCGGGTCGATGTTGAACACCGGAATCTCGACGCCGTCGTAGCCGATGTCTTTGATCTTTTCGAGCAGATGGAACTCGGACTCCTGCAAGTCGGTCGTCCACAACAGCAGATTCATTCCGTACTGAAACGGCTTGGGCATGGTGTCTCTCTCCGAGTGTGTCGGCCGCACTTACGGGCCGATCAAGCTGGCATCGAAATGTTCCGGCGGCAACAGGTCGTCAGCACGCTCACGCACGATGACCTGACTGGTTTCCAGAAGTGGTTCGATCGCTTCTGGTATCTGCTCCAGACCGACGCGGAGCATGACCTGATTCAATCGAAATCTCAAGCGGTTCGGGGCCGGGTAGCAACGCATAAACTGCTCCTCGGAGAAGCGTGTCACCAGCCATGCCAGCCGGCCTGATGTCTTCGTCGCCATCTGATTCACAGCGGCCTGCAGGGCCTGGGAATCGACTTCGCTCACCAGCTCATAGTACCGGTCCAACCGGTCGGGATAGCGTTCCATCAGTACCACATCAAGTTGCAGTTCCGTGACGATGTGACCCAGAAACGGACACCGCATGCGGTCCTCTTCACCGAGCGCAGGGCGAAAGAGCACGGTCAGTTGGGCGCTCGTTTCAACGAAAGCACGCGTGGTATGGAACCAGCGGTCGTCGTCCAGATGCTGCATCGCTCCGGCCGCCACTTCGGCCTCGAACGAACCCGAACCATCAGCGAATGGTTCCAGACGCCGCGCCCGCAGCCGCATCTTGCGATCGATGACGGACAACATGTCGGGCAGCCCGGTCGCGACGGCAAACACCGGCCGATCCAGAAACCGGATGGCGTGAGCAAAGTAGTTCATAAGTGACGCCCGGACTCAACGAAGCGATGCCGCTATTTGAATACAAAAGCACCCCGGCTGCATCGGAGCAACCGGGGTGCTGGATTCATCGCAACAGAAGCGTGTCTGTCGGATACCGACTTGCTATTCCACCTTACTCTGGCAGTTTCGCAGCGGCGGGCTTTGCGGCGGCTTCAGTCGATTCCGCTTCCACCTTAGGAGCTTCCTCTTTCTTAGCAGCGGCATCCGGCAATTTCGGAGCAGCTTCGGCGGGCTTGGCAGCAGGTGCTGCCGCTTTGTCCTTGTCCGCATCTGCATCGCCGCCTTTAACCTTGGCAGGTTCTTCAGGCTTGGCGGCAGGTTTCCCGTCGGCCGGAGCGGCAGGTTTCTCGTCACCGGGTTTCGCATCCGCCGCAGCTTTGTCAGCAGCAGCTTTGTCGGCAGCGGCCTTCTCAGCAGCGGCCTTCTCAGCAGCGGCTTTGTCAGCGGCAGCTTTGTCGGCAGCGGCTTTGTCAGCGGCAGCTTTGTCGGCAGCGGCCTTGTCAGCGGCAGCCTTCGCAGCGACCTTGTCAGCGGCAACCTTCGCAGTGGCAGCGGCCTTCGCGTTTGCTTCGGCGATCGCCTTTTGTTTTGTGGCTTCGACCAGGTTGGCCTTCGCCTGAGCGGCGGCGACGACAGCGGCCTTTGCGTTTGCTTCGGCGATCGCCTTTTGTTTTGCAGCTTCGTCCTGGCTGGCCTTCGCCTGAGCGGCGGCCCTAGCAGCGGCGGTTTGAGCCGTCTTTACCTGTTTCGTCGCTTCCGCAGCGGCTTCGACAGCCCTGGCCTTTTCGACGACGAGAGCTTTGGTACTGGCAGCCGCTGCACCTTCCGCTTTCTTCGCGGCGGCGACGGCTTTATCGCGTTCGCCCGTCAGAGCTTTGATCTGCTGTTCGAGCGTGGCCACCATGGCGCCCAGCTTTTTCGATTCGGCCATGGCCTTGTCAGCCTGCTCGGCCTTTGCCAGAGCGTCGCTGTACGAAAGCTGGAATCGACACTGCACAGGCTGCGGCTTGCACGCTGGCGCGGGCGCCTGAGTCGTGTGCGTGACTAACTGAAAGAGCTGCAGCGGCCGGCAGTCGGCTCCCTGCGTGTCAGACTGCAGTCCAGTGACGGCAATCGCGGCACAGCAAAATCCAAATAACAATCGTTTCATGACATTGCCTCGCGTGATCGGAACAGAGGTTGGAGCAATCGAAGGCCGGGGCTGAAAGGCGCACAGACCTCGGCATCGGAGAAGTCATTTCAGTGTGCCTATCATGCCAGGGCTGGAGGGGAGAGTTCAACCGACGGAATGCTCAGGCCGAACAGGTTTCCGCGGTTTTTCGAAAGTTTCTGCCCGTCAATCGGACAATGTGGTGCGACGCCCGTCACTTCCAGCTCAGCAGGAGCCCGTAACGCCTTCAGACTGCGCAGCGTCAACGCGAGTTCAATCGCTCTGCGTTGAGCTGCAGGAACTGATCGGCCCAGAAGTATTCATCCAGCAGCCCGGCCGTATCACGTCCGAGGATTGTATGAGCGGCGAAGACGGCTTCGATCGTTGCCAGACCGGCACCCGGGTCCTCAAACAGCTTGGAGACTCGCGGGTAGGCGGTTTTCCACGTCGGAAGCGTCCGAACCGGGACTTCTCGAAAAAACGGCTCCATTCGCTCCGCCAGCCGCCAGGTTCCGTCCAGGACCAGCAGACCCGAATTTGCGTCGGTTTCTGACAGCTCCTCGCCGCCCAGACCGAGCTGGATGTATCCGTCGATCGGCTCGGGGCCACGGTCGGGAAACGTCCAGAAAACGAAGTCGTCCCGGCCGCGTAACGGTTCAACCGAGCACTTGCTCCGCTTTTCACGCGGGTGCACGACGATGACGGTTGGCGGGGCGGAATCGGGCATGACTGGCAGGAAATGAGTGTCGTCGGTTTGTAGTGGCCGCGTTTATGCGGCTCGCGCGTGGGTCCACGTTCGAACCGCATAAATGCGGTTACTACAAGCGGGCCGGCACTCCTGCAACGGACTCCGCTTGAGCGCGACGGGAGCATTCGGGACGATGGCAGCTACGAAGTCATCGCCAGAAGTTGAATTCACCAGCAGGCCCGACGCATGTCCGCAACCGCTCCAACTGCCCCGGCTATCGAGCCGGTCAAGAAACGGATGATTGAAACCGACAGGCAGGTTTGTCTGATCCGGTTCTCTCCGGATGGCAGGCATCTCTTTGGTGGCGGCTTCGATGCATCGATCCGCCGATGGGATCTTGCCGCCCCAGATGCGAAGGAAGCGGATGCGGCCGACTCTGCGGGGGCTGAAGCCAGCACGACGCAACTTGAATCCATCACGGGGCATGACGGCTGGGTGCAGGCGCTGTGCTTTGCGTCTGATGGAATGATGCTGTTCACGGCCGATTCATGGGGGCAGGTCCGAGCCTGGCACGTCGACGGGGACAACGTCACAGCGGCGTGGTCCATTAAGACAGCTCACGACGGCTGGGTACGAGCAATCGCAGTCAGTCCGGACGGTCAGACACTGGCGTCCGCCGGAGTCGATCGGACGATCAGGCTGTGGTCCACGACGGATGGCAACCCGATTCGCGAATTGGATGGTCACGATAGCGATGTGTTCTGTCTGGAGTTCCACCCGGATGGAAAGTCGCTTGTCTCAAGTGATTTCCTAAGCCATCTGAAACACTGGAACATCGAGTCGGGCGAGTGCGAACGAGAGATGCGGCTGGAAACAATGCACCTTTACGCACGCATCCAGGACGTCGCCGGAATCCGAGTCCTGAGCTTCGATGAGTCCGGTGAAACGCTGCTGGTCGCCGGTTCCGAACCTGAACGCGCCGGACGCATGATCGGCATCCCGACGATCCGGCTACTCAACTGGAAGTCGCTCGAAACGACAAAGACCTGGCACCTGGGCGGCAGCAACAACGGATACGTGTTTGACCTGGCACGCCATCCTGATGGCTACTTCGTAATCGCGACCAGTGGAACTCCCGGCAGCGGCCAGTTCCTGCTGTTGCGCCCGGAAGAAGACGAACCGTTCTATTCGCACACAAAAATCGCTAACTGCCACGGTGTGGCTCTGCATCCGGACAACCGCACGGTTGTCGTGGCAACCATTAATCCCCGCAATCAGGGCAACGGCGCCGTGCGGGACAAAGAAGGCAAGTACATCGGCAACTGGACGCCGCTGCACGTCTTCGATCTGGCACCGCCCGCCGAGTCACCGAAACCAGAGTGAAAACTGCGCTTCTTCACTTCACGCGACAAACCAGGAATCAGCCATGCAACGGATCGCTGTCCTCGTAACTCTGCTGGCGATCAGCGGATGCTCTGAGACAAACGCACCACCGCCGCCACCTGCTCCGGCGACGCCTCCGTCCCCGGCGGTTAGCGCTGCTAATACGGCGAGAACTCCATCAGATGTGCCGGCCGATTCCGAATCCGGGATTGTCATAGGCGAAGGAGAAACACTCGTCGCAGGCCGTTCAGCCGACTGGCGCCAGTGGCGAGGTCCGAACCGCAACGGTGTCGCTGAAGCGGGAGAGTCACCACCGACTTCCTGGAGCGCGTCGGAAAACGTCGTTTGGAAAACGCCAGTTCCCGGCCGCGGACATTCGTCGCCAACCGTCGTCGGAGACCGCATCTATCTGCAGACCGCGGACGAACGGCAACAGGTGCAGTCGGTCGTCGCATTCGATCGGAACACGGGGGATCAACTGTGGAAAACCGACGTCAGCCGCGGTGGCTTTCCGCCGACGCATAACAAAAACACGCACGCCAGCGCAACCATCGCCTGTAACGGCCAACAACTGTTTGCGGCGTTCGCGCACCACGACGCTGTCCATCTCTACGCCCTTGACCTGCAGGGCAATGAACTCTGGAAGCAGAACCTCGGGACATTTACGCCGCAGCGATACAAATACGGCTATGCGCCGTCGCCAACGCTGTATGGCGGGACAGTCATCGTCGCCGCGGACTCTGACGCCGGTGGTTTCATTACTGCGCGCGATCAGAAGTCCGGAGCGGAAGTCTGGAATACTCCGCGGCCCGCGAAGTTGAGTTTCTCGTCTCCCATCATCACCACAATTGCCGGCAAGGATCAGCTTCTGATCAGCGGCTGCGAGACGGTGTCGAGTTTCAATCCATCCAACGGCCAGGAGATCTGGTCCGTTGCTGCAACGGCGATGGCCACCTGCGGCACCGTCGTCTGGGATGGGGGAATGGTCTTTGCCAGCGGCGGCTATCCCAAGGCCGAAACCGTCGGTGTGCGGGCAGATACGGGACAAGTCGTCTGGCGGAATGGACAGAAGTGCTACGAGCAATCCATGGTCGCCGACAACGGATATCTGTACGCCGTCACGGACCGGGGCATCGCCTATTGCTGGGACGCGCGCAGTGGCGAAGAAAAATGGCGAGGCCGACTGAGTGGGCCGATCAGCTCGTCGCCGGTCCTGGCGGGCGGCAACATCTATCTGTCGAACGAAGCGGGCCAGACATCCGTGTTCAAGGCCACGCCAGATGCCTTCGAACTGGTCGGTCAAATCCAACTGGGAACGGAAGCGTTCGCCACACCCACGATCTGCGGCGGACGCATCTACTTCCGCGTCGCTGATTCGTCAGGCGGTGAGCGACAGGAGTTTCTGTATTGCATCGGCAGTTGAACCTGGTCGCTCTTCGAACCGAGGGACCCTTACACCAGGCGTCTATAAAAACTTCATCATTCACCACATCGAGTCGACATCATGCGCTACGTCGCTGCTCTCACACTGTTGCTCAATCTCACAAGCCTTGGCCACGCGGATGACTGGCCTCAATGGATGGGCCCCAACCGCGACGGTGTCTGGCATGAAGACGGTATCGTTGAAGCATTTCCAGAGGCAGGCCTGACGGTCAAATGGCGCGTGCCGATTCATCTCGGCTACTCCGGCCCGACTGTCGTTGGAGATCGCGTCTTCGTGACTGATTACGAACTCGCATCCGGCGACCTGTCGAACAGTCCGGGGCGAAAGAACAAGCTCACGGGCAAAGAACGAGTCGTCTGCCTGAATGCCGAGACAGGCGAGCTGATCTGGAAGCACGAGTACGACTGTCCGTACGAGGTCTCGTATCCGTCCGGTCCACGCTGCACACCGGCTGTTGCCGGAAACCATGTCTACACGCTTGGGGCCGAAGGCAATCTCGTCTGCCTGACAGCAGACGAGGGCAAGGTCGTGTGGTCAAAGGAACTCAAGGCCGAGTACCAGACCAAAGCTCCGCACTGGGGTTTTTCCGGGCACCCGTTGATTGATGGAGACCGGCTGTATTGCCTGGTCGGTGGCAAGGGCAGCGTCGTCGTCGCCTTCAACCGCCACACGGGCGAAGAACTCTGGAAAGCCATCTCCGCGAAAGATGCCGGCTACTGCCCGCCGTCGCTTATCACTGCCGGTGGAGTGCGTCAGCTCATCCTTTGGGATCCGGAAAAGATCAACTCACTGAACCCCGACACTGGTGAAGTCTACTGGCAGGTCCCGCTGGTTCCCGATTACGACATGTCCATCGTGGCCCCACAGCAGCACGGCGATTACCTGTTCGCCAGCGCCATTGGTAACGTCGGAGCACTCCTGAAGCTCGACCGCGACAAACCGGCGGCGAGCGTCGTGTGGAAGGGAGACTCGCGCAACGCTGTGTACTCGGCGAACAGCACTCCGCTGATCGTGGACAATACGATCTACGGCGTCTGCTGCCGGGGAGGCCAGCTCCGCGGCGTTGATCTGCTTACCGGCAAGCGGCTGTGGGAATCTTTTCAGCCAACCACCGGCAAGCGACCCGCGGGCCACGGCACAGCGTTCCTCGTTCGAAACGCCGATCGCTTTTTCCTGTTCAGCGAGTCGGGCGATCTGATCGTGTCTCATTTGAGTCGCAGCGGATACGAGGAAATCAGCCGCTTTCATGTACTGGAACCGACTGGCGAAGCCTTCGGTCGCCCAGTCGTCTGGACGCACCCGGCCTTCGCTCGACGATCAGTTTTCGCTCGCAACGATAAAGAGATCGTCTGCGTGTCGCTGGAAAAGTAGTCGCAATCCTGATTGCATATCCGGTCACGACTGAATCTGACCAAGCGTTCTCGGTACGAGTGTCAGAGTTGCCCGGCCCCGACCCCAACGAGAAACGAGATTGTGATGTCGACAAAGTCAAAGAAGAAACGGCCCGAGATCGAGCCGCAGGCCGGAGATATTGCTGGCTCTCAACAGAAGATCAAGAAGAAGGTCTACGAGAAGGAACTGAGAAAGCTGCACATTGAACTGGTCAAGCTGCAGAACTGGATCAAGCACGAAGGCCTGAAAGTCGTTGTCCTGTTTGAGGGACGTGATGCCGCTGGAAAAGGCGGCACGATCAAGCGGATTACCGAGTGCATGAATCCCCGCATCTGTCGCGTCGTGGCTCTGGGAACGCCCACCGAGCGGGAAAAATCGTCGTGGTACTTTCAGCGATATGTCCCGCATCTGCCGGCAGCCGGAGAAATGGTTCTGTTCGACCGCAGCTGGTACAACCGCGCCGGCGTCGAGCGTGTCATGGGATTCTGTACGGACCCGGAGTATCACGAGTTCCTGCGATCGTGCCCCGAGTTCGAACGCATGCTGGTCCGTTCGGGCATCATCGTCGTCAAGTACTGGTTCTCAGTGAGTGACGACGAGCAGGAGGTTCGATTCCAGGCCCGCCTCGAAGATCCCACGCGACGGTGGAAGCTGAGTCCGATGGATGTCGAATCCCGCACGCGGTGGGTTGAATACTCAAAAGCCAAAGATGCGATGTTCGGTCACACGGACATTAAGCAGGCGCCGTGGTTCGTCGTGAATGCCGACGTGAAAAAACGCGCCCGCCTCAACTGCATCTCGCATCTGCTGAGCATGGTCCCCTACCAGGACCTGACGCCGGAACCAATCAAGCTGACTCCCCGTCCCGAGTCCAGCAACTACATCCGCCCGCCGATGGACGATCAGACGTTCGTTCCGGATGTGTTTTAGGAGGGGTAGCCGAAGTCGCCAGACTTTGGCCGGACGCCGAGGAAACCAAACTCTGGCGAGTTCGGCTACATCCTCATTTCTCGGCTGACAAAGCACGAGCGATCCGAACTGCCGCCGACACGCCCGTGTCTGGAGCGAACTGGCTGGGTTTTGGGGATTCCGATACAAACCGGCCGGTCGCTGGAATTGTCCGGCGGAGTTTGTTTCTCGACTCAGAATTCGATCACTCTCATGGTTCAGGTCAGGCTTCCGGACGGTACAGAGAAGGATTATCCCGCAGGTGCGACAGCGCTGGATGTGGCATCCGGCATTGGCGAGCGGCTCGCCATGGCGACGGTGGCTGCCCAGGTCAACGGCACGATTGTCGATGCCATGCGACCGCTGGATGAACTCGCAGAAGGCGACGCAACCGTCGAGCTGAAGTTGCTCACGACTCGCGATGCCGCGTCACTGGGTGTACTGCGTCACTCGTGTGCTCACGTGATGGCTCGGGCCGTGATGCGGCTGTATGAAGGCGTCGGGCTGGCCTTCGGACCGACAACCGGCAACGGCTTTTATTACGACTTCGATCTGGCCACGCCGATCTCGGACGATGACTTTCCGAAGATCGAAGCGGAGATGAAGAAGATCGTCAAAGAGGCCGAGCCTTTTGAACGCTTCTACATGAACCGCGTCGAAGCTCTGCAGTTCTGCGGCGACCTGAAACAGGAATTGAAGTGCGAGCACATTGGAACCGGCCTCGCCGATCACGAGTCGTTGAGCTTCTACCGCCAGGGCGAATTCGTCGATCTGTGCCGTGGACCGCACATTCCGGATGCCGGTCGTATCAAAGCGTTCAAGCTACTGAGCGTCGCCGGTGCGTACTGGAAGGGCGACGCGAACAACCGTCATCTACAGCGACTGTACGGCACCGCGTTCTTCAGCAAGGACGACCAGAAGGCATACCTCAAACAGCTTGAAGAGGCGAAGCGTCGCGATCACCGCGTGCTTGGCAAGCAGCTTGGGCTGTTCGCCATCAGCGAGAAAGTTGGACAGGGACTGAGCCTGTGGCTTCCCAAAGGAGCGACCATCCGGGCATTGCTCGAAGACTTCATCAAGAAAGAGCTGATGGCTCGCGGATATCAGCCGGTTTACTCACCGCACATCGGACGGGCCGAGCTGTACGAAACCAGCGGCCACTTCCCGTACTACCGCGATTCGCAGTTTGCTCCGATCTTCGGTCACGATGCCGGACAACTGGTCGATTACTGGAAGCAGCGGCTTAACAGCGAGGATTCGGAACTCTCGTCCGAAGACGAAATGCAGATTGCCCGCACTGCGGAACTCCTCGGCTGTTCGTGCTGCAACGAAGCCTTGAAGGCCGACTCGGTCGAAGAGAAATCAAAAATCCTGCACGGCTGGGAAGGGCAGCAGGAACGGTATCTGCTCAAGCCGATGAACTGCCCGCATCACGTGCAGATGTATAAGTCGGACCAGCGAAGCTACCGCGACCTTCCCGTCCGCCTGGCGGAATTCGGGACTGTCTACCGCCACGAACAATCAGGCGAATTAAACGGACTGTTGCGTGTTCGCGGTCTGACACAGGACGACGCGCATCTGTTCTGCACTCCAGAGCAGGTCGAGCAGGAGTTTATGGATACGCTCGACCTCGTAAAGCTGGTGCTTGAAGCTGTCGGGCTCGAAGACTACCGAGTGCAGCTTTCGAAGCGCGATCCGGGTTCGGACAAATATGTCGGGTCGGAGGAGCTTTGGGATCAGGCCGAAGCGACGCTCCGCAAAGTGTTGCAGGAGTCGGGGCTGAACTTCGAAGAGGTCGAAGGCGAAGCCGCGTTCTACGGTCCGAAGGCAGACTTCATGGTCAAGGACTGCATCGGCCGCGAGTGGCAACTGGGTACGGTGCAGTTGGACTACAACCTGCCGGAGCGATTCGATCTCGAGTACATCGGCCCGGACAACAAGCCACATCGCCCGGTAATGATCCACCGTGCGCCGTTCGGTTCGATGGAACGGTTTGTGGGCATGCTCATCGAGCACTTTGCTGGGGCATTTCCGCTATGGCTGGCCCCGGAACAAATCCGCATTTGCCCGGTCACCGACAAGGTGATGGATTACGCGAAGTCCGTCGAAGCGAGATTCCGTGCCGAGGGATTCCGCGTGACCACGGATACGCGCAGTGCGAAGGTCAACGCAAAGATCCGCGACGCTCAGCTCGAGCTGATTCCCTACATGCTGGTCGTCGGGCCGCGAGATGAAGCGCAGAACGCAGTCTCGGTCCGCGACCGCATCTCGGAAGACGAGACGAAGGGTGGCACCGACCTGGGCATGATGCCGATCGACGACGCGGTCGCGAAGCTAACCCAGGAAGTCGAAACACGCACGGTTCGACAGGTCGTCAAATCGAATTTTCGCTCATTCGAAAGCGACGGCGGCGAGCAGCACGAATATTGAGCGTCGCGACGTCGCCGAATCGTTCGAGGGCTTCAAGGTGACTACTGCTTGGTCAACATTGAGTTTTGGGGTGGCTGGGGTCGAGCGCAGCGAGCCCCCAGTTGCAGTGCTGGGGGCTCGATACGCTCGACCGCCAGCCACCCGATCCCACTACATAAAGTTGACGCAGCACTACTTTCCGACGCGAATTCGACACGTCACCGGCAAGTGATCGGAATACCCGGACTGGTGGAAGATCGGTCCCGAGTAGCTGCGCGAGGGGCGGGCTGGCGAATCTGGATTCCGCGGAACGTACATCTGGTATCCGTGCCGCGCCGTCGCTGTCGATCCGCGCACCCAACTGAGGCCGCGATCGTCGAGCAATCCCGGAGAGACCACCACGTGATCCAGAACGAACCATTCGTTCTTGTAGACGTAGGTGCCGGCATTCGCGTCAGCATGCAGTTTCGACATGGTGTTCACGAGGTCGCCTGGCTTCGGATTCGCTTGACTCCTCGCGCGCAGTGTTTTGGCAACTGACGGATCGGCTGGTGTGTCGTTCAGATCACCCAGAACAACAAAGTCGGCGGATGCGTTTGCGGCCAGTATTTGATCGATGCGCCCACGGAGTACTCCGGCAACCTTGATCCGCGCGTCGGAAGGGTTGTAGCGCGACGGCCAGTGATTCACGAACACCGACAGGTTGTGCCCATCGACGGACAACTCTGCCTCGACGATATCGCGCGTCGTCATTCCAGGCACGCGGTGAAATCTCGCACGCGTCAGCTCGAACTTTGAGCGATCGTAAATCACCGCGCAGTCGATGCCGCGGTAGCTGGGCGAGTCCTGATGGACGATTCCGTAATCGCGTTTCAGCCGACTCAACTGCTTCACGAGCAGTTCCACGACATGTCGATTCTCAACCTCGCACAGTCCCAGTATGTCTGGACCACGCTGTTCGTTCATGTCGCAGATGACTCGACTCAGGTTCGACAGCTTGATACCCAGTCGCGTCTGGGTCCATTTCTTGTCGGCGGACGGCGTGAACTCCTCGTCGCCTTCGGTAGCCGGATCGTCCACCGTGTCAAACAGGTTCTCGACGTTCCAGAACGCCACGAATAATTCCTGGTCGCGGTCCTCTGCAGCGCAGGCTGACGGGTGCAGCAACACGAAGTGGAAAGTGATACACAGGATGAACGCGGTGGCCGATGGGAAGATAGATTTCATCCGGCAATCGTAGAGGCGCTGACCATTGCCGCAACTGGTGGTAGGCCGGAACAAGCTCCGCGCAGTTCCGGCGTTGATTCACGAACCATGCCGGAACCGCGCAAAGCTTGTTCCGGCCTACAGAAAGTGATCCTGCCGCTCGCCTGATCGCGTTCACCTCACCGGCTCCAAGTGGACCAGTCACGCGTTACATCGACGATGACCCGGCACAACTGCACAAGTTCGTTTTCGCTGATGGTCAGCGGCGGCGTGAGATAGATCATGTCAGCGAACGGGCGAAGCCAGACGCCCGACTCGACGAATGCTGCACGCAATCGTTCGAGGTGATCGAGCTGCCGGACCTGGACAACACCGACCGCTCCCTTCGCCCGGACATCGACAACACCCGCAATGTGCCGGCACGGATCGAGTTCCTGACGGATGATCTGCTCGCACTGCGCCGCCTGTTGCAGGCGGGGTTCTGTTTCAAACAGATCGAGCGAAGCGTTGGCGGCAGCGCAGGCCAGTGGATTGGCCATGAAGGTCGGACCGTGCATGAGGGCGTGCATTGGGTCGTCGGACAGAAACGCTTCGTAAACTCGGTCCGTGGCGATTGTCGCTGCGAGACCAAGTGTTCCGCCGGTGAGTGCTTTGCCGACGCACATGATGTCCGGCACAACTTCGGACTGTTCGCAGGCGAACATTGTTCCCGTGCGACCGAATCCCGTTGCAATTTCGTCTGCAATGAGTAGCACATCGTGCTGACGGCAAATGCGACTGATGGCCGCGACGGACTCAGGCGGGTGAAACTTCATGCCGCCGGCTCCCTGGATCAGCGGCTCGATAAGGACACCCGCCAGCTCGCTCCGCTTGGATTGAATGAACGCATCGAAGTGCGTCGTTTCTTCTGTCGTCTGTGGGATGGGTTGCGAGTACTGCTCCAGCAGAAAGCCCTTGAAGTGACTGTGCATGCTGTTGTCCGGATCGCAGACGGACATCGCTCCCGTTGTGTCTCCGTGATACGCATGCAGAAACGAAACAAACTTATGACGGCCCGACACACCACGATTCAACCAGTACTGCACGGCCATCTTGAGTGCGACTTCGACGGCAACTGAACCCGAGTCACTGAAGAACACGTGATCGAGATCGCCCGGCAGGAACTTCGCCAGACGCAAGGCGAGTCGTAGCGCCGGCTCATGATTGATCCCGCCGAACATCACATGCGGCATCCGGTGGAGTTGTTCTTCCACCGCCTGTCGGATGTGCGGGTGGTTGTAGCCATGACAGGCCGTCCACCAGGACGCCATACCGTCGATCAGGCGAGTGCCGTCTGCGAGGACCAGATGCACGTCGTCGGTCGCGACCACCGGAACCGGCAACGGCGCCGTCTGCATCTGGGAATACGGCATCCAGATATGACGGAAACCATCGCGCTGCCAGTTTGGAGTTGGTCGCTGAGCAGATGTCATGGAGCGTATCGAGGCTGAGCCTCATACCGATGGACCGTTCCCGGCGAATGGCAACAAATGAGCGGCCCGACTATCCGCATCAGAGGAAGCGGATTCAAGGCAGCCTGCATTGGCTCGGGCAAACACATGCAACGCGTCTGCCACTCAACAGTTGACGCGAGTTGAAATGCCGATCCTGCGACCCGATACTTTGGCCTTGCTCGCTCGATCACTGTTCTTCACAGGATCGACCATTCAATGACGAATCAACGAGGAGTCCAGATCATGAAACACTCTCTTTTGGCGATCACGGTTTCATTGACCATTGCCCTGCCAGCTCTTGCGGGCGAAAAGACTCAGCCGGTGCGGACGGGTTCCGGTGTGATGACGTTCGACACGGTTCCCGGATGGGGCCTGGACGAAGATGGCAAGTCTGTCATCGGTTCGACTCACGGCGGTGTTGTGATCGACAAGGCAGGCAACATCTACACGAGCGCCAAGCTGGGCGTTTTCGTCTTCTCACCCGACGGAAAACTGATTCGCCGCTTTGTCGGTGACCAGTACTCGAACATTCATGACATGGAAATCCGCGACGAAAGTGACGGCGAGTTCATCTATGGCGCTCGCAATGCCAACGCCGAAGGGATCAAGTTCAGCGCCGAAACCGGTGACATCGTTTTGAAGCTACCGTTTCCGGAAGAATCGGGACTCAAGCTGAAGAAGTTCAATCCGACGGCGATCACGGTCGCTCCCAATGGGGACATCATCCTGTCAGACGGCTATGCGAGTAATCACATTTTCAAATTCGACAAGACGGGCAAGTACCTGATGCACTTCGGGACCAAAGGCAACGAGCTCAAGCAATTCAACACCGCGCACGGCATGACGCTCGACACACGCTATGAGCCTCCTCGCCTGCTCATCTGCGACCGCAACCACAAACCCAACGGCCGCCTGCTGCATTACAGCCTCGACGGAGAATTCATCGGGGAGGTTGTGACCGGCCTTGGAATGCCCACATCCGTCGCCGTCCAGGGAGACTACGTCGCCATACCAGACTTGCTGGGAAGCCTGGCTGTACTGGACAAGAGCAACAAAGTCATCGCCGTTCTGGGTAAGAACGCGGATGCCGGCAAAGGGAGAAGTTTCAATATCCCTCAGGCTCAATGGGTCGAAGGAGCATTCAGCGGGACCCACGGCTCGTACTGGGACAAAGACGGCAACCTGTACGTCCAGGACTGGAACGTCTCCGGACGTCTCATGAAGCTGGTGCGCGTCAAATAGACGCCGGAAGAGTCGATGCGTGTTCCTCGACCATGCGAGGAACACACGGCTCTGCGAGCCACAATCGCGTGACAACCTGGTGTCGAAATGAAGCCCGGAAGGGCCTAACTCCAGACATCTGCTGTGCGCTTCGGCTCACCAGGATTACGGGACCAGACATCTCGTGTGGATGTGTGCTGGGCCACGGTGGCAGTCTCAGGATCATGTGACGGACTGGCCTGACTGGTCTTTTCCACTGGTTCCGAAGCTGCTGGCTCCGGCGGGGACGGGATGTCCTCGGCGGGGACTACCGGCGGGCGCCGACGTCGCACGGCTGCAGCGCTCGGGTCAGCTTCTTCCGGGAGTTCGTTGGCTGGCTCTTCCTCAGCTTGCTCTCCAATTTCGACGACCGGCAAAAGAAGTTCGCCGACGAGTTCGCCAAAACGACTCATCGCGTCCAGAAGGCCTGACATCCCCGGGGCGACAGTCGGTAACAGCCAGTCCGGTTCGGCGTCTGTCGGATCGGAGGACAGATTGAAGTTCCAGTCCGGGAAGTCCATTGGCACGAAGACGCGCAGGTCATCTGACAGGTCACTCAGGATTTGTGGCAACTGGGGCAGCACGCGAAACAGCTCATACGGTGGAAGGAAATTCACAAACACATCGCGAAAGTTTGTACCCGGACGGCGTGGCGGCGCATCCGGTTCTGCGATACCCAGCAGAGAGGTCAGAATGACAGAGACAGGAAAGACGGGGACGGGCTCGATATCGGCAACGCCGAAAGTTTGACCCGGTAGTTCGCTTTCCGGGAAATTCAGATCCACAACGGTCCGTCCGGTCAGGTTCGGGCGTTCAAATGTGGTTGTGATTGTGCCCGCATTGCTGACCAGGGACACGCCACCGCGTACGTCCTGTCCAAGTCCTTCAAGCTGCAGCGTGTATCGTCCGGCATCGGCCTGCGGAATGACAAGCAGTTCAGTCACCGCGTCACCGGAATAGAATGTGTTGCCGTACTGATCGAGCTGCCCACGGTCGGCCGTGAATCCGGCCTGATCACCAGTACTGCTTTCGAGGACAAAGTCGACCGGGTCAACGTAGAGCAACAGGAATCGCTCCTGCAGATTCTCCTGCCCTCCCGATGCGGCGAAAAATTCGTCGAGCACGGCCTGGGACAGGTCCTCGGCCGAAAAGTCCTGCCCCGACGACACAAGCTGTGTGAAGATCTGGCCAAGCAATTCTGTCGTAGCATTACCAACTGAATCGTTCAGAAATGGGCGCGTTGAGTTGTTTGTCGTCGGAGTCACCGCGGCTCGCAGTCCGAAACTGCCGCGGCCAGTCACGCGAATGGCATAGGTCTCACCTCGGATGACCTCAAACAACAAATCACCGTCGGATCCGGTTGCAACCAGCAAATCAGCTCCGGTGGAAGCTTCCCTCAGCGCGCTTAGTTCAGCAATTGTGAACTCGCTTCCCGCCAACGCTGCGGCTGACTCAATCTGCGATACATTCACTCGAACACGACCGCTTGTTTCGGCCAGGAAGGAAAAGACATCGGTATCTGTACCACCTGGTGTCGTGACTGGTGCCAGTTCAATCAGCTGTGTGGCCAATGGCCTGGGATCTGAATTAAACGTCAGACCCAGGCCATCCCGAATGATCTCGCCAGGATCGTCACCGATATCCGAGTCCTGAAATACCGTCACGTCCAACTCGTAATTGCCCGTCGAGTTCCCGACTCCGGCAACGCGCAATAAGAACGTCTCACGCGTGTTGACGTTGAATTCCAGCCGGCTGTTCTGTGAGTCGACCGAGAGATTGTCGTTGGCAGCGAATTGGACGCGGTTGGAATCCTGCACACTGACAATCGGATTCAAATCGTCTGAGGTGCCAGTAAGTTCGACAACAACGCGACCGGCGAACGGGGCCGTGAACTCGTAGAACTCTGCCCGACCAGCCCGATTGATTCTGCCCTGGGCCGTGTCAGTCCCACGAATAATGTCGTCCTGCGTATCCAGTCGCAGGCGACGCGTGACATCAATCGGATCGATATCAAGCCGATATAGTCCGCTGCGCATGCCTTGACTGTCGAGCTGCAGCAGGTACTCGCGACCTTCGACAGCATCGATGATGACGTCTGTCGAGCCGTTGCGAATAAGCCGCCGGACGCCATCGAGGTCCTCGTAGACAAACACATCCGTTGTCAGATTGCCGGTTACGCCGAGTGCGGAAATCGACAGTTGCCGGGTGACTGTTGATGTGAAGCGAAACACATCCGTGTCGTCGCCAGTGAGGATACCGAACAATGACCTGTTCGATTCACTGATATCATCAACGTCACCGTCGGAATTGCGGTCGCGCGAGATGACACCGCTGTCGTTCAATATCAGTGAATCTGCCGAACTGAGCGTATCGCCAAAATCGTCGCCGGATATTGGACTGAACGTGATTGTATATGCGCCCGACTCTGCGTTCGCGGCACCGGCTTCCACAAAGTAAGTCCGGCCTTTGATCACTCGAAAATCGAGGGCACTGTTGAGTCCGCGGCCCGAGTTGTCGTCAAACTGAAGGAACCTGTCAAAGTCCAGGTCCCCACGCTCGTTTCCGGCAGATTCAATAAGTTCAATAACAGAGAGTTCGGGGTCGAGCAGATTGCCCGAACCGGTCGCCGTCATGGCAACTCCAATACGACCAGTGAACGGGGCGATGAGCTCAAAGACGTCCACGTCCGCGTCGAAGTTAATTCGACGCTGGCGTGTGACCGAACGTAGAGTTCCGTCGGCACGTTCGAAGTTGATGTCGTCGTCGAATTCGGAACCGTTATCGCCCTGAGTCTGCGACGGGTTGTTGGGAACATCATCAGCAAACGCGGGTGCCAATTGGAGCAACAATTCGAAATCGCCGTCTGACGGTCGGGCGGCACCGACGGTGACGACCAGGTCCTGCTGTGCCGACAGAGGAACCTGCACGTCCAGGCGATCATTGCGACGCAGTCCTCGCTTCGTAGCGATCGGAGTCCCCGTGGCATTCCCATTTTCGTCAGCATTGAAGACGTTGATTTCCGGAATCAGCCCGCGACCGGCGAATAAGTCAATTGTCAGCCGTCCGCCAACATCCTCAGCAGTAATCAGTCGCGACACGACGCTACCCGAGCGGGAAACCGTTCCTCGAGCCTCCGCGAACGGTTCATCCTCACGAATGGCAATATCGTCAGTCTCGCTGGCCTCATCGGCAAACAGGTCAAGCTCCAGCGTGTAATTGGCCGTGCTGTTCGATGATGAGCTGACATCAAAGAAGTAGGTCTCTCCAGCCACCACTTCGAAGTCTGCTTCCAGGACGCGCCGGATCCGTTCGCCACCTGCCAGTTCGGGACCGTCTTCCCGACGCGATGTGACCGTGCTGTCAAATGTCAGCGTCGCGTTCTCTGCCGTGATATTCAGATCGAACTGATCCGACGACGTAATACCCCGTCCATCGCGACCTCTAAGAATCAGTTCCACTTCGAGCAGGCCGCTGGCGGTCGGCGTAAATGAATGAATGTCATTGTCACCGGGCACTCTCAGATCGCCATCGATCGTTTCCCCTTCGGAATCAAAAGCAATCGTGGCTCCATCGTCGGCCTCTTCTGGATCGCTTACGTCCACGGTCACTTTGAACCCACCAGACACCAGGCCCTCGAACCCGACACTGGTCAGGTACGTGGCACCTGGTCTGGCGAAGAAAACGAATTCATCTGGAAACTCCGACAGGTTCTCCGGCTTTGGAACGGATTCACCACTGCCAGGCCCGGGCACGACGTTAAGCAGGACCTCAGACGAATCGACCGGCATGTCGGCCGAGTCGATTCTCTCGACCAGGACCACCGCCAGCACTTCAGGGTCGAGTGGCTCGTCAATTTGACCACTGTCGTCGGATACCGTTTGTGGTTCATCCTCATCAAGCTGACGGTTACGGTTCAGGTCAAGGAACTGAGTGAACGACTGGTTGATCTCACTGGGTGAGAACTGTGGCTCACCGTCATCAAACTGGGAGTTGTTATTCAGGTCAGCGTACAACTGGTCCGGTTCGTCGAGATCATCGATTGGGAAAACCTGACCCATGATTTCGACCATGAACCGGCGGTCGAGACTCCCAATCTCGTCCGAAAAGATAAGTGGCTCGCCCGGATCAATCTGGTTATTCGAATTAGCGTCGACATAGACCAGTTCCGGCTGCTCCAGCTTTTCCAGGTCATCGGAAAACCTGCGAGGCTCCCGCGCATCGACCTGACCATTTTCATCGAGGTCAATGAACACACCAAAGCTGACGCTGGGTATCGTGACTTCGAACGTGTCCTGGTCTCCGGCAAAGTCGACGCCGGACATAACCGTCAAAGAAAATGGAATGTCGCCAGGAACTGGTGGCTGGCTCGGAGCGACGTCCTCAGATACCGGCCTTGTTTCCAGACGATACCTGCCACGTGAGCCTTCCGCGCCACGGATAAAAATACGCAAACCCATGCCTGCTTCGACCTGCTGGCCAATGGTGAGTGTCCGGAACGCGCTGTTTTCGAAATCAATGCTGTCGACGATCTTCTGCCCGACGAACGCACCGACTCGTTGATGCACAGAGAATTCGGCGTCTAGAAAACTCTCGTCCGTGGGATTCAGCAGGATTTCGAGGAACTCCCGCCCGTCACCAGGCACGGTGATGTCAAAGAAATCGATGTCCCCGCTAAAGTCAATGACGCCATCAACCCGAGTTCTGTCATTGCCTCCGGGACGCGCCGGGTCGTCATTGATCGTAACTTCCAGATCGTCCTCGGTAACCACTTCCAGTGAGAGTACGTATTGCCCCGTTGGATTTCCGAAGCGCGTACTCTCGTCCGATGTGACCGCCGCCGCCTGGACGAAAAGCACATCGCCTGTAGTGACACGCCGAACATACGACGGTAGTGACAACAGGTTCGATCCTGGCTCCGGTAATTCACGGTCCGATGGTCCCTGAAACAGCAACTTCCCATCGTTTGCAAACACGCTTAGTTCAGTGGTCACTCCGCTGTTCAGGTCTTCCAGATCAATCTGGAGGACGCCGTCAAACGGAAGGACAACTCGATACACATCTCGGTCGCCCGCAAAGTCAATGTTGCCGACCTGATAAACGGGATCATTGGCTCGAGCCTGCTCTGGAAACAGAGTGCCGGTCGCTTGCCGGATACTGTCTGCAGCGAACATCACATCGCCGCTTTCGACCACAGTCTGTGCCAGTCCTGCGAACAGTTCGTATGAACCCGTCATCTGTCGAGGAGAGATTGGACCAGGATCTCCGGCAGTAGAAGCGGCCACCTCGACGAAGTACTGCTTGTTGCGTTCTGCAATTGCGTTGAACTGAATTCGCGAATCGAACTCACCGAAGAGGAAGAACAGCGCATCGTCGTTAAACGCGACATCACGACGTTCCGTCGAGTCATCATCACGCGTGAGGATGCTGAACACCGTCAGTCGCCCGTTCAACGGCGACAGTGAACCCTGATCGGTCTCCAGTTCCAGTGTCACCAGGCCGTTCGTGTTTGCCGGGAGAGCAAAGACATCGAGATCGTTCACAAAGTCGATTGCCGCAGGTTGTCCAATCGGCCCGAATGAAAGTTCAACTGGCTGCGGGTCTTCCATGCGAGGCATTGCCACGTTGGCATGCGCATCGGTAATGGAAACAGCGAAGTTGATGTTCGAGTTCGCGTCAGCAGTCGAGTCAGAGATCGCGCGCTCAGCCGTGACAACCACATTCGAATCGTCTGTGGTCAGCGTGCTCGTCACGATGATGAAACTCGACTGATCCTCGCCCGCCGCCGGGCCGTTGAATTCCCATTGGCCGCGGCTGTTAGAAACGACGAAGCTGTCTGCTGTTGAACCATCATCCGGTGGAGTGGCCACAGTCAGGCGTAACGACAACGACTCGACATCGGCATCGAGCACAACCCGCAGAATCTCCGCGATGGCTAGACCGTCACCACCATCCGGTGCGGTGAGTTCCCACGTTCCATTGACTGGCGTCGTGCGCAGAATCTCGACAAGGTCGTCTGGCAGTAGAAGATCAAGGGACACTTGGAAAGGCGCCGCCGTCGCATCGAACAGGTCCGGTGGAGCAATGACTCTAGCCAAAGCCTGAAACCGCCCGACGGGCGAATTGAGTGTCAGCGAGATATCCGTTCCGGCGATCAGCGAAAACACATCCGGATTCTTCAGCAGTAACTCACCCTGAAGTTGAATGCCCAGCAGCGTACCGGTAACCGCATCGCCAAATTCGAGTAGTAGCCGGCCATCATCAGGACTCGGACCAGCCAGAGTGGCGGTGAACGTCTTGATGACTCCATTAAAGCCATCACCGTCGGCATCCAGTGCGATGACCTGCCCGGGCAAACTTGGTTCGCCCGGATTTTGCGTTCGATCACCATTCAGATCACTGAAAACCGTCCCACCAAATGACTCCGCCCCACTGCTCAGCGCGAAGTCGTTTCCGGATGAGCGGCGCCCTGGATTCAGATGGACAATCTGCAGCCCTGGGGAGTCCCGCCGTACGACGGCGATGTCGTCCAGATACCAGGCCTGGACCTGGGACTCCCGATCGGCCGGAATCTGGATCTCGAACTGGAACTGCACGGGTCGGGTCGTGGCGTTCGCCGGGAACCGTGAGACCAGGCGGGTGATGTCCAGCGCCTGTGTTGTAAATCCATTGATTGAGCCGAGACTGAATTCCGGTGGTGTCAAACGTTCAACCGATCCATCCGAAAACACGGCCGACACGCGAAGCAAATCCACCAGCGATTCAACGTCGTTGCCACTCACCGATAGAAACGACCCGAACTGAAGTTCGATCGGGTCGATAGCGCGGGGATCCGAAGAAGTGCCTAGATCAATGGTTGGACTCAGCAACACTCCCTGCGAGCCCGCGTCTGGTGACTCCACTGTGCCGTTCGTGAGGACACGCGCAAAGACGGCGGAAAAGTCGTTCGAATGGTTCGCCTCGAACTGCCGATCAGAGGTCAGTTGCCAACGGGTCTCCACTGTCGTGCTCGTCGATAGCGGCAGACCCTCGGCCAGGAATCCGCTTGAATCGGTGAGAGGCGTCGTCGCATCTGTGTCGTCATCCTGCGGGAATGTGACACGCAGGATGTCGCTCCCAACCGGCGACGTCCGAGTTCCACCGGCCGCAATCAGCCCGACCGCGTAACTCGCTGGTGTCGCAAGCCCCGTGATCTCGTAGGCGCCGAATTCATTGGGTATTGCCTGTGGCTCACCATCAGTCAGACTGCCATCGCTGTTGATGTCGACGAAAACAACAATCAACTGTTCGCTGCCGTTGAGGTCGCCGCTGCCGTCGAGATCAATAAAACTGATGCCGGGTTCACTGTCGTCCTGAACGCCGTCGCCATCGAAGTCATCGAACACAACACCGGAGATCGTTCCCTCCGGCATCGATGTCAGATCGGGAGTAATGCGCAGTTCGCCCGACAGGATTCCGCCCAGGTCGGGGTTCATCCCGCCGCCACTCCCGCCAGTTGTTGGGATACCCGGACCAGAGACCGTCACCAGAAACACCCATCGACCGAACGTCGAGTCAAGCGACGCATCGACGGGCACATCCTGGTCAATACGAATCAACAGAGGCCCGTCATCAGGACCGGATTCAGGCGGGTCGCTACTTCGGAGATCGAAAACCGTTCCGTCTGGTGCCTTCAACTGAATCCCGTAGCTCACATCCGGATCGGGTTGATCAATCAACAGCGATGCTTCCAGTTCCTCGACGTCAACCTCGACATCAACGTTTATGCCGAACTCTGTCACGTTGACGCCAACCGGTGTGGCCAGGTCGCTGCGGAAGGTGATGGCTGAGAGCAAGGTCCTTGCTTCGAGCCGTTCAGCCGCGACAGCGCAGCGCGGCTGGCGCCGACCAAATCGCAGGCTGGATCGGTCTCGCGGGCGTCGAAAGGGCATCAACGAAGTCAGGAACATGGCACAATAAACGCTAATGAAAGAAGAATCTTGCAGTCGAAGGTCGCCCGGATGGCCATTCCAGACGGATCGACAATTGCACAAAAAGTCGGCTCATTCGAGATGTCATCGGCCAATGGATTCACCGTTGTGCATCACGACTGAGAGATCGGAATGACCGGACAGGTTCCCCCGTCATCTTGCAGAATCCGTGGGAACGACTCATTCCGAAGACGTTCAGGGATGAAACTCAGATTCTCGCCGACCCGCGGACACGGGGTGCAGGGATTCAATCTCAGTGGTGCCGTGGATTCCGCCAGTCACAGCTCAACACCATTTGGAATACTGGAGTGAGGCCTGAATTTCTTCCGCGAACAGGACTGAACACCCATAGTCAGACAGATACGAAGACGAGTCAACCACTCAGAATTCGGATGGTCACGTCCAACGTGGACTATCCAACATCCACCAACTGGCCGTCCTGCAGTTGGCGATGCAGTGGAAATCGCGCGGCCAGTTCCGTGCTGTGGGTGACGCAGATCAGCAGCACATTCTGCTCCTGGCTCACCTCCAGCAACAGCGTCCCGATCGATTCGGCCGTCACTCGGTCAAGGTTGCCGGTTGGTTCGTCGGCCAGCAGCAGTTCGGGCTGATTGATCAGAGCACGGCAAACCGCGACTCGCTGGCGTTCGCCACCTGAAAGCTGAGCCGGGTGATGCGTCATCCGCTCGGCGAGTCCCACGCGATCGAGCAGTTCCCGCGCCCGCTGCTCTTCAGCGTTGCCGACCCCCTGGCCGGCCAACATCGGCACGAGGACGTTTTCGAGCACGGTGCACTGCGGAAGCAGGTGGTGCTCCTGAAAGATGAATCCAATGTGATCGTTGCGGAACGTCGCCAGTTTCGACTCGCTCATCTGCGTCGGATCGACACCCAGTAACTCCACCGTACCACTGGTTGGCTGATCGAGCGTGCCCACGATATATAACAGTGTGCTCTTCCCCGATCCGGATGGGCCGGTCACTGCCAGCGCGTCACCGCGCTTCAGCGAGAGATTCGCTCCCTTCAGAATCTGCAGAGAACCGCCGGCTCCCGGTCCGGCAAACTCCTTCGTCAGGTCCTGCAGGATCACGTCCGCACTGGTCTGGGTGTCGGTCATGGTGTTATGTCGGCCTCGTGAATCACGTTGTTGTATTCGGGCGGCAGTGGAATCGATTCGAGTGGGGCGTTGTGCCGACAGATGCAGCAGGCCATTTTCATACGTCCGTGAGCGACGCGGGCATCGTCACGAAAGAACTCGTAGCGGACAGTCACCGATTTGGTTCCTTTGCGCTCCACATTCAGTCGGATCTCAAGGACGTCTTCAAACCGAGCGGGGGCCTCGAAGGTACAGGTCGCGGAAACTCGCGGCCAGCCAATGACCGACCCATCATCCTGCGGCAGCATGACGCTCAGTCCCAGCGACCGGAACCAGGCATGCTCGGCCTCTTCCATGTACCGGTAGTAGCTGGCGAAATGGATGATGCCGGCCATGTCGGTGTCAGAGAACTCGACGCGCCGACGGATCACAAACTGCGCAGTCATCGTGATTCTTCCGAGGTCATGTTGCGTGAACTCGGGCCATTCTCACGCATCAACTGTCGATTCGCCATCGCTTCAGCAGAGCAATGCTGGAATGGACACAGTTCCGAACATCGTCACGAATCCAGACACGTCCGGCTGCGACAAAACGGTGACGACGGCCCTGCGAAATTCAGGGAAATCCCTCACCGGCTTTCAGAACGCTGGGCGGCGCGTCGGAGACCCGTTGCGACCGGTGAGACCGCTCTCGTCGGCAAAGTCTGCACAAAGCGCGCGTTCCGGGCGCGGCTGGTCCGATTGAGCGTTTGAGGACGATGCTGAGGAAACCCGGAGTTCCAGGGACCTTTTCCGGGTCACGGTGCGTCTGCGCTCTGCGGACTTTGGCACAAACCGGAAAGTTTTACGGTCCCTGACCACCAATGGCGGGCTCAGGTTTGACATTCCGATTCGAGCTATCGAATAATGGCTGTTCAGAGGGCCGCCGACGTCGAAAGTCGTTTCCCGTGCTAAGTTTGGATGCATCTGTCGGGGCCAGTTGCGAGCCGCTACGAGAGCGGTGGCGCTGTACGTCCAAACTCAAACCAGCAGGTCAACGCCGCCTGTCCAGCGTCGCTACTCCGCCAGCCTTTGCGGAGCGTGCAATTCCCCCGCTTCGCCCCATACTGTCGTGGTACGTTCACCTGTCAAATTCGTCACGAGTTTCGTCTCTACGGCTGTGCGATCCGTGCAGCATTGCCACGAGGCGTCCTGAGTTGCGACCCCACACGAAGCAGCGGAACGAGTGCGGCGGCGTCCATGCCGCATGCGAGAACACATCTGTGCTGATTTCACCGATATCCAATCTCAGAGTCTCATCCGGAACGCGGTCACTGTGCGCGCAGTCGCGCGCTCACATCCTGCGACCGCAATCGATTGAGGAACTTTTGCCATGCTGTTGATTTCGTGGCTGAAGAAGCTGTTCGATCCGTCAACCCGGTACGAACGCCGGAAGAAGCAGATCGAACTGGGCCGACAGAAACGCCAATTCACACAGCTCGCGCTGTCGAAGCTGGAGGATCGAGTCGTACTGACGGTGAACCCCGTCGTCGACCCGGCCCTGGCCGAGCTGCTGGAAAGCGAGCTGACCGCCTCGCAAGGCACGCTCATGGCCGAAGAGGCCGATGTGGCCGGCAGTGCCGAGCAGTCCGGCATCGAGAGCGACTCCGAGTACGAGGATAATGCGCGCTCCGAGACTCCGTTCGACGCTGCTCTCGACAACATCGAAGTCAACCTGTTCGACCTGGCGTCCGCCGAGTTTGACGATGCGTCATCGACGTCGATCACCGAACTGCTGTCAGAATGGACGATCACGGATCCGAACCGCGCGCCGATCTCGGACGTGTCGCCCTCGACCGAACTGCTGTTTGTCGACTCGCGTGTTGACGACTTCGAAAGTCTTATTGCCGGCGTGCGCGATGGTGTCGAAGTCATCACGCTGGACGTCAATCAGAATGGCATCCTGCAGATCGCCGACGCACTCGAAGGCCGCGACGACCTCGCTGCCATTCACATCGTCTCGCACGGTTCAGCCGGACGTCTGCTCCTGGGTTCGACCGAGCTGACCAGCGAGAACCTGGGCGAGTACTCCGAGCAATTCGCGCTCATCGGCGATGCGCTGGGCGATGACGGCGACATCCTGGTTTACGGCTGCGATGTCGCGGCCGGCGAAGAGGGCTCGGCATTCGTCGATGCTCTGGCTGATTCGACTGGGGCTGACGTCGCAGCCTCGACCGACCTGACCGGTTCTGATGACCTGGGCGGCGACTGGGACTTTGAACGGACGGTTGGCGTGCCCGACACCGACGTCGCGTTCAGCTCGTCCGTGATCGCTGATTACGGCCAAGTGCTGGCCGCGAGTTACAACTTCAACTCGGGTACCGAGACACTCGTCCTGGACACCTTCACGGAAACCGCAGCCGATGCTGAGAATCTGACCATCACTGAATCGGCCGGGAACTTCGTATTCACTCTTTCGGAAGGTGGATGGACTGCGGCCGGAGACGCACTTGGCGTGTCGGGCACGAATTCCGAGATTCTGACTGTCAGCAAAACTGCTGTGAATACGTCCGTCACCGTCAACGACTCAACTGACATCGATCCCGACGTCGCATTCAGCGGAGCCGTCGACTTCACCGGGACCGCGACTCTGGACATCACCGGATCGGGAGATTCGGCGGGCGGGGCTGTGACTCAGTCCGGTGCACTGCAGACTGCAGCATTCAATGCAGGCGGAACCTCGGTCAATCTGGCTATTTCCGGCAACAACTTTCAGGGCACAGTGACGTTGACGACGTCCGGCAGTGGCAGCGCGACACTGGTTGATACCAACGCGCTGACGCTGGGAGCTTCATCGGTTGGCGGTGTGCTGGATGTCACTTCTGGCGGCACGCTCACCATCGACGGAGCGGTCTCGGCAACGTCGGCAACGCTCACGGCGAATGACGTTGCGATCAACAGTCCAGTCACGGTGAACAGTAGCATCACGCTGCAGCCGGATGATGCGGCGGACACGGTGGGTCTCGGAAACGGCTCGACCGGGACCTTTCAGGTCGACGCGACTGAGTTTGGAAATCTGAGTTCGACCGGCACGGTCACTGTGGGCCGTTCCGACGGAACGGGCGCCGTGGACATCGAGACTCTGGGACTGTCCGGCGAGACATACAGTCTGACGATCCGCGGCGGGGCGACGACATTTGACGGGACCCTCACGCTGGCTAACGGCAAAACCGCACAGATCCTCTCGAACGACACGATTGTCGACAACAACGCGGCAGCCTTTGAAGTCGTGATCGGCGGCGCGGGCCGTGTGCTGTTTGATGCCACCAACAGCATTGGCAGCAGTGGGGATTCTGTCGACTTCAACGTCACCACGGTGGCAGCCCGCAGTACATCGGGCAACGTGTTCATCCTCAACGATCTGACCGACTTCGCCATCGGCATGGTGGACGGGGTCAGCGGCGTGAGCGCCTCGGGCACGGCCGCGGTTTCGGCCACCAGCTCAATCGGCGATCGAGCGCTGACACTGGCCGCCGGATCGGTGAGCGGAACGACCGTGCTGCTGGAAGCTGGAACAGGAATCGGTACATCGGGGACTCCGATCGCCGTGTCCGCAACAAACCTGGCCGCCCGCACCGCATCTTCCGGGAATATCTTCATCACGGAATCCAATGGAGCGACGATCGGTTCCGGAACGACGCAGGTCGCCACCATAACCGGCGTCTCGACGGCCAGCGGTGGTAACATTCAACTCGTACTGACCGCCGGCAATCTGGACGTGGACGAAGCCATCGCCGCCAACGGAGCCGGCAATGTCACCATCACGCTCAGCGCCGCCGATGCCGCACTCTCGACCAACGACACGGGCGACGACATCACCTCCGGCAGCGGCGCGATCTCCATCGCGGCCGACACGCTGAACCTGGCCGCCGGCAACATCGGCTCGACAGGCGGAGCACTCACGCTG
>CAUZFZ010000019.1:0-90593 GCA_963579025.1 Planctomycetota bacterium | reverse complement strand
TGGCTGGGGTCAAGCGCAGCGAGCCCCCAGCACTGCAACTGGGGGCTCGCTGCGCTCGACCCCAGCCACCCCAATATTCAACGTTGACAAAGCACTGGACTAGACCGGTAAATCGTAACTCGTTTCGCCGCGTGTGCGAAATGCCCGCTCGTCGGAGTCCGGTCCGGCAATCTGCGGTGACTCTGTGGAGAAGTCGCTGCTCAGTGCCGCTGGCACCCCAATTCGACCTGCTCCCATGCGTGCCTTCCAGCGTAAAGGTGACAAGCCGGGCCGTTGAGGTGTTTCCGGGAAGATGTCTCGGTATTCTGGTTTCCCTCACACATGGCTCGCGCCGGGACCAGACAACCACATGCGAAATCTGATCGAACCGGACATCATCCAGCGGCGGGTTCACGACCTTGGTGCAGAACTCACGAGCCAGTACGAGGGCCGGCCGCTGACCGTGGTGGGCGTTCTGACCGGATGTATGTTGTTTCTGGCGGACCTGGTGAGAGCCATCAGCGTTCCGCACCGGATTGGTGTGGTGCATGCGTCGAGCTATCGCGGACCGACAACCGAGCGGGGAGACCTGCGGGTTGACACGACTCTGCTGACGGATGTCCGCGACAGGGACGTGCTGATTGTGGATGACATCTTCGACACAGGACAAACGCTGAAGCGGCTTGTATCGTCTTTGCAGTCTGCGGGAGCTCGGAGTGTTCACACGGCCGTGCTGCTCGTAAAGGAAGGTCGGAGTGAAGTGGATATCGCTCCCGACCATCACTGTTTTCAGATTCCTGACGTCTTTGTTGTTGGATACGGACTCGACTACAACGACGATTACCGCCACCTGCCGTTTATCGCGGCCCTCGACGAATCCGACCTCTGAAATTACGAGACCTGCCATGATGCAACCCATCCTCATCTGCCTCGCAGCACTAGTCGTCGCCGTGCCCGTCATTCTGCTGGCCGGTCGTCCTTTGCTCCGCAATCTGCAACGCCGTCAGGCCGAGCGGGCGATCGACCTGTTCCGCTTGCAGCGTGAGCAGCTGGAAGCAAAGTTCTTCGACATGGCCCGCGTGCAGGGTCGGCCCCGCGATCTGCGATGGCTCGACTGTGACTGGCAAAGCGGCGTGACCTTTGGCCGCGATGTCGAGTCCGGCATGCTGACCGCCTTTGTCTCGGTCTACATCACCTTCGAAGCCGTCGAAGGTGGAGACATGGAAGACGTCGAGGCCGTTGGACTGTTGCGTGACGCCGCGGCACTGTTCCACTTCACCAACGGATGCTGGGGCACCGGCGGACGGGCTCTGTTCAACATGAATCCGTCGGACGCTCTGCAGCGTCTGACCGATCAGTACGAACCAGTCGAGCTGCGGGTGTAAGACTGTATTGAGCACGTTCGTAGTAACCGCATTTATGCGGTTCGATTGCGAATTGGCACACGATGTTCACCAACAGCCGGATAAATCCGGCTACTACAAACGTGAGGAAGAAACTGATGGGGTTGTTCAGCGGAAAGAAGGGCATGGTCTTCGGGATCGCCAACGACAAATCAATCGCCTGGGCGATCACACAGAAGCTGCACGCAGAAGGCGCGGAGATGGGCTACACGCATCTTCCCGACAGCGATCCCGCGCGACCGAAGATGGAACGACGTCTGCGCAAGCTGGTCGAACCGATTGGTGCGAAAATCATCATGCCCTGCGACGTCAGCACAGAAGGCGATGTCGATGCCGCGTTTGCCGCCGCCAAAGAGACGTTTGGGGAAATCGACTTCGTGATCCACTCGATCGCCTACGCCCCGATGGATGACATTAAAGGGCCTGTTTACAACTGCAGTCGCGACGGTTTCAAACTGTCGATGGATATCTCGTGCTACAGCCTCATCGCGCTGGCCAACCGGGCAAAGGACATTCTGAAGCCAGGCGGCAACATACTGGCGATGACTTACCTCGGCGGCGAGCGCGTCATTCCAGGTTACAACATCATGGGTGTGTGTAAGGCGGCACTGGAAGCCAGCATCAAGTACCTGGCCAGCGAGATGGGTGCGGAGAAGCAGATACGCGTCAACGGGTTGAGTGCCGGCCCCGTCAAGACACTGGCCGCCAGCGCTGTCAGCGACCACAGCCTGATGGACAAGCTCTACAGCACGATGGCACCACTGCGACGCAACATCGACCGCGAAGAAGTCGGCAAGGCCGGAATGTTTCTACTAAGTGACCTGGCCAGTGGTGTCACGGGCGAGAACCTGCACGTCGACGCGGGATTCCACATCATGGGTTCACCGCCATACGACCCATCTGCCGGGACGGCATAACGCGCTTTGCACTGCGTCCTTACTGAGCCTGAGCAGACGTCGCGTCCAGTGGTTGTGAAGACGCGTCGCTGCCGTAGTTCTGCTCGTGAAGTCGCACGTACTGTTCCCGATGCAGACGAGCGCGGTCCGGTTGGCCCAGGTGCCGATACGCTTCGGCCAGTTTGAAATGAGCGACCTCGTCGTTCGGCTGAGCCTGCGACAGGAATTCAAGGTCGGCTGCAGCTAATTCATACTGGCCAAGATCAAGATGCAGCATGCCCCGCAGTCCAATGGCCTGTGGCATCGGCCCCAGTTCGACCAGCGCAGCTTCCAGCATCGGCAATGCCTCTGCAGGTTTGCCTTCCATGCGCAGCAGTCGAGCCAATTGGACATTCAGTCGAGCCGTCTGCCGAAACATTGGACCCGGTTTTTCCAGTTCACTTCTGGCTGCCGCTGCGTCACCCATGAGAATAAACAGCTCGACCAGGCGAAGTCGCGCGTCTTCGGCCGCAGTCGTCGGAAGGCCGTGCTGCAATGCCCGGCGATATGCCGTTGTCGCGGACGTCTGCTGATCCGCGCGCTCGTACTCGACGGCGAGCTGGTACCACCAGCGTGATGCCTTCGGTCTGAGTATTAGTAATTCGTTGATCGCCTCAATCGCTGCCGGGCCGTCGTGACGTTCCCGATGCAACGCCACGAGCGATTCCAATTCGACGACCTGCGCTGCCGTTCGACTTCGCGACGTCCACTCATAGACTGTCGCGATAGCACCAATTACCAGGACACCAACCAGAGTCCACAAAACTCTCAATCGCGCGTTCGTGGTTTTCGGATTTGATGAGTCTGTCGCGGTCACTCAGATTTGCCTCTGCCTTCAACCAGTTCGTGAGTTTCGCCGACTTTCAGGTTGCCGAATACTTCGCGCCCACGGCCAAGCCAGTCGACTGTCACGTCGACGGGAGCATCGTCGTCAACCGCGAACAGGATTCGCTGGTCGGAGTGGGAGAAGTATCCCGCACCGCTGCGCACCCAGCGCATTAGTGTTCGGCCACTCGAACGTATCGACGCGACTGCGCCAATGGCGTCCCGGTCACTTTGAGTTCCCTGGAGTCGAACACGAACGAAGTGCTTCGGTGGAGTGCGATTGCGCAGGATGCTCACCGACTCATTCTGATGGACGACGACAAGATCGAGAGCCCCATCGTTGTCCAGATCGCCGATCGCGGCTCCTCGCCCAACATGGTCCGAACGAAAATACGTTCCTCCCGCCGCCGACACGTTTTCGAATCGTCCGGCGTCGTTCCGAAATAGCTGAGCCTGCTGACGATAGGCAGACTCGCGGCCGTGATAGAACACGTGGCCGTTGGTAACAAAGATGTCGAGCCACCCGTCTCCGTCGAAGTCGGCCAGTGCTGTGCCGAAACCAACCTGAAGCCGCGAATGCCCGGCCAGTCCGGACGTCAGTGTCGCGGACCGAAACAGCCCGTTGCCATCGCTGCAGTACAAGCCGTTGTCCTCTCGCTCAAAGTTCGTCGTCCACAGGTCCGGGTTTCCGTCGCCGTTCACATCCCCGACGTCGACACCCATGCTGCCGTCGGGCATGCCGTATTCGTTCGTGGCAACACCTGAAATCAGCGCGGCCTCGGTCAGAGGTAACTCTGGATTGCCCAGGTACAGATGATTATTCGATTCGTCATTTGCCGTGTAGAAATCGATCCGGCCGTCGTTATTCAAGTCCGCTGCGACGACTCCGAGTCCGTTGCCAGGGATCAGACCTGCCTGCTGGGAAATGTCTTCGAACGTCCCATTCCCTTGATTGCGATACAGACAATCGATGACGCCACCGTAGCTCCGCGGGCCGCACAGATCTCGAATTCCGTTTTTCAGGCAAGGGCGGTCTTTCTCAGGTGACCAGTCCAGATAGCGCGCGACGTACAGGTCTGGCCAGCCGTCTGCGTCGATGTCGCCCCACGCGGCAGCCGTGTTCCAGCCTCGCGCGGACAGGCCGGCCTGTCCGGTCACGTCCTGGAATCGCTCGTCGCGCGTGTTGCGATAGAGCCGGCTCTGACCGTAACAGCACACGAACAGGTCCGGGAATCCGTCCTGATCGAAGTCAACGACGGAAACTCCGTGTGAGTAGTCGCCCGCATGTTGAAAGCCGGCTTCCTCACTGACATCCACGAATCTCAAGTTCCCATCATTTCGGAACAGACCCGATGGCAGACCAGTCACCGCGGGTGGCGAACCGCCGATCACGCCTCCACCAGTGAAGAACAGATCGAGATCGCCGTCGCGGTCGTAGTCGACCATCGCCACGCCGCCGCCCAGGCTTTCGAGGATGAAATGGCAAGCGCCCTCACGTCCATTGCGGTATTGGAAGTTGATACCGGACTTCTCCGTGACGTCCTCGAACCAGTCATTCTGCCGGACGTCGTTGGCAAGTTCGTCAGTGTCTTTGGTGAGCGCACCGGCGGGAGAAAGCAATTCGGGCGATGTGTCGCCAGGATGTTTCCCGCATCCGCAAACACAATTGACGACGAGTGTGAAAGTCAGAGCGGCGATTCTCATGAACTCGATGACTCGAACGGTGATCGCTGAGCTTGTGTGACGAATCGGTCGTACATGATTGCTAACCTGCTTCAATTCATTCTTGCGACTGTGGGGGATGACGCCTCAGTTGCTGCAGTCGCGCCGCCGTTTCACGGTGCGTGGCGGCCAGCTCCGATTGGCCATCGTTCTTAAGTTCGTGGACGAGCATCATACGAATGTCGATCGCCTCCGGCCGATATTGCAGAGCTTTCTGAAAGGCGCTGATGGCACCGGCCCGATCTGACTCGCGGGCACGGCACACACCGAGCATCTGCCAGTCGGTATACCGCAGACGTAGCCTGGTCAGCTCCTCGAAAGCAGCCTTCGCCTCACGGATGTTGCCAAGTTGCAACTGCATGTCCCCGACAACGATCAGCGAATTCGAACGCGTCTCCGGCTCGCAGTCGGCAGCATTCAATGCCTGCTGAGCAAAAAGGACACAGATTGGATCCCGTCGCATCCAGTGGAGATACGCCAGACCACCCAACACGGATGCGTCGCGCATGCCGGCATTGTAGACGCGGTGCAGACTGGCCAGTGCTTCACCAAAGGCCGCAGATCGACCTGACGACGAGAGGCTGTCTCCGTACTTCACCCAGGCCAGTCCCAGACACCGCTCCAGATCGAGCGCCGACAACCGAGAGATGTTGCCAACCGGGATGAGTTCCGCCGCCGCGACTTTGTCATCCTCGTCGAATTCCGTGCGGTGCTGGAGTCCGATCCGGTGGTGTGTGAATGAGAAATGTGGAATGTCGGTGCCAGACCTGGGCATGTGACACGTCACGCAATCGTTACCCGGACTCTGCTGCAGACGAGCCGATTCCGGCAGCCGACAGGCGTGATCGGCCGATGCGTGGCACTGCTGGCACTTGCCGCGGTAGTACTGGACTTTCTGGTCAGAACCTGGCGACTCGTGTGGGTTGTGGCATGTCGTGCAGGTCAGTGATTCCGATTCGGTGTAGCACCTGCTGGCACGCATCTGATCGAAGTGGCCAACGACTCTCATCGTGCCCGACGAGTCCCGCGGAATAAAGTCGACCTGGAAGTCCGTCCAATGCAGGCCGGGCCGAAAGTCATAGCGAGTTCGACCTCGAACATTTGACCAACCCGCGCCACGCAGGTGACAGCGAGCGCAGATCGATTCATTGAGGGCACGCGACAGTTTTCCCGGATGCACGATCGTGGCATCGAAATTCCCCGGTACTGGCACCCCACTGGTTCGCTCCGTGACATGGAGCGAACCCGAGCCGTGGCAGCTTTCGCAACCGATCGAAGGTTCAATCAGGCGGAGCCGGTGAGTGCTCTCGCCGATCAATTCCACGCGACCAGCATGACAATGGACGCAGCCTTCGTGTGTCGCACGGTTGAAGCCTTCGTGTTCGGGAAGGTCGTATCCGGGCGAAACGGCCCAGAATTCCTTCGATGCGTACCACGTCACTGGTGACTCGAAAAAGTAGCCGTCGATGTCGACCAGATAGCTGCGACTGTGATGCCCCGAGCCGATGCGCCAGGCCATGGGGTGGTCGCCCAGTATGATGTCATCCGACTCACCGCCGCTGATGAATTCCCGGTGCCACAGATCAGCGTTCCTGCGGTAGACGCTGTAGCTGCGTCCGGATTTTCCATGGGAAAATGTGGCGTCGGGTGGTTCCTCTTCGAGACGCACTTTCTCCAGGGAATGGTGATGTGCCGTGGATTGAAATGCCCGCGTCTGAGTTGAGTGACAGCCATCGCATTGACTACTACCGACGAACTCAGCAACCGATGTATTTCGATACGGCGACCGAAGCGTCGTCGCCGGTTCCGTGAACGTGGGTGTGAGCGGACTGTCAGGCTCTGGCGTCTCGGTGTGCCTGGTACTCAGCCAGATTCCCAACGCCCCAACGCAGCAACTTGCCACAAGGCACGCCTGGAACTGTCGGCTGCGGCCCATCGTCAAAGCTCGCTTGCTGAGCAAACTTTTTTGACTCTTTCCAATCCCTGAATTCGCATAGCCCGAGTCCTAGAGTTCGAAGTCGGCTTTGTCGCTTCCACCAGCGGGCACGTTGAAACTCAGATTCGTGTTCTCGGGGTCACTGAACTCGGGCGGTACCAGCGGCTTCGCATTCGGGTCTTGCGTACCTTGGGCCATGGCTCTCATCTGTTCGTCGTCCATGCCCTCAATACTGGTGTCGACGCCACCTGAAGGGTCACCTTCGGGTGCTTTCGTGATGTAGACTTTGCATTCACCCACTGGGGCTCCCCGGTCAAGCGAGTAACGTCCTTCATCGTTCGTTCTGCCATATCCTTCAAACCCACTCGACACGAAATGGATTTCCGCGCCGGATAACGGCTTCCCCTCAAGTGTGATCATTCCGGAGACATCGGCCATCTCCGGCCCCGCGGCATCGCTGCCGCATCCGCACAACACCAACAGGCATAAGACGCTGGTTAGTCGCATTTGGGCGTCCAGTAGAATCTAGCCTGAACCGACCTGCAGGAGACGATCTGCTGCAGGACGGATGACAAGCTGAGGAACAATCAATCCGAAATGGAAATCTGCTTACTCACGCAGCGAGAACTGATCTAGAACTGTCCGACCGACTCACCTCCGGCAACCGACTCAATCCTGCGCAGAATGCTGCGATCCATGTATTGACTCAGGAATCGGACGCTTGCGTCGCCCAGCAGGGCGTGCGCTCCGCCCACGTGATAGCTGCCCGCTCCCCACGCATACGGATTAGGCGTGCCATTATAACGCTCGTTCAATCCACGGTTAGCTGGCGTGATAAAATGTGTGTGAGTGTATGCCTGAAGGAACGGACCGTAAGCCGTACTCCATTTACGTTGCGGCGTTTCAATCATCAGTAACGTATTCGTTGTTCCATCTAAAAAGTGATGGAACGACGCCGACTGATTGATGCCAAACGCCGATCTCCCCGCCGCGGCATTTTTCGACCACAGGTTGCCGGCGTTGCCATCGTACTCGTACGTCTCATGAACGAACCCATAATTAACCCGCGTGTATTGCTGGGCCGTATACATATTCGGTGCCGAAGAGCTGTGGAGTGGATCGTACGAGGGATCGCTGGGGCAGTACTGAATCGGCACTGATTTCCCATTCAGCACGGTCTGATACCCACCGCCTCCGACACCAACCCAGTCTGCACGTCCCGTGGGGCGGCTGAAATCGATCTGCTGGTAGAGCGGTGCCTGATCGATATAGGGGAGCAGCATCAGATAACCGGTGAAATTCCGAATCTGGCCGCTCGGCACGAAACTGGCAGACAGGCGTGAACCCGGATTGAGGCATGACGGCGGCATTTGACCAGCAACGTCATGGTAGTTGTGAATGGCCAAACCCCATTGCTTGAGGTTGTTCTTGCACTGCGATCGTCTCGCTGCTTCACGAGCCTGCTGCACAGCCGGCAGCAACAGTGCGATCAGGATGGCAATGATCGCAATCACGACAAGAAGTTCGATCAGCGTGAACGCCCGGCGGCGCCTGGTACCGGAACAGGTCATGACTCGACTCCCTCTGTGAGAACCAGATGGGCAAAAATGTTCCCCAAACGAATCGGGGTTATAGATGTCATGATTGGCACGCTGACGCTGAGACCATCCCGAATCGGGTAGGCTCATCCGCGTACTCGTGCGAGTGCCACGCTACCAGCGGGTTTTCAGGACTTCAAGCGTTGATCCTGACTTTCGCACCGTAACGAGCGTGCGGATTTCCGCAGAATGCTAGTGTTTGATGGGCCAGCTTGTGTCGTCGCATGCCGCGTTACTGGGGCACAGGCACCAGGTCCAGTTCCGCAGCGATGATTTGCATTGCGGCAATGCAGAAATCGATGTGCTCCGCCAGGTCGACACCCAGGTCTTCCGCACCGTTGGTGATGTCGTCGCGATTTACGGCCGCAGCGAACGACGCGGTCTTCATCTTCTTGCGCACACTCTTTACTTTCAGACCATCCAACCGACCCGGTCGCACCAGGGCACACGCTGTAATGAAGCCGCACAGTTCGTCGCACGCATACAGCGTCTTGTCCATGACGGACACGCGCGGACAGTCTTCCAGATAGTCGGCGTGTGATTTGATCGCGTAGATGACGTCTTCCGGATAGCCTCGTTCACGGAGAATTTCCGAGCCTTTGAGCGGATGGTCAGGCGGATCAGGCCAGCGTTCGTAATCGAAATCGTGCAGTAGACCGACCGTGCCCCACTTCTCTTCATCCTCACCGTACTTTCTCGCGTAGGCCCGCACGGCTGCTTCGACGGCCAGCATGTGACGGATCAGACTTTCGCTCTGCGTGTACTCACGCACGAGCGCCAGGTCGTCGGCTCGACTCATAGTGGTCCCTGCGATCAGGTAAACAGTTCCAGGACGGGCTCGCCATTGTGCACGACGTGCGTCGGTCGGCCTTGAGCGTCCGGCACGCGGAGTTCATGGTCGATCCCCAGCGCGTGATAGATCGTCGCGGCCAGATTCTCAGGGCTGACCGGTGGAGTCACTGCATAAGCACCATCGCGATCGGATTCGCCAAACAGCCCGCCGCGATGAATGCCGGCTCCCGCCAGGACCGCCGGGAACAGCGTGCTCCAGTGATTGCGACCCCAGACGCTGTTCGCCTTCGGAGTCCGTCCCATCTCACCCAGACAGACGACCAGCGTCTCGTCGAGCAAACCGCGATCGTCGAGATCGATGATTAACGACGAAAGCGCCTGGTCGAGCGTCGGAATAAGGTGCTTTTCCAGGAACTTGCTGCTGCGGTGTGAATCCCATGAGTAACCGTCCACGCAGTCATAGTGCACGGTGACGAATCGAGTTCCCGCTTCGATCAGTCGTCGGGCCATCAGGGTCGACTGTCCGAAAAGATGCCGCCCGTACTGATCTCGCAGCTCAGCCGGCTCACGCGTGATGTCGAGTGCCTCACGTGCTTTTGCCGAGGTCACCAGGTTCAAGGCCCGCCGCTGAAACTGATCGTAGGCGTCGAGTTGTTTTGTTGTGATTGCTCGCTGTCCGTCGTCGAATTGCTGCAGTAGTGAGCTGCGGCGACTAAGACGGTCCAGCGTGAGTGACTCGTGATTCACCAGCCCCTCAATCTGAAAGGTCAGCTCTTCATCGGCGCAGTCGCGAAAGTAGGGGTTGTCTTTGCTGTCTCGCTTTTCAATGCGCGTGTTGATCGGGTCGTATCCGCGGCCCAGCCAACCGGCCGTCTCTCCCGGACGCCGAAGCTGGACGCGATAGTCCTGCAACCGACCGAGGAAATTTGGCACGACGGCATAGCTGGGCATGTCGCGACCGAATTCCGGATGCCGTTGTGTGAGGTATTCCACCACCGAGCCCATCGACGGCCAGTCCTGGGGCGTCACATTGAATCCGCCACCGATGGGAAGGTGCCAGCGGTGTCCGGTCTGGATGTAATGCCCCGCTCCACTGTGGTCGTTGAACGAGTGGCTCATCGTGCGAACCACACTGAGCCGGTCCGAAATCTCCGCCGTGCGTGGCAGGTGTTCGCTGATCCTCAGACCGGGCGTGCGCGAGTCGATCGGCTTGAACGGGCCACGGATCGAATCCGGAGCCTCGGGCTTCATATCGAACGTCTCGTGCTGAGCTGGTCCTCCGAATAAAAACAGGAAGATCACAGACTTCGCACGGGGATTCTGGAAAGGCGTTTGCTCTTCGGCGGCCAGAACTTGCGGCAGATTCAGCCCGAAAAGTCCCGCTCCGCCAGCCTGCAACAGTTGCCGCCGGCCAATGCCCTCACACGTTTTCTGTCGTCCTCCCAGTAGTCCCAGCACGGTTCGATCCTCGATTCATTCGGTCAACAGAATCGCGCGGACAGCACGCGACTCGCTATCGCCGTATCCCATCAATACACCCATTCGACAACACGTGTGCTCACCAGTTGCGTCAGGCGTTCTGGAGTTCAACAAACTCCGCGGCCGTGGTCGGAGCGGGAACCGGCTCGCCGCGTTCCCGCATGTCGTCCACATGGAGTTCAATCGCCTCACGAATCAGTTTCCGAACCTCGTCCGTTGTGTCCCCGACGGCGATACAGCCTGGTAGATCGGGGACGTACGCGCCAAAACCATCAGCACTCTGCTCGATCACAACGAGATATGGCATTCAAGTGTCTCTCAGGATGACGAGTCCGGTTTCAATCTGGACTGTTTCAGGATGCTGTTAAGCGTTCCAGGGGGGATGTCCCTACTGAGCTTTCCGGCAATAGTCACCGCTCCAGGTTTGACTGGATGATGAAACTGACGATGACTGCCAGTCTGTCTGACCTCAAACCAGCCATCTGACTCAATCAGTTTAATCACTTCGCGAACCTTCATAGCGCGGATGATACTGGCTTCTGTCGAATTCACCGACAATGCCGATACACATGGACCGATCGCAATGAACTGGTTTCTCTTCACCGACGAGAGCGGACACGACCAGCCACCATACGAAACGAGCCCGGTCAAATGACCGGGCTCGGTGAATTCAGATCAGTTGAGTTGACTCTTAATCCTGCTTCATCGCGTCGGCGAGAATGCGGGAAGTGGACGGTCGCATGATGCGTTCGTCGACCATCTCGCCCTGCTGCAGTGTCGCTCGCACGGCTTTGCCGGAAATAAACACGGGCTTCTCGTCCGAGTGGTTTTCCATCAGGTCAACACGGCCGAGCGATTCGTAGAAGGCTGCGAAGCCGACTTTGACCGGCTGGATCTGCAGGTCGCCGTTCAGGTTGCTGAAGATCTCCTGGGCATCGAAGTCGCCCCAGATGGCGGTTCCGTCGTGGTAGGGGGCGTCGGCGTGTTTGCGGCCGATCACGATGTGGGTGTAGCCGAAGTTCTGACGGTAGATCCCGTGCATCACCGCTTCCTTCGGGCCGCCGTAGAACATCTTGATGTCCAGACCCAGCAGCGCGACGCGATCCGGCACCCTTTCGTTACGTGAACCCCACAGTTCGGCGTCGCTGTCACCTTCGCCCAGGCTGCGTTCGGAGATCAGCTTCTCATACGTCTGCATGCGGATTTCCGCGTTGACGTCGTCGCCCTTGGTTTCGCCGATCAGCGGATTCAGGACCGCACCGGCGTTCTTGCCCTCGCGAATCAGAGTCTCCAGCCCGTAAACCATCGCGTATTCATGAGCTCGGTGCAGCGGATTACGCGTTTGAAACGCGACGGCCGCGTCCCAGCCGCGCTCGGCGACCAGCGCTCGGGTTTCACGCGGCGTCAGAACGTACTGGCCGAAATTCGCATTCTTCGGCTGCGGGAGGGCTCGGATTTCTCCGCCGATCAGATGTGTGTTGGCGGCGTCACCCGTCAACACCATGTCTCCGCCCGGGTGATCGGTTCGTTCGGTCAGGTAAACGCTGCTGAGGTAGCGCGTCTTGTCCCACTCGTAGACATCGCTCACGTCGAGGGTGCCGACGATGTTGCCTTCCGGACATGCCAGCGCGACCTTCTGTCCGGCTACCAGCGATGCCGCGACTTCGCTCGTCGTGGGAAGAGCCAGTGGAATCGTCCAGGCGTAAAGCTTGCCGTTGTTTTCGATGACCGACTCGTCGAGGACTCGGTCGTAGACAGCTTTAGTCATCGGCCCGGTCAGCGGGCTGAGTGTCCCGTCGGCGATCCGGTACACCGTCGAGACGTCTGCCGATGAGACTGGGACTTTCGGCAGTCCGGCCGCGTCGGCTTTGAAGCTGTCAATTTCGTCTGCGGGAACGGTTCGGCAGACGGGCTCGGAGAGACCGCCATGAGGAGTGATCAGGTCAGCCATTGTGAATACACCATGTCCTGCTAAGTTTCGAAGAAGGGGGCCGCATCCCCGGAAAACAACCGCCGCGGCAGATGGGAATCGTGCTGCGCGTCCTTTGCGGAAGCCCGATGGCAAGTCACAGCGGCAGCAAGCCGCAGGCGGGTCCGGAAGTTAGGGCTCTCCCGGTGAGGCGTCAAGCACCCGCAAAGCGCCTCTTGGGACAATGTCAATTGTTCCAAACCCGAGCGTTGGATCGAGCTGATTGCGGAACGCTGGAACCTGAGGAATTGAAGGGACCCCGATGAATCGCCAGGAAATAGAAGACCTGATCCCGCATCGCGAGCCATTTTTGTGGATCGACGAGGTCATCGAGATCGAGAGCAACCGCATCGTGGCCCGGAAACGGATCAACGACGACCTGGACGTCTTTCGCGGGCACTATCCGCACTTTCCCATTCTGCCGGGAGTGTTACAGCTGGAAGCCGCGTTTCAGGCCGGAGCGATCCTGATTGCGAAAACGCAGCAAATGGCTGACGGGCAGGTCCCTGTTGTCACGCGAGTCAACAACACGAAGTTCCGTAACATGGTCCGTCCGGGCGACGTGCTCGACATCGAGGTCGAATTGACCGAGACACTGTCGAATGCGTTCTTCCTGACCGGCAAAGTGACCGTCGACGGGAAGACAACAGTCCGGTTGGAGTTCGCATGCGCCGCGACGCAGACGCCGGTCAACTGAACAACCGGGCGACTCTGAATTGCGAGCCGCGGGCCGGCGGAAGTGCATCATCTCACTGCACCAACTACTACTCAGCCGATGCCATCATCGGGTCCGCGCCCAGGCAGCCGTTCAATTCGGTGAGGTACTCCGGGCTGCTGACTCGGCGCAGTTCATTGCGAGCCAGTTCGGCTCGGGCGTCGAGGTTCAGCTGCAGGGCATCGCCTGATCGCATCGGGTCTGCAAGGGCCTGCTCCAGGTAGTCGACGTGTCGCTGCCATAGGACTGTGTCCCGCCGCTGCTTCGTTTCCAGCCGTTCCCGGTACCAGTCGGCTGTGAGCATCGCGTCCCGCGTGAACATGCCACGTAACTCGGGGTCGTTGAGGCCGAGGCCCTCATAGCTGCCCTCTGCCATGATGTGCAGCAGCGCCCGCAGTGGCGGACACGCCTGTTCGACACCGCCGTCTTCAAAGTACTGCCGGGCAACCCGTTCGTGCGCTTCGACGATGTAACGCACTCCGTCGGCAAAGGCGATCGGATCCTGCGTTTCGGGTTTCAACATCGCTTCGTCGAACACCTTACTCGGGTTGTCAAAGATGCGTCCCAGAAAACGACGGACGAACCGTGACGTCATGCGATAGCCCAGTCGACTGGCCGGAATGTCTTCGCCGGGGATGATGTCGTCGTGGATCTTTTCGAGCAGCCCTTCTGCGATGAGGAACCGCGGATCACGCTCTTCAGGACTCAGTCGGCACCAGATTTCGGGGATCAGCAGGCTGATGTCGTGGTCGACCTGGATGTTCGGGCCGATGTGGCCGGCCGATGACGAAAAGCCATCGAGTCCTGTCAGCAGAAAACTGACCAGGGCATTGTTGAGATCGGCAATCGGCAGCAGCGAGTTGAATGGACCCTTCGTGAGTGCACCTTCCGAGCCGGCCCCGGTCGTTGATGGACTCTTTCCCGTCAGCGAGCTGATGAAGTCCATGAACAGTTCGGGCGGCTCCTGATAATGGATGGGGTTGTAGACGGCGAGCGGTCGGATGCCACGCGCGTAGTCCGGAGGATTATTGCGTCGACCCAGCAGCACGGCATGAACCGGTATATGCACCGGTTTGTCGATCGGGACGGCTCGATACAACCGGATTCCGCGCTCCGCGATTACCCGCCTTGTGGGGTTCATCAAATCCGGGCGGTTCTGGAGATACCGCGGATTTCGGCTGGGCTTGCCGTCGATCATTCGCGGCGTCGCCGAGCACACCACGTACTCGTCTTTTAACTCGGCAACACTCTTCATCAGACGCTGCATCGGCGCGGTGAATTCGCTCAGATCGACCGGTCGATTACAGACTTCAACGACCTGCTGATGCGAAAGTGGCTCGAAGTTGACGATGAAGTTGTCTTCCCGCGACAGGTCGGCTTCCGACTGCTTGTCGAGGCCTCGGTGAACTGCGTCGTCCGGTCTCTGGAACAATCGGAATTCGCAGTTTTCGACGAACTTGTAGCTGCATGCCGGTGCCGTCGCCGTGCCGATTGACTCGAGTCTGCGGGCGGGCACGACAACTGAGACACTGATGTCGTCTTCGATCTGCGTCTTTTCCGCGGCCTCGAAGTCCTGTCGCAGCTTGTAAGTTCGCCACGTGTTCCCGCTCAGAAGACCGACTCGCAGATAATCGCCAACCAGACTGCGGTTTCTGAACTTCAACTCGTGGCCCGAATCTCCATTCACGATGTCAACGCGAAAAGGTTCGCGCCAGTTGGCATCCGGACCGCCGCGATGGAAACGCTTGATCGCGAAGACCAGTGCGTAAATGTGGCCCGGAATCGAATCGAGCCACGCGTTGTACTCATCGGTGTAATCAAGAGACGGTGTCAGCAGCTTGATCACACTGCCCAGTGATCGACCGGGATCCAGAATGTGACGAGCCTGCTGCGTCGAGTAATCCGGCCGAAATCGCCCGTCCGGACGCCAGCGGTCCGAGTACTCGCGGTCGAAGATCTTCTGAACCTGGGCGAAGTCATCTTCGAGGTCCGAGACGAAGATCGGTCCGTGCAGCACGTAGTCGGTCAGTGTCTTGCTGATCTCACTTTTGCCCCCACCGCTGACAGTACAGGGTTTGTGGCAGCAGACGCCTTCGTACATTGTGCCGATTAAACGCCACGTCGGAGCAGCCGGGTGCTGCGTGAGCCGCAGTCGGTATCCCGACGGAGTCATGTAGGTTTTTTCAGGCAGCAACGGGATGGACTGCGGCGCCCCATTCCGCTGCCAGGTCACCGACTGATCACGTACGGATGCTCGAGCGTTCTCCGGGATGTAGATCAGATCGGGGAGTTCTCGATCGATGCCATAGCCTTCAGGCTTCACATCGATCAGCGTTGCGTAATCTGTCGCGACGTCGGCAAACGTGCGATTGTTGTAGCGGCGGCTGTCCGCGTTGAAGTCGTCACCCAGATTGAAACTGGCAAACGCGATGGCTCCGCCGGCATGCTCTTCCTCAACATTGCCGTACAGATTGGTCGCGTAACTGATTTGCGTTTTGACCTCTTTCTTGCAGTACCCAAAGTAATTGTCGGCGATCAGCGTCACGATCACGCCAGCATCCGAGCGGCAGGTCAGCTTGAACGGTGTACCGCCGTTGTAGAGTTCATCTTCTGATTCCCAGCACATGCCGTCGGCGATCTGTCGCGGAGTCGCGTCGGCCCGTTGCGGCAGTCCGACTTCGCGTTTGGTGACCTGTGTGAGGTGCGGCGCCAGGATCACGCAGCCGGTGTGGCCGGTCCAGTGTTCGACATCCAGTCCCGCGTCGTTTTCCGGAAGGAACGCGTCGCCAGCGTTGCCGAAGATTGACTCGACGAAATCCAGATTGGCGATCAGCGAGCCCGGTGCGAAGAAGCGAATCTCCATGCGTTTCTCGGAGCAGAAGCCTTCAACGGCCGGGCACACGAGCGGTCGCAGCAGGAGAGACACGAAACTGCGAGCAGGCTCTTCGCAGTTCGCCGTGTACGGCAGTTCCAGCGACTCGGCCGGTGGGTCAAGCGCCCGCCGGAACAGCTCAGCGAACGCCGTTTGCGGTACTGACTGCTTGTCGGCGGGGATTGGAAGTCCGCCTTCGCAGACATGGAATGTCCCGCTGGTCGTGCGGCGGTCGTGCTGCGGATTGTGGAGCACACCATTTCGTACTCGGAAGGAAGAGACCTGATCGTTGCTGTAAGTGTCACCATCCAGCGGCAGAGACAACTCGCGCGCCAGTCCGTGGCGATCAAGAACAACCGTGCGGTCGGGAAGTCGGAGTGGACCGCCGCCGACATGCTGAAAATGTGAGTGCAGGAAGGACTCGATGCGCATGTCAGCCGCGCACCGGGCCGGGTCGAGCTGCTTCAGCCGATGGTGATACGAACCGAGCAACCGCTCCGCATCGATCGCCTGTGCATCCGCGTCTGGCAAATCCGGACAAGGCAGTCCGTTGGCGATCAGCTTCAGGGCAACATATCGACTTCGCCGTTGTCGTTCTGACGCAGCACTGTCCGGATTTAACTCCGGAGTGAATCCAATTGCATTTACCAGGTCCATGACGTTTCACCTGAGGGACAGTCCTGGCGGGCACGAGCACGAGTCCGCCGCCGAAGTCAGTAGAAAACTGCCGATCGTCAAAGAATCTGTTCGATCACGTACGTTCAAAGGTGATTCAATCGGCGTGTGCCGGGTATCGTACTCAACCGGGCCCCGTGATGGCGACGGATCGGTAAGGCGGCCGCGCAAGATCCGTTATTGAGCTGATGCGACGTCCGGCCGCAGTTTTTTCGCCTCGCGCAGGTAAATATGCACGATTGCGTCCTGTCGGCGGTCCGTATTCCAGTGCAGCAATACGCGCACGCAACGCGGCATCGAACCCGGGACCGCGATTTCTGAAGCACACAGCAGCGGCACCTGACTCATGCCGATCGCACGGGCGGCTTCAGCGGGGAACGTCGATGTCAGGTCCGGCGACGTTGTGAAGATGATCGACGCAATCTCGTCGAACGATTCGATTCCGTTGGCCTGCACGACCTGCTCTAGCAGTTCGCGCGTGGCGTCGTGAATCTCGGTCGCAGAGTCCTGCTCGACGCTCGTGGCGCCTCGTATCCCGCGAACACTCATCAGTGGATTCCGTGTGTATGCACTTTCGCCAGATTACCGCTGCGGACCTCGCCAGACGTCGGAGAGCGACGTTGCGGAGATTGCCCGCACCCGCGTTTTCCCGTTTCGTCATCCCGGTTTGCGACGAGCTGGGCATGGTAAACACGTCTTGTCCAATTTTGGAGGTATGGGATACAAACGGCCGCTCGTCGGCCCGTGTCTGCGCGGTTTGCGCCGCGCATCGTAGCCGGGTTTGTCGGGCTTCACTTGAGGCTTGCACGTGGTCAACGTGCACACGCATGGATGCGGACACAACGATCGGCCGCCTCACGAAAGGACCCGGCATGGATGCAACAGTGGGACAACTGGCGGCTCGCTGTGGCGGCGAGGTGCATGGCGACGCAGGCAGGCTGATCACGCGAGTTGATTCGTTAAGCAAGGCCGATCCCGACACGATCACGTTCTTCGCCGACAGGACTCCGCCGCGTGAACTGGAAACGGCCCAGGCCGGTGCAATCCTCATCGAACGCGGGCGTCTCGAAGAACTGTCCGAACCTCAGCGCAACACCTGCACGCTGATCACCGTGGATGATGCCCTCGACGCATTCATCCTACTTCTGACCGACGAACGTCCCCGGCGAAATCGACCGACGATCGGACTCTCACACCACGCCGTGATTGCTGATTCGGCACGGATCGGCGAAGGCACGAATGTCTATCCCGGCGCGTTCGTCAGTGAAGACGTTGTCATCGGTACCAATTGCGACGTCTTCCCGGGAGCCTACATTGGTCCCGGCTGTCGGCTGGCAGACAATGTGACGATCCATCCGGGAGTCGTGCTGTACCCGGATATTGAGATCGGTCATCGCTGCATCATTCACGCGGGCACGGCCATCGGTGCAGATGGGTTTGGTTACCGTTTCCGTAATGGGTGTCACGAGCGAATTCCGCATCTGGGTCACGTGCACATTGAAGACGACGTGGAGATCGGAGCCTGCAGCACAATCGACCGCGGTGCCGTGCATGCGACGGTCATCGGCGAAGGTTCAAAGATCGACAACCTCGTCAACGTGGCACACAACTGCGAAATCGGAAAACACAACGCGTTCGCCGCGCAGGTCGGATTCGCCGGCTCCTGCAACACCGGAGATTATGTGCTGGCTGGTGGACAGGCCGGAATCGCGGACCACGTCAACGTGGGCACCGGCGCGTCACTTGGTGCCGGTTCTGGATTCACCAGGAATGTACCTGCGGGTGAAACCTGGTTCGGGTCCCCCGCGCGACCCGGCGAAGAGGCTGCGAAAATGCTGATCGCCATGACTCGTCTGCCGGACATGCGATCGCAGCTACGTAAGCTCGATAAACAGGTACAGCAGTTGACGGCGCAAATGAATCAGTTAACCGCACTCGACGATGCAGCCTGAAATGTTGACTGATTCGACCCCCGTTTTGACCTTCCCTCAGATGCACACCGAACTCGCAACCAATCCTGAACGACTCGGACTTCTGGCCGGTGGTGGCCGTTTTCCCATCGTGATTGCTCAGGCCGCCCGGGAGCAGGGACGCTATGTCCACGCTGTCGGTGTTCAGGGCATGGCGACGCGTGAACTGGCTGAGGTCTGTGATTCGTTCGAAGTCTGCCCGATCAGCAAAATCGGCCGCGGGATTCGATCGTTCCATCGCCACAACGTGCAGCAGATCGTCATGGCCGGGAAGGTCGAGAAGATCACGCTGTTCCAGCGCCGGCTATGGCGAATGATGCCCGACTGGCGGACGATTCACATGGTGTGCTCGTACGTCCTCACGCAGGACTGTAAGGACGACACGCTGCTGCTGGCGGTGATCCGCGAGTTCGAGCGTGACAATCTTCAATTCGGATCGGCACTCGATTACTGCCCGGAGCTGCTCGTGGAACACGGATTTCTGACTCGCCGCAAACCTTCGCCGTCCCAGTGGCGAGACATCCGTTTCGGCTGGGACATCGCCAAACAGATGGGTGGCCTGGACATCGGCCAGTCGATTGTGGTCAACGACCGAGCTGTCATTGCTGTCGAAGCGATCGAAGGCACGGACCGCTGCATCGAGCGCTCGGCACCGTTGTGTCCGCGGGGCGGCATGACCGTTGTCAAAGTCGCCAAGCCTCAGCAGGACATGCGGTTCGACGTACCGACTGTCGGAGTGAAGACCATTCAGACAATGCACGAAGCCGGCGCCCGTTGCCTGGCGATCGAGAGCGGCATGACCATCATGCTCGACAACGCAGAAGTGATCGAGCTGGCCGGAAAGCTGGGCATTACGATTGTCTCGCTGAACGCGGACGAGCTGCAGCTTGCTGCGGCGGCGTGATCGTCGGCGCGAAATACGAGCCCGAAGCGCAAGCGAGTGAACCTGAGTATGCCGTGTAACGCGTTCACTCGCTTGCGCTTCGGGCTTGTATTCACTGAGCTTCTCGGCCTTTCCGGTCTTGCGCTTCCAACACGTAGACAACAGCCGACTCCAGATCATCATCACAATTGATCCAACGCTGGCTGCACCCTTCCGTCCAGAAGTTCTCACGCGATTCGCCGGCCTGTTTGAGCTTTCGAGTGCACCATGCTTTGAATTGATCGCGGACTGTCTCGGGTTTGTATCCGCGAGCCGTCACAACGACATGCACGTGATTCGATCGGACACTGATTGCATGCAACTGCCAATTCCGGATTTCGCAGTGCCGGTGAATTGTTCGCTCAACGATTTCGCGGTGCGATTCGGACAACGTAAACGCGGACTCCGTCATCCGAGATTCCGCAGCCGCGCGAAACAGGGAATCCGGCGGCTGATTCGCGGCGACATCTTTCCGATTCCATCCACGATCGTCGCCGGGAAGCCACGTTCCGTAGGTTGTCCAAGTCAGTAAGTATGCAAGCGGCTCGTCAGGGTTGAATTCCCGATTGCTCATGTAGAGCTCCAGCGGCAATACAAGCCCGAAACGCAAGCGAGTGAACCGGAATTCGCAGCGCAAGCAGTTCACTCGCTTGCGCTTCGGGCTTGTACGGGATCTGACCTCACACCAACTCGGTAATCAGCTCGCGGCGTTCGAGCAGATAGCGGGGACGACCGGATCGATCGTTGAACGTCATCGCCGGGTCGATTCCCAGATGACGGTACAGCATCGCCAGAACGTTTTCCGGACGATACGGGCGATCTTTCGGCACGGCTCCGTTGGAATCCGATGAGCCCACAATCTGGCCGACTTTCAGGTCACCGCCGGAAAGCATGACGCTCATGACTCGGCCCCAGTGGTCGCGGCCGGCGGTTCCGTTCACTTTCGGCGTACGGCCGAATTCGCCCATTGCCACAACCATGACCTTCTCCGCCAGACCAGTTTCATAGAGGTCTGTCACTAGAGCGGCGATGCCCTGATCGATACCCGGTCCTTTGGCTCTCATGCGACCGGCGACATCCCGGTGATCGTCCCAGCTTCCCAGCGTACTGCAGCGAATCGTGACAAAGGTCACGCCGCGTTCGACCAGCCGCTTCGCCAGCAGGATGTTCTGACCGATCGAGTTGCGGCCGTAGCGGTCGCGAGTGGCGTCGGATTCTTCTTCCATGTCAAACGCGGCACGGGCTGCGTCGCCGGTCACGAGGTCGAACGCCTGTCGTGTGAAGTCGTCGGTCGCTTCGGCGGCACCACGATTGTCGAGCACGCGCAGAGTGGAATCGAAGCCGGACAGCAGAGAGCGGCGGTCGGACAGTCGGTCGGTCGTCAGCCCTTTCAGCAGAGTTAGATTCGGGACCGTGAAATTCGCGGTGTCGGCACTCTTGCCGGTCTCAAAGGGGTTCAGTCCCTTGCCCAGCCATGCCGCACGCCCGAACCGCATACTTTGCGGAATCGACACGAATGCCGGCATCCCGGATGCGTTCGCACCGCGAAGCTTCGCTGTGACCGAGCCGATGCACGGCATGTCGTTGTCACGGTTCTGCCGGTCCTGCAGGTAATAGCCTGTCTGAGTCAGGTGGCTGCTCGTGCCATGACTGCCCGAGTCGTGATGCATTGAGCGGATCACGGCCAGTTTGTCGGCAATGCGAGCCTGCCCGCTCATCAGCTCGCTGAACGACTCACCCGGCAGCGCGGTCGAAATCGCATTCAACGGACCGCGATATTCGGCGGGAGCATTCGATTTTGGATCGTATGTTTCATGCTGCGTCGGACCGCCAGCCAGTTCGAGATAGATCACAGCCGTATCTCGCGGTCCACCTTCGTCTGCCTGCGCCCGCAAGCGAAGCAGTTCCGGCATCGACAGACCAATCATCCCGCCCAGTCCCGCCTGGATCAGGCCACGTCGGGAAATACCGTCACAGAAGTCGCGGGTTGGGAGGGCCATATGTTTTTCTCGTATGAGGAAATCGAGCAAATCTGAATCGCCGCAACGGCACCGCCGACGCAACACATAAAGGCTAGTTGATGCGATCGGGGAACCCAATAGTTCATCGGCAATCTGTCGCGACTCGGTTCACCCGGCATCATGCGAGCCCGTCCATCTGCGATTCCGGCACAGGGTGGTCGACGCGTATTTCGCGTTCCGCGAGCCAGCTCATTTTTTCTTGCCGCGTCGCGGCTCTCGCACCGCATCCCAGATCGGCACATCCAGGAATTCGCCGAGCATTTCCGCGTCGTGACGCAGTGTCGTCAAACCTGAGTGATCCAGGACGTTCCGCCGATCCCCGTCCGCCAGTACGAGATTGAGTTCGTAACTGTGATAGGGAACGACCTCCTTGTCTTGATTGACGACGTACTCGTCGATGATCTGCAGCGCGTGAATCTGATCCAGTCGTGCAGCTGTGCTGAGAGACGCCGGGTTGCTGACCGTGTCCGGGCTCTTTGATCCCTTCCAGTACCATCCCAGCTTCCGATCGAACACAACCGGACAACGTGAACGCCAGTAAAAGTAGCCGGCCAGACCAACGGCGATGACGATTCCCATGACTGAGGTAACCCCAATCAGCAAAGGGATGTAGTTGCCCTTCTCCAGCAACTCAGCGAGGCCCGCACCGTCGGCCATACGCCGTCCGAAGTAGATGCCAAAGATCCCCTGGACCGTTCCGACTCCGCCCAGAATCCAGGGAATCCAGCGCATCAGGCCCGTGAGCGTCATCTCCGCACGCTGGCTGGACGTCAGGGTCAACTGGTGAGTTCGAATCCCGTTTCCGCCCGTGACGAGCGGAGTCCAGGCCGCGGAAGCTGCGACGGAGTCGTCGCGAAACGCTTTGGGAACCTGCGAATTCATGTCGTCCTCAATTCAAGAGATGCGGGATCAGGCTGGCGTAACGGTTCCGTCGGACACCGGATCAGGCACGTCCGGCCCGTTTGACGCTATGAGACGGTACCGGGATACTCCAACCCGACGTGACTGAAAGACGGAATTCACCGGACCAGACTATGCAGATTCGACCACTTCGGCCGCTCGCAGCGTGCCTCCTTAGCCTGAGTTCCCTCTGGCTAACCGCCGTCACAGCGTACGCAATTGATCGCCCCAACGTGATCATTGTCTACACAGACGATCAGGGATCGGTCGACGCGAACTGCTATGGAGCGAAGGACCTGATTACTCCAGCGATCGATAGTCTGGCATCGCGCGGCGTTCGATTCACACAGTTCTACGCGGCGGCCCCGGTCTGTTCGCCGTCACGAGCCGCGCTGATGACGGGTCGAGTCCCGCAGCGAGCTGGCGTTCCTGGTAACGTCTCGTCCCGACCCGGTAACAGCGGCATGCCGACCGAACAGCTCACCATTGCCGAACTGCTGAAAGGGGCTGGCTACGCGACCGGTCACGTTGGCAAGTGGCACCTGGGCTACACGCCGGAGACGATGCCGAACGGCCAGGGGTACGACTTTTCGTTCGGACACATGGGCGGCTGCATCGATAACTGGTCGCACTTTTTCTACTGGAACGGTCCCAACCGACACGACCTGTGGCTCAATGGGGACCACATCTGGCGCGACGGCGAGTTCTTCCCCGATCAGATGGTCGAGCATGGCCACGCCTTCATCGAGGCCCACAAAGACAAACCGTTCTTCATGTACTGGGCGATCAATCTGCCGCACTATCCGCTGCAGGGCACGGACAAATGGCGAAAGAAGTACGAGCACTTGCCGGCTCCGCGGCGGATGTACAATGCGTTCGTTTCGACCATGGACGAGTCGATCGGACGGCTGCTGGCCAAACTCGATGAAGAGAATCTGCGAGACAACACGATTGTCATCTTCCAGTCGGATCACGGTCACTCTCATGAGGAACGGACATTCGGCGGTGGTGGCAGTGCCGGACCATACCGCGGTGCCAAGTTCAGTCTGTTCGAGGGCGGTATTCGCGTGCCGGCAATCATCTCATGGCCGGGACACATTCCTGAAGGCGAAGTGCGGCACCAAATGGGGACCGCCTGCGACTGGTATCCGACGGTTGCACATTTCTGCGGCGTCGAATTGCCCGAGCGAAAACTCGATGGAAAGAGTCTGGCCGAAGTCATCGCGAGCGATGACGCAACCAGTCCGCATCAGGTCTTCCACTGGCAGTCGGGAGGCGGGCGGACACCGCAGTGGGCTGTCCGCGACGGAGACTGGAAGTTGATCGGCAACCCACGCGACACCAGTAACAAAGCTCCGATCGGCAAGAATGATCAATTGTTTCTGGTGAATCTGGGCGAGGACGTCAGCGAGATGAAAAACCTGGCGGGCGCGAACGCCGGTGTCGTCGAGCGATTGAAGAAGCTGCACGAGGACTGGTCGGCGGAAGTGTCGAAGTAGTTGCGTTGGCCCGGTGTCGAAGGACCAGACGTCGACACTGGTCCCGTCGATGGAATGTTAATTGCGAATCGGTTTCCCGGTTGAGTCACTGTTTTCGAAGAGCTACGGAGTCACATGACATGTCTGATCACGCATCCCGCCTTGCTGCCATCCAGGACAAGGTCGACGCCAGCGAGCGGCTGACGTTTGACGACGGCCTGTTCCTGGACGAGCACGCAGACGTGCTCACGCTGGGCCGCATGGCGAACGCGGTGCGCGAGCGGAAGAACGGCAACCTGGCGTTCTACAACACCAACGTGCATCTGAATCCGACGAACGTCTGTGTTTACCGCTGCGTCTTCTGCGCGTTCCGATCCGACCTGAAGGCGGAGAAAGCCTACACGTTTACGGATGACATGATCCGCGAGCGCGTGCTCGAAGCGCAGGCCAACGGAGCCACTGAGATTCACGTGGTCGGTGGGTTACACCATCAGAAGCCGTTCGAGTGGTACGTCAATGTTGTCCGCGTCATTCACGAGACATGGCCCGAGTTGCACATCAAGGCCTGGACCGGCGTCGAAATCAACTGGTTTCGGCATATCACCAAAAAGCCATACCGATGGATTTTCGAGCAGTTGATCGATGCGGGACTCGGCAGCATGCCCGGCGGCGGGGCCGAGATCTTTGACGAAGAAGTTCGCGAGCAGATCTGCGAGCACAAAGCCGATTCCCAGTCATGGCTGGATATCCACCGCGAAGCTCACGAACTCGGACTGCGGACCAATGCGACAATGCTTTATGGGCACGTCGAAGAAGCCCGTCACCGCATGGACCACTTATGTCGGCTGCGCGAACTGCAGGATGACACCGGCGGATTCCAGACATTCATCCCGCTGGCGTTTCACCCGGAAAACACCGGCCTGGACCACCTGCCGAAACCAAGTGGTCTGATGGACCTGAAGATGATCGCGCTGTCGCGATTGATGCTGGACAACTTCGACCACATCAAGGCCTACTGGATCATGCTTGGTGAAAAGACCGCGCAAACCGCATTGAGTTTCGGGGCCGACGATCTGGACGGCACCGTCGTCCACGAACTGATCTATCACGACGCCGGTGCAGAGACTCCCGAAGGCCTGACCGTGCCTGAACTGCACGCACTGATCCGCGAAGCCGGGCGAGAGCCGGTGGAACGTGATACGCTTTATCGTCGTGTTATCCGGGATGGAGCGGACTGGTCCATCGGCGAGCCGATCGAACCATTGGCCGTCGCTTCGGTATAAGGACTCGCTGTCCCTCAAGAACTGTTCACACAAGGATTTTACCCATGCGGTTCTCCCTCCCCACAATTGCATTGCTGATGCTGCTGACGTCTGTCGCTACCGCGGACGAAAAACCGGAAGCGAAAGACAAGCCGAAGAAAGAAACCAAGGTCAAGACGGTTAAGGTCGAGGTCAAAGGCGGACTGGTGATCAATGTCCCCGAGACCTGGAAAAAGGAAAAACCGGCGTCGACACTCCGACTGGCTCAGTTTGTGATCCCGCAGGCCGAAGGCGATAAAGAAGCTGGCGAACTGGCTTTGTTCAACTTTGGTTTCGGGGGTGGCGTTAAAGCAAACATCGACCGCTGGATCAAGCAGTTCCATGCTGATGACCGCAAGACGAAAGTCACCCGCGGCGAATTGAAAGCGGGCAAGTACTACTTCGTCGAATTGAGCGGTACGTTCAACAAGTCGATCGGCCCGCCGATTCAGCGTCGCACCGAGCCGAGAGAGGGTTACCGGATGCTGGGCGTGATTCTGGGTATTGAAGAAAAGGGCGTGTACTTCTTCAAAATGACCGGCCCGGACAAGACGGTCGCGAAGGAAGGCACAACGCTGCGAGCCAGCTTCGGCGCCGACGGCGAAAAAGAGGAAGACGTTGAGCTGGAAGAGCTCAAGTAGTCTCGATCGGACCATCAACAACTCGTTCCAAAGCTCGTTCGGCGCGGGTCTCTGACCCCGCCGCAATCGCGACCGAAGGTCTCCGTCCGCACCGAAGTCTCAACCAGTTGTTCCAGGAGGGAGACCTTCGGTCCGTGCAACGGCGGGGTCGGGAGACCCGCGCCGAGCACGCCCTGTGCCGCATCTTCAGTCGGCCGGAACTGATCGTGACTCGTTTTGGAGACCTGCGCTAGAATCGCGGCTCTTTCCGAGTCAACCTGGATTTGCGGAGCTCTGCGATGTCGATGCGCTTCCTGGCGGTCTCCACCTTCGCCATGACATTATGTGTGTCTGATTATGCCCATTCTCAGACGCCGACGCCCGAATTTGCTCTGCAGTACCGACCTGCTCAGCCGGATGTCGAGTATGACAGTCCGGCGGCGGCGGATGTCAAACGCTGCCGGGTGGACCTGGAACGGTCCGCCGGAGTGTCCGGGTTCGCGGTCTTCGCTCCCGACGGGCAGATCCTGCGGCGATACGTCGACACAAACAAGGACCGCTACATTGACCAGTGGCGCTACTACCACATGGGGATTGAGGTCTATCGGGATGTTGATTCGAACTTCAACAACAAGATCGACCAGTCGCGCTGGCTGAACACCGGCGGTTCGCGCTGGGGTACTGATGCGAACGAAGACGGCAAGATCGACAACTGGAAGCAGTTGTCGGCCGAAGAAGCTTCGCAGGTCGCGATCACTGCCATGGCGAAGGCCGACGCCCGACTGCTGTCGACCGTGCTGATCAATCGCGACGACCTGAAGGCATTGGGTCTGAACCAGAAGCTGACGACCGAATTGCTGGAATCCGTCAAGTCGCCCGAAGCGAAGATGCGAGAATTCCTCGGTGTGTCCCGCGCCCTGACTAACCAGTCGAAGTGGAATCGTTTCGACGCTCGATTGCCCGGAACGATTCCGGCCGATGACGGGAAAGCCGCCGTCGATCTGATGGTCTACGAAGGGGCGATGGCCATTGTCGAGACCGGCGGAAAACATGGGTTTGTGCAGCTCGGCGAGATGGTCAGAGTTGGAGAGGTCTGGAAACTGACGCAGGTGCCCAGGCCGATGGTGGGTAATACGATCGAGGTGGCGGGCGGCATCCTGATGCGACCCGAGGCCTTGACGGGGCAGGCTGCGCCGCAAGCGCTCTCGGACAAAATGCAGAGTCTGATCCGGCAGTTGCAGACACTCGACGAAAAGCCGCCGGCTGCGGACGCCCCGCCAGCACTCGTGCTGCGCCACATTCAGCAGCGCAATGTGATTCTGGAACAGATCGTCGTGGAGGCGTCGCCCGAAGACTACGACACGTGGGTGCGTCAGCTGGTGAACGGGCTGGCTTCAGGTATGCAGGCTGGTGACAGCCGCGCCGGCGTGCGCATGGGTCAGGTCCGGCAGATTCTGAAACAGCGAACCGGTGCCAGCAGCAAGGAACTGGTCGCGTATGCCGAGTACCGCCAACTGCTGTCAGGCTACAGCGTCAATCTAAGGACAGCGAAGAGTCAGGAGGATCAGCAGAAGATTCAGGAAAGGTGGCTGGCTGATTTGAGAGTCTTCGTCGACGACTACCCGCAAGCGGAAGACACGGCCGACGCAATGCTGCAACTGGCCATGAATGCCGAATTCAGCGGCAAGGCCAACGAGGCTCGGCAGTGGTACACGAACCTTAAGCAGAAGCACGGTGAGAATCCGGCGGGCATCCGGGCGTCGGGTGCTCTGAAACGCATCGATTTGAAAGGCAAATCCCTGAAGCTGGTCGGACCAGCGCCGAACGGTCGGCAGGTGGATGTCAGCGGACTGCGGGGCAAAGTCGTGCTGGTGGTGTTCTGGGCTTCGTGGTCGCCGCCGTTCGTCCAGGAGGTGCCCGTCCTGCGCGCCATGTATGAACAGTACGTAGACCGCGGCTTCGAGATCGTGGGCATCAATCTTGATGGACAGACATCCGACCTGACGGGCTTCACGAAGCAGAACCGCATCACATGGCCCAACATCCATCAGCCCGGCGGCCTCGATGCGCCGCTGGCTCAGGAGTACGGCATCCTGTCCGTGCCGACGATGTTCCTCCTCGACCGCACCGGTCGTGTGATTTCCAACAACGTGACAGTCAACGATCTGAAGGAGCGGCTCGTAGAGACATTTAAGACTGCGAGTACGGGCAACTGACGGGAGATGTCGGACACAGTACGGACCGCCATTCTTCGTTCGGCGCGGGTCTCTGACCCCGTCGCGGCCGCGACCGAAGGTCTCCATCCGTGTCGAAGTCTCCAGAAGTCTCCAGAAGTCTCCAACAGTTATTCCCGGAGGGAGACCTTCGGTCGGTGCAACGGCGGGGTCGGGAGACCCGCGCCGAACACATGCACTCGAAGAGTTCGTTTCAACGTGACTGCCAGGGGATTGCCCGATGTGCGGAATTGCCGGCGTCGCCTGGTATCAGCCTGATCGTCTGCCGGAATTCAACGAATTTCGCGGCATGGTCGACGTGTTGAGCCATCGTGGTCCGGATGACTCGGGTTTCTTTCACTCGCAGCCTGGATGCGGGCTGCTCTCGCCGCAGTTCTCCTCATCAGGCGAAACGCCACCCAACTGGCCGAACGGAATTCCGTCCCCGACAGGCGTGATGCTGGGCCACCGCCGATTGTCGATCATCGACCTGTCCGGCGGACGTCAGCCGATCGGAAATGAAGACGGCTCGATTCAGGTCATTCTCAATGGCGAAATCTACAACTACCGCGAACTGGCGGCCGAACTGAAGAGCCGCGGGCATCAACTGGCGACGTCCAGCGATACCGAAGTCATCGTGCACCTCTATGAAGAGTACGGTGATGATTGCGTGCAGCGGCTGCGCGGGATGTTCGCGTTTTCTTTGTGGGACAACCGACGGCAAAGACTGCTGCTGGCTCGCGACAGGCTTGGTCAGAAACCAATGTTCTACCGTCATGCCGCTGGCCGGCTGGATTTCGGCAGTGAGCTGAAGTCGCTGCTGCAACTGCGCGACGCTCCGCGTGAGATCGACCCGGTGTCGGTGCATCTTTATCTGACGTACCAGTACGTGCCGCATCCCGGCTCAATCCTGCGGGGATACGCGAAGCTGCCACCCGCCAGCGTGGCGACGTTCGTAGACGGGCAACTCGAAGTACGTCGCTACTGGCGACCACCATACGAGCCAGGTGTCACGGCCGGCATCGCGCTCACGGACCAATGGGAGGGCGAGGCTCCTGCCGAGCCGGTGTCCGAACACGAACAACGTGCACAACTGAGAGAAACACTGACAGAGGCCGTTCGCCTGCGCATGCGGAGTGACGTTCCGCTGGGCGCGTTTCTGTCGGGCGGAGTCGACTCGACCATCATCGCCGGGCTGATGCAGGAAATCTCGGAGCAGCCGGTTCACACGTTTTCGATCGGCTTCCCGATCGCGAAGTTCGACGAGACGTCTTACGCCCGCCAGGCATCAGAACACCTGGGCACGATCCATCACGAGCGCATGGTCGAACCATCGGCCCTCAGTATCCTGCCGAAGCTCATCTGGCATTACGACGAGCCGTTCTCGGACAGCTCAGCGATTCCGACGATGTACCTGTCCGAGATGACGCGCGAGTTTGTCACGGTCTCACTATCCGGTGACGGCGGCGACGAACTGTTCGCCGGATACGATCGCTACAAAGCCGTGCGCATCGCCGCACTGCTCGATCGTCTGCCGGGGCCACTGAAGAAAGTGCTCACCAGCAGAATCTGGCAGAAGCTGCCCGCGTCGACCGAGCAGCGCACGTTGCGGCGTCGGCTTAAACGGCTGCTCGAAGCTTACGGTCATCCACCGCAGCGGCGTTACCTGCGCTGGGTCAGCATCTTCGACGAGGATCGTCGCCAGCAGCTTCTGGACGCGCAGTTTCTCGACCGGCTGGACGGACATGACTCGGCCGAATTCCTGGTCGATGCCTACAGCGAATGCCCGTCGCGCGACTTCGTCACCCAGACGACCTGCACGGACCTGTTGACGTATCTGCCATGCGACATCCTCACGAAGGTCGACATTGCCAGCATGGCGTACAGCCTGGAAGCCCGCAGTCCGTTTCTTGATCACCACGTGGCCGAACTGGCCGCGCGTCTGCCCATCAAGTCGAAACTCCGTGGGAGACAGGGCAAACGCATTCTGATCGAGACGTTCAGCGACCTGCTCCCCGTCGATATTCAGACGCGGCCCAAAATGGGTTTCGGTGTGCCGCTTGATCACTGGTTCCGCAACGAATTGAAGCCATTGCTGCACGACGTGCTGCTCGACGACACGTCGCTGAATCGCGGCTGGTTCCGACCCGAGGGAGTGCGACAGCTCATCGAAGAACACACCCGATCAGAATGGGATCACAGTTACCGTCTGTGGAATCTGCTCGTCTTCGAACTCTGGCAGCGCACCTTTCTTGATTCGGCGACAGTCCCGACCGGGCCTGCGATCTGACGCATTGGCCGCGGCATTAACGGGGTCTTTCGTCAGTTGGTCCGTTCTGCCCTTACTCCGGCGAGCCGCCGATCGAACTGAAATGGTCTCGGTTCGAGGATCTCAACCGAACCTGTGTCCGCGTGACCTGGATTCAGCAGGTAGTTGATTTCGTGTTCCATGATGGCGCTCGGCACACACAGCAAAGCAGAGGTCCCCATCCTGACCCATGAATCTCCGACGGCCCGCGTCGTTTCCGGAGGTGGAGAGTCCCGCCAGTTGTCTGGCAGGTCGTCGGGAGAAACGTCGGTCACCAGCGACTCATCAAATCGGACTTCGACCAGCAGGTAATGATCCAGAATCTGGTGGTTGTCGAGGTGCACGAGCATCTCGAGCGCGGCCAGAGAAGCGTTCCCGGCAAGGTACACGAGGCTCGTGCCCGGGCTGTTCCATCGGCCTCCATACAGGCGGGCACCGTCACCGGTGAATGCTGAGTCACGCTGCCGGCGCTTGATGATGCGCCAGGCCGAAACGATCACGAGAACACTCCGTGTTCGAGCCGACCGATCAGATTCTCAACTTCGCGCGCCCCGATCTCAGTCTCAGCCAGTTGCAACGGAGTATCACCGTGTAATGCAGCATTCGGCGTTTCGAGCCAGCCGCGTGCCGCGTCGGTGTTCCCTTCGAACAATTCGACGGCCTGCTCGAAGAGAAACGTCAGGCGCAGCAATCGCTCAGACTCCGCAGGCTTCAACCGCCCTGAATCCCGTCGCCGCGACATTGTTCGCAGAGGAATACCGGTCACCCGCGCAACGTCCGTCAGACTAAGCCCGCTTTTTGCACGCAGTCTCTCAACCGCGTGATAAGGCAAACCCGCCGCAATTCTCCCCAGAAGATGCTGCAGGTTATTCGATCGCAATCCGACGGTGTGTCCCCGTATTGGCGCGCGTTCGGTGTGGGTATCTGCCTGTGGGGCACTCATGAGCCCGTCTCCTGACTGGTAAAGCCATTTGTCCAATCATACGAGCCATTTGGCCTCACGCAACCTGATCTCAGGAATCGCCTGTGCCAACTGCGTATGAGATTGCCGCAGAACAATCCGACGTCAGGCCATGTTGACTCCGCCGCAGATGTTGTAGGCCTGACCGGTGATCATGCGGGCGGCGTCGCTGGCGAGGTAAACTGCCATGGGAGCGATGTCTTCTGGCACCAGTCGTCCGCCGATGGGTGTCAGTCCCTGCTCGTGCTCGGACAGATCGCGGCCCAGTCGCTCGGCGTCGTACTCAATGCGCAGGTCATTCATGCGTGTCTTCACTGGGCCGGGGTTGATGCAGTTGACTGTCACTCCCTGGGACGCCACCTCCAGTGCGATGGTCCGCATCAGGCCGATGACTCCGTGTTTACTGGCAGTGTAGGCACTGGCATGCAACGCGGGACGACGGCCGTTGATCGATGCGACTGTGATGACGCGGCCCCAACCCTGCTCCAGCATGTGCGGCAAAGCCTGTTTCGTCAGCAGATACGGAACGGTCAGATTCACTTCGATCGACAGGTCCCAGTATTCGTCGCGAAACTCGACGAACGGCCTTGGGTCTCCGCTGCTTCCGACGCCCGCATTGTTCACAAGGATATCGACCGGGCCGGCTTGTGCGGCAGCTTGTTCAAGCAACTGTCGCGTCTGATTCCGATCCGAAAGATCAACCCGCAGCGCGGTTGCTTTGCCGCCTGTCTGTGTGATTTCCTCGACCAGTGACTGCAGTTCCCCGTCGGTCCGCGCGGCCGCCACGACGTTTGCTCCCTCGGCAGCCAGCGCCTGGGCAATGGCCCGGCCAATGCCGCGCCCGGCACCGGTCACCAATGCAACTCGTCCATTCAGTCCCGTCATGGTGATACCTTTGCAGAAGCGCGACTCAGGGATGCGCATGAATCACAGGATGTTTCCGAATGCTTGCATCAACTACACGATTGGCGTCGTGTCACCCCATCGGTCGGCACTATCTGTATCTCCCAGTGCTTCCCGCAACTCGTTCAGTTCGCGTTTGAGACCCTGTCCGAACAGGGCGAAGTCTGAGCTGTGCATGATCAGGTTGCCGCCCGCCTTGGACCATTCGATCTCCTGATCCATGCCGGTCCAGAAGTGGATGCCTGCTCCCACGCCGTGTTCACGCGCCTTGCTGAAGATTGTTCGGACAGCTTCGTCGAACATTGGATGCGTGTACTGCTCGGGGATCCCCAGGCTGCAGGACAGGTCGTGCGGGCCGATGAGAACTGAGTCCAGTCCGCCGACTGACAGGATGTCGTCCAGATTCTCGATCGCCGGCACACTTTCGATGTTTGCAATCAGGATCGTGTCGGCATTCCGGTCCGCCAGATATGTCCGCAGTTCCGGCTCCAGCGAATCCGCGTCCGCGACGGCGCGAGCCAGGCGATCACCTTTGAGCGGCCGGTAGCGGGCCACTCCGGTCAACTCGCGCACCTGATCGGCCGACTCAATGTACGGAGCAATAATCCCCGCCGCTCCGCCGTCGAGTACTTTGGCCGCTTCGTAGGGATCGGGACTCGGGATACGTACCACTGGGGGCACATCAACCGCCGCATACGCTCGACAGGTCCACGCCAATGTCTGGCGGTCGGCCGGCGTGTGCTCCGAATCGATGAACACGAAATCGGCGCCCGCACCGCTGAGCGCGTTGGCCCACAGCGGTGAGACGGCGACAACCGCCGTGGAGTAAACGAGTCGACCTTCACGCAGTGAGGCTCGAATTTCGCGACCGGTCATGAGTGTGTCCTTTGGATGTTGGGTTCGTGCATCAGCGGGTGAATCGCGTCGGTGTGGTTGAGTTCGTATGGTGCGGATTGGAATTGGTTGGTGGCGAGCAGACGACTGCGTTTTCCTATGCCGGCCCCCTCATCCGGCCTTCGGCCACCTTCTCCCCCCGAGGGGAGAAGGGACAGGTCTGATGAGGTGATCTATGCGAAAGGCGATCATAGAGCCCATGACTTCTGATGCGAATTCACCGGACGTGACGTCACCGCCATCCATTTCAACGGCAGGCCGCTACCTGATTGTCGTGGTCGCGTTTCTTGGTTGGGCGTTTGCCGGCGTGCATATGTCGATTGTCTCGATCGTCATGCGTGTGGCCGTCGCCGACCTGCTGCCGACGGGTACCCAGGAAGGTGTCATCGGTCAGTGGTTTGGCTGGCTGGTGTGCGCCTTTCTCTTTGGTGCCGCGACCGGCGGTTACATCTTCGGACTTGTTGGCGACCGCGTCGGTCGGGCTCGGGCCATGGCTGCGAGCATCCTGTGTTATTCAGTGTTTTCCGGCCTGACGTACTTCTCGACCAGCGCCGAAATGCTGCTGGTGTTGCGGTTCCTCACGTGCATGGGCATTGGCGGCATGTGGCCCAACGGCATCGCCCTGATCGGTGAGGCATGGCCCAATGTCTCGCGTCCCATTCTGGCGGGAGTCATGGGTACGGCAGCCAATGTCGGCATCCTGTGCTTCGCGATTCTGACGACGTATCGCTTTGTGACCGGTGACGACTGGAGGTGGACGTTGCTGGTCGGCGCATCGCCTGTCCTGCTTGGTCTTCTGGCGTTGTTCTGTGTACCCGAGTCGCCGAAATGGCTCGCTTTGCGGGACGGCACTGACGCTGCCGATGCGGCCCCAAAGGTTGGCTTCGGCGAGATCTTCAAACCGCCGATCCTGAAGACAACGATCGTTGGGATTCTGCTCGGCACGATTCCGTTGTTCGGTGGCTGGGGGGTGAGCAACTGGGCTCAGGCATGGGCCAGCGAAGTGGGAGATCGTCAGACGGCTGCCGCGGATGCGAATGCAGGTTCTCCGGGACCACCGGGGACGGACGCTGAAAAGCCGAAGTCTGACCCCGGTCTGAAGTCACGAGGCGCTATCGCTCGATCGTTGACCGGTTCCATCACCAGTCTGTTGGGCGGAGCCATCGCCGCGATGGTCGGACGGAAACTGAGCTACGGCGTTCTTTGCGCGTGTGCTCTGGCCTGCACACAGTTCCTGTTCCGAATTGACGACCCTGCCAGCAAGGAAGCGTTCTTCTCGCTGAACCTCGGCTTTGTCGCCTGGGAACCGAGTGAGTTCATTTTCTGGATGGCCTCGCTGGGGTTCTTCAGTGGATTCTTCTTTGGCTGGCTGCCGCTGTGTTTGCCCGAACTGTTTCCCACGCGGGTCCGAGCGACCGGAGCCGGCGTGAGTTTCAACTGGGGCCGCATTCTGACGGGCATCGGCGTGCTGGTTTCGGCGGCGGCGTTGCGCAAGACATTCGAGGGCCAATATGCCGACGTCGGTCAGATCACCGGGTTCATCTACGCCGTGGGCATCGTCGTCATCCTGCTGGCGCCGGACACGTCCGGGAAAGAACTCGAGGATTGATCCGGAACGCGTCTCGCATTCAGCCGGTGATTCGAGCACGTCGGACCGGTCACGCTGTGGCAGTCCTGTCGATCACATGTCAGGGAGAACATCATGCTCGCGCTCGTCTTGAGGTCGTTGACGATCTGTCTCGTTCTGGTCTCTGCTGTTGTGCAACTGGCAGTGACCTGCCGTGCGGATGAAGACGGCCTGCGAAAAGCCGTGACGCTATACGCATCCTTCGACAGTTCGTTGCAGGCCGACTTCAGCCGCGGCGCCGCACGGTTGCGGACACGGTCTGACGATCCGCAGAAGAAGGGCGAGACCATCTTCAAAGATGGCTATCCGGCCCATGCATTCCGAGTCTCAGCGGATGGTCGGGTATCGGGGGCACTGGAAGCCATTGAGGTGCTGCCCAACCGCGGACGAATCTTCTATCCGGCCGCGTCCAACCTCGCGTATTCCAAAGACGGCTGGGACGGGGCCGTGTCGTTCTGGCTGCAGACCAATCCGGACACCATGTTGCGTACGCGTTTCTGCGATCCGATTCAGATCACTCATCGCGGTGCTCACAACGGCGGACTTTGGATCGACTTTCCGGATTCGAAACCACGATCGATGCGGCTTGGTGCGTTTCGCGCCCTCGCTGATGGCGAGAAAGCGATCAAGGAGTCGGACCCGCAAGCTCCGCTGGTGCGCATCCCGAAGATTGGCTTTCAGGAAAACGAGTGGCATCACATCGCCTTTACCTGGAGCCACTTCGACAGCGGGAAACCCAACAGTCACGCGTCGCTTTACATTGACGGTGAATTGGTTGGCGAGTTGACCAATCGCGACATCGCCATGCGGTGGGACATGCAGCAGGCTGGAATCTATGTCGCCGTCAGCCTGATCGGGAAAATGGACGAACTGGCTGTCTTCGACCGATCGTTGTCCGCTTCAGAAGTCGGCCAGTTACACGACAAACCGGCGCTGCTGCAGCGAGTCAAGCAGCGGTAAACTTGGATTGAGCGTGACTGCGGCCTGTCGCCGGAATCTGAAGCGGCTGCCGCGTTCACGGAATTCGACTCCCGATAGCTGCCGGTTTGATCCGCCGGGGGACGCTGGAGGCGACAACGCTCGGCCAGCTTCAGATTTTTCAAACTCCCCGTGAACCAGCGCAGATTGCTTCGTCAAAGCGAATAAGTGGGGTAAGGATTGTGCTTGCCGTCGATCCACAGGGTCATCGCAAGCTGGAAGCTTACGCCACTGGATCGCTTGAATTCCGCCGCACCCGGCCGGGTCTGGCGACCACTGTCGGACAGTTGATCTGTCCGTCACTTTGCCGGGTCGCGAAGTTTGGCGATGAGACCCGAGAAACTCATCTTCTGCCAGAACGGAAAATCGAGATAATCCGTTCAGAATCGCCTTGTTCGGCTATTCCGTCTGGTGCTGAGTCGGAGACTTGAGGCCAACGGTATCATTCCATTTGCAAAGGACTCTGCATGTCCACGGAAATTAAAATGCCCGAGAAAGACAACTTCGTCGAAACCGCTCTGAAACTCAGTGGCAAGAGCGATGAGGAAGCTCGCAAGACGGGGGCGATCGACCGCGCCGATGAGCAGGTCGAGGAACTCTTCGCCGAGAAATATCGCACTGAGGGCAGCCCTGCTCATAAAGCCGTGTGGGGCGATTCGTTTCCGCTCGAACAGTTCATCTCGAACCCGACGCCGACACCACCCGAGTGCGATCAGGTCATGGAGAAGTCCATCGACGTGATCAAGGCGCACCACGAGAACGGAACGATCTACAGCGACAAAGGCAAGATGTCTGACTCCGTCCTGTCGGCACTCGGAGAAGCCGGCTACTGGGGCCTGCTGGTCGAAAAAGAATACGGTGGCAGCGGGGCCCCGTTCTCTGCGTTCGCCAAATTCCTGACTCGCGTTTCGACGCTTGAGCCGACCATTTCCGGCACGGCGTCTGTGCACGGCTGCATCGGAGCCGTCGATCCTCTGCAGGCGTTCGGTTCGCCCGAACAGAAGCAGGCGTTTCTGCCGAAGCTGGCTGCCGGTCAGCGTCTGTCCGCTTTTGCGTTGACCGAACCAGGCGCCGGATCTGACCTCACCGCCCTGAAGACCGAAGCGAAGCTTGATGGCGACGAGTACGTCATCAACGGCGAAAAGCTGTTTATCACGAACGCGATTCACGGCCGTACGATCGCTGTTGTGTGCCTGGTCGATGGCAAGCCATCCGTCGTTCTGGCCGACCTGCCAGATCAGGATACGGAGCAGTTCCAGGTTGTTCCGTACGGGATTTACGCGTTGCGTCGTTCCTGGAACAACGGACTGAAATTCAACAACTTCCGCGTGCCTGCAAATAACCGCCTGGTTCCTGCGCAGGGCGATGGTCTGACGATCGCCTATCACGGGCTGAATCGCGGTCGCGTCGCTTTATGTGCCGGAGCTGCCGGAACGATGCGCGGGATGCTGGCCAACATTCTGCCGTGGGCTCGATACCGCAATACCTATGGTGCGACGATCGACACACGCGAACTTGTGCAGCGTCGCGTCGGTCGCATGGCTGGCCTGATTGTCGCGGCTGATGCGCTCACCGACTGGTGTGGCTGGCTGCTGGACGAAGGCTACCGCGGTGAAATGGAATGCATCGTCGCGAAGATCTTCGGCAGCGAATCTCAGAAGGAAGCCGCGATTGAGCTGTTTATGAAAACGCACGGTGGCCGATCGTTCCTCGAAGGTCACCTCTTCGGGGACAACGTGCACGACTTCCTGGCTCCCTGCATCTACGAGGGTGAAGGCGAGATGCTGGGGATGGCGTTCTTCAAATCGCTGGTCAAAGTGCATGGCACGAAGTTCTTCGAGCCGATCGGCAAGGCCCTGGCCGCGAAAGGCATTAAGACGCCCAATCCGCTGAATCCGTCGCACGCAATGGCACTGATGGGACCGTCGCTGCCGTACTTCAGCTGGAAGCTGAAGCAGATGATCGGTGGAGCCCAGCGGGCTGCGATTCGTCTGTCGGATCAGAAGCTGTCGGCTCACGCACAGTTCGCGGCCGATCATCTGCAGAAGTCGCGTCTGACCGTCGACAAGCTGATGTTCAAGTACAAGCTGACGCTGGCCGACCGGCAGTGTTCGATGGCGCATCTGTCACAGCAGATTCAGGACAGCATCGTCATGCTGGTCACGGCGTTGTACGCCTCACGACAGGACGACGAACTTGTTCGCGAAGCCGCCAACACGTTTTGCAAGGAACAGAAACAGAAGGCCCTCGGAAAACTTCCCTCGACCGAGAATTTCCGGGCTACGACGAAACTCGGAGAAAAAATCGCCAACGGTGGTTTCTCCGCTATAACCGGCCTTGAGGAACTGGAGATTCTGCAGCAGTACGACTGAGTTCACTCCACTTCGAGGATACATCAAATGTCAGATACTGAAGGTCCATTGGGCGGCTTTGCGAGTCAGTTTGCCGGTCCGGCCGAAAAGCTTCGACAGGAAATTGAACGCATGGTCGAACGCGTACGCGACCAGGGCGACAAGGCTCTGGACGTTGTCGGACTGAGCGGTTTGACTGGCTGGTCGCCACCGGTCGACATCATCGAAACGCCGGAAGAGGTTGTCGTTCTGATGGATGTTCCGGGTCTTTCCGGCGATTCGCTGAACGTTGAGATCGCCGGCAACATGCTGACGCTGTCCGGTGCTCGCCCGAAGGCCGAGCCCGCATCCGGCACAATCGTGCATGCCGTTCAACGTCCTTCTGGTGAGTTTGTACGGTCAGTGCCCATGCCCATCCCGGTGAATCACGAACAGATCTGCGCTGACATCAGTGATGGCGTCCTGACCGTGCGGCTGTCCCGAGCCGAGCACGCCAAAACGCGACAGGTTCCCGTCACTTCCAGGTCGGCTTCCGCGGACAGCAACTGATGTCATTTCCGGAACTGGAAACCGAACGTCTGCGCCTGCGGATGTTCTGCCACTCCGATACTGACGCATACGCCGACATGTGTGCCGATCCCGAGATCATGCGATTCCTTGGTGACGGTAAGCCGATGTCGAGAGACATGGCCTGGCGCAACATGGCGACCGTGATGGGCCACTGGCATCTGCGTGGCTATGGCTTCTGGGCGGTTGAAGAGAAGTCGACTGGGGAACTTGTCGGCCGGGTCGGGTGCTGGAACCCCGAGGGTTGGCCGGGCATTGAAGTCGGCTGGACCATTCTCCGGGCAGCCTGGGGACAGGGCTTCGCAGTCGAAGCCGGACGCGCTGCCATGGACTGGGCTTTTCAACAGCTCAATCTTGAATCGCTGAGCAGCGTGATTCGCACCGGCAACGATCGCTCGGTGCGTGTTGCCGAGAAGCTCGGTGAGTCCTGGGACTACACGCTGGAGCTGATGGGTTACGAGTGCCAGATCTACACGATCACACGAGAGAAGTGGGCACGCGAGAGAAGTGCAAATCCCGCCTGAATCGCACCTGTATTTCTCATCTTCCCGGTGATTTGCTGTTGGCGTAGCATCCGGCCCCTTCATTGATCCGGTCGCCTTCTGATTCACCGCCCGCCTCGACCGGTTTCCCGCGCGTGAAGCTGCCTCTCGTCACGCCCCTCTCCCCACCCACCGGGAACCAGATCATGGCTCACTCAGTTATGGCGCTGCCATGCGCCATTCTCTCGACATGCTTCCTCACCGGCTGCGTCCTTCCCACATACAGTTCCAACACGCGTTTAGCCCCTCTCGCTTCAACTTATTTTTCAAACAACCTGCCGCTTACCAACGGACCGGGTCCTCCGACACCGTTCGTGGTTTCCGAAAATCACGCAGAGGTATCAGCCGAACCCGGGACACCAGTCATCCGGGCACAACATTCATCGGAAGCCCGGCTGCAGATCTACTCCGGAGAGTTCCAGATCAGCTCGCCGGACATTGATGCCTCCGCCGAACGCTTAGTAGCTGCGGTGACAGCGCTGGGTGGGTACCTGCAGTCACGTTCGAACGTGAGCGTCACCGTTCGAGTCCCATCATCCCATTTTCAGGCATTGGTGGATCAGCTCGACGAGATTGGCACCGTTGGTGAAAAGTGGATTAAGACGGATGACGTCACCGATCAGTATCAGGATCTGGGTTTGCGATTGAGTGTCCTCGACGCATCCCGTCAACGATTGCTGCAGTTGGTGGAGCGTGCTGCCAACGTTGACGAACTGTTAAAGCTCGAAGAGCAACTGAGCAAAGTCACGCTGGAGATCGAGTCACTCAAAGGGAACCTGAAAAAACTGGATAGCCAGATCACCTACTCAACGGTCAAGGTGCAATTTAAGAGAAGGTCATTCGCAGGCCTGAACCACACGAGTCCCTTCGCGTGGATCAACCGGCTGGGTCCCGAGCACGTGTTGAGTGGATTTCAAATGGAGGCGGACATCGGGAAAGCTGCAATCGTCAGCAAATGGTTCACCGGCAGGAAGCCCGTCGACGTCCCGGACGGATTTGTGTTGTTGAAATCGAGTCGCGACGAACTGCAGGCGATTTCACCAGACGATGCTCGCGTCTGGTACCGCGAATTTGATGTGTCCAATGATGCCAGCCTGGACTTCTGGACGAAGGCTGTGCGGACACACTTGGTCGAGCATCAGGGTTGCCGGCTGGTCGATGAATCCGAAGTCAGTGCCGAAAACACCATGTTCAAACGGCGTGCCCATCAGATGCTTCTTGCAGCCAGTTCCGACCGCGGGCCGTTGCTCCATCTGTTAACGATTTCGGTGAAACCCAGGACGCTGCGGCCTGGCCACAATACAGTTCAGATCACAGAGTTCACCGCTCCGCCAGAACTGTATGAAGAATATCGTGGCGCGGTGGGACTGGCCTCCGACTTTCCGATTGCCGTACGGGTTCAAATTGAAGAAACCGGACCGATGCTGCTCAGTACGCATCCGTAAACACCGCCAGCGTGAATTCAATCAAGGGAACTCATGGCCGCACCACAAGACTCGACCGAACTTTCCGCTGAGCCGTTTCGCAAGCAGTTTGCGTCGCTGAGTCGAGTCTACTGGATCGCGAACTGGATGGAGCTGGTCGAGAGGTTTGCCTATTACGGCGCGCGCGTCGTGCTGCCCGTGTTCATTGTGGCGGCGTTTCAGGAGGGCGGGCCCGAACTGACACAGATTCAAAAGGGCCAGATCTACGGCGTCTGGGCTGTCGTGCAGTCGTTCATACCGATTCTGTCCGGTGGTTTCGCCGACCGCTACGGCTACAAGATCAACATCGCGGTGTCGACGGTCCTCAAGATCATCGGCTACCTGATTATGGGCTATACCGTTCTGCTTTCTGAGATGCTGTGTGGTATGCCGCTCAGCGAAGCGCGTCCACTTGGTACCGACAGTGCCTACGGCATCTTCTTCGCGGGAGCCATGTTTCTGGCTTTCGGAACCGCCATCTTCAAACCCGGCGTGCAGGGGTTGATCGCTGCTCAGATGCCGAAGAATGCGGCCTCACTCGGATGGGGCCTGTTCTATCAGATGGTCAACGTCGGCGGATTCCTCGGACCATTGATGGCTGGCTATCTGCGCGTGCTGGAATGGGAGTACGTGTTTCTGGCCTGCTCGGCCGGGATCGCTCTCAATTTCATACCGCTCATGTTTTTCAAGGAGCCAGCGCGGCCTGAAGAAGTCACAACGACCGGTCCTGGAGTGCTGCTGTACCGCGCCGTCAAGGGACTGCTGGAACCGCGGCTGTTCTTTTTCACAATCAGCTTCGCTGGTTTCTGGCTGATGTTCTATCAATTGTTCGACATCCTCCCGAACTTCATTGACGACTGGGTCGACTCGCGCATGGTGGCGCAGTTCCTGAGCAATATCTTCGGCACCGACCTTGTACCAACCGTCAACGGCGGCAACTTGACTCAGGAGTGGATGATCAACGTCAATGCAGCGCTGATCAGCCTGCTGGCATTCGTCGTCGGTTATCTGACGGGCAAGATGCGCTCGCTGACGGCGATCATTGTGGGCATCGCCGTTTCTGCTGTCGGAATCTACGCACTCGGAATGAGCATGAGTGGCTGGTGGATCATCGGGGCCATCTGCCTGTTCTCGCTGGGTGAGATGTTGGCCAGCCCGACGAAAATGCGATACCTGGCCGGGATCGCTCCGCCGGGACGTGAAGGCCTTTACATGGGCTACGTGAATTTCACAGTGGGCATCGGCTGGTCGATCGGCAGCATCATCGCCGGGAACCTCTATCAGGAGAATGGCGACAAGACCGTTCTCGCGAAGCGTTATCTGATCGAGCAACACAACGTACCGGCAGCGGAAGTCAATGCTCTCTCAAAATTCGACGTGCTGCCCTTCTTCGAACGGACCGTCGGCGTTGATGCGTGGGAGACACGGCAGCTTCTGTGGGAGGCCTACGAGCCGTGGTCCATGTGGTTGATTTTCACAATGATCGGCGTGGCATCGATGTTCGCCATCATGGTCTATAACCGGGTTGTGACAGCGGCCGATGCGAATCCGGCACACTCATGGAATGCCAGCACAGGCAGCGGTAACACCGGCGTCCGAGCGTTTCTCATACCGATCTGCATTCTTCTGTTTGCGGCGACGGTCTACGAACCATCGCTCGCGCTTGCTTTGAACACGGCATTCTTCCTGCTGATGCTGGTCGTCTCATTCGTGGGCAACGGCGACGATGCGCAACCAGCTTGACGCCCCACTCCCTACTAGCGCGGCCTACAACCGCAACCAAAGTAGCATGGGCCCCCGGCCCGTGTTCACGCCACGCCACGGGCCGGGGGCCCATGCTACGGAGATGCGAGCAAACGGCGCGCATGACTCGATGAAAGACTCTAACCCTCTCCCCACGGGGGAGAGGGGACAAATACTGGGCGTGCGATCTTCACTGCGCGATCGCAAAGATGCGTTCGTAGGCCCGCAGGAAGATCACGCCGTCGCTGATCGCTGGCGTCGCATAGAATTGGCCAGGAAGAGTGTTCTCGGCCAGCACCTTGCCCGTGTCGTCGGCCTGCAGCACTGTGCATGTACCGGTCGAACTTTGCAGGTAGATTTTGTTGTCGCCAGCGACCAATGCGGCGTGGTACGGCCCTTTCGAGAGCCGCTTCGTGTACTTCACGTCGCCGGTTTTCACATCGACGCAGGTGACGACGCCATTGTCGGCCGCCATGAATACCAGACCGTTGAGAGCGACAGGCGTCGAGGAATCTGGTGACGATTTGGGCTGAGTCCAGACCTTGCGGCTGCTCAAGTCGCCCTTGCCATCCACTGTGTTGACTGCGATGACGCGTCCCTTACCACCACCGCCTGGGTTTCCAGACGCGGCGATTACGATGCCTTCCGGTGTCGGAACGGGCGAAGCGATGACGCGGCCGTAGGGACTGTCGATTGTCAGGCCATCGCACACCCATTCCTGTTTGCCCGTCAGCAGGTTGTAAGCGTTAACGTGATCCGAACCGGAAATCAGTAACTGGTTGCCCGCGACGATCGGTGTTGAATAGGCATCCGGGCCGTCATCTTTGGCCGGCAGCGTGCGGTCGACTTTCCACTTCTCGCTGCCCGTTGCCGCATCCAGTGCCACGATGTATGTCGCGCCCTTCGTCAGACACGAGACATACAACTGATCGCCCCACAGGCGCGGCGAAGAGCCCATACCAAACGTGATGTCGTAGACGCCGTACTCCTTGACCATGTCCTTCTTCCAGACGACGTCACCGTTTCCTGCATTCAGGCAAACCAGCAGCCCTGTCCCGAAAAATGCCCAGACACGATCGTCCTGTGCGATCGGCGATGGAGTCGCAGCATTGTGTCGGTGAGCGTACAGGTTGGCTGGACCTTTGGCGGCCAGCTTGCCTTTGCCAACGTTGATCTTCTGCCGAACGGCTCCTGTCTTTCGATCCAGCACGAGCACCCACAGCGAATCGTCTTTCGCCTGCGTGGTCAGAACGACGTACTTCTCCGTGACGGCTGGTGACGAGTTCGCGAAACCGGGCAGGTCTGTTTTCCAGAGTACGTTGTTGCTTTCCGACCATTCCGTGGGAAGGTCCGACTCGCTCGAGACGCCGCTGCCAGTCGTTCCACGAAACTGCGGCCACGTTTCGGCTGAGGCGGACTTTGTAACCAGCACGACGAAAGCGATTCCGAAGGTGAGTGTTGCGGGCAGGCGATTCAGCACGGTAATGCTCCTTGTGAGCCGGAGAGAACGAGTTCAGTCAGTGTCGGACAGGATAGGTTCGATTCTGCACGTCGGACAGTCGTCACCAGCGTTTCGCGCGAGCGTCTGGTCCTGGTGACTCGATATAAACCCGGACACACGATCGCCGACCTGCGAACAAACAACAGACTCGACATGCCGGATTCACGCAGCAACGGAACATCGCTGAGCGCCACGTCGCCCAGCCTGCTCGAACAGGTCGCGCAACGTGATCCTGACGCTTGGCGCCGACTCACCGAGCTATATGGCCCATTGATCTTTCACTGGTGCCGACGACAGGGCCTGGGTGAGCACGATGCCGCGGACGTGCTGCAGGATGTGTTCGCCTCGGTCGCCCGTGCGGTTGACGGTTTCGAACTGCGGCCGGAAGCCACCTTCCGTGGCTGGCTGTGGACGATTACCAGGAATCAAATGCGGGACTGGTTTCGACTGCGGGCTCGGCAAACACAGGCCGCCGGTGGCACGGCCGCGTGGCAGCAACTGGCTGAGGTCGCTGAGTCTCTGTCCGACAACCCGGACGAATTCACTGAGCCGTCCGAAATGAACGCTCTTTTTCGTCGCGGTCTGGAACTGGTGCGTTGCGAGTTCGAGAATCGCACCTGGCAGATTTTCTGGCAGGCGGTTGTACACGAACGTCCGACATCGGACGTAGCTGAGCAGTTCGAGATCAGTGCTAACGCCGTCCGACAGGCAAAGTCGCGTGTGCTGCGACGTCTGCGACGTGAGCTGGGCGGGGCCTGAATTTACCCGTCAGATGTCCGCCAGCGATGTTTTATGTCAATTGCAGCCAATGCCGCATCGTCGACCAACGTGTGTCGGACAGCCATTTCCGGCAGCACGTGCCATCCACCCGCTGCCTGATGTCCAATCAGACGAAATTGGCAGTTTCTGAGGATTTTCTGGCGGAACGCGATTTCGGTCCACGTTTAGAGAATCAGTGGAGCGATTCACGGAGTCAACGCGACCGCAATTCGAGGGAATCAGAGCGATGAAAACCACAAACACGCAGCCGTATCGAATTGTCGCATGGCAATGGCACTGGAAATTCTGGAGTCCCGTTCAGTGTGTCGATCAACGTCTCAAGTTTGGTCCGTACGCAACGATGAGCCAGCCCGGAAGTGATGTCGTCATCCGTGACACGCCCTCGCAGGTGGCCATGAAACAGCGACTAGGCGTGATTGAGTAGGACCGGTTCGGTTTGCAGCACGCAGCGATGTTCTGTCGTCAATCTGCAGAGTCGTCACTCGCGATTGCGGCGATAGACCTCGACCAGCAGTTCATCAATCGATTTGGCTTTCGGTTTCGATTTGATTGCGGCTTCAATTTTGTCGCGGGCTTCCGCGGGTGAATGCCCGAGGCTGATCAGTGCCTGATACGCGTCTTCCGCCACCGATGGCCGCGCCGCCTGGTCGGGAAACTCGTGACCAACCATCAGCGCGAACTTCGCCATCTTGCGACGGAGTTTGGCAACGATTCGCTCCGCCATGGCCGGCCCGACTCCGGGCAGTGTGCTCAGCAGTTTGACATCCTGCTCCTCGATCGCCGTTGCAACTTCACGCACGGGACGCACCATCGCTCGCAGTGCCTTTTTGACGCCGACGCCGTCGACCTGACAGATGGTCGCGAAGAAGTCACGCTCGGCAGCGTTCATGAAACCGACCATGCGCGGATACAGCCGACCCTGCTGGACGTTGCCTTCCAGGTACTCCTGAGTCATCAGGCTGACATCATCGCCAACCGACGACTGCAATTGTCGGCGGACAAACTCGGGAACCTGGACCTCGTATTCGAACGGTCCCGCCGCGATGGTCGCGACGGCTTCTCCCAGATGAACGAGCCGACCTGTGATGCGTGTGATCATGTTGCCAATCCATTGCTGAAACGAAACCGGCCACGAGTCCAGTGCGGAACACAGCCGCAGCTGGATCCTCTCTGGGCTGATTTAAAACACAGAGGCACAGAGCACACGGAGTTCGTCTGTTGTCGTCGCTCCGTGACCTCTGTGCCTCTGTGTTTCAATCGAGTACCGAGTAAGACGCACGCGTAACGGTCGAATGGTCACACGAGTCGTCGCGTCAGGTATAGCAGCCACTGCTTTGTCGGGCGAGTTGTCAGATGTCGTCCCGACACCGGCGTGTCAGCAGGTCGAATGGTTCACGCAGCCCCAGCAAGTGAGCCACCAGCAGATATGTCGCGACTCCCGATGCCAGCGGGATGAGCAAATCAACGGTGCGGTTCCAGGTGGTATCTGCTGAGTAAGATCCGGCCAACCCGGCTGACACCAGGCAGGCGCCGGCCATCAGTGCCGATGCCACCACTGTTCGGGCCAGTGCGTCGAGAACCGGTCGCCAGACGAATCCCTCAACACGTCGTGACAACAGCCACACGCAGACCAGCATTTGCAATGTGACGCTCAGCGAAGTCGCCAGGGCGAGCCCGCGTCCGGCCAGGACGAAAACGAGCAACAGACTGCCGACAAGGTTGATCACCACCGAGAACAGGCCGATTCGCAGCGGCGTGATGCGGTCGCCGAGTGCGTAGAACGCCCGATGAACGATCAACAGCGCACATGCCGCCCAGACGCCGATGGCGTACATCGCGATGATTCCCACGGTCTGTTCGGAATCAGTGCGGTTGAATGCGCCACGTTCGAACAACAGACGCGTCAATGGCAGCGCGATCAGGAACAGACCCACACTCGCAGGGATGCCAATGGCGATGACCATTCGCAGACCGCGGACGAGGTCCTGCCGAAACAGGTCGTGCAGTCCACGTTCGGCGTGCGTCGTCAGCAGGGGAAAGATCACCGTTCCCAGCGCCACGGCAAAGACGCCCAGGGGGAACTGATAAAGACGCTGCCCGTAATAAAGCGCCGCGGCCGTCCCTTCGCTCAGCGGGTATTCGGACAGCCATCCCGTCACTGAGTTGTCGCTGGGAGCCGTCAGCCCCCATGCGATGAGGCTGTCGCACAGTGTGTTGAGTTGTGTGATCGACAACCCGAGCACAACTGGAAGCATCGTTCGCGTGATTTCGCCCAGCCGCGTCCGGCTGCCCGCCCAGTCCCACTCGTAGCGGAATCCCAGCCGTCGCAGCGTGGGGACGCACAGGACGAGTTGCAGAATGCCGATGGCCGGGATGGCTGCCGCGATCACGTAGACACTCTCGACCGTCTCCAGTGCCGAGCGTCCAATCACCCACGCAATGATGATCCAGATGGCGTTAAGGAGTACGGGAAACAGGGCCGGGATCGAGAATTCACCGAGTCCATGCATGACAGCACATGCCTGTGCGAGGACGCAGACGAGCATCAGATACGGCAGCATGGCGGCGGTCAGGCCCAGCAGCAGCCGGGCTTCGTCTGTCAGCGGCAGTGTGCCTCGGGCGATGAGAATCGCCGCGTCGACGGTTAATACCAGAACCAGCAATGTCGCTGCGGTCGCTGCCAGAACGGCGGTTGCCGTCCGGAATGCAGCGGCGGTCCCGGCGCGTTCGCGGTCACGGATGAAGACGGGCAGGAATGCCGTTGAGAGTGCACCTTCTCCAAAAACCTGACGGGCCATGTTCGGGACACGGAACGCAACGGTGAACGCATCCAGGATTGGGCCAAGGCCAAACAGCATCGCCATGCAGCCGTCTCGCACCAGCCCCAGGACACGGCTGAGAAGCGTCAGCAGTGCGACGACACGCGCCCGCTGAAACAGCGTCCGGCGCGAGGCTTCCGTATGAATGTCTGGCTGCTGCCCGTCCATGGCGGACCAGTACTCCGTTCCCGCAATCTGGTACAGATCAGAGCCTCACGAATCTCGGCCAGCGACCCGACTCTGCAGAAGTTTCAGCAGACGCTGGCATTCATCCGGTGACTGCTCGGCCAGATTGTGGACTTCCCAGAAATCGTCAGGTTTGCGGAACAGCCGGGGGGTGTTCACCGCGTCGATATCGTCACTGGCGTTGTCGATTGCGTCACGGCGGGTCGTGACGAACCAGTGCCTGTCCTGGAGCCCGATTTCTCCGGAATCGCCCAGATGGACCGTTGATTCCCTGCCGGCGATGCCGGCCGATCCCGCTCGGTCCAGCAGACTCGTGCCCTCGCACCACTCCGGGCTGGAGGTCGCATCAAACCAGTCGCAAAGAGTGGCGGGGATCTCCGGCGGTTGCACCAATGCCAGAATCCTTGCCCCTTCGGTCTGAGTCCCTGGACGCGCCAACAGAAGAGGTGTCTGCAGTGTCTGGTCGCCGAATGGCGGAGTCACAGATTCGGCCGGTGTCTGCCCTGCATCCCGCAGAAACGACCGCTGCTCTCCGAAGGAATGCCCGCCAGAAGCCGACACAATGAAAAGCACGTCGTGAGGGCTGGCCGCCAGTGTCGCAGTCAGTTTCTGCAGCCAGTGATCGATCAGTGAGACGTATCCGCCAAACACAAACCGGGCAATCGCCAGCCCGGCTTCGCCAAAGGCCGCGTCGAGTGGTTCGGTCTCTGCGTCAACGTCGTCTTCTGATTCAACCTCGTCGTGTTCAGACAGCAGCAGGGTCGCAAGCACCGGGTCGTCACGCAGTTGTTCAAGTACCTGGCCAGCCAGTTCCTGTCCGCTCCCATCGAGCCGGTCCTCAAGTTCGTCCAGATACAATCCCGCAAAGAACTCCGGTGGTAACCACGGAGACGGTATGCCCTCTGAATGCAGCCAAAGCAGCTCGGATTGCTCCGCATCGAATTCGGCGATCAGCTCCTGCCCGCGTTGGACCAGCCGGGCAAACGGAACATTGGCGTGCGGGACATCCAGGCCATGCGATCCGGCAACACGTTCGATGCTGTCCAGTCCCTGTTCGGGAAGTCCTTCCGTGCGTTCGGTCACCAGACGGCAACGGACCCCGTCAGCCGCAAGAGCCTCGAAAACTGTTGTCCCGGTGGGACGGGAAAAGAACTCAAATCGGCCAGTCCACCACGGATGCGACGCCCCTGCGGGACTTGGCAATTCGACCAGATGCCGTTCAAAGACATGCGCGATTGCGGCCAGAGCGTCAAACCCGGGCGTCTCGATCCATTCATTGCCGTAGCAGCCGATCATGTGGGCTGGCAGGCGATCGAATGTCAGCACAACTGCGTGCATTTCCGCTCCACTTCAAAGAAATCACAACCGCGACGCCGGATGGTAGGGCATCGCATACCCGGCTGGATCTTCGCCGGTCGCAACGCGTTCCTGAACTCGGGAACGGCATCTCCCGCAGCTCGGACGCCTGGCTACAAAATCCGACCCCACTCAGTACACTCCATCGCCGGTAGTAGTGCTGCCTCGCACCGGCCGAATTTTCCGATGGGAATCAACCGCTGTGGGGCGTTTCTGTTTGAGACTGGTCGGATCGCAAGCGCCGACTTCACTGAGGAACAGGGGCGATCGCCCGCCATGAGACGGATTATCAAAGGACTCGATCTTCCGATCGCTCACGCGCCTGAGCAGGAAATCCACGACGGACCAGCGGTCCGTTCGGTGGCCGTTGTCGCAGCCGATTACGTCGGACTCAAGCCGACAATGCAGGTTGCCCAGGGTGATGCCGTCAAACACGGACAACTGCTCTTCACAGACAAAAAGAATCCCGAAGTTCGCTACACTGCCCCCGCGGCCGGCAAAGTCACGGCAGTCAATCGTGGAGCCAAACGCGCGTTCCAGTCGGTCGTCATCGAGGTCTCCGGCGACGAAGCCGAAACGTTCCGTTCATACGCCGGCGCAGATTTCACGGGGCTGACGCGAGACGAAGTTGTCGAGAATCTGCTGGAATCCGGGCTGTGGACGGCATTTCGCACGCGTCCATTCAGTGGAGTTCCATCGCCTCAAACAACGCCGCATTCGATCTTCGTGACAGCGATCGACAGCCATCCGCTGGCGGCACGCCCCGAGCCCATCATCAATTCACGACCGCAGGACTTCGAACACGGACTGCAGGTCATCCGCCATCTGACCGAGGGTCCGGTTTACGTCATCAAACGAGCCGGCGCTACTCTACCAGGCAACACGGTTCCGGGCGTCGTCACTGAGGAATTCGAAGGTCCGCATCCGGCCGGGCTGGTCGGGACACACATCCACCTGCTCGACCCGGTCAGCGAGACCAGGACGGTCTGGCATATTGGTTACCAGGACGTCATGGCGATCGGACATCTGTTCAACACCGGCGAACTGGACAACGAAAGAATTGTCGCGCTGGGTGGCCCAGGGATGAAGAAACCTCGTCTGATCCGCACGCAACTCGGCGCATCCGCCACGGATCTGACCGCCAGCGAACTGGTAGACGGTGATGTGCGAGTCGTCTCGGGTTCCGTCCTGTCAGGACGAACGATGAGCGGCATCAATTCGTTCCTCGGCCGATATCACGTGCAGGTTTCGGCACTGCTCGAAGGCCGTGAGCGAGAGTTCCTGGGCTGGCAGAAGCCAGGTGTGAACAAGTTCTCAATCAAGCGAGTGTTTGCGTCTGCGTTCCTGCGGCCAGAACAGAAATATGATTTTACAACGTCTACAGAGGGCAGTCGCCGGGCCATGGTACCAATCGGTATGTACGAGAAGGTCATGCCACTCGATATCCTGCCGACGTTTCTGCTGCGTGCTTTGATTGTTGGTGACACCGACCAGGCTGTCGCACTTGGAGCTCTCGAACTCGACGAAGAAGACCTTGCCCTGTGCACGTTCGTGTGCCCGGGCAAATATGACTATGGCCCGATCCTGCGGGAAAACCTCACGCGGATTGCAAGCGAAGGATGACCGTCGCCTGCAATCATTGAATTGATTTGGTTGTCCATTCACCAGACTCCCCACTGAATCGCGTCACGACTAACGAACGACTTGCGAAAGCCACCGATGAAACCGCTGCGACGGTTCCTTGATAAGATCGAGCCGCACTTCTCAGAAAACGGGAAGCTGCACTGGGCGTATCCGCTGTATGAAGCAGCGGACACGTTCCTGTACACACCGGGCGACGTGACGCGCGGCCCGTCGCATGTGCGCGACGGCATGGATCTGAAGCGGATGATGACCACTGTCGTGGTCGCTCTGATTCCCTGCATTGTCATGGCGATGTGGAATACAGGCTACCAGGCCAACCTCAGCATTCAGTCGCTGCAACCGGATGGCTGCGTTGTGGAAGCCGGCACAGTGGTGTCCATGCCCACCTTCGAAGAACACGGCAACTGGCGTTACGCCTTTATTAACGCCGTGGGCTACAGCCCGACCAACTTTTTTGTCTGCCTGATCCACGGCGCTTTCTATTTCATCCCGGCGTACCTTGTCACAAATATGGTTGGCGGTGCGTGGGAGGCCCTGTTCAGTATCGTGCGCAAGCACGAGATCAACGAAGGGTTCCTGGTCACGGGAGTTCTATTTCCGCTCACGCTGCCACCGACAATTCCATTGTGGCAGATCGCCGTCGGAATCAGCTTCGGCGTGGTGATTGGGAAAGAGGTCTTTGGAGGCACCGGTCGTAATTTCCTCAACCCGGCTCTGACCGCCCGCGCATTCCTCTACTTCGCTTATCCCACGGCAATCGTTGGCGATCAGGTGTGGACCGCGTGTGATGGCTTTACTGGCGCAACTCCTCTGGGAGCTCTGGCTGTCGCCGATCTTCAGGTCGGCATGCAGGCAGTCACCGAATCGTGGTCGGAGGCCTTCCTGGGAGTCACGCAGGGTTCCATGGGAGAAACGTCAACTCTCGCCTGCCTGATTGGTGCCGTCATTCTGATCGGAACGGGCGTTGGTGCCTGGCGAATTATGGCTGGAGTGATCATCGGGGCTTACGCCTTCGCATCCGTGCTGAATGGTGTCTCCGGGAACGAGGGGATCACAAATCCAATGTTCCAGATGCCCGCGCACTGGCACATGGTCGTCGGTGGCCTGGCATTCGGCACGGTCTTCATGGCGACCGATCCTGTGTCGGCCGCGATGACAAATCCCGGGAAGTGGATTTATGGTCTGTTGATTGGCTTTCTTACGATTCTGATCCGCGTGATCAATCCGGCTTATCCGGAAGGAATCATGCTGGCGATTCTGTTTAGTAATGTCTTCGCTCCATTGATTGACTGGTTCGTCGTGCGAGGCAACATCAAACGGAGGCTCGCCCGCAATGATCGCTGATGAACGCAAACAGACAATCGTCGTCGCGACGCTGTTGTGCCTGGTCTGCTCGGTTCTGGTCTCGACCGCTGCCGTCGTGCTGCGCCCGAGACAACAGGAGAACAAGAGGCTCGACATCCAGCAGAATATTCTGCGTGTCGCCGGGGTCTTTTCTCCGGATGACGATGTCTCGGCTACCGACATCGAACGAGAGTTTCGTCAGGTGGAGACAGCACTCGTCGTGTTGGGAAGCGATCGGGGCGGAGGCACGGAAATCAGCGAGCAGGACGCGGAGTACGAACAGATTGATCTGAAGAACTTTGATCCGCGCAAAGAAGTTGCGCAGGGCCGAGTTACAGCGATCCCATCCGGCCAACTGCCGCAGATCGCGAACAGAGCCATGTTTTCTAATGTCTACAAGATACGGAACGCCGATGGAGTTCTCGATCAAATTGTTCTGCCCGTTTACGGCAAGGGGCTTTGGTCGACTCTGTATGGTTTCATCTCGCTGGAATCGGACGGACTCACGATTCGAGGGATTACTTTCTACGAGCACGGCGAGACGCCCGGACTGGGCGGCGAGGTCGACAACGCGAAGTGGAAGGCCAGTTGGAATGGCAAGAAGGCCTTCGGCGAGATTGATGGCAGATCGATCAAGATCAAGGTACTGAAGGGCCAGGTCAATCCAGACCGTGCCACAGCCCCCTTTGAAGTGGATGGTCTGAGTGGCGCGACCATTACCTCAAACGGTGTAACGGCGCTGGTGCAGTACTGGCTGGGTCCGCATGGTTTCGGGAAGTACCTCGAAAACCTGCGTGCCGAGAACGAATCGGAAACCTCAGATGGCTGAGAAACCCAAAGACGTGCTGTTGAAACCAGTCTTCCGGGACAACCCAATCACTCTGCAGATCCTTGGTATCTGCTCAGCGCTGGCTGTGACAACTAAGCTGGACACGGCTCTGGTCATGTCGGTCGCGGTGATCATGGTGACGGCTCTGTCGAGTTTTGCGATCTCACTGATTCGGGCCTGGATTCCCAACAACATTCGTATCATCGTTCAGATGACGATCATTGCGTCGTTGGTCATCCTCGTTGACCAATTCCTGAAGGCATATTTCTACAGCCTCAGTAAAGAGCTTTCCGTCTTTGTGGGACTGATCATCACGAACTGTATCGTGATGGGTCGGGCGGAAGGTTACGCCATGAAGAACGGCCCGGTGATGAGCTTTTTCGACGGCCTGGGCAATGGTCTGGGTTACGGCTTCATCCTGGTTACGGTCGCATTCTTCCGCGAGCTACTGGGCAAAGGTCAGCTACTGGGATTCGACATCTTACCCACAACATCCAACGGCGGCTGGTACGTTCCCAACGGATTAATGCTGCTGCCGCCGAGTGCTTTCTTTCTGATTGGCCTGATCATCTGGGCGATCAGAAGCAAATACACCGAACAGGTCGGTCGGTAACTGTAGAACCCGAGTTGAGATCGATTCATGGAATACATGCAACTCATCGAACATCACGCCAGCCTGTTTCTGAAGGCAGCCTTTGTCGAAAACCTCGCATTGGCCTTCTTCCTGGGCATGTGTACGTTCCTGGCGGTGTCCAAGGACGTGAAAACTGCCATGGGTCTGGGCGCTGCCGTGATTGTGATTCAGGGCATCACAGTGCCGCTTAATAATCTCATCTTTCAGCACCTGCTGAAGGAGGGCGGGTTGAGCTGGCTATCGAGCAGTTTCTCCGGAGTGGATCTGACATTCGTCGGGCTGATCAGCTACATCGGAACCATCGCGGCCATGGTGCAGATTCTGGAGATGACGCTGGATCGCTATTTCCCTGCTCTGTTCAACTCGTTGGGTATCTTCCTGCCGTTGATCACGGTGAATTGTGCCATCCTCGGCGGGACTCTGTTCATGGTGGAACGTGACTACAACTTTGCCGAGAGCGTGACATTTGGAGTGGGTTCAGGAGTCGGGTGGGCATTGGCCATCGCTGCGCTGGCCGGCATCCGTGAAAAGCTGAAATACAGCAACGTCCCGGATGGACTTCAGGGACTGGGCATCACCTTTATCACCGTCGGTCTGATGGCGATGGCCTTTATGGCACTGGGCGGAATCCAGTTGTAATTCGTTTTGATTTGGACCGTTCGATCATTAAGTGTCGCCTTTCGCTCCGCGAAAGTGCGTTCTTTCGCGGAGCGAAAGACGACAATGTGACACTTAATTCAAGGACGATCCTTAGCCGCATTTTTCCCGCCGACGAACATTGAGAGTTCAAGCAGACGAGCTATGGAAATCATTCTTGGCGTCGTGATGTTTACGGGAATCGTACTGGCACTTGTCCAGGTGATTCTGGCTGCGCGCGAGAAACTCGTCGCGTCGGGCCTTGTTCAGATCACGGTCAATGAACAGAAAGAATTGACCATTCCGGCCGGCGGCAAGCTGCTCAATGCGCTGGCCGCCGAAGGCATCTTTGTGTCGTCGGCTTGTGGTGGAGGCGGGACGTGTGCTCAATGCAAAGTGAGAGTCGTGGCTGGCGGCGGTGACATCCTGCCGACCGAGAAATCGCATATCAATAAACGGGAAGCTCGAGATGGCTGCCGGCTGTCGTGTCAGGTGGCCGTGAAACAGGATATGCAGATTGTCGTGCCGGACGACGCGCTCGAAACGCAGAAGTGGGAATGTGAGGTCATCTCTAACCGCAACGTCGCCACGTTCATTAAGGAATTCAAACTCGGCCTGCCGGAAGGTCAGCAGGTGAACTTCAAATCCGGCGGCTACATCCAGATCGAAGTTCCGCCGCACGAATTGTCCTATCGCGACTTCGACATCGAAGATGAGTACCACGAAGACTGGAACAAGTTCGACGTGTGGCGATTCAAGTCGAAGGTCGAAGATCCAGTGATTCGCGCGTACTCGATGGCGAACTATCCGGGCGAAAAGGGCATCATCATGCTCAACGTTCGCGTCGCGTCGCCGCCACCGAGATCACCCGAAGGCGCACCTCCCGGCCAGGTCTCGTCATACATCTTCGGACGCAAGCCCGGTGATAAAGTGACAATCTCGGGGCCGTATGGAGAGTTCTTCATCAACGACAGCGATTCTGAAATGCTGTACATCGGAGGCGGAGCGGGAATGGCTCCGCTGCGAAGTCATATCTTTGAGTTGTTCAAGAACCGTAAAACAAAACGCAAGGTCGCGTACTGGTACGGCGGTCGCAGTGTGCGAGAGTTGTTCTACATTGATCATTTCCGTGAGATCGAAGAAGAGTTCCCGAACTTCAAGTTCCATATCGCACTGTCAGACCCGGTCCCGGAAGACAACTGGGACGGCCACACCGGCTTCATTCATCAGGTCGTGCTCGACAACTACCTGGCGAATCATCCGGCTCCCGAGGACATCGAGTATTACCTGTGCGGGCCGCCGATGATGAACAACGCCGTGTTCAAGATGCTCGACGATCTGGGTGTCGAGCCAGAGAACATTCGGTTCGACGATTTTGGCGGCTAATCGTTCAGCAGGTTTTCGAGCATCATGATGGCGGCCGGGCCGACGAGTACGACGAACACGCCCGGGAAAATGAACAGCACCATTGGAATCATCATTTTCACTGAGGCCTTCTGAGCCCGTTCTTCGGCCATCTGAGTGCGCCTCACACGCATTGAATCCGACTGCGTTCGCAGCGCCTTGGCAATGGACGAGCCGAACTTCTCGGCCTGAATCAGGATGGCGGCCAGAGCCTTCATATCATCAACACCGGCCCGGATCCCCAGATCGTGCAGCACTTCTTTGCGGCGGCGGCCCATCTGCAGCTGCATATTGCACAGGCTGAATTCATAGCAGGTGTCTGGCGCTGAATCCGCTAGCTCTTCTGCGACTTTTCGCATCGCGGCATCCAGACCCAGGCCTGCTTCGACACATACGACCAACAGATCGAGCGCATCGGGAAGTGACAGAAAAACACTATCCATTCGCGCTCTTCGAACGACGAAGAGCCAGATTTCCGGTCCGTAAAAGCCCACAGCGCCGGCGATGCTCATCGCCGTCAGGCCATCCATATTCATGCCCCACTTGAGCAGCCCGAATGCCGAGCCAACCAGAAGGCAAACCAGACCCAGCCCGACCTTGGTTGCCAGAAACAATTGCGGCGCGCTGGGGGAATTGAATCCGGCATTGGCAAGACGCACCTTCAGGGCGTCCTTTTCGAGATCCGACTTGGGCTCAAGTGCTTTCGACAGCGCCGGGGCGGCCTTCGAAAGCATGTTGACAGTAGCCTGCCGGTCGGCTGCTTTGTCCGAACTGCGCAGCGTCGGGTCGCGCAGTTCTTCCAGCCGCTCGGTGGCTCGTGATTTGTCACTTGAGAAGAAGTTGAACAGCGCCCACAGCATGACCGTGATGACGCCGAACACGATCCACGGTGTGAATTCCGAAATCTCCATTGCACAGTCCTGTCTTCAGCGAATGAGACGCAAAGTACCTCCAGCGTGGAGGACGTCTCAGATTTTGATATCGACGATTTTCTTGATCACGAACGCCCCCACGATTTGCGCCCCCACGGCCATCATCAGCATCTGTTTGCCGAGTTCGCGTTGGAACAGCAGCATCACGTAATCGGGATTCATGTAGTAGACGACCAGGAACAGGGCAATCGGCATTGCCTGCAGCACGATACCGCTGATCCGGCCTTCGCCGGTCCGGGCCTGCACCTGCCCCATGATTTTGAAACGCTCGCGAACGATGTGGCCGATTTTGTCCAGAATTTCGGCCAGGTCGCCACCTGCCTGTTTCTGAATAGCCACTGCAGTGACGAAGAATTTCAGGTCGATGTTGGGCATCCGACGAAGCATTCCTTTGAGTGCATTTTCGATGGGCACGCCGAGATTGTGTTCCTCATAGGCCATCATGAATTCCGTCGAGACGGGTGCTGGCATCTCCTCAACAACAACGTTGATTCCGGAACTGAGCGAGTGACCGGAACGCAGAGCACGGGCAATCAGTTCCATCGCATCGGGAAGCTGTCTGGCGAACTTCTTGAATCGTCCGCGACGACGCCACGCCAGCCAGCCAACCGGCATGCACGCAAAAACGAGACCGAAAACCGGCCAGAGCGGGATCGGTGCGTGTGAGGCCCAGCCAGCCACAACTCCCAGGATCAGGCAACCGATGCTGATCATGATGCACTGGTCCGGGCGGATCGGAGAATCAGCTTGGTCGAAGAACAGGGCAAAGTCTTCGACTCTCTTCGACATGCGTGTGAAAATTCCGGCGAATCCACCGGCGGAATCCAGGAAGTCTGCCTTCATGATTCCCTGGTCGGCCTCTGCCTGTGTCTTGCGACCGGTGAGAATCTCGAGACGATCTTCCGTTTGTGTGTCGGTTTCGTCCCTCAACAGAAACATCAGCGCAGCGGCGAGCACGGAGACTGCAGCGAAGATGGCGATGGGAATCAAGAGTTCGCCCATGACTATTGGTCCTGTGTCTGAAGTAGCCAGACTTGTCCGGGGTGCTCGCGAGTGAGTAGTCGAGCCGCACAAGTGCGGTTTCTACATTCGGCCGTTATCCGCCAAGTGTGCGTGGAGCAAACAGGTTGGCGGGCAGACGCACGCCAGAAGCTTCCAGCCGGTCCATAAAACCTGGACGGACACCGGTTGCTTCGAAACTTCCGTATGCCCGGCCCGTTTCGTCGATGCCTTCCTGATTGAATTTGAAGATGTCCTGCATGATCACCGTCTCGCCTTCCATGCCCAGCACTTCGGTAATGTGAGTGACCTTGCGCGGACCGCCTTGAAGACGATTGACCTGAATGATCATGTCGACAGCGGCGGCAAACTGAGTTCGCAGGGCTCGCATCGGCAGTTCGATGCCGCCCATGCTGATCATGGTTTCCAGTCTTGAGGTGGCGTCGCGGGGTGAGTTGGCATGAATGGTCGTGAGTGAGCCTTCGTGACCGGTGTTCATCGCCTGCAGCATGTCGAGCGCTTCCGGGCCACGACATTCGCCGATGATGATTCGGTCTGGACGCATACGCAGAGCGTTCTTCACCAGATCGGTGGCGGTCACCCTTCCCTTGCCTTCGATATTTGGCGGACGGGTTTCCAGCCGCAGAACGTGCTCCTGCTGGAGCTGCAGTTCCGCCGCGTCTTCAATCGTGATGACACGCTGGTCGGTGGGAATAAAGCTCGACAGCGTGTTGAGCAGCGTGGTCTTACCGGAACCAGTACCACCGCTGATCAGACAATTCAGTCGCGCTTTGATGATGCCTTCCAGCAGCATGACCATTTCAGGTGTGAAGGCACCGAAGCGCAGCAGGTCCTCAAGCGTCAGGGGGTTGGATCCAAACCGCCGAATTGTGAGTGACGCTCCGTCGATGGCCAGCGGCGGAATAATCGCATTCAAACGTGAGCCGTCGGGAAGTCGGGCGTCGACCATCGGCGACGTTTCGTCCACACGGCGACCAACCTTGGACACGATCCGATCCAGAATCTGCATCAGGTGAGCGTTGTCGCGGAACGTGACTTTGTGTCGCTGAATCCGGCCGTCCTTTTCCACGAAGACGTGCTTGGGACCGTTGATCATGATGTCCGCGATGCCCGGTTCTTTGAGCAGCAGTTCCAGCGGACCGAAGCCAAACGTTTCGTCGAGAATTTCTTCAATCAACCGTTCCCGTTCCGACCGGTTGAGTAACGCGTTTTCTGTATCACAAAGGTGTTCGATGACGAGCCGAATCTCACGCCGCAGCGTGTCACCTTCGAGGTCACCCAGTCTGGACAGGTCGAGTTTTTCGACGAGCTTGCCGTGGATATTCCGTTTGAGCGCTTCAAACTCGACGTTCTCTTTGTCAGCGCGGGTCTGGGCCTGGTTGGATGCAAATGACTGTGTCGACACGAGCGGTTCACCTCCGACGAACACTCAATAAGCGGTGCCCTGGAAATACAATTCCAAAGCTCTGATCCCGGTTCGTGCGGGTTGTGCCGGTCAAACGACAGACCTTCCGCAGGGCATGAGACCATCGAGGCAAACATAGCTCAGGATTCGGCAGGCGCCGTGTTTTCGCGCCAGTCTGCCAGAGCGTGCCTTACTCCGGTTCCGGCGCAATCGACACAAGCGGCGAATCCGTCTCTCGTGTGTTCACCTGTTGGAGGAGCTTCCTGCGAACTGGCGACGGCAGTGCGTTCAAACCCGGACGGGATTCAAACGCGGTTGCGGTACTTCTCACTGGCTTTCAGGAGAATCTCGTTCTCCTCGGGCGTCAGACTTTCGCGCCCGTCGCGATTGATCTTGTCGAGCAGGCGATCCACTTCTTTGTCGAGGTTCTCGACACGCGGCGGTTCGTATAGTTTGACACTGGAGCGGGCTCGGCGCTGCGGCTTCAGTCGCGTGAGAATCCGTTTCAGACCGCCGGGCCGGTGGCTGTGCGATTTTCCGGGCAGAATACGGATGCCTGACTGGAAATAGAGATAACCTACCAATCCCCCGCTGAGATGCGCCAAGTGTGCGACGCCGTCCGCTTCTCCCATGACCTGCACGACATCCATCAGCACGTAAGCGGCCGCAATCCAGCGCAGTTCGAACGTGACCGGTAGAAACAGAAGCCCGATCGGTCGAGTGGGGAAATGCCATGCGGCCAGCAGGATGAATCCCATCAAGCCACCGGAGGCTCCGATGACGCCCGCAGGATGTCCCGTCGCCTGGCCGACACCAACTTCTACAACACCGCTGATGGCGACTGTGACCAGGAAGAATGCCAGCGTTTCGCGCGGGCCATAGATCGATTCCAGCGACCGGCTGAAGACCCACAGGCCGAACATATTCCAGAACAGATGACCGATTCCGCTCGTGTCGTGACAGAAGCCATAGGTCACGAGCCGCCATATTTCGAATCCCGCCAGCCCAGGCCAGTCCAGACTCAGCCAGCTTGTCACACCACTCGCCAGGTTCTGGGCGAAGAACACGACAACACACGTGATGATGATGGACCGAATCGCCCATTCATCGTTCGCCGGTGCGATGCCGCCGCCGCCACCATAGGTGGGCGGTTCATTGCGGGCGTAGTCGCGGTTGCTGATGCCCATGTGGTGAGTCCATCCTCAGAAATTCCGCAGCAGACGCGACTGGTGATTCAGTCGCCGACAGCAGGCGAGGTTTCCGGCTCCTCGTACGGTGCAAGAGAATTCATCAGCTCGATGTTGCGTGACTGCAGCCTCTGCACTTCATCATAGGTGCGCTTCAGATTGTGTCGAATATCATCGACCTGAAGTGCCAGAGCGTTCCGCCGTTCGTCGGCATCTTCAATCGCTTTGACATAACCGTCAATCATGAAATTCGGAAGCACACCCCGATCGGCTTCCAACCCTGGATCGCCGTGCAATTCGTTGTTGCGGTAGACCAGGTGTTCGTTGGCGATCTGAATCTCGCGGTCGCGGGTCGCCAGCAGGTTGTTGGCCGAAAATGTCTGAAAGTCCTTGCGAACCAGCATCTGGGCGTAGTGAATCAGATTGTTGTGAGCCGAGTTCGGGACGCTGCCATACACGCGATAACCTGGACCCGACAATCGAAGTGGCTGCGGTGGCCAGTTCTGCCGGTCCGTCTCACGCAGTGGCCAGGCAGCGACAGCCGCCGAACGAGCGGGGTCGGCGACCGTCACTTTGAAAGGTCCGACGTAGATCGATCCACCGTCCGCGGTCGGTTCGAAAAGATGAACGATCTGGTCCACGCGAAGATTCTGCGCAGGGCCGATACTCAGAATGATACTGTCCTGGCCGTTGGGCTGAACCGTTACGTTGTCCGCAATGAACGGAGCCCACAGGTGCATCAGCCGCCCGTATTCCCCCTGACGATCCGCCAGTTTCTTTCGCTGGTCCCTCAACTCCTCAATAGTCGGTCCGTAGGCAGTGCGTCTGGTTTCGACAAACCGGATCCACGAATTGCGTGCGTGCAGCGCTTTGGTCGACAGAACGAGCGTGGCAAGTGCGAGACCGACAGACAGAAACGCGAGTACCTTACCGATCGTATGCATCGGGCCTGCCTCGGAAGAAACAACGGACGAAACCGGAAACGGTCATCTGGTAACGGATACCTGTCCTGACAATCCACGACGAAATCAGACTTCGACCGACGGCACAACCAATCGCTGATGGTCGATTCTGGCCAATCTGGTATTCAACCTCGACGGCCAGATGAACAGTCCGTAACGCTTCTTGTGTGCCGCTTCAGCTCCGCATCGTCGGGCCAGAATAGAAGACTCCAGTCTAACCAGCCATCTTACGACTGGTTTCGAAGCACGGTCAACCGGAGTCAATTTGCAGGAAACGCGTCAATCCTGACAGGAAAGTCGGTCCCGCCGGGCGGTCACTGATGGTCCGATTATCCGGGTTCCGGGGGCATTCCGTCGAATCGTGCGACACAATCAACGTATTACGGTGACCGTCCCCGTTGATTCCGGAACAAGGCGCGCATGAATTCAACTGAGCCCCAGTTTGCTGAGCTGCTGGAGCGGGCCCGTCTGGGGGACCGTGACGCTGTCGGGGAACTCCTCGACGGTTACCGGCCCTGGCTGCGCCTGCTGGCAAAGCGGCAGATCGGCCGGAGGCTCGAAAAGCGGCTGGACGCGTCCGATGTCATCCAGCAGACCTGCCTTTCCGCCGTCGCGAAGATTGACCTCTTCAACGGACATACCGAGGCAGAGTTCGTCGCGTGGCTGCGGCGGATTCACGAGTGCAATCTGCAGAACGTCGTCCGCGACAATGTGCTCCGACAGAAGCGGGCCGTCTCACGAGAAGCGTCCATTAACGACTCGCGGACTGCGGGACTCATTAACGAACTTCCGATTCTGCAAAGCTCACCCAGCCAGCGTGTGCTTCAGGACGAGCGGGCGGTGCTGCTCGTCCGCACGCTCGAACGGCTTTCCGAAGAACAACGCGATGCGATCCGGCTGCGTTACCTGGAAGGTCTGCCTGTTGCGACAATCGCCGACGAAATGAACCGCAGCGTGCATTCGGTGGCAGGACTGATTCGCCGCGGACTGGAGAGACTTCGGACGGAACTTCGCTCGCAGATGGAGGGCGAACACGATGAGTGATTCGTTACCCCCTCCGGGCGATCAGCTCGACGACGCAGAGGTGAACGATCCTGTCCACGCCGACGATCCGGCCGAAGTCGTGATCGCCGATTACTTTGCCAGAGTCGATCGCGGCGAACGTGTCGATCGCGAAGCATTCATTACTGATCATCCGGAAGTCGCTGATCTGCTGCGCGAGTTCTTTGCCGGTGCCAATCTGGTCGAGCAGTTCGCGGGTCCGACGTTCGCCGAGCAGACGATTCGACTCAGTGTCGCGGACACGGCCAGGTCACAGATCGTCGCAGAGACGATCCCCGGCCTGTCGTCATCGCAAATCGCTGCCGACGAAAAAGCCGGTCTGTCGCGTGAGCCGTTTCGCGATGTTCCCGTCCCGGATCAACTCGGCCGCTATCGGCTCGAACGGATCATTGGGCGTGGAGCGATGGGGACCGTGTATCTGGCTCATGATGAGCAACTGCACCGGGATGTCGCGCTGAAAGTTCCCCGGTTCGAAGTGGACGGATCGCGCGACGAGTTGATGCAGCGGTTCTTCCGCGAAGCGCGATCGGTCGCGTTGCTGCGGGACGCCGGCATCTGTCCCGTTTACGACGTCGATGAAGTGGACGGAATCCACTTCATCACGATGGCCTACATCGACGGGCAGCCACTTTCGTACCTGTTGCGGGACGGACAGCACTTCGAGCCGCGAGAATCTGCCGTGCTGGTGCTCAAGGTTGCCCGGGCTCTGGGTAAGGCTCATGCGCACGGCATCGTGCATCGCGACGTCAAGCCGGGCAACATCATGATCGACCACGATGGCGAGCCGGTCATCATGGATTTCGGCCTGGCGGCACGGCTCGACATGGAAGACGTTCGCGTCACGCAGCATGGCACTCTGCTGGGCACGCCAGCCTATATGTCTCCTGAGCAGGTCACCGGCGACCCGGAAGCCATCAGCCGATCGAGTGACATCTTCAGTCTCGGCGTGATCCTGTACGAACTGCTCGCCGGTCGATTGCCGTTCGAAGGTACGATTCTCTCGATCGCCCAGCAGATCGCCAACGACGATCCGCAACGACTGACGGACCTGAATCCCGGCATTGGAGCGCCGCTCGAAACCATCTGCTTTCAGATGCTGGCCAAACGACCGATCGATCGGTTCGCGTCGATGGATGACGTCGTGGCGACGCTGCGTGATTACCTGATGGGGGCGAACGAATCGGATGTCGCCAGCGACGAATGGACGAGGACGGAAAAATCTGGCACTCAATCAGCGACCAGTTTGCAAGCCGCGCCGATCGCGATGCAATCTGCGGACATCCCGTCAAAGCGGACTCGCTTGCGCATCGGGATTGTGGCGATCGGTCTGGCTGCTCTGATGACTGTTCTGTTCATCGCAACCAACCGCGGACGCGTTGTCATCGAGTCGCAAGTTCCGGGTGTGAAACTCGCTGTCCTGCGTGATGGCGAACAGGTTGACATCCTGGACATCACACGCGGTTCGCAGGACATGTGGCTGCCGGGTGGAACGTACGGGTTGAAAGTCGCTGGCACGGGCAATGGTGTCGCGATTGACGGCAGCGACTTCACGTTGACCAGGCTCGGCAAAGCCGTCGTCACGATCCGCGCTGACGAGACCACCGCGCAGCAGACAGATACCAGGCCGATCAGCGTACCGCCCGGCCCGATCGCGGGGCTGGACAGACTGTCGATCCCCAAACCGGCGATCGAACAGCCGCACGACTCGCCAATTCGCGACCTGGCCGTCTCTGATGATGGACGTTTTCTTGTGACCGGTAGTGACGACGGACAAGTCACGTTGTGGGATCGGCAATTCGGGCAGCCCATCCGTCGGCATCACTCCGGCGTGGGCGCAGACGATGAGTCTCATCCGGCCGTCGGCGCTGTAGCGATATCTTCCGACGGTCACCTGTTGAGCGCGACCGCGGGTGATCAAGTGATGGTTTGGTCGACGTTGGATGGACGGTTTCTCTATCGACAACAACCGGGAGGAGAGGTTCTTGACGTCGCATTCTCACCGGACGGCGAGTTCCTGCTGACATCGACCGACCAGGGTGACATGCAGCTTTGGTTGGCCGAGACCGGCGAACTGGAGCGACGCTTTCAGCCTGTCCCATATGCGATCCGTGCCGTCGGTTTCTCGCTCGACAGTCGTTACATCTTTTCCGGCGAGTACCGCCCTCTTCCCGATGCAACGGGTCGAAAGGCAATTCGTGGTCGTCGGCTGCTTAAACAGTGGAACGTCGAGACCGGTGAACTGATCCGCATTTTTCACGGCGAAACGGGCAATGTGCGGGCACTCGACGTTGCACCGGACGCGCGGTCATTGCTGACCGGTGGTGCGGACGGCCTCATCCGACGCTGGGACCTGGATAACGGTCAGGTCGTTCAGGAATTCCGTGTCGCCGGTGCCGTCAACGATGTCCGACATTCGCCCGACGGACATTACTTCGCCGCTTGCGCCATGAATGAAGTTCGGCCTCGGATCTGGCAGCTCGTCACGTCGCTGGAGATTCCGGATGTTGGAGTTGCCAGTGTCGGTCAGTCTGCGTGCATCGATTTCTCCGCAGACGGTCGACTGCTGTTCGCGGGTGGATCGATCGGCGCCGCAGCCAAAGACACTCAACGTGGTTTCGTTCGACTCTGGGAGTTGCAAGATCGTCTGCATTCGAAACCGGTTGCCGAGCCGACCTTGTCACAACCAACCCCGCGGATTGAAACAGCGATCGCTCAGCCGTTGCAACGATTCCGCGGCCACACTGACGAAGTCCTTGATCTCGAATTCGTGAACGGTGGTCGCGCGGCATTCTCCGTCGGGCGAGACGGGACGATCCGACATTGGGGCATTGCAGACGGCCGCCTGCTGACGTCGTTCGATCCGCAGGGCGGACCCATCCGCGACCTTGCCGTGTCGCCCGACGAGAGGTTCATCGCGACAGCCCATCAGGACGGCGCCGTGAATCTGCTTTCGGCCTCATCAGCGGAAGTGTTGCTGCGACTCACCGGACACGATGATCCCGTCGACAGTCTCGACTTTTCCGCGGACGGTCTGCGTCTGGCTTCGGCTGGACGAGATGGGTTCGTCCGCATCTGGAATGTGGCCGACGGATCGCCGAGTCAGGAACTGCGAGCCGACCAGGTTGCGAACTGGACAGTGCGATTTCTGGCAGGGAATCGGCTGTTTGCCGCAGGCGAACGCCATTCGCGTTTGTGGGACCTCTCAACCGGGCACGTCCTGAAGACGTTCGGCACAAACAACCAGCTTTACTACGGCGCCGAGCCGGCACCGGACGGGCAGCGAGTCGTATTTGGTAACTACGACGGTCAGATTGGTGTCTGGAACTTCGAGGGTCAGGCCTCGGGCGTGCTGATCGGCCAGCACAGCCGTTTCGTGTCGCTCAGCAAGGAGCTGGCAGGCGACGGTCGCTTCGCGGTCACTGGCGGAGATGCGGCCGTGCTCGTCACGGACCTGGAAGAAGGCAATACGGTGTACCGTCTGAACCTTGGCCCCGCTGGTGCCGGTGTGCTGGCACTGTCGCCCGACGAGCGATTCCTGCTGGTGACCGCTCGTGATCCTCATCTGGAAGGTGGCCCCGGCTTTGCGCTGCAGTTGTTCGAACTGCCGCTGTTCGTCCGCACGTCCGGTCGCGATTGACAGAACCACGAAAAGCACGAATCACACGAAAAGCCAGACGCCGGCAGTGGATGCACAACCGGGCACGGTTTGCGGAACGTTTTTTGTATTTCGTGTCATTCGTGTGTTTCGTGGTTCGTCGTCGTTGCTCGCGAAGCCTGCGTCGATGACTCACAATCGACGGTCAGAGTCCGCGCGACTTTGCCCGATCATCCTTCATCCGACGAGGTTCCCATGAGGCTCACCATGACTCGCTGCCTGATCGCCATCATGACGGTTTGCTGTGCCGTCGCAGCTCACGCCGACAAAGCACGACCGCTTGAAAAAAGTTTCACCCGGATATTCGATGGGAAAACACTGAACGGTTGGGAGGGCAACGAAAAGATGTTCCGCGTTGAAGACGGAGCCATCGTTGCTGGTTCGTTGAAGCAGAAGATTCCGAATAACGAATTCCTCTGCTCCGAAAAGACGTACAGCAATTTTGAATTGCGGCTGCAGGCCAGACTTGTTGGCGAAGGGACAAATGCCGGAATTCAGTTCCGCTCAAAGCGTATCCCGAACCATCATGAGGTCATCGGATTTCAGGCTGACATTGGTGTCATGCGTGGCGACGAGCTGATCTGGGGAGCCCTCTACGACGAATCTCGACGCCGGAAGTTTCTGGTCGTCGGTGATCAGGACAAACTCAAGAAAGCGGTGAAGACCGACGGCTGGAACAATTTCGTGATTCGTTGCGAGGGACAGCGCATCAGGATCTACGTGAACGATCTTCTGGTTTCGGACTACACCGAAAAGGACAAGGACATCCCCGCGTCTGGAATCATCGGATTACAGATACATGGCGGCCCGCCCGCCGAAGCGTCCTACCGGAACATCCGCATCAAAGAGCTGCTTGGTAAGTAAGCGGGTCTGCATGGAATCGGGGAGACTCAAGTTTCGGTCTTCGTGGTTCCTTCGTCATTGCCCAGGCCGACGCGTTTCACGAGTACCGTTGCATAGCTGCCACGCGGCAACTGAAACGTGAGCTGCAGCTTGCGTGAATTCGGATACAGCTCGTCGTCGTCGGCTTCCGTGACCAGGCCATCAGCCTGCACGACGGCTCGGCGACTGGCCTTTGAGAAGAAACTGTCCCGCGGGTACTTGACCCGAAGCTGTCGCAGTTCGAGATCTTCTTCAGCCACAACACTCTGAATCAGTTCCAGCAGCGGCCCATCGGGCAGCTTCAGTCGCGCCGATGGCAAGGGCAAATCCATCTCGCTGAGGTCGGAGGCGCTGGATGGCAATGTCCGAAAGAACGCGCACGGACCACTCAGCAGCCGAACCGCAACTCGCTCCGTTGGACTGAGCTGCTGTTCGACGAGTCGATTGAGGACGCGATTCCAGATGGCGCTCTGATACGCAGACAGATACAGGCCGCGGAGATCAACACTCAGTCGCGTAAAAGCTCCACGAAAGTCGAGCGGTTTGTCGACAGCTTCGCGATCGGCCATGTACGTGACGATGCTTCGCCGATGCGATCGAGAGAGTGCCTGTTTGCACTCCACCCAGCGTCCCCAGAACTCTCGCAGAATTCGCTTCTGTTCTTTCTCTTTCGATCGATCATCGCGATGAGGGTCGGCCAGTGCGAGCCATAGCGCACGCTCCCAGTCGCCCAGACACCAGGCGCGTGCGATCCACTCACCGGATTTTGCCAGCGAGCCAAAGCGCTGGTCGTCGAAATAGTTCGGCAGACCGCTGCGGCTCACTTCCACGGCAGCCTGTTCCGCTGACTCAGCCGCCGCCGCGTTCATGTGCCGCATCACGATCCGAAACTGATTGGCCGTGATGTCCGCCGGCTGAAACGGCCGCTCAGCCTGGCCCAGATAACTCAGTTCGAATGACGACTGCCGGAGTGGTTTCTTTGGGCCGTGTTGAATCGTCAGATGCTGGCTCGTGATCGCGTGCCGATCTTTGAGCCCGCCGTAACTGATCCGCCGCCTGGGCACTTTCCAACGCTCGACGATGGCCGCGATTGCTTCGGGAGTCCCGATCGACTGCTTGGTCAATCGATAGACGGCGAACGGCCCACCCGACAATTCGAAGTCGGTCTGCTCGTCCACCTGGAAATCTTCCGGAAGCCGTCTGAGTTTCACCGATCCTCCAGAGTTAGAAAGCAACGCTTTTGACAAAGGTACAAGCCCGAAGCGCGAGCGAGTGAGTGAGTGAGTGAGTGAGTGAGTGGCGTGCGACCGGATGCACTCACTTGCGCTTCGGGCTTGTATTACGTCCTGTAGCCAGAAATACAAATGGCACGGGCCCATTAGCTCAGCATATCCCGATCGGCTTTGGCATCCTCAGCCCGCGAAAGGCTCACGATGATGCCGAACGCAACCAGACTCACCACGAGGCTTGATCCTCCATAGCTGATCAGCGGGTGCGGAATGCCGGTTGTCGGCACCAGTGCGGTGACGACTGCCGCGTTGAGTAGCGCCTGTCCCACAAGCTGGACGAGCAACGTCATGCCGGCAACTGCGGCGAAGGAGTCAGTTCGAAACTCGCGAAACAGACGCATCCCACACCAGAAGATACCGCACCACAACGCCACCAACCCAAGCGTACCGAACAGACCGAGCTCCTCACCGGCGACGGCGAATACGAAGTCGGTGTTGGACTCGGGAAGAAAGCTGAGTTTCTGGGTACCGCGTCCGAGTCCCACTCCCTGGAGTCCACCTGTTCCCAGCGCGATCAGGGACTGACGCAATTGCCATGCGTCGCTGTTGTCAAAGTCGGTCCACACGGAGACGAAGTCCGTGATGCGTCGCAGTCGGTAGCTGTGAGCCGTGATCAGATACACGCTGGCCGATACGCAGCCCGCGATGCCGACAACAAAGTTCCGAATTGGCCAGCCGGCGAGAAACAGCACAACGCAGGCAGACCCCACCAGAAACAGGGACGTGCCGAGATCGGGCTCACGAACGACAAGTCCGACAGTCAGCAATATCGGTAACGCGAATGGAATTGTGCCAAACAGGACATGCCGCAAGCGCTCTCGACGCAGTACAGCCATGCGAGCCAGTAGAAGTGGCAACGTCAGCTTGGCGATCTCCGATGGTTGCATGGAAAAGCCGGCGAAGCGCAGCCAGCGGCGGGCTCCGTTGACCTCCGTTCCCACTCCGGGAATCAGTACTGCTCCCAACAGCAGGACCGTGCCAACGAACATCCACGGAGCCATCCGGAACCAGAACCGAGGCGGCAACTGACCGGCGATGCATGCGGCGACCAGACCGATCATCAGGAATTTCAAATGGCGTGTCAGATAGACCTGCTCGAATTCGGTTGGCCACGACGTGATGCTGGCGCTATGCACCATGAGCGCACCGAATCCCACAAGCACTCCGGCCAGCGCCAGAAAAAAGTGCCGGTTGTCTCGATTCGCGGTGTAGCTCAGGTCATGCATGGTGGAGGGTGGCCAGAAAACGCAGCGAACTCGTTCTGACAGTTCATCGGATGATGACAAGGACCATGTCGAGCCTTCCGGCCGCTCCCGGTCGTCGATGTCCGGGAGAGACTGCAGTTCGCCGATCAGCACGTGAATTCCGGATACACGGATCAGCGGGAATCACCGCAGCCTGAAATGAGAATGCTGCGGCCAGTAACTCACTGTGACTCGGAAGGTTGCCCGTGCCTTGCTAAAGCGTGATCACGACACGGTGTTGCCTGGCGTTCGACATACGCTCTTACTGGACAGCGCCAATTTGGACTGCGGTGATGCATCACCGCTTTCCCATTTTCACCACGGCGAAGGTGTTTTCGGCGATGTGTCGGCGATCCCGTACTCACGAGCCGGCGAGAAAAAGCGGCTATGCCGCCAACAGAGAATTTGAAAGCGACGATGCATCGTCGCAGTCCAGAAGTGGCGCCGTCCAACTAAGCGTTCTTCCGCAATCTCGTTTCGTAAGTCCTGCGTTCGAAATTGCCCCGGTTGATGAGGCATTTCGCCGCCGGAATCATCGCGTGACCTGCGTAATCGGACTTCTCAGATCCGGTCGTATCGATCACGTGAAGTCTTCGTACGGTGCGTGTCTTACACCGTTTGACTTCGATTCCGCGCGACCTATAGTCGGGCGTCGCGTCCGCGAACTGCGGTTTCTTTACGCCTTTCCGGACACGCCAGCAGTTTTTGCGTAATGCGGGAACAGGATCGTCAGACTCGTCAGAGTGGGCGCTCTGGTGCTGTCGAATGATCTTCGCCTGGGGGGGCAACATGAGACTGACACAATTGACGCGGCGCTTATTCCAGATATCTGCACTACTGGGGCTGCTCACGCTGTGGCAATCCACCGCGCTTGCCGAGCCGCCACTTCCACTCGATCTTGATGACAGCCGCAGTGCTTTCTCGATCGGTGAAGAGCTGGAACGATCGGGGAAATGGCTCGACGCAATTCACCATTATGAACGAGCGATTAAGCGTTGGCCGGATGATGACGATTTGATTTACGGACGCCGTCGCGCACGCGTGCAGTTCCGAGTTGAACGGCGTTACGCGGACAAAAGTTTTCGGGATTCGCTGCAGCTGCTGACTCGCAGTAAAGCACTGGATCTGTTCGATCAGACATCGCGACGCATTCGAACCAGCTTTGTCGAACCGCTAAGCCATCTTTCGATTATTGCGCACGGCACCGAGAGCTTCTACATGGCTCTGGCGAATTCACGGTTTCTCGAACTCAATCTGCCTACCGTGCGAACCGATGCGGAACGGCAGTCGCGACGTCAGAAGATTCAACAACTGCGACGCTTGCTGCGGGAAAAATACTGGAATCATGCTGTTCACAATTCGCAGCACGCCCGCACGGTGATTACCGAAGTGGCACGTGAAGCGGAACGGACGCTGCAGATCACACCGTCGACCGTGGTCATGGAATATGTCTTCGGCGGCTGCAACGCTTTGGATGACTACAGTGGGTTCCTGACGGCGGATCGACTTGCCGACCTTTACAGTAACATTGATGGCGAGTTCGTTGGTCTGGGTGTTGAGATGAAGGAAGAAGCCGGCCAGGGCATGCTGCTGGTCAACGTACTGCCCGACAGTCCCGCCTCTCGGGGAGGGCTGCGACGTGGCGACCGTATTGTACAGATCGACGGCGTCGATATTCGCAATCAGTCGATCGACGAAGCCGCCAGCATGATGCGTGGACCGGCGGGAAGTCGAGTTCGCGTACGAGTGACTCGCCAGTCGGCCGACCGTCAGTGGGACGCGACACTGGTTCGCCAGTCAGTGCAGGTGAAGAGTATTCCGGTCGCGAAAATCATCGATGCCGACCGCCGCATTGCATACATCCATCTCGCCGGATTTCAGAAATCGACCGGCTCAGAACTCAATGCGGCTTTGGCCAGCTTGCAGTCTCAGGGTATGAAGTCGCTGATTCTCGATCTGCGCGGCAACCCAGGCGGTCTGCTGACGGCGGCGGTTGATGTGCTTGATCGATTCATCGCTGACGGCGTGCTGGTTTCGACCCGCGGTAGAAGCTCGGACCAGGACTGGACCTATCGAGCTCAGAACAAAGCCACTCTGGAGACCCCGCTGGTCCTGCTGACCGATGGGGACAGCGCCAGTGCCAGTGAGATTGTGGCCGGAGCCATTCGAGACCATCGCCGCGGACAGATTGTCGGTCGGCAGACATTCGGCAAGTGGTCCGTGCAGAGCATCTTCAACCTGGGACGCGAGAACGGCTTGCGTCTGACCACGGCCAAGTTCTACTCGCCCAACGGCCACACACTGGGAAAAATCGGCGTCAAGCCGGACTTCACTGTCGAGCGATCCGAAGAACACAGCGTGGGATTTCGCGGCCCGGCGCTCGACGAGGAAGACGCAGAGGACGCGGACATCGAACGTGCCCTGCAACTGCTTCGTCGGTCATAGCGGCTGCAAACCGATCGGTGTTTCACGTACCCTGTCCGGTAGCTCGAACCGTATCAACGCGGTTACCGCAGACCACCGGCAGCAACGAATCGACCCATGACTTCCGCCTCCGCAGACTGGCTGCACAATGGCACGGGGATGGCTCCCCGTATCGCCTGGGTGTTTGCAACGGAAGCGGAACTGGTGGCGGTGACCACTGCTCGTGAATCGGGCGACTTCTTTGCCGCCGATCAGCTTGGTGGTCTCTATCGTCTGAATCGTTCGGGGCGCGTCGAGGCACTCAGTCACGGCCTGAAGAATCTGCGTTTGCTGTGCTGGAGCGATACGGGCGACGTCGGAGCAGCAGTTTGCGGCGAGGGCGAACTGTGTCTGCTCGATGCCCAGATGAATCTTGCATGGTCGACTGAGTCGCCGTGTGGAATTCTGGGCGCAGCCATCGACGCGTACGGACACAACGTCGTGATCGGGCTCGACAACTGTGACAACGTGCTCCTGAGTGCTGACCGCAAGAAGCTCGCCCAATTCGAAACTCCGAGGCCTCTCAAATTCCTGCAGTTCTGCGCCGGGAAGCCGCGTTTATGCGGCGCCGCGGATCATGGCCTGCTGTGTACGCATGACTTCGACGGACGCGAAATCTGGAGTGAGAGAGTCTGGACGAGTGTGGGTGACCTGAGCGTCACAGAATCCGGCAAGCGAATGTTTATTGCAGGGTTTGCCCACGGAGTTCAGTACTACGACCGACATGGGAACAGTCTGGGTTCATACGTCGTCGATGGGACGCCATCAAAGATCTCTGCGGGATTCTTCGGTGAGCGACTGGTCGTGGCCACGATGGAGCGACACCTGTACTGGCTCGATTCAGACGGTGCTTTACTTTGGGCCGCCGAAGTGCCTGAAGACGTCGTCAGCCTGATCTGTGATCCCCTGGGAGAATGGCTTGTTATCGGTTTTGCCTCCGGCCGAGTGATGAAACTCGACTGGGAAAATGCATGACGCGCGTTGTGTGCGTCCGAATTGTATTTGGCCGGTTACGACGATGTTTCCGTCACACGGATTCATGTCTGCTTGGAATTTCTACGAAGGTGCCTCCGACCAGACTCCCGACGTCAGCCTGACCTAGTTTTGAACCGAGGCAGTCCGCTTGGATTCTGTCTCGACGCTGGGCGCGTCGCGAAGTCAACGTGATGAGTGACACGCCTGAGCAGACGAGTCAGCAATACGCCAAAGACGACTCCGACATCGCAATTGATCCAGTTCAGTCTGGCAGCCACACGAGGTGTAAAGAGCACGGCCATTGATCAATGGTGGGCAATTGTTCGATCCGGTGCTGGTAAGCGTGAAGTCACTCTGACCCTCTGAATTGGAATCAAAGTCAGGGTCCTTGAAAGGAAACCGTCAACGATGAGCCAGACTGTTCTCCCCGAGGCAAATACCGGCGTCACTCCACAATTCGACCAGGCGGAACTTCAAGGCCTTGTCGATGTACTGGGTGGTGATCCGTTGTGTTCCAACTGTAACCAGCGAATGACGGGCGACGCACTTTGGTGCCAGGCCTGTGGCTTCTACAGCTCGCTTGGCACTTTCGTGGAAACGCAGGTGGAGGACACTCGCTCAGCCGCGGACGAAGCGGTTTACACACGCGACTGGATTCGTTGTGCCGTGGCCGGGTCCATCGTGATCCTGCTCGTGTCGGGTTGCAGTATCGCCGCGAGGTTCCTTACTGCCGCTTACAGTGCCGAGCGATTCTGGTACTCGATTCCTCAGGTGGGCGTTGGATGTGTGATGCTGCTATCGGCACATTTGGCTGCGTCGGTCTGGGGCCTGTTGCATGCCAGCGACGTCAGGATTACTGCTATCGTCACGAATCCGATCGATCTCTGGCGAGTCACCTTCGAACAACTTCCCAAGTCCTGGCGGCGGTTGTCGATTGGTGGTGGCGGGTTGCTGGCAATTCTCCTGGGTCTGACGGTGGTTGAAGGCGTCACGCTGTCCCACTTGACCGGCACGCGATCCATACCGCCGAAGCCGAAGCTGTTCAGCTCTCTTGTGGGCCAGGCGACCGCTGCCGCGAGGGCTCAGGCCGACGGTCAACCGCAGCCGCAATCGCTTGAGGAAGCCATCGAGCAATTTGCAGATCAGGGCGAAGAGTTCACGGAAGGCGCCATCGACGACATCGCCGCTTTCAATCCGTGGGACAAGAACAGTGTGGACGAAGAAGATGAAGCCGGGGAAACGGAATCTGAGGACGCGGACGCAGTCCGGCCCGAAGTGACTGTGACGTGTGTCATTGTTGGCTACACCGTCGGTGACAACGGCCGAATTCACGAGTTGTTGACGGCCGCCATGCATCGGGGACGCCTGACTTACGCGGCGACTGTCAGTGACGGTGTCAAAGAACGGCTGCCGGTCACCGTGGCAAAGCAGCTTCAGCAATTGGTCCAGAAGAAACCGCCGATCGTGTGTCCAACTGCCGGACGTAAAGTCGTCTGGGTTCGTCCGGCAGCCACATGTCAGATCGACTGTCGCGGAGTCCGACTGAACGGTGAATTGGTGGGTGCCGTCTTCGGTGACTCCTGAAACCGTGCCTGTGTGTCGTAATACGCACTGCGGCCAGGAAAAGTGTCGCGGACTGATGATGGCAGAGTCGCGTGAGGTATGATGTCGCGTTCCAGTGATCCGAACGCGAAGAGTCCTCACGCATGATGCCCCGCACGACAACACTGCTGCTGCTGATGAGCCTGACAGTTCCTGCGCAGGCCGAATTGCCGTCCATCCGCTTCGATCGGATCCGACCACTCGGCGCGAGTGTTGGTCAGACCGTCGATGTGGAAATCGCAGGTGCCGAAATTGATGGCGTCGAGTCGCTGTTGTTCGATCATCCCGGGTTGTCGGCCGAGTATCTGGAAGAGAAGAAGTTCCGCATCACTGTTTCGGACGATGTGCCACCGGGAACGCGCGACGTCCGGCTGGTCGGTCGATTCGGCGTCAGCAATCCGCGGCTGCTGGCGATTTCGCGCGGACTTCAGGAGGTCCCCGAGCAGGAACCAAATAACGATGCGGCGACCGCGCAGGAAATTCCGCTCAACGCTGCCGTGAACGGTAACTCAGACGGCAATGGCGAGGACTTCTTCGTGGTCAGCCTGTTGGCCGGACAGCGTGTGACCATCAATTGCCTTGCCCGACGCCTGGAATCCGAGATGGATGCCAGCCTGGAACTGACATCCGAGACCGGCCAGTTGCTGGCCAGTAACGGTGAGTACTACGGAGCCGACCCGTTCATCGATTTCGTCGCTTCTGCAGCCGGCAAGTATCGGATCCGTTTGAACGATCTGCGATTTCGCGGCGGGTATCCGTATCGGCTGATCGTCTCGTCGCGACCGCACATCGAGACGATTCACCCGCGAGCCATTCAGGCCGGCCAAAGCGTCGAGGTGGAAGTCACGGGCCGTAATCTGGGCAGCAGTTCGCAGCCGGTGTCGTTGCCCGGTGATGGCCCACCGCTGGATGCGATTCGCCGGATGGCGACTGCTGCGCCTGGACCACTTGAGAATGGTTTGTTTCTCTTCTCCGAGCACCCGACAGGACACAGTGTTCTACCGACGGCGGCCACCTGCACGCTTAACGGCTTTCAGCTTCGACCGCTTGACGATGCATTGAACGCACTCCCGATACTGGTCTGCGAAACGCCGGTCACACTGGAAGTTGAAAACAATGATTCACCAGACAAACCTCAGTTGATTGGACTTCCCGCCGTCGTTTCCGGACGCTTCGATCGGCCGCGAGACGGCGACTGGTTTCAGTTTGAAGTCACCGAGAACGGTCAGTATGGCTTCGAGGTTTACTCGGAACGCATCAACGGCAAAGCGGACCCGTTTGTCGTCATCCTGGATGACAAGGATAACCGTGTGTCCGAGCTGGATGATTACGGTCACCGCATTAACGCCTTCGATGGACATCTGCGCGATCCTTCTGGCAGCGTCGGACTGTCTGCCGGCCGTAAGTACCGTGTCCTCGTCAAGGACCGATACAGCCGAGGCGGAGCACGGTTTCAGTACGTGCTGTCGATTCGCAAGCCACAGCCGGACTGGTTCGCGGCTGCGATTCATCATCAGAACCCGGGCCCCGGTGGAGCGACGATCTGGAAGGGCAGCTCGACATACCTCGACGTCGTGATTCACCAGCGCGACGGCTTCAATCAGCCGATCACAATCACTGCGGAAGGTCTGCCAGCGGGTGTCACTGCAGTACCAACGATCATTAACAACAACAGTCGAGGCACGTTCGTAATAACGGCTGAGCCCGACTCCGCGGACTGGACTGGTGAAGTCACACTGGTTTCGGCCGCGGAAGTTGACGGCCGCAAACTGCGACGCGAGGTTCGGCCGTACGCACGCTGCTGGAACCAGAACAACTCAAGCCGCCCAAGCCGGCGTCTGGCACTCGCTGTGCGGGAACGTGCCCCGTTTGGCCTTTCAATCGATCCACCACAAATCACAGTCGTCGACGGAAAGGCTGCTGAACTGACCGTTCGAGCCACGCGACATCAGGATGGCTTTGCGGCGAAGATCGATCTGCGCGGACTCAACTTGCCCAGCGGTTTCACGATGAGCAACACGACGATCGCCGACAATGGCGGCGCAGCAAAGATCACCATCAACGTGCAGAACGGTCGGCCGCCCGGCGAATACACGATGACAGTGCTGGGACAGGCGCAGGTGCCCTTCTCGAAAGATCCCAAAGCAGAGAACCGCCCCAACACGCTTGTCTCACTGCCAGCGTCTCCGGTCACGATTACGGTGGTTAAGGAATAATGGTTCCGAACTACGAAACACTACGTGCCGAGCTTGATGAACGCGGCTACGTCGTTCTTCAGGATTTCATCGAGTCGACCTGGCTGGATGAGTTGCGCGAGTCGACGGAGCGTCAGTTTGAACTTGAAGGCAATCAGGCCGGATCTGAGTTTCACCAGGAAGCCGGCAGTCGGCGTCTGGCAAATCTTGCCAATAAGGGCGAGGTATTCCGACGCATCGTGACCGAGCCGCGATTGCTGAAGTGCATCGAACTGGTCCTCGGCGCCGACTTCAAACTCAGCAGCCTGAATGCCCGATCCGCCAACCCGCACAACGGCGTGTCGCAGCCGTTACACGCTGACATGGGTGCCATCGCGGACGACCGCGGCTTCTGGGTCTGTAACTCGGTCTGGCTGCTGGACGACTTCACTCCGGACAACGGACCGCTGCGCGTGGTGCCCGGCTCTCACCATTGCAGGCAACTGCCTCAGGAAGCGCTGGACGATCCCGCGGCACCACATCCGGATGAAGTGATTCTGACGGCACCCGCGGGGTCGGTGATCGTCATGAACGCACACTTGTGGCACGGAGGACTCGCCAATCGAACAGATCGCCCACGACGAGCGATCCATGCCTTTTTTGCCAGGCGCGATAAGCCACAGCAGCAGCATCAGAAGCAGCTTCTGCACTCCGATGTTCTGTCGAGCCTGTCCCCTGAACTGCGCGACATTCTGGCGATCGATGACCTGTTGAATGACGAAGTGACAACTCGCGACCCGCAGCGTAGCGGGTTTCTCAAGTAGAACTGGTCTCAGCCATTCACTTGCGAGGCTCGGGTCCAGGCGTATCGTCGATTTTGATCTGCCGACGTATCCACGAGGCGGACAATTCAGGAGCGCCTGCCGGTGTCGTGTGCCCACGCGGCTCTGCGACCACGTGCAAATCGACTCGACTGGCGATTCCCTTGGCGAGCGACGCCTTCGTGATTCGACGGGCCAGGTCAATGGAATGGTCGGTGCCGACCCGGCTATCCTGATCCCCAATAATGATCCAGACCGCGCGGCCAGCCAGCTTTTCAGCCTGCTGCTTCGCGGCGAGCGACTGCACGAGCTTGTTTTCTTCGGCTCCGCGAAACTCCCGCAGTGCCCCCAGCTCGGTCACCGGCGCATAGGCCGCAACGCACTTCACTCGTCGATCGTACGCGGCAAACTGCAGCGCCAGGTATCCACCACGAGAGGTGCCACAGACGGCGACTCTGGCGGCATCGGCGTGGCCGTCAGCGATGAGATGATCGAGTACTTGCGCGAGACGTGTGTTCGTCTCCGCCACAAAGTCGTCACCCTTTTCGCAGCGATGTCGCCAGCCATTCAGCCCCGCGGGTTCACCGGCCCGGTGCTGTTTGCCGTGACAGGGTAGATCTATCGACACCAGCAAATACCCGTTGGCACTCAGTTCATTACCGCACTGACGGAAGTAGGCGTCGCCCAATGTCCCGTCGAGCGTGCTGGCCAGAACTATGAGCGTTGGAGCCGGTGACGTTGGAAGAGTGCCCCAGCTTCCAAATTGCACGCCAGTCCCGGTTTCATGCACCTCAACCTTCCGGTCACTCTCGGCATCACCTGCAAGTGCGTCCGACAGAGAACCAGCGAAGACGAGCGTGAAGACGAATCCGGCTGCGCGCATCATGACGGTACTCTTTTCGTTCGCATGATCGGGCTCGCAGCCGATCTGAGGCAGTGTTCTTACACAGAGCTACTTCCAGGTGTTGTCCGCAATCGGCTTACCGTTGGTCGTCAGGATCTGAAAGTGATGAAAGCCGGCCCGCATGCCTGAGTATCGCCAGACGACTTTCTTGTCCCGCGTCACCTCAAACAGTTTCACCTGTTTTCCACTGCTGTGATAACTGGAGATGACCGTATTGCCGTTCGGTAACCTCTGGGCACCGCACGCGTCGTTGAACAGGTTTTCGCCCACGTCTTCGTTGTCGACGCTCCAGACAATCTTACCGTCGGCATCAACTTCGATAATGCGATTGCCATTAGTGCAACCGATCAGAGTGTTGCCGTCTTTCAGGCGAATTGCCGTAAACGGCCAGTCGCGTTTTGCACGGCCGCGGTCATCTGTTGGAAAAGTGCGAACGACTTTGCCACTACCGGGTTCGTATTCCTTCACCGCAAAGTCCAGCAGGTGCGGCGCGATGTAATTACCATTGGGCAGCATGCGCAACATCCGTGTCTGCATGTGAGCGTTGCCGGTCTGACACTGAAACGGAGTCGTCTTCAGCACGTTGCCCTGGCGGTCAATCACCAGGGCTCGAGGTTCCGGTCCCAGCTCGGCAACCAGGAACTGACCGTCTGGTAGAGGTTGAACGGTACTCGTTTCCTTTTGCTGACCTTTGTACTGAAAGACGATCTTCTTCGTCTTACGCTCAACTTCCACAACGCCACCGTTGGGGAATCCCTTCGTTCCATAAAGCGCCAGCAGTACGTTGCCGCTGGGCAGGACCCATCCGTCGCTGGCCGGCATATCGAACTTCCACTCGACCGTCCCGTCTTCACCGACGATCACAGCCCGGTTCGCTTTTCCGACGCCAAGGAACGAGTGTGTGACCCCGGCTTCATCTTTGGCGGACACCGGTGATCCCAATACTACAGACAGCATCAGGCAGAGAATCGCCAGGAGAGCGATACCAGAAAGTGAAAGAGAACGACGCTTCTCGTAAGACGCAGCAATGGAACTTTGCATCACGCGTTGGCTCCTTGGGTAAATGAGTGAGTTTCTGTCAGACGCAACGCGGCTTCTGAGAGATGCTCACAACCCAGAGCCGATTCGCCGCCGTTGAAACGTTGCTTCGCGGCCTTTGCGTCCTTCTGTCACGTCCGGCATTCAAACAGAAGTCCGCAAAGATCGCGAAGGACAGACGGAAAGAGACTGGACCAGCAGTTGGTCAGTGCCAACTTGTAACGGGCTAACCCACCAGCAATTCCGCGATCGGCGAACCGTGTGCCAGCACGGGCACGGGACGACCCAGTGCGTCCGTAAACACTTCCGTGCTGGAAACGCCCAATTGGTGATACATCGTGGCCAGGATGTCGTTGAAGTGAATCGGGCGATCCAGAGGGACGTCGCCGGCACGAGTGCTGGAACCGACCACGACGCCCGACTTAAGCCCGCCACCCGCCAGCATGACGGAAAAGACCTTGTCCCAATGATCGCGACCGGCATTGGCATTGATTCGAGGTGTCCGTCCGAACTCGCCGAAAATGGCCACCAGGGTCGTGTCGAGCAAGCCGCGCTCGTTCAGATCATCCAGCAGCGTACTGACCGCCAGATCCATCGGCGGCAGCAGCGTGTTTTGCATCAGGCCAAAGTTATCAACGTGCGTGTCCCAGTCCTGTCCCTTCACCTGATTGAGTGAGTAATTCATGAGCGTAAACGGAACACCCGCTTCGGCCAGGCGGCGAGCCAGTACGGTCTGCTGTCCCCAGAGATGATTTCCATAACGGGCTCGCTGCGACGCAGGTTCCTGATTCAGGTCGAACGCCCGACCCGCCGCGTCACGCGTGAGCATGTCGGTGGCTTGACGATGAAAGGCTCCCAGCGAATCGACGTGCGTCTCCACCGAGGATGATTGCAGTGCGCTTAGTAACCCAAGTCGCTCATGTAGCCGGTCCGTGGTTAGTTGAGGATGAAGTCTCAGATTCGGCGGTGCCGAAAACGGCTGTTCGGAGCTCTCGGGCGGCATGCCCGAGTCGAGCGGCTCATACTCGGAGCCGAGCAATCCGGCTGTCGCATAATGCACACGCGCGCCCAATTGCCCGGAATGTGGAATGGTGACGTAGGGCGGCAATCCAGGTCGCCCCGGGGCGAGTGTACGAGCCGCTACCGAACCGATTGAAGGAAACGTTGCATTGCGGTTCTTTCCTTCCACCGACGCTCCCGGCAAGTCCCAGCCGGTCAACGTCATGTGAATCGCAACGGGGTGACTGGGTGAATCCACGTAGGCGCTGCGCACGACATTGAACAGGTGGGCGCGCGCTGCGAGTCGTGGCATGTGTTCGGAAAAGTGAACACCTGGCAGGCTCGTTGCAATTGATTGGAATTGGCCACGGTAATCACTGGGCGCCAACGGTTTTGGATCGAAGCTTTCATAGTGTGACAATCCGCCCTGCAGATAGATCACAATCGCCTGCCGCGCCGGCGCGTCGGGCTTTGTTGAGCGGGCCTGTAATAACGACGGCCACAACATCGCACCGGCGGCGCCGCCGGTTTGTAACCACTGCCGACGAGTAAACTCGCTGGATGCGTCGGGATTCCTGAGTGAACTCAAGGCATGGACTCCGAATTTGGCTGGCTCAGTCAGTGGCAGGGGATTCTAAAGAACTTGCGCGATTGTTACTGATTCGGAACAGCATGACATGGACGAGCCCCAATTGCCTCTTCCGGGCCGCATCGTTCTCCTTGGGGTTGATCGTTCCTGCAGATTGTCGGGCGGGAAACCCAGGCATTTTGTGCAGACCAGCCATGCCGACGATGCCGCCACGGGGACTGGTAAAGCCGTCGTCGGAAAGTTTGCCGATCTGGACAGCTCCGCCGCCGTTCAGAAGAACAAGCGTGTCACCCACCGTTATCGTTCCGTGTCCGATCAGCGTACGCGGCACTGGAATGTGATCAGGCCGCCCGTCTTTCCGGGGAGCGGATCATCGAGCTGGAACGTCAGGACCAGACTGCCCTCTTCGTTGTCCTGCATAAGCAGGTCACCGGGTCGGTCTGAGCTGGCCGATTCTTCGATCAGTTCCAGACGCGGCGTCAGGTTGTCGACGACGCGGACGTTATACAGCTCACGCTCGCCCAGGTTGTCGTAGCGAATGGCGAACGTCACCACGTCGCCCGGCTGGACCACTTTGGTGTCAGCCAGTTTGACGATTTGCAGACGGCCCGGTTCGGTGTCCTGGGGTTCCGTGCCCACCATCTCGGTTAGCCGGAACTTTGCGTGTACTTCGTTGGCCGAGTCCAGTTTAGCGACGACCACCGGGTTTTCGTCACGCGTCCAGTGGTGGGCAGCGGCGATGCCGGAAGCGAGTTGTGCTTCGTCTCGCTGGTGGAACTCGGCTCGGATGGCATACGCGAAGTCCATGAACGTATTCATCAGCTTCGTCCGCGACTGGAGCCGAATGGCGCCGTCGGTTCCCGCCAGCCAGTCGCGTTTTTCGAGTCCGCTGGCCCGGGATCGAACTCTATTTCCATGAGCCTGATCAGCCATCGCGTACGTGTCCGGAGCGACATTCCGTTTGATGCCCGATCCGAAGCGGAAGTCCTTCATGCCGGCCAGTTTCTCGACGGAGAATCCGCCACTGGGTGACGCTGTCGTGCGGACTGACGCGAAACGTGGTGCATAAATTGCGACGGCGCCGGTATCGAGCGCGTGAGACTTGCCCAGGTGATCAACGTACTCGGCAAACGTGTCTTCAGTCTCGACGCCGTAACGGAAGAACGAGTCGTAATGCACCGGCTGGTCTCGATCGCCACCGGACAGCAGATATTCGTCGGGATGCTGTTGCCATGCCGTGCCCGTCATCCAACTGGCTTCTGGTTCGCTCAGCACACGACCGTCTTCAGAGACCGTTCGTCGCGGATCGTTCTGCGTGAAGCTGATGGCAGACACCAACGGGTCGTTCATGCGCGACAGGCCGTTCGGTACGGAACCGTGCGCTTGCTCAACTCGGGCGATCCCGTCAGTTGGCGGCTCGGGAGAATTCGCTCGTATGGGATCTGTGAGTCGGGCGGTCGGCTGTTCGACGGCGGGCGTCGGTGAGTTCTGAGTGAAGCCAGGTTGCAGTCCAGGTTCCCGCAAAAGACGACTCTGGCAACCGGTCATGGTGGCTACGATGACAATCGCGATTCCACAACCAGTGAGACACTTAAGCCGGGCGATCGAGGCATTCATAGAGAGGGCCCCTGACTCGGCAATGTCGGATTGACTGGTGTCGGATTCGGTTCGACGGCCGGAATGCCAGGCGGTGCTGGCTGGGGATTCGGATTGGCTGGCGGCTGCGGTCGGGGCCCCGGCCGTGACTCACTGATCGGGCCGCCCGTGCCGAAGAAGGCGGGTGGTTCACCCAACGGGTTGGGGAGCCGGCCGCCCAGTCGCAGAATCAGCATCGGGCGTCCGTAACGATCTGCTTCCGAAAGGGCATTTGTGGTTGGATCAACGTCGCGAGCCCGCGTAGCTTCGTCCAGTTCAAAAGGAGCTGCGATCTGCGGCTGCTCAAGATAAACGACTCGGGTGACCAGATTGCCGTTCATGGCCAGCTCGATGTCGGAGCGGTCGATATGCACTGGGATGGGGAAATTGTGCTTCTGACCGGCGGGCGGGTGCAGCCGATCGATGACTTCGATTGTCGGATAGATTTCCGCGCCGGGCAGTTCCGGCATCTGACTGACTCGCAGGCGGTACGAATGCCCGACCATGACTCCCAGTTGCAGGGGAGACGGTGTTGTCAACGGCCGCAGAGGGCGACTGTTGTAGATGGTCACCTCGGCTTCACCGTCCACGATGATGCGGATGGGCTGCATCCATGTGGGAGACGCTCGTCCCATCAGGTCGGCCCAGCGGGCAGCGGTGCCCGGTGGTGAGCTTTGATCGAGTGGCTGGTGCCTGCGGTAAGGCGGCACGACCTGGGCTTCCGCCGTCGAGACGGCGGCGGCGGTCCATGCACCCAGTGCCGCGATCAGCCACACAATCGGTGTTCGGTTCGACATCAACGCAGACCGATTCAATGGAGTGAGTGGGAACCAATTGACTCCCGGTTTCCCGGCCGGTGTTTCAGACGTCGCTCGATCAACGTCTCGTCCGACGGAGACAGACGGACGAAGTGTCGTCCGGCTGAAGTCGGGACGTCAGTTGTTCGAGAACCGTCGCTCCGGGTCTTAATAAGGCTGGCCCGGCAGTGCGTTCTTCGGCCATGAGGTCTGGCCCGGACTGAAAATCGGGTGCTTCTCGTTGTATTGGATGTGCCTGACCGGTTCCGGCATGCGGATGCCCGGATCATGCTTCACGTCGATCAGCAGATGGTCCGTCGGTCGAGGGATGATGTTCTCCGAGAGATTGCGAACAGTGTGCGACTTCAGGCCGGCCGGTCGACCGAATGGTAGATGCGGCGGGCCAGGGAGCCCGATCGGTGTGGCAGTGGACGGCATGCCCCAGACGGGAGTGCCGGCAACTCCAGAGACAGGGTTCACGCCCGGCATGCCTGGACCGCCCGGCATGCCCATCATCATCGGGCCGGGAATCGACTGATTCCCCTGCACAGCAATTGGAGTGGGAGGAGCGTACTGTTCCTGATCCCCATCAAGCTGCCAGTACGACACCTGCTCGACGGCACCAGGTCCCATCGGCGCATTCGCCATTTCGTGATCCATGTTGCCCATGCGAAGCACCAGCATGATTGTCCCACGACGCTCGGCCTCGGAGACTGGATCGGCACCTGGCTCGAGCTTTGTGGAAACAAGTGTCTCGACTCCGGCAATGGCCAGTTCCTGGAACTTCGGATCGGGCAGGAAGATGACCTTGGTCACAAAGTTGTTGCTGGAAACCTGGTCCAGGTCCTCGTCGGTGATCTCAAGCGGCACACTGTTGTGCGACAGGTAGGCGTCGGTTGTCGGATGCGTCGGATAAACCTGCAGCGTCGGGTAGACGATCATCCCTTCACGTCCTGGAACATCCCCAAGTTTCAAGCGGTAGGTCGCTCCCTGACTGAAATTGTACCGGGCGGGGGATGTCAGCTGGTTCTCGGCAAAGCCGGGTCCCACCTGCCAGCCGATGCCCATGCCGGCCGGGTTCGCAAAGCGGACCTGAGTCGATTGTGACTGAAAACTGCGAGGCGCCTGCGGAGCCATCGACGCCATGAGCGCCGGTCGCGGCAGATCGACCATCGGTCCCGGATGCGCCAGCATGGCTGCCGGGGGCGCCACGAACTCGTTCCGGTCAACGGCCTGCTGACCTGTGAATGTGCCGTCCATCTGGCACCCCACGGCCACCAGAAGGATTGTGCCGAGAACGAGGAAGTAGAATCTCATCGCCTGATCTCCGCCTGGAAGCGATCGACAACGCTGCCCCAATATGGGAATTTGCGTCGACCTGCCCAATGAGCCGGGACTAGAATCGTCGTCTGTCCGGTGAAGGCCGCCTGATGGCGAGTCTCCAACGCACTGCATGCACGGGCAGCAGCATTCTTTTCTTCGGACTTGTCCAACCGGAATCTTTGGCAAATCCCGTATTTTCGGCACAACATGAAAACTCTACCTATCTTAACACTGACCGTATCCTGTGTTCTGACAGCAGGTTACGCATGGAACACCATCCTGACGGCTCAGGAAACGCCGCCCAAGGAGTCGCCCCAGCCGGCACCTCCTGCGGCCGCAGCGCAGTCAGACGTGCCACAGGGTCCGAAAACCGCAGCGGGAGGTCCGGTGCGATCGGCCCGGGTCGAGTTGCGACGCAACGAAAAATCCGGCGCCTCGGCAGTCGTCACGCTGGACACTGCTCGTGACCGACTGACCGCCTATCGCACCGTGAAAGCGGAGATTGTTGAAACCGTGGTGCTGGAGCCCCGGCGGTTTCGCATGAAGGGCACGTACCTGCAGGGAACTGATCTGAAGCTGCGTCTGGAGTACAACGTGCAGGTCGGTGGCACGAAAGCTTCGCTGGTTGAGGTCTGTGACGGTCAAATCCTCTGGACGTGGCATCGAATCGGAACGGTGCAGCGTGTGACGCGGCGGAATGTTCGTCAGATTCTGAGCGCTCGGGAATCCAACGGCCGAACGGATCACAACACATTGATCACCGAACTGGGCTTGGGGGGACTGCCAGGTCTGCTCGCGTCAATCCAACAGTCGGTGCTGCTCGACAAGCAATGGGAACAGTCGGCCGGTGACCGCACACTGGTCGTCATCGCGGGTGGCTGGAAGGACTCGTTCCGCAACCGCGTCGCTCCAAGCGAGACACCGGACAAGGCGTTGCCGCAATGGGTCCCGGATCGAATTCGAGTCTATTTTGAACAGGACTCGCTGTTCCCGCGCCGAATTCTGTATCTGAAGCGTGACGCTGCGAACATTCTTCATCCGATGGTCAAGCTCGACTTCGAAGAGGTCGAGTGGAATGGGGACCTCGATAACGAGCAGTTCACATTCATCCCGCCAGCGAAGGTTGTGGCCGAGGACATCACTCAGGCCTACATCAAGCAGTTCTCGAAACAACCACCCGCAGCGGCCGCACCGGTGAACTGACACGATCGAACGATCGTACCTCGAACGAGACGGAATCATGCCCAGACGTCGTTGGAAACCGCCGATCCTGGATCGGCAGGCAACTCCCGAGCAGACGACCGTACCGAGCTGGATCGTTTCGATCTGCTTTCACGGAACACTAATGCTGTTTTTCGCAGTGGGGCTGCAGAGCTGCGACTCAGGCGCCAACGGAGCCAGTGACGAGGAGTTTCGCGAAGTCGGCATCTACATCAAGGACGCCATCGAGCTGGTCGAAAACGTGCACGAAGACGAGAAGCCGGTCCAGGACGTTGTGGAGAATACCGAGACCGATGCACAACCGAGTGAGGCAGAAATCGCCGAGGCCATAAACAATACAGCCGAACTGCCATCCGAACTGCTGGACCTGCCCGAGCTGTCGCCGACGAATGTCATCGGCGCCTCAGCCGCACCGTTAAGCCCGCCCTCTTCCATTGGCCAGCCCGATGCGCTGGCCGGCGTGGACGGAGCACCTGCTCCCAGCGTGCGTCGCGGTGCCGGGCACGGTCGGACATCCTTCTTCGACATCGACACCGAGGGAAATCGGTTTCTGTACGTCGTTGATCAATCGGGCAGCATGGGGTTCTACGGTCAGTTGCGCGTGGCTCGCAGCGAGCTGCAGGCCAGCCTGCAGAGTCTCGATTCAACGCAGCAGTTTCACATCATCTTCTACAACACCCGTTACCGGGAAATGCAGCTTCGCAATCGCGAACCAGGTCTGTCATGGGCGACTGACATCAACCGCACCCTGGCGGGTCAGTTTCTACGGGGAATATCGCCGGAAGGCGGTACAGATCATATCCCGGCCCTGCGGAAAGCCCTGAGCTATCGGCCGGAGCATCTGTTCTTCCTGACTGACGCCGATCAGCCGCAACTGACAGCGAGAGACCTCGACGACATTCAACGACTGAACCGAGGCCGGACGCACATTCACTGCATCGAATTCGGGCAGGGCGCCAACCTGGGTCTCGACAACTTCCTCAAGCGACTGGCCCGACAGAACGATGGCACCTATCGATACAGGGACGTGACGAAGTTCGGCGCGAAGTAATGCGGCAATGAAACTCACGCGGCGCTGCGGCTATGTTGACACAACGACCGCGTCAATCAGCTCGCCCGGAACGCCAGCAGACTTCGCTGCATCGATGACTTGCGCCCAACTCGTTTCATCCAGATCCAGTCCGTCGCGCTGTGCAGCCCGATTCTGATCTTCCACTTCGCCCGGAACCATCACGGGGCGGTTGGCATCAAGCGGACGTGACGAGCGGACGAAGTCGACGTAGCGGCGTATCTCGTCGAATAATGGCCCCGGAGTCCCGAGCTGTTGCGGATCGATATAGATCGACAGCATGCCCTGCTCAAGCTGCTTCTTTCCGGGAGTGCTACAGCCCCCACCAGTGAGAGCCCCCGCCAGAATCTCCGCGATCAGGCCCAGGCCGTATCCCTTGTGCCCACCAAACGGAAGTATCGATCCCACAGGGCGACCACCGGGCGGACCGTAAAAATCGTTGGCATCATTTGTCGGCTGGCCTTCCGCGTCCAGGATCGTGTCATCCGGAACGGGCACGCCTTTGTTCCGAGCGACTTTCAGCTTGCCTTCGGCGGTCGCGGCAGCCGCGATGTCGAAAATGATCGGTGGGCCGTCTTCGATCGGGATTCCCATGCAGACCGGATTGATCGAAAGCCGCGCGTCACGTCCACCCACCGGCACGACGAACATCCCCAGGCCAGTCGTGTTCACGAAGTGCAACGACACAAGCCCGGCCGCGGCGGCCATCTCCGCCCATGTTCCGATGCGTCCCAGGTGAGCACTGTTCCTCAAGGCAACGAGTGAAATCCCCTGTTCACGGCACTTGCGAATACCGATTTCGACTGACTGCTTTCCCGTCCATTGACCGAAGCCCAGCCCTGCATCGGCGACGGTCAGCGTGCCGGTGTCGACAACGAGTTCCAGGGACTGTCCGGCGATGACCTTTTCTTCGCGCAACCACTGCAGATAAATCGGAGCGCGAATCACTCCGTGTGATGGATGCCCCGCCAGATTCGCTTCGACAAGATGATCGGCAATGACCCGAGCTTCCTCATCTTCACAGCCCACCCCGGCGAACAAGCGAGTGACCATTGTCTTCAGTGCTTCCGGTTGCAGCTTCATGGGTTTCTCGTCAGGGAATAGAAAACGGGGAGCGGCGCCGTGCGCGACTCCCCGTCTTAATCAATGTTTGAGGCGATTCGAACGAAACTTACTTCCGAAATGTTGCCAGGAACGCGCTGCGGATTCCACGATTGATGAACCGCGAGCCGAGAGCCTTGCCCTGGTAGGACAACTTCAGTGAGTACGCGGCGCCCGCGTTGTCGACCTTGGTCAGTGGCTTGTAGTAGACCACTTCGTTTGTGCAGACACAGTCGCTCTGACGCAGCTTGCGGGTGTTGATCTCTGCCAGTCCGCCCGCCTTGAACGAGCCGACCATGTCGATGTGGTCGTTCTTCAGACTGATCGGCACGGCATTGATCTTCAGCACGTTCCGCGTGAGCTCTTTGGCCGAATCTTTGACGAATGCGACCAGTGCGTTGCGCTGATCCGTAGTGGCGTCTTCGTCGACGAGAATGACCGACTTCACCCGACCAGCCTTCATCGGAAACACGCCGTCGTAACCCAGCGTGCCCTGGGACTGAACGATCAAAGCGGCTCCCAGTCCGTCAAGTTTGACGTCGTTCCATGAACCCTCGTCGACCTTCCAGGCCATCAGAGCTTCTTTACCAGCCAGGTCCATTTCCGCGTTGGCGAAGCAGGGACCGGTGTAAACATTGCACGTGCGAGCTTCCAGATACTCGCCAGTGATCTTCGCGGCGGATGCAAGCGACGACAGGCTCAAGGCCAGTCCGGCCACGGTCAAGCAAAGGATCGGTCTCATGTCAGAGTTCCTCTCGAACAGTTTCGCGGAACGGAAAGGCATTACGAGCCAGTGATGTTCTCACCGCTCGGCGTGAAGGTCAAGAACGAAGGCGTATCGCGAACGGGGGGACCAAGTGTCGTGGAGGCCGGGAACGACAGCAGAATCGCGTCGTTTCACGACAGCTCAAGACCCTCACAACAGCTCCGAATCATGGTCAGTCCCGGCTGTTGAGTTTCGAGAGCAGTCTCAGGATCTCGATGTACAGCCACACCAGGGTCACCATCAGACCGAAGGCGCCGTACCATTCCATGTACTTTGGAGCGCCTCGTTTAACGCCCTGCTCGATGAAGTCAAAATCGAGAACCAGATTCAAAGCCGCGATCACGACGACGAACGCGCTGAATCCAATGCCCATCATGCCGGAGTCGTGAATGAACGGAATTGACGAGCCGAACATTCGCATGATCATCGACGCGGCATAGACCATGCAGATGCCGCCGGTGGCAGCGCAGATGCCAAGCTTGAAGTTTTCGGTCGCTTTGATCACTCCCGTGGAGTACGCGAACAGCAGCGCGAACAGCGTTCCGAATGTCAGACCAACGGCCTGAAAAGCGATGCCCGTGCCGGGATAACGCGCTTCCATAAATGCCGACAGTCCGCCTAGAAATAAGCCCTCGGCGAATGCATAGATCGGAGCCGTCACGGCAGCCCACTTCGGTTTGAAACACGTGATCAGACAGAAGACCAGTCCGCCAATCAGACCGCCCATCATCAGCGGCATCACGATTGGATTCTGCTGAGCGAATGCAGACCACGTAATGGCCGCGCCGCCGATGACCAGCAGCAGAAGGAATCCGGTTTTGAAAACGGTACCTTCCAGAGACATCGTCCGCGTTGATTCGTAGATCTCGAATCGCTCGAAGGTACTCGCCTTAAGAGCGGGATTTCCGGATCGCATCACTCTCTCTCCTGGACGGGTAATTGATGACCTGGTCCTGCGGGAATCGATGACCACGCGTAGTTTATCGGGAACAGCGCTGATCAACAGGCCACTTTGTCGGGTTAGACAAGTTCGCGTTTTTCGATGATTCGTGTAACGGCGGAACGGTAATAGACGGTAACGAGCGACATTTTGCGAAAGTCCGATTTCGAAAAAAAAACGTGCAACGACCGGAATTCCCACCAGGAACATGAATCGAAAAGCGACTTCAGTGAGTAGACGTAAATCAGCCGAACGAATCGCGGCTCGGCAAGGAGTGAAATGCAGCACCAGGCTGCTAATTCCTCAGATTCGTGAAAGGTTTCTCCGCTAACGGTGTTTGATCTGTAGCGGGATTGCATGTGCAACGTGCGCATTCGATTGCTGTTTTCTTTGTGCCCCATCCTCACAGTCCTTAGATGGCGGGCCTGAACTATGCGCTGGTTGAAAGATCCGGATCGACTTCAGGTAGCTCTGACCGCAGCGTTGGTTGTCATCGCTGCGGGATGCTCTCTGTTCGGCGTGATCGACGATCGGCTATCCACACCGACACCTCGGGAAGTCCCTCCAGCAGACAGACTGAATTCTTTTCTGGCGGCTTACCCCGCTGCGGTCGTGGCGCGGCTCCCACTGGAGAATGTTCAACACAGAGTGTGCCTGTCGCTCTATGACTTCTCCGGGTTTCCCAGTTGGCATTTTCTTAGCGGTGAGAAAGCACTAATGCTGATGGTGCGTCCCAGGAACTC
>CAUZFZ010000018.1:0-91519 GCA_963579025.1 Planctomycetota bacterium | reverse complement strand
AGGCGGCACGAGACTTCTCGTTGCCGCAAATGTTTTCCTTTCTGCGTGACATGCAAGGCTTGTAATTCAACAACCCAAATCGCGCAAGTTAACATTGTGTGAATATTTTCCCGGACACTATTGGGCAAAGCCAGTGGCACTCCCGAGTCATACGATTGCCAGTGCCAATTCGGCCCGCAAAGTGACGGAATGATATGACTGGCCGCGACCAGAATCGCAAATGCCTGAATCATCATTCGCAGACAGGTGATACTCGTGCCGGTGTTTCATGTTCCGATCGCAAGTGCCACCTCGGCCGTGTTCGGCGCGGGTCTCTGACGCCGTCGGTCGTCGGGCCGAAGGTCTCTCGCACCGTCGTCGTTCACATCACCGGGAGCAGAAAACGGAGACCTGCGGTCACTGTTGCGGCGGGGCCGGAGACCCGCGCCGAACGTCGTGAGACGATTAGCCGTCGGCTGCGGCCGTTCGGTCATTCGCTGGCGGGCTTTGCTTCGGCGGGTTCGATGAAGCTGTCGTTGTTCGTGTCGAGCTTCTGGAAGTCTTCCTTTGTGCCGAGGAATTCCTTCATCGTGATGTCGCCGTCACCATTCCGATCCATGCGTGTGAACCACTCGGGAGCGCCGTTGTTGTTCGGCGGACTCCCTGCCTGCGTGACTCGACCCTGAGCGGAAAGCACCTGGTAGCGATTGAAGCCGGAATTGCCTCGACCGAAATTCACTGCGAGTGATATGGGAATCTCCTCGTTGCTGATCTGCCCGTCTTTGTTTTCGTCGAACTCACGGATCTTCTCCTGGGCCGTTCGCATTTCGCGCAGACTTAACCGGCCATCACCGCTGCGGTCGATTGCCTGGAACAACGGGTTCCCGGATTTCGCAGCGGTCGCTCGAATCTGGCTCTGCTGTGGCGCCTGCATCCGCGTGTAGGCTTCGACGATCTCTTTCGCGAAGACTTTGCCGTCCGAGTTCATATCCCACAGGGCAAACTGCCGGGCGAATCCACCCTGTACTTCGTCCTTTTCCAGGTAACCGTTCTTGTTCGCATCGAAGCGAGTCAGGTAGGACGTGCCCAGTTGGGCGTACCTGGAGGACTGTGCGGGAATGCGGGGTGCCTTGAACGCCAGCTTGACGCCAGGCAATTCGATCGACAGCGAGTCGTCGGACGCTCCCGACTTCACCAGCTCGGACGCCATCGACGTGACCGTCAAAGCTGGTCCGTCCGACTTACCCAACTGTATGGACAACTGCAGGTGCGGCTTGACCTTGTTCAATGCCAGAACTTCACCCTGCTGGAGTTTGCCATCCTTGTTCCCGTCGAGTGACTCGAACAATCCAGGGAACGACGAAAAACTATCAGCCAGCACATTGCCATCACTGTCCCCGTACTTCTGTGTGATGGCGGCAAACAGCGGAGCAGCTTGCGCCGCGGGACCCAGGAGTACCGAGACCTGAGCCCGGGGAGTGATAACTCGACCTCTGGCGGCGTTAACTGCACGATTACCTGTCGCGCCAGACGTACCGCTGATTTCCGCCGGATACAGGAGGTCATTGTCGTCCGCATCGCGGGTCTTGAGCCGCTCAGATGCCGCGGCGATCTCGGTGTCTGACAGCAGGCCGTCATTGTCAGTGTCGAGCAGTTTGCGCACGTCCGCCTGGGTTGAGTCACCACCACGCATAGCTCGGCCATTCACGACGACAACACCACCGGCCGAGCCAAAGGCCCCGGCTGAACCTGTCAGAAGCGAGAACGTCGGTCCCTGAAACATCGTAGCCAGGTAGTATCGGGCTTCCAGCCGGTTGACCAGGCCGTCTTTGTCACGATCGAAACGAGTAACATAGTTTTTCAATGTCGACTCGTTGATATTGGTGACTCGACCTAACGTGAACCGTGGTGACTTGAGTGCCGCCTCCCACGACGTCTTGCCCTCGTCGTCCGTGGCTGTGGCGAGCATCTCGTCAATCAAGTCTTCACGAGCCGTACGAAACGGCTTTCCGTCGACTGAAATCTGAGCACCGACGACCAGCGGTCCGCCAGGAACGAGTAGCAGAAACCGTTCGTGGTTGTCTTCGCGGTCGACTTTTTCGCGGACGCCCGGGACCGTCGCCTGAGATCGTTGAGCGACCGATACCCGGAGGGCTGTGGCTCGAGTCACGAGGACTCGACGAGCTTCGACCGCCTTAAGCGCCGTTTCCAGCTTTGCTTTGGCCTCGGCCAGTCGGCGTCCTTCGACGACTCGCTCACGTGGATTCTGTGACGTGGCAGCTTTGGCCGCCGCGATCAGTGCTTTGGCTGCCTGCTCCGCGGCCTCGGCCGCTTCCTTGTAGGTCTTTTGTGCGGCTGCCTGCTGCTCCTTCGTCGGCGCGGTCACGACACGAACCAGAGTCGCACCTCCAGCGGCCTGCGCGGCAACGACAGGCCTGGGTTTGGCCTTCGGCTTTTCGTCCTCACCACTCACCGGGGCACAGACAAGCATCGAACAAGCAATCGACCAGGCGAAGCGACGAGTCATGACTCTGTCTCCAGATCGCGGATGAATGTTGGAACGGGCAGCGGAAGGACTCGCGGTTGCTTATGCGAGGATCTCCGGGATGGGCTTCCCTTCGGCAATGCGAATCGGACGGCCCACTTCGGACATGTTCTGGTCTTCAGGATCGACACCGAGCGCCTTGCAGAGAGTGGACATCAAATCGGGGACGTCCACTTTGCCGTCTTCGACTTCGGTTCCATCCGCGCTTGTACGACCAAAGGCCTGGCCGCCCTTGATTCCGCCGCCAGCCAGGACTGCCGACCAGGCGCGCGGGTAATGGTCCCGTCCGCCACCCTGGCGACCCTGAGCCATCTTCGGCGTGCGGCCGAACTCGCCCAGCCAGACGATGGTCGTGGACTCCAGCAGGCCGCGTTCCTCCAGGTCCGACATCAGCGTCCCCCAGCCGGCATCGAGTTCGCCCGAGAGCGCCTTGACCCGCGAGAAATTCTGAGCGTGCGTGTCCCAGCCGAGTGCTCCGCCGGTCGATCCCCGCAGAGCGATCTCGATGAACGGCACGCCTTGCTCGATGAGGCGACGCGCCATCAGGCAGCCCTGGCCGAATCGACCTCGCCCGTACGCTTCCCGCAGTTCATCGGGCTCTCCGCTAAGGTCAAAGGCCCGCGCTGCCTGGCTCCGCATCATTCGAACGGCCCGTTCGTAGACGGTGTTCTGCGCTGTGGGAGATGCCGACGGGTGTGATGCCAGGAATCGTGACTGCAGCGACTGCCACAGGTCGAGCCGTGCGTACTCCTGAGCCTTTTCGACATTCGGATTCGTCAGGTCATCGACTCCAAGTTCCGCGTACCCGTCTGCCTGATTCTGTGCCGCGACCTGGCGGAACGCCGTGCTCGCACCGACCGTCAGGGGTGCGTGTCGCGGTCCCAGGAAACCTGGTCCGAATGCGGCGTTATTGAAGGCGGTGTAAGGCGAGATGCTGACAAAATTGGGCAACTCGGCATCATCGGTCCCCAGCGCCTTCGACAGTGACGAACCAATCGTCGGATAACTGATCGGTCCAGCCGGCCGATGTCCCGTGTGCATCAGATACGTGCCGCGACTGTGGTCGCCTTCGGCCGTGCTCAGACTGCGAACGATCGCCAGTTCCTTGGCCTGAGTCGCCAGTTTCGGCAGATGCTCGCTGATACGAAGCCCGGGGACAGCGGTTTCAATTTCCTTGAACTCGCCACCATTCTCGTGGCCGGGCTTCATGTCAAACGTGTCGGTCTGGCTGGCTCCTCCGGGCATCCAGAGCAGGATACAATGGCGGCGGCGTTTCGGATCATCAGCAAACGCCTGTGCCAGACCGGGCATCCAGCCGCTCAGAGCACCGCCAGCGATGCTTAATCCAAGCGTTTGCAGAACGTCGCGACGATTCATTTCAAACATGATTCTGCCCCGAATCTAATGCGGCTGTGCCGCGGCCAAACTGAACGGTTTCACGCAAAGGCGCGAAGTCGCAAAGGCTGCTTACTGCCTCTCTTCGCGACTTTGCGTGAAATCTTGAAAGCAAGCACGTGTAGCAGCTGAAGTACGTGAGTCGCCCGTTAGTGATTCAAAACAAACTCGGCGCTGTTGAGCAGCGCCCACAGAATATCACTCAGAGCCTCGCGGCTGTTTTCCGTCGCGCCACCATTCTCGACGTATTCCACAAGCTTCTTGCGTTCGTCGTCGTGTGGCATGCGCGAGAGCGTCGACAGGAACAGGACTTCAACGCGTCGCTCGTTTGTAAAGAATGGTGCATCAAGTGCCTGCAGCAGGTCGCTTTGACTGAGGTCTGTGGCCTGCTGGATCGTGGCACCGTTCATCAGCGTTAATGCCTGAGGGATGCCCGCTTCGTAGTCGGTTGCTCCCTGGGTCGGCGCACGAAACTTCGCCAGGAACGTCTGACGGTTTTGATCGAAACCACGTCCGGTGAACCGATTCTGTGGTTGCGCAGTGGCCTCACGCTTCCGCATGGCTTCCGCCAGACAATCGTAGAGTTGTTCCGCGGTCAGGCTCTTGATGGCCATGCGGGCAAACAGCGCCGGGTTTTCGTCCGCCGGATCGCTTTCGACACCTGGTGTGGAACGACTCGACAACTGCCAGGCCTGTGTCGCGGCCAGCGTCCGAATCAGGCCATTGAGATTGAAACCAGTGGCAACGAAGTACTCAGAAAGCTCGTCCAGCAACTCCGGATGGCTGGGCGGATTGTGGGCCCCCATGTCGTCGACGGGATCGACGATTCCCCGCCCGAACATAATCGCCCAGACGCGATTGACGGTAGCCTGTGCAAACCACGCGTTCTCTTTGGACGTGAGCCACTGGGCGAGTCGGGCGCGGCGATTTGTTCCCGATTCGTCAGGACTTAGTTCTCCACCAAGAAACGCGGGCTGGATGACTTCATCAGATCCTGGGATCTTCACTTCACCGGTTTGTGTATCGGCGACCTGGAACGTCACCTGCTGATTGCCGGTCGCTCGCTGCAATCGGGCGTAGAATGCTGCGTATCCCCAGAAGTCCTTGCGCTTCCAGTGGTCGAAGGGATGGTCGTGACACTGGGCACACTGAATCTGCGTGCCCAGCAGAATTCGCGATGTGCTGGCAGCGAGGTCCTCTGGCTTGAGCTGCAGCGCGGTATAAAACAGTGCCGGTCCCGTTTGATTGGCGTTGCCGTTGGCAAGCAGCAATGCCGAAACCATCCGGTCGTACGGGACGTTGTCGGCAAACTGACCACGCAGCCACGTTTGGAAGCCATTGTCACCACCGAACCGTCGCACGTTGACATCCGGCGGCAGCAACGCATTCTTCCAGACGTTGGCGAAGTGCGTCGCGTGTGTGGGCTTCTTTAACAAAGCCTCAATCAGTCGGGCTCGCTTGTTCGCTCCTTCGTGCCGCAGAAAGCTGTGAATGCCGCTGATGCCGTCGTTGTCGTTGATCGGCGGAATGATGCCACAAAGATCAATCCATGCTCGGCGCAGGAACTCTGCATCCGTTGTACGCGGGGCGGGCTCGACTTCGTTGTCTGTCCAGGCACGCGCCAGCAGCGCGTCAACCCGAGCCGTCATGTCCGGTTCTGCGGGAGAGGCAGCGTCCAGTCGACGGCTGACAAGGACTGCGAGACAAACAACAACCATCAGCGTGATGCGTCGCGACATGTCGCCCCCTTGAACCGACTGTGATCCCGGCCCTGGTGAGAGAGAGTCCCTCGCACAGGAACACCGCAAGCTACCCGTGTCGGAGCGAGATTTCCATTCGTTTCACGAATGCTGCATGGGAAACGCAAGTTGATGAGTGAGCCGTCAAGGTCGGATTTGATTGATGATATTTGAATTGCGAAGTGTCACGGACGGCCATCGTCTGGAGGGACCTGCGTCGTCGAATTCACTTCGAAAATCGACACTCATTAATCAGTTCTGCCGTCCACGATTCTTCGACAACAGGTTGGTTAATCTCAAAGAAGAAGGGCCTACGCGGTCCGGCCTTCGGTCAGCTTCATGAAGACCGTTTCCATGTCGAGTGCTTCCGGCTGAAACATGCGGACTCGGGCTCCGAGTTTCATGATCCGTTCCAGCAGGACCTCGGGCACGACCTGCTCGGGATGCATCTGCAGAGACAGTCGATCGGACTGCACCTGGACATCGTCGACGCCGTCAAGCATGCCAATCTGTGACACCAGCTCGTCGGACAGATTCACGACCTGCACATGCACAACCTGCAGCAGATTCAGTTTCTGATAGATGTCGTCGAGTGACCCCTCCGCGACCATCCTGCCGGCTTCGATGATCCCGATCCGCGTACACAACTGAGCCAGCTCGTGCAGGATGTGGCTGGAGATCAGAATCGTCTTGCCCATGTCGCGCAGCGCTTTCAGCAGCTCGCGCATTTCGATGCGGGCACGTGGATCGAGTCCGCTGGCCGGCTCGTCGAGCAGCAGGACATCCGGATCGTGCAGCAGCACGCGAGCCAGAGCGAGTCGTTGTTTCATGCCGCGAGACAGACTGTCCACCGGCGCGGTTCGTTTGCTCGACAGGTCGGTCAGTTCGAGTACATCGCGAATCGTGCCCTGTCGCTGATCCAGCGGAAGCTGATACGCGGCCGCGAAGAAGGCCAGGTAATCATCGACCTTCAGGTCTTCGTAGACGCCGAAAAAGTCGGGCATGTAACCGATGCGACGACGGATTTCGGCCACGTTTTCTTCGATCGCAAGTCCGTCAATGAACGCGCCACCAGACTCGGGTGCCTTCAGCGTGGCCAGCACTTTGATCGTGGATGACTTGCCAGCACCATTGGGACCGATGAACCCAAACACCTCGCCCTTGGGGATATCGAAGGAGATTCCGCGCACGGCCTGGACCTCGCCATAATTCACGTGCAGGTCGCAGATTCGGACGAATGACATTCAGTTGTTTTCCTTCAACTGCAAGTCCGCGTTCACGTCCCTGGGACCGACGTCGTACATCCGACGCAGTGCATAGCAGCGGTCCCCCTCCTGAAACGTGACGATGACCAGGCACTCGTTTGGATTCGACCAGTCCTTAAGCCGCAGGTCTTCCAGCCCGGCATCACCGTTGGGTGACACGCGAGACACAACAGCCGACCAGCCCTGCAGCGGCCAGTTGGCAGAATGTGCTGCCGTGAATGCGGCCAGACCTGAAACTGACGGATCTCCGGCGGCCGGTTGAGATGTGACCTGAATTCGCGCTTTGTCGGGGAGGGGATCCTGGCCAACAGTCTGCGAGTCACTCGCCAGAATGGTGACGATCACACCTGGCACCTGCACAGCCAGCAGGTTCGCCAGCTCCTGCTGTGACTCGCTGTCACTCAGGGATTCGCGTTTGATCAGACTCCAGTCAAATTCGGGGACGGAATCGGGTGGCGGACCGATCCAGGTCCGACGGCAAAGCTGCGGTGTCCACTTACGCATCTGTCGAATGACGCGATAGGCACGCGGCAATTGTCCCTCGTACAACGGCGGCTCGTGTTTGACACCCAACTGAAACGCCTCGGAATCAGCCGACTGGTTCTGCCGCCCGCGTTGACCGCGATAACCGGATTGACGGGCGTCGTATTCAGAATTGGTCTCGACCAAAGGCGTGAAGAGTTCGTCGCGTGCATCGACGACGGTGTTTCGTTCGGCAGCCGTGAACAGCATTTCAATTCGTGTCGATCGTGCGACCGTCGCGTCATCAACGAAGTCGACGATGGTGAGCGACGTGCTGTGGTCCGTTGAACCAACGGTGTTCTGAGCGAGACGAACCGTGTAGACGGTCACGGCCAGCGACACGACCGGAAACAGAATCCAGGTCAGCGTGCGGCGGCGCAGCAGACCCAGAATCATGTAGTCCCCCGGTGCGATCAGCAGCAGGAACACGGCCAGCAGACCGATGACATGCCCAGGCGGAATGCTCTGCACGCGATCGGGCAGCAGCAATTGTGTCAATTGAGTCTCGCCGGTGAACTGATCCGGCTGAAACGCAGCTCGCGCATCGGGGTCGTAACTCCGAGGATCGGGTTCCAGCAGTGTTTCCTGCCAGTGGCCTGGCGTGCCAACAACGCGTTGGGTTTGGTTCTGATTGATCTTCCACAGATACGCGACCAGCGATCGCCATAGCCGGCCGTTGAAGTCGATCCCCGATTGGAGCGACTGCGTGCAAATCACAAAGCGGCCCAGACCATATGCATTGCGCGATTGAGGAAAGTGAACTCCCGGGCGTGGTGTCTGCAGTTCGGCCCGGCCGTCAGATTTTCCGACCACCGACAGGTTGTAATCCGCGTCGGACAACAGTTCGTTGAGGAAATCGATATGGGATGATTCCAGCAGACCACCCATGTCAATCAGCAGACTTCCACCGGCTCGCAGCCAGGCGGTCATGGCATTCAGGCTGGATGGCCTGACCTCCGCCAGTCCGTCACGTGTCAGGACAATCAGGTCGTAGACACACAACTCGGCCGCAGTCCGCGGCAATTCGCTCGCTTCGACTCGCACCGATTGCGTAATCAGCGGTGCCGGCCGCCGGTCTCGATTGACGGCATCCTTTGTACGGAACTGCTCGATGCGGAGAGCCCGCGCGAACAACAACTGCTCCTCGGCGATCGCCATCTGCGATTCGGGCAGAACGACGCCCACGCGCAGTCGTCGCTGCCACGTCTGTGGCATGGCGAGTTCATGCCACCCAAGGTCGATTGAACGCTCGATTTCGCCGTTGAGCACGAACCGGGCCTGAATTCCGAGCAGGCCCATTGAATTCGTGATGCGCTGCGATGGAAGCAGGATACGAAAGCGACGATCGCCCGTGGCGAGAGCCAGTTCCGGACTGCGGTAGCGAGCGAGAGTTGCCACTGGCGACGAGCGACTGACCACCAGTTCCCGGTCATGGAAGGACAGCTCCAGCCGACCCTCAACGATCTGGTATCCGTCCCAACTCAGATTGAGTTCCAGGGGGATCGGTGCCTGCGAGCGGAGCCGCCGCTGATACGTCGTGACCTTCAGCTTCAGCGTGTCCGCAGTCGCCGCATCCGGTGCGAGCGGAAGCGCGGCCAGCAATCCCAGCAGGTAGCAGACGGCTCGCGCCATGGAGTTTTCCGACGGTCGTCACGCGGCAGTGCCGCAACTGAAGGTAGGCCGGAACAAGCTCCGCGCAGTTCCGGCAGCACTCACGCGCCGGAACTGCGCTGCGCTTGTTCCGGCCTACGCAACTCGCACAAACCCCAGGTGTTGGAACGATTGTCTGTTCATGCGATCAAATGTCGACGACATGATTCCGATCGGCGCCAACAGACGCAACGAATCGCCGCGCGAATTACCGGCAATTTGGAGCGGGTTTCCGAATCGCCTGGCTTCTGGTTTAGAATGGCTGACTTCCCGGTGGTCTCCAGAACTGCCGATTCCGCACGGACCTGTGCCTGCCGCCCGCCCAACGACCAGTCACGTTTTCCGTCCTGTCTCTACCGGCTGTCCCTCGTGATCCTTCAGGTCGTCTACTGCAACCATCAGACTGCGGACCTGAGCGTCCGGGAACGACTCGCGTTTCCGGCCGACCGGCTGGAACGCGCGTATGGCGAACTGCGATCGCGGTTTCCACGAGCCGAAGCGGTTGTCCTGTCGACCTGCAATCGGGTCGAAGTCTATACGGCCCAGGAAGCCCCGGACGATGCGCCGTCTCACCGCGAACTGGCCGAGTTCTTCGCGGATTTTCACGGCGTACCGATCAACGACTTCATCGAAGACTTTCTCGAGCGGACCGGACCCGACGCCGTGCGGCACCTGTTTTCCGTAGCCTCCAGCGTGGACAGCATGGTGCTGGGTGAACCGCAGATCGTCAGCCAGGTCAAGGATGCGTACCAGTTGGCACAGGACAACGACGCCTGTGGTCCTTTGACACATGCCATGTTTCAGGGAGCGATCCGTGTTTCCAGCCGGGTCCGCACGGAAACGAAACTCGCCGAGGGCCGCGTGTCGATCGCCAGCGTGGCCGTCGGTGAATTCGGCCGCAGCATCTTCGACCGCTTCGACGACAAGACCGTGCTGATTGTCGGAGCCGGCGAAATGGCCGAGGAAACGTTGACGTATCTGCAGACCGAAGGTGTCCGCGACATCATCGTCTGCAACCGCAGCCCCGACCGCGCCGCAAAGCTGGCTGCAGCCTTCGAAGGCGCTCGCACAGCTCCGTACGACCAGTTGGACGACCTGCTTGGTCGAGCGGATGTGGTCGTCAGCACGACCGGTGCGTCAGAGCCAATTGTCGACGTGCCGCGTCTGTCGGCTGCGCGTCGTTCGTCAGAGAGCCGGCCGCTGTTCATTCTCGATCTGGGAGCCCCGCGTGATTTCGCGCCCGGAACGGGTGACGTCGATGACAATGTTTTCCTGTACGACATTGACGATCTGGAAGCGACATGCGAACGCAACCGTAAGTCGCGGTCGCGCGAAATCGATCTGGCATTGAAGATCATCGACGACGAAACCGACGGCTTCATGCACGAGGTCTACCATCGCGCGACCGGTCCGATCATCAAGCGGCTCCGCGAGCAGTGGCACGAGATCAGCACAGGAGAAATGGCGAAACTCCAGAAGAAGCTTGGCCATCTGAACGAACCGGATCTGGCCACCATCGAGAAGAGTCTGCAGCAGATCATCAACAAGCTGCTGCATCCTCCGCTGGAGGCGCTGCGCAACGAGGCAAAGGACGGCACTCCGCACGGATTGCTGGACGCTCTGAAGCGACTGTTCCATCTGGACCGCTGAGACGACGCCCGACTCCCGTTCGGCGCGGGTCTCCCGACCCCGCCACACTGCTGACCGCAGGTCTCCCGTGTCCTCCACCGAATCGTAAGTTGTCGCATCGGTCGGGGAGACCTTCGGTCCGGTACCTGGCGGGGTCAGGAGACCCGCGCCGAACGAAGCGGGCCGACGGTTGGTCGCTTCGACCGCGGCAGTTAGATTGGCCGGCCACGGACAACTCACTGCCGCTTCTGGAGCACCTCGAATGCAACGACTCGCCCTGTGCCTCGCTATCTGCCTGAGTACCACTCTGACCGCCACGGCCGATGAAAAGCCGAAGCTGAAGGGACTGCTGATCACCGGCGGTTGCTGTCACGACTACAACAATCAAAAGCAGATCATCGCCGAGGGTCTGGCGCAGCGACTGAGCATCGCGTTCGATGTCGTGCATGAAGGTGGTACTGGTCGCGATCACAAGGTGTCGGTCTACAGCGAACCCGGCTGGGCCGGGAAGTACGACGTGATCGTGCATAACGAATGCTTTGGCGGAGTGGCCGACGACGACTTCGTGAAGTCGATCGCTCAGGCTCATCATGAAGGTGTGCCCGCCGTATTCATCCATTGCTCGCTGCACAGTTACCGGGCGGCACCCAACGGAGCCGATGCGTGGCGCGAGCTGATTGGTGTCACCAGCCGCCGGCACGAGAAACATCGGGCCGTGCTGGTCAAGAATGTCCATGCCGAGCATCCCGTCATGGCGGGCGTGCCGCTCGAATGGAAGACGCCGGCCGGTGAGCTGTACATCATCGAAAAACACTGGCCCAACTGCGTGCCGCTGGCCATGGCCTACGGTCAGGACACAAAGCAGATTCACACGGTCGCGTGGACAAACAACTTCGGCAAAGCCCGTGTGTTCGGCACGTCTCTGGGTCACCACAACGAAACGATGAACAACGACGTGTGGCTGGGCATGTTCTCCCGCGGAGTCCTGTGGGCATGTGACAAGCTCGAACAGAACGGCGACCCGAAGCCCGGCTTCGCAGGGACTGGCATCAAGCCGATCAAGCTCCCCGGACTGAAGGCCGAGCCCGATCCTGTCTCGAAGAAGCCGAAGACTCGTTGAGGCACGACGGCAGGAAGAAGTTGCCAACAATAGCCCGACGCGCAAGGTGTGAAGTTGCACACTTCAGTCCCGAAGGGACATGGGCAAAAAGCCCGGGGTTTCAACCCCGGGAAAATCAGCCATTTCTGAACCACAGCCCCGGAGGGGCGACGGCGATTCCGTGTCGGTCTCTGCCGTCGCCCCTCCGGGGCTCTTGAAGCTCTCACCGCTTGTTTCCCGGGGTTGAAACCCCGGGCTACTCGCCTTTGCCCCTCCGGGGCAGCAAAACTGTGCAACTTCAAGCACCGCGAACGAGGTTCGAATGGATCCCGCCTGCCTCAAGTCAACTCTCACTGCCGATGAACGGCGGTCGTTTGAGGACGACGGATTCCTCATCGTTGAGGACGCACTCGACTCAAGCGACCTGGCGAGGCTCACGGCTGTTGTTGATCGACTCGATCAGCGCGAACGTGCCGTCGGGAATGAGAACAAGCTGCTGTCGATCACGAACGTCATTCACGAGGACGACGCCTTCGTTGATCTGATCGATTATCCGACCGTCTTTCCAAAGGTGTGGGGGATCCTTGGTTGGAACATCTACCTGTACCACTCGCACATGGACGTGACCCCGCCGGCCGATCCGGACACTGCCACGTGGCAGGTCGCATGGCATCAGGACAGCATGCGGGTTAACGATGAAATCGAAACGCACCCGCGACCGCGTCTCTCGTTGAAGGTTGGTTATTTTCTGACGGACTGCTCGGAACCCGGCAGAGGTAACACGATGCACGTTCCTGGTTCTCATCGACTGGATGAGATCGAGTTGCCTCAGGATGGTGTTTCCAATCCGGAAGGAGCCGAACCCGTGTGCCTCAAGGCCGGGTCGGCGCTGATCGTCGACCGACGCATCTGGCATTCCCGCAGCATGAACGCGTCCGAGCTGACACGTAAGGTCCTGTGGCTGGGCTACAGCTATCGCTGGTTGCGTCCCAAGGATCCGATGACTGTCGAGCACCTGTTGCCGCGCGTCGATCCGGTCCAACAGCAGCTTCTGGGCGGCGGTTTGTCGGCGAACGGCGTGTACGATCCCCAGGACGGCGACGTGCCGCTGCGAGGCTGGTTGCAGGAACACAGCCCCAACGATGCAGCGTGGACCAAACACCCACGACCGCAGTCGCGTCCGCCGGCAATGGTCCGGGGGAAGAACCTCGGCCGACAGTAGGGCTTGCTCGTAGTAACCCGATTTATCGGGTTCCGTGCGAGCAACGAACCGCATAAATGCGGTTACTACGAGCGGCGGTTACTACAAGCTTCCGTTGTGGGGTGGTCTCCTGACCGTCCCACCGCCTCGACCGAAGGTCTCCAATCAGCAGTTCGTCGCAATCGCGAAGTCAGCACAACACGAACTTGAGACCTGCGGTCGACCACGTGGACCGGTCAGGAGACCGGCCCACAACCGGGGACCGCATAAATGCGGTTACTACAAGCGGCGGTTGCTACGAGCGACAAGCGGCTATTTCTTTGCCTGGCCGAGCGAACGAATGAAAGCGATCGCGTCGGCGATCTGCTGCTTTGACAGATCCTTCTCCAGCCCCTCAGGCATCAGTGATTTGCCGCTGGAGACAAGTTGCGCGATGTCGACTCGCGCGATCCCGTCTTCTTTCCCCTCGGCTCGTCGCAGCGTGATGCTGCTGGCGGACTCGGCCACAATGATTCCGTTAAACACGCGGCCTGCCTCTGTCACGACGGTGTAGACGTTGAAGTTCGGCTGAGCCTCGCGGTTCGGATCGAGGATCGCCAGCAGCAGATCCGCCGCTGATTTGTTCGTGACAGAAACGATGTCCGGCCCCACCTGCTTGCCCTCCGTGCCGACTCGGTGACAGACCGAGCACTTCTTCATGAACAGGGCGCGACCCCGTTCCACATCAATCTCCAGATCGAGTGCTGACTGGTAGCTCTTCACGACAGCCGCTCGATCCACGTTGACCTCGGCAGCAAACTGCTTCTTTGCGAGATCACGAAGTTGCGTATTCGGATGATTCAGCAGCAGTTGCTTCCGCTCGCGACTCAACTCCGCCGACCGCACCTGACCTTCTCCAATCGCGTCCAGCAGTTTGCCGGCGAATGGCACGCTTGATGTCAGCACATCGACGACCTCGGTCCGCACCTTCGGACTGAAGCCCCGCCAATGTTCAATCAGAATCGGAGCGGCCTTTGTCGTTCCATGCCCGGCCAGCGAAGCAACGGCCGCCCGTTGCAGTGATTGAGGAACGGTCGGCGACAACAACTCGCTCAGAACCTCTACGGCTGTGTCTTCATCCGAAAGCTGCAGCAGTCGGATTGAGCGGCTGCGTTCGGTTTCCGGACGCGAATCGTCGATCACGCTGACCACAGCCTGCGTCAGGATTGCAGCCAGTTGCAGCCGAACAGACACCGCTCGCGGATCTGCCAGTGTCGTTCGCAGGCGCGCACCGCGGCGACGCAGCGCATCATCGGCGGCCAGCAGGACGGACCCCTGCAGTGCCGCGGGAAGCTCACTCGCGGACAGTTTGGCGAGGACGCTGAGCAACGACGACGTATCACGTCGTGATGCGACCGTGGTAACCAGAGTTGTCAGCCATCCGTTCCGGCTGCCCGCCTGGATGATCTTGCCGTCCTTGAAGGCTTCGATCAGGACACGGTCCGCAGACGGGTCGATCGAGGTCATTGTCGCAGACCGGACATCGGCCGATACATCCGACCGCTGCAGCAACTGCAGCAGTCCTGGGGCCGCTGTGTCGGGTGAAGCCTGACCAAGTGTCATCGCGAGTTGAAACAGAACGCGCTGATCCTGATCGGCTGTCAGCTTCAACAGTGACTTGCTGACCTCGGTATCATCTGGCAGAAACGTCGCTGCGAGTCGAACCGCATGCTCGCGAACTCCATGTTCGGCTGCCGCGATTCCGTGCTGCAGGTCCTCGGTTGCCAGAGCATTCAGACTGTGCAGGACGTACATCGCATGCATTCGACCCAATGCGCTGTCTGAATCCCGCACAAGCTTTCGCAATGGTTCGACCGCCGCATTGTCCTGTCGTTCGAACAGCAGACGGTGCGCAGTTTCGCGCGTCCAACCATTCGGAGATTCCAGACGGGCAACCAGTTCCGCTGTCGACAAACCGCCGAGCGAATCGACCTTTAAACGCCGTCCGTTCGGTCCGAGCAGCCGATAAATCCGCCCGCGGTCGTCTCCGCTTTCCAGACGCAGGAAGTCTTTGATGTCGTCCGGAATTGAATACGGGTGCTCGATCGTTTCGCGATACATGTCGAGCACGTACAGCGTCCCATCGGGAGCATTCACAAAATTGGTTGGACGAAACCAGTTGTCGGTCGAGGCAATGAACTCGGCTTTCTCGTCCGTGCGTGTTGCGACGAACGATGCGCCGTTCCGTTGCAGTCGCTTGCGATGCACGAGGTTGCCGCCGACGTCTCCGATGAGGACGTGTCCGCGGTACTCATCGGGCCAGGCGGCGCCGCGGTACACGGTGACTCCGGTTGCCGATGTAAAGAATCCGATGGGCACACGTTCCGTGGCCGGCAGCCTGGCGTATTTGGGATCGGCGACGCGACGACGCGTCCGCACAATGCGCCATGGTTCGGCGGAACTGCGTCGGAAGACCGGGGCGGCTGCACCTTCTTTGGCAATGCTGCGAATCGAACCGCTGACTGCATAGTGCGGGTTTCGAGACAGGGCGTCGTAGGGAAACACGATGTGCTGGATGTGATTGCTGTTGGTACAGACAAACCGGTTGCCCCAGTCATCAAACGAGTGCCCAAACTGTCGCCCGCCCGTTTCCGGACGAAACGTCAACGTGCGGGGATCAATGCTGAAGTCGTTCGATCCAACTTTCAGCACATCCTTGCCATCACGTTGCAGCGTGGACGGGTTGCGACCTCCGGCGCCGTAAATGCGGTTGTCGAGTCCCCACTTCAGGTTGTTGGCGACGCCCTGCACGTTGGCGCGGCTGAATCCGTCGACCACGACCTCTCGGACGTCGGCCACATTGTCGCCGTCGGTATCTTTGAAGTACCAGATGCGCGGCGGAGCCAGCACAAACACACCGCCATCCCAGCAGCACACCGACGTCGGCCAGCGGATGCCGTCCGCAAACTTCACACTGACATCCATGCGGCCGTCACCGTCGGTGTCTTCCAGCAGACGAATGATGCCGGCGTCCGGTTTTCCTCCGCCCTTCGGATTGAGCCGTGTTGGCTCCTGCGAAAACGGATACCCGTGCATTTCGGCGACGAACATGCGGCCGTGTTCGTCGAAACACGCGTCGACCGGATCACTGACCTGAGGCTCGCTGGCCACAAGTTCCAGCCGAAAGCCCTGCTGCACGGTAAACGTGTCGAGAGCTTTATCGGGTTCAGTGGCTGCAATTCGCGGAAGCTCTTCACCGAGCGTCGGCTTGTCCGCCGGTGTCTGTGCGGAAGCACTGGACTGGAAACAGAAGGTCGCAAACATCGCGAAGAAACGACCGATGTTGCGGGAACTCCGAGACATGTTCAGCAGAGCCATTCGTGTCTCCGGTCAGGAGTTTTAGTAGGCCGGAACAAGCGGAGCGCAGTTCCGGCACTCGCCGTGTCAGACCGACTTGCCGGAACTGCGCTCCGCTTGTTCCGGCCTACAGCCGTTATGATGAAAACTCGGCGCGGCTGTGCGGGAAAGCGACCGGGTATCAGGAGTTCGTCTTATCCGTCTTGCGGTAGAAATACTTACGAACGAGTTCTTCCGGCGGCGGGGCACTTGCCCGAGTCGCGAGGTAGGTCACAAGAAACGAAACGAACAGGCCCACGATGATCGGGTTGAAGTTAAAGAGCTGAAACGGCCGGAAGAACGAGCCATTCACAAACATGCCCGTCAGATACATTCCGAAGTGGGCACCAAAGCCGGACATCATCCCGGCAATGCATCCGGTTTCAGTGGCGCGCGGCCAGTAGAGCATGAAGACGACCGGAGCCAGGAAGCATGCGGCCAGTCCGCTGCCCACGTAGACGATGATGTCCTGCAGAAAGTCCGGCGGGTTGATGGCGACGACCATCGCGATGGAGCCGACCAGCATGGTGCACAGGTAACTCAGGTACTTCATGGTCTTCTCTTCCGCTTCCGGATTCATATTCCGCTGGTAGATATCGCGTACCATGGCCGATGAGATCATCAGCAGAAAGCTGTCGACCGTGGACATGACTGCGGCAAACGGCGCGGCAATCAGCAGACCTCCCAGCCAGGCGGCTCCGACATTATTCGTGAGATAGACTGCAATCTCCGGCATGATGCGGTCGGGCTCCGCTTCCATGCCCGGCATGATGACGCGTGCGCAAACGAATATGAAAACGAGCGGCAGATAGATGGCCGTATAATAGACCGCAACAGTGAATATGGACCGCTTGAGGGTCTTGCTGTCCTTGAACGCCATCAACCGAACCATGTTGCTGGGCTGGCCGGCCCCGGAGATGGCCCACATGAAGAAGAACGAGACGGCGATGCTGAATGCGAGGAAGCCCACGTCGTTGTTCGGTGACGGACCTGGTCCGGTCACATAGACGCCTGGCTTGTCAGCGCCGTACTTGTACGAAACCGACTTGATCGAGAGTTTGGTTGCTGTGGCTTCGATCGTCGTCCCGGCGGCCGGTACGGTTGTGGGTTCCGTGACCGTCAACGCGATTTTGCCACCAGCTTCGACGGGCGTATCGACTGCCACGACGAAACTGCGTTTTCCGTCTTTGGTGTCGACCACAACCACGTCACCGCGATGGAACACCGCCGGAATCGATCCAGCCGTCGTATCGACAGTGACAACTCCAAAGTTCTCGTCCGAACCCTGAAACTCGCTGACCGCCAGGCGTGCGTCGAATTCTGCTGGCACATCGCCCGCAATAATTCGGCTGACCTCGGCCGGAGTCGTGATTTCCAGCAGTTCCACAGCGTGAACATCGCGGACGTCCGCGTCGATTGAGAATGGTTGAGCGACGCGGAAGACTCGCTCACTGCCCGCTTCATCGCGTTGCATCCGCAACCAGGTTTCACGTGTGACCTGCAGCGGCTGGCTCATCGGTTCATCAATATGCACGGTCGCCAGACCGCGCCGTGGCGGTGTCATCTTCGCCAATTCTTTTGTGGCATTTTCAAGGCCCCCGGCAGCGTTGAGTGCCAGCGGCAACAGGATCAACACGCCGATCACCATTACGATGCCCTGCATCACGTCGGTCCACACGACCGCATGAAAGCCACCGTAGGTCGTGTAGACGATGACCGCGACACCAAAGAACAACAGGCAAACGAGGTACCCCGGATCGTTGCCGAGGAAGTCGATGCCGGCTGTCCACTGTCCGGCGGAAGCCGAGACACTGTGGAACAGGTCCACGTCCTTAAGCAGCACTTTCAGAATCAGGGCCCCGGCCTTGAACTGAGCCACCAGGTTGAAACTCATGAAAAAGACGATCAGGACGACCGCCATCAACCCGAATCGCTGACTGTTAAAGCGGTCACGCAACACGTCCGGAACCGTAATCGAACCGGAAAGTCGAGCCACCTGATTCAGCCGCTTGCCAAGCATTCCCATGGTGCAGATGGGCACGACCATGTAGCTGCCGATCCACAGCGCGAGGATCCAACCATGTGTGTAGATTTTCGACGGAAATCCTGTAAACGATCCACCGGATGAACTGGTCGCCGCGAAGGTGAGAGCGAACGCCCAGACGCCCAGACTGCGGCTGCCCAGAAAGTACTCAGACAGAAAACTCTTCGATTTCAGCAATTGATTGGAGAGTGCGGCCAGGCCGAACACGGCCAGGGTGTAGATCGTGAAGGTGACGAGTGCGGCGTTAGAACCCTCGGCCAGCACAGCGGAGTAAGTCAGCATCAGGCGTTCCCCCCGTCAGCCACTGCTTCGTTGGCGGGAAGTTCATCTTCGGCCTGACCTAGGTCGTCGTCTTTGATGAAGACAAAGCACAACCATGTTGTGGCGACGTCCGCGGCCAGCCAGGGAATGAGGATGCCCCAGAAAGTCCACGTCGGAATGCCCATCACAGTTGAGACGTTCTCGGGGGTGACGTCACGGCCGTAGCCGAGCATGTAGGACACCGGCACGGCCCACAGCATGCACACGAACCACACGAGGAGAATTGCGAGGGCTTCGCGTCGCGAATTCACAAACACAGGGTCCAGTTCGTACCCTTCGCGATCTGGTGCTGGCTGAGACGACATGCGGCTTCCTTAATGATCCTGTTCGACAGCGTGAGTCGGCCAGTGTAGCCCCGGCGTGTGTCGGATCAAATTCAGTCGATGCGTTGTCGTCGCGGGCGGCCCCCAGAGCTGTCGCCGTCCGGCATTTCCGAGGCGAATCGACGCTGCACCAGCAGCGGTGACGGGACAAACCGAGGATGACAATGGTGGCATGCCTCGCACACGACTGATACTTTAACGTCAGGCCACGTAATCGGTTGAGGGGCACGCAGTTGCTGAGAACTCAGGTCACGAAACCTCTTGTCTCGTGTGTCTGAGTTTCGAGCTTCCCGCATGCCTGCCAGGAGGGAGCAGCCGGTCATCCGCAGCGTTGATACGTTGCTGGTCGTAAGTCTGGAGATGTCCCGCAAGACACGACTGAGTGTCTGCGACGTTTCCTGACTGACCTGAAAAAACAATCCGGTCTTCGGCACCGAGTTCGGAATTCGGAGTCGGGCTCAACAGTCAGACATTGGCCACGCAGTCTTATGCCGAAACTTACTGCGGAATCGTTCTTCAATCTGATCCAGCAGAGCGGGCTGATTGAACACAGCCGCCTGCAGCCGCTGATCGAGAAAATGCAGCAGGCCGGGGTGGATATGACCGATTCCGCCGCCGTGTCCGCCTGGCTGGTGGAGCATGGGCCACTCACGCAGTGGCAGACGAACAAGCTGCTGCAGGGAAAGCACAAAGGCTTCACGCTCGGCAAGTACAAACTGATGGAGCTGCTCGGCAAGGGCGGGATGAGTTCGGTTTATCTGGCTGAGCACCAACTGATGCGCCGTCGCTGTGCAATCAAAGTGCTGCCCATGAAGCGAGTCAACGACTCGTCGTACCTGGAGCGGTTTCACCGCGAAGCTCGAGCCGTCGCGTCGCTGGATCATCCGAATGTTGTCCGAGCTTACGACATCGATCATGAGCTGGACGGTGACCGCGCGATTCACTTTCTGGTCATGGAGTACGTCAAAGGTCAAAGCATTCAGGACATTGTCAAAGATCACGGTGTTGTGAGCATCGAAAATGCCGCCGAGTATTTTCGTCAGGCTGCGCTGGGACTCGAAAGTGCTCACAAATCGGGGCTGGTGCATCGCGATGTCAAACCGGGCAACCTGCTGGTCGATCTGGGAGGCGTGGTCAAAGTACTCGATCTGGGACTCGCCCGATTTAACGAGTCCACCGATGAATCTGGAGCGCCACTGACCGTAGCACATGATGAGAAGGTACTTGGCACGGCGGATTACCTCGCACCGGAGCAGGCACTGGACAGCCACAGCGTCGATCACCGGGCCGACATTTATGCGCTGGGCTGCACGATGTACTTCGCCCTGACCGGACATCCGCCGTTCCGGGAAGGCACACTGACGCAGCGGTTGATGTGGCATCAGGTCAAAGAACCGCCAGAGATCAGTGAAAGCCGTCCGGAGGTGGATCAAACCGATGCGGGCCGCGCACTGGTGGCGATCATCAAGAAGTTGATGGCCAAACCGGTCGGCGACCGGCACCAGTCAATGAAGGAAGTGTCCGATGTACTGTTTCAGTGGCTGAAGCAGTATGCCGGGGCTGACTGGCACGCACGCAATACCCGGGTTGATTCCGGGGCGCCGGCCGGTCATTCGAGCGCATCGGTGGCTGAACCGGCGGCAAGTCCACCAGTCGCCCAGGCCGTGCCCGCTGCGGTCCCTGTGAACGTGCCCGCCGCGGTTCCTGTGACTGCTGATTTCACTCCCGCTCACACGGCACCGATCGCTCCACCTGCGACACCGGTCGTTCCAGTTGCGAGTGTCGCCGCTCCGGCTCCGGCCGCTGCGCAATCTGGTGATGCGGGGTTCAATGCGTTTCTGTCACAGCTTGGCGGCAATGCCCCGCAAGCTGTACCGGCGGCTCCCCCGATCGTCACACCTGCAGCGGCCGCGCCTGCACCTCCTGCGGCGCCAGTTGCAGCACCGGTCACTCCGGCACCCGTTGCTTTGGCCACACCGGTTGTCGCTGACGCAGTACCGGAGATTCCAGTCGCAGTTCCCGATGCCGCTCCAGTTGTGGCCCAGCCCGTAGTCCCGATCGGAACGCCCGAGATACCGGATCTACCGGTGGCGACAGTGATTTCTGCCGAGGCCGTCGTCCCGGCTGAAGTCGAACCAGCGATACCCGTTGCCACGGCCGTCTCCGCTGAGCCTGTTTCCGTTGAGACGGTGACTCCGACTGAGGCGATTCCGGTTGCCGAGCCAATTGCCGTCGAATCAGAACCGCCAGAAGCCGTGCCACTCTTCGCGCCCGCCGCGCCGGCTGTTGCGACGGGCGGATGGTCGCCGAATGCACCGACAGCCGATGCTGTTCCCGTCGTCGCGGCGTTTGCTCCGGACGAGACCATTCCAACTGCCGAAATTCTGGCGGATGAAGAAGACCCGGAGCCGGCTGATGCAGGCGACGCGTCAACACCGGGCGAGATCACAGCACCGGTTGCCGATCAGTCAACGGACGAGTTCGATCCGGGCCTCATTCCGGACCCCGTTTCGGATGATGACGAATTCCCGAGTCTGCTGGGCGGAACACCGACCGCGGCTGTCCCGGGACTATCGGACGGACAGGCGACAGCGACGTCGCTGGCACCAACGCAGACGTTCATTCCCGCCGACCATCCTTCGGGTGGCGGTGATGCGACCGTCATCACACCGGTTGACGACTCAGGTCTTCCGCCCGCGGCTGCGCCGGTTTTCCCCGGGGCAGGACCTGCTGCGCCAGCCTTCGCCGCCCCGACTGATGCGGCACCCGCCTTTGCCGCTCCGGTTGCTCCCAACGCCGCACCTCAGTTCCCTGGATCGGAAGCCACTCCCGCATTTCCGCAGGCACCGGCTGCTCCTGCGTTTCCCGATGCCCCCGCCGCTCCGGCATTTCCCGGGGCACCAGCTCCAGGTTTCGATCCCAATCAGGCGGCAGTTCCGGCAGTTCCGGCTGCTCCACTCGCTCAACCTGCTGCCGTACCCGGTACGACTCCAGCGCGGGCGGCAAAGAAACCTCTTCCCGTCCCGATGATCGCCGGCATTGTGATTGCCGTCCTGGCGGTCGGTGGCGGAATCTACATGGCAACTTCCGGCGGCGGTGACGACCCCGCAAACGGCACCGAAACGACTCGAGGCGGTACTCAAACTACGAAGGGCGGCACTTCTGGTGGTGACGGAACGGGGACCGGGACCACAACGACAGGATCCGGCTCACAACCTGTTGGATACGTCATCAAAGTTGGCCCTGAAGGTAACTTTCAGACACTGAAGGAACTGTTTGCCAACCTCAAGACGAACAAAGATTCGTACGACCGCGCCAGTCGGCGGCAGAAGATCAACGTCACTGTTGTTGGCGGCACAACCTTCGACGGCATCAACATCGACAACTCGAAAGAAGACTATCCCAAGGGCATTCATCTGGTGGCTGACGGCGTGACGCGACCGAAACTGAAAGGCTCAGGCAGCGGTCCAGTGGTGCGTCTGGTCGCATTGGAAGACTTCCGACTGGAAGGATTTGACATCGACGCGTCGGGCAAAGACGTTGCCATCGAAGTCGCCGGAATGGTCCCGGGGACGACATTTCTTGACCTGCAGATCAGCGGTTACCGCAAGATTGGCATTCACGGCCTGGGAGCTGTCGGCCTCAACGGTGACGAGCTGATTATTGAGAAAGTTGATTTGCGACCGGGTGACGCAGCGTCGGTTGGAATCAGGCTCAACGGCGAAGGCGACAATGAGTCCATGCGGACGTTCGTTCGCAACTGCCGCATGTTTGGTCCTCAGGAATCCGGCGTCGTAATCGACGGCGGGTGCAACTACGTGGAACTCCGTGAAAACGTCATTGATCAGGCAAACGTCGGAGTGCATCTGACTGGCGGTACGATGAGCTGGCGAGACCTCACAATTGGCAACGTGACGTTTTACGAATGCAGCAAGGCGGGCATCGCCTTCAGCGACATGCCAATGCCCGGTGGCGGGTTCTCCGGCACGTCGATCGCATTTTGTCGCAACCTGTTCGCAAAGTGCAGTGGCCCGGAACTGCTCATCGAAAAAGGCTTTACCACTGAGGACCATGACAAGCAGTTCGACCGTTTTCTGAGCGAAAATGGCTCCATCGAGCAGAACTGGACCGACCGGCAGGAGCCTGCCCGCGTCGAATCCGGAGAACGTGAGTTGGTTCACCGTGAACCATTCGAGGGCAATCGACGCCAGCGCGTCCCTTTGTTCAGCTTTGCGTCGACTGATCGCAACAGCGCGGATTTCCTGGCGACGAAAAACGGGACACCATACGCCAACGTTGGCGGGCCCAAACTCAAGACGAAGAAATACATCGGAGCGGTAGCGCCGAAGCAGTAATTCACGCGGAAGATTAGAACACCGTCGAAACGACAACCTGGAACAAGAAAACCTCATGACACAGCCCATCTTGATCAATGGCGAGTGGCAGGATTCGACCGGCCCAAGCACCTTTACGGCCGTTAACCCGGCGACCTGTGAGCCCATTGATGGCGATTATCCGGTCAGTCCCTGGAGTGAACTCGAAACCGCGATCAATTCGGCCGCGGATGCGTCGCGTGCGACGCGCGGGTGGCCCGGTTCCCGCTTTGCAAACTTTCTGGACCGATATGCCGAGTTGATCGAATCGCGGACGGACGCGCTCGTCGACATCGCCAATCAGGAAACGGCTCTGCCAGCGCCGACTCGGCTGAAGGCCGTCGAATTGCCACGTACAACGAACCAGCTCCGGCAGGCGGCTACCGCGGCTCGCAGCGGTTCGTGGTCCTGCCCGACAATCGACACGGCTACCGGTATCCGCTCGATGTTTGGGCCGATCGGTCCGTCCGTTGTTTTCGGCCCGAACAATTTCCCGTTCGCGTTCAACAGCATCGCTGGCAGCGACTTCGCATCAGCCGTTGCCGCGGGGAATCCGGTCATCGCAAAGGGTCACTCATCGCACCCGGGCACAACCCGTCTGTTCGCCGAGGCGGCTCACGAAGCTGCTCGTGAGACCGAGATGCCAGCCGGATTCGTTCAGCTGATCTATCGCACGAGCCACGATGACGGCGCCCGCCTGGTCAGCCATCCGCTTATCGGAGCGACCGGTTACACCGGCTCCCGCTCAGCTGGTCTCGTGCTGAAAGAGGCCGCCGATAGAGCTGGCAAGCCAATCTACCTCGAGCTGTCGAGTATCAACCCGGTCGTGGTCCTCCCAGGCGCATTGACCGAACGACTCGACGACCTGGCGGCCGAATTCACCGGAAGCTGTCTGATGGGTACCGGTCAGTTCTGCACCAACCCGGGCCTGGTCCTGCTGCTGGCCGGCGAATCAACAGACGCGTTCATCGCTGCCGTTGGTCAGGGATTCTCAAACGCACCTGTTGGAACATTTCTCAGTGAGGGCGTGCAAAAAGGCTTCGCGGCCGGATTGGCGGCACTGCAGCAATCGGGAGCCGAACTCGTAACGGGCGGCGAATCCGGCGGCGGCACTGGTTTCTCGCACCAGAACACGCTGCTCAAAGTCGATGGTGCCACATTCCTGGAACGGCCGGAACAACTGCAGGCCGAAGCCTTCGGCAACGGTTCATTGTTCGTCATTGCTCAGGACGCTGACCAGGCGGCTGCGATCATCGATGCGTTCGAAGGTAATTTGACCGGATGCATTTACAGCAATACCGCCGGCAGCGACGACACTCTGTACGACACTCTGGCTCCAGCCCTGCGTACGAAAGTCGGGCGTCTTCTGAATGACAAGATGCCGACGGGTGTTGCCGTCTCTGCAGCCATGAATCACGGCGGACCGTTTCCGGCAACGGGTCATCCGACGTTCTCGGCAGTCGGCATGCCCCAGTCGATCTTCCGCTTCTCGATGCTGCAGTCGTACGACAACATCCGACCGCACCGCCTGCCGGCTCTGCTGCAGGATGAGAATTCCAACACTGATTGCTGGCGTATGATTGACGGCGCGTGGACACAGGGCAACGTAGGCTGAGCTGGATGACGCCACACGACATCTGCGACGAGTGCGGTAGTTACGGACGCTTCTATGCCAGCGGATGCTCACGATTCTGCAGCGGAATGCTGAGCCGTCGGCCGTCATCCAGGTGTGATGCGTAAACGCCCTGCACGATTTCTGTGATGAAGACTGCATGAGAAACGGGCGAAAGCGGTTCTCGCTGCTGTACGATCGAGTCGATCAGGTCCGTGGCCAGTGCGTGGTTGCCCAGATGCAGCCACTCGCGTCGCAGAGGTCGCGGTTTGTGATCCGGCGTGAAGTGCCAGTCCTCAATCCACTGCTTCTTCCACGTCAGTTCTTCGAGGTCGGGCAGCACTCGTGGAGCGGGATAGACGAACACATCGCCCGGCTGTCGTAGCATTAATGCGGCGCGCGCACATTCCAGGAACAGGCCATACAGTTCGGTAAAGCGACGATCCGGACCGGGCGACAGATTCGCCGTCGATTCGAAGTACCCGCGGACTCCGTTATCAAAGCCGATGGTGGCAGAGATCGAGTCACCAGCAACGGGGCCGGTCGGCTCGGAGCCTTCGCGGCAATCCCGCCGGTTGATGTCGCGACCGTCCGCGGCGACATGAGCGCTCACCCACCTGGGCGGCCCGGCAAAGGCCAGCATCATGTCGAACAAATGCGTGCCGTGAACGAGCAGCTCTTCACCGCCTCCCCGGCGATCGTCTTTGGGACGCGCACGCACGCGCAGAAGTTGGCCGTACTTGCCGGCCCGAACATCTCGAATGGCCTGTTGAACCGGTCTCATTGCACGCCATTGATGAGCCATCTGCAGCGTCACACCGGCCGCCTGTACTGCGGTCTGCATGGCATCGGCCGCCTGCAGTTCCGCGGCGAACGGTTTCTCGCAATAGACATGACATCCCGACCCAGCTGCGGCTTCGACCATGGCCTGTCGGTCCGTGATCCAGCGTGGACCGACGCAGACAATGTCGAGCTGTTCGCGATCGAGCATCGCGCGATAGTCGGCATACAGCCGCTCGACCTTCAGTCGTTTTCCGGCCTGAGTTCTGCCAGTCGCATCATCATCCGCCACAGCAACGATCTTCGCCGATTCGACTTTGCTGAACGCGGTATCCAGTCCGTGTCCGTAATTGCCACGGCCGGTTGAGCCGATGATCCCCACTCGCTGTTGTTTCATCGCGTGCTCCGGCTGAGTTTCTACGTGAGCAACTCGCAATTCCGACCTGGTCTGGCCGGGCGTAGCGAGGGTCGTTTAACGGTAAGCCGCAGGCAACTGCGTGTGCAGGTCTCGAAGCACCGTCGCCTGCGGCTTGCCGTTAAACAAGTCAGCGTTCAGTCCAGGAATCGCGCACGCTCCTGGGCCGATGGGATGCGGCATGACTCCTTGCGGCCAAACAGGCGGTAGCGTGCCTTTGCGATGATGCGATAACAAAGATCACGCAGCGGCCACGGAATCAGCCACAGCAACCATGCCGGCACCGTCCAGATACCTCCCAGTTGTCTCAGCAGTCGCGCGATGGCGGACGAGCGTTTGTAAGACCGGCCATTTTCAAGCAACACAACAGTGTCCAGCGTTGCGGTGTCGGCTGAGTGGAGATGAGTTGCCGCCGTTGAGCCCTGTAGTGGTGCGAATAGAACACGCCCTCTGCGGTCGTGTCTTAGAGCGAAGTCGACGAACGAATTGCACAGCCCGCACACGCCGTCGAAAAACAGTATCGGCTGGGGCGGCGGCGATTCGGCGGACGCATTCATGAGGCACTCCGGAGGACAGTCAGTGCAAGACGTTACCGCAAGTGGCCTCTGTGACTTAACTGCACGGCGAGATTACCATTGAACGATCCTAACTTTAGTGCAACGGGCGTGGCACTCGGCAACGAGTGTCCCGTCACCATCCGGCGTTGGCGGTCAGTCGCACCAGGCGAGTCGCCGGCTCGTGATCCAGGCCTGGCGGCCGGTTGATCATTTGTGGGCCAGAGTTTTCGTCTCGGCCCGTGATTCACGCGCGGTCTAAACGCGTGGCCAGACCTGCCTGTGGTTACATGAGGAACGGGTCTCAAATAAGTTTCCGATCTGGAATCCGCGGGACCTCTAAGCCGTAGCCCGATTTCTCCGAAATCGGGACCAGACGACATCGCAACCTGCCGGCACATCGACCGCCGCTCAGTCTTGCCATGTCCAGGGCAGCGGATTTCGGAGAAATCCGCCTACGGCTCAGCTCCGGACCAGTGCACAACCTCGTCAAACGCTAGCGCCTACGGCCCACAATTCCGGGAAGCTAATTCGGGACTATTCCCAACGCGGCGTAGCCGTAACTAAAAAGCACGTCAGAAGTTAAGTTTCTTAATTCGAAAAAGCGCGCACGGCGCGCTCGTTTCTCGGGGTAAGAATCTAAGGCCGATCAACGCATTGCTGCTGCGTTATTGAGGTGTGACCGTGAGCCGACCGGTCTGATTAAACTGACGTCCGTCGCTGCTCACCAGCCGCACATGCACGGTCACTTCACCAGACGAAGGCATTGTCTGCCACGGTTTCACTAGACGGAATCCCCGCCCAATCACGCCGCTGTGCCACAGGTCAGCCAGGTCGCGACCGGCGAATTCCCACAGACCAATCCGTTGCTGCTCGCCAGTTTGCGAGAAGTCGAATGCCTCGACCGTCAGCGTCCCGTCGGTACGCAGCGTTTCGCCTGTGCGGTCCTGTGGAGAGACGAGCAACGTTAGTAGCTCATCGCCGGGTTCATCGTCACGATCCAGGCCGCCACTGAGTAGCGAGACGATCTCGATGCCCGTCACGCGAAACGAGTTCTCGGCCTGTTCCGGGGATGGCAGCGCCGTCAGGTTGTTGAGTGACTGGCGCAGTGCACGGCTTTCGAGATTCGCCGCATTCAATTCTGCCCGCGTGTCCTCAAGGGACTGAGTCAGCCCAATGACTCTGTCGTCCTGAGCGCGAATCCGCGCTTCGAGAGGTCCGACTCGGTTTGAAGCCGTCCAACGGCAACCCGAGCCGCACAGCACACCAACGCACAGAAGCGCTGTGGCTAGCCGAGTCACGTCGCGGGTCGGACCCAATGCCATCATCCTTGACGGCCTTTCGGTTTCAGCGGTAGCTCGAACTACTGGTCGTCGGCAATCTGCAGCCGTTCCAACACCTTATCAATCAGACGGTACTCAGCGGCCTCGTCTGACGACATGAAGTTGTCGCGGTCTGTGTCCTTCTCGATTTCTTCCAGCGACTTGCCAGTGTGCTTCAACAGGATTTCATTCAGCTTCTGTTTGATTCGGCGCACTTCAGTTGCGTGAATGTCAATTTCAGTGGCTGTGCCCTGCATGCCGGCCAGCGGCTGGTGAATCATGATGCGGGCGTTCGGGAGTGCGTGTCGTTTGCCGTCAGCACCGGCCGTCAGCAGCAATGCACCCATGCTGGCCGCCTGCCCGATGCAGTACGTCGCAACGTCGCAGGTGATGTACTGCATGGTGTCGTAGATCGCCAGGCCGGCTGTCACCGAACCGCCGGGTGAGTTGATGTAAAAGTGAACGTCGGCGCTCGCGTCCTCAAATTGCAGATACAGCAACTGAGCGACAATGACGTTAGCCGAGTGCTCATTCACATTCGTGCCCAGGAACACGATGCGATCCTTGAGCAGCCGACTGTAAATGTCCATGGCGCGTTCACCACGCCCGGACTCCTCGATGATGTAGGGAACCAGCGTACTCATTTCGCAATCGCTTTCCATTTGGCTGCGAACGCGGACTCGAATGTCCAACAGACTGACGTGGAACAACCGTCGCAGGATTGCAGCAGGTCAGCTTTTCGAATCGGAAGATGAACCATTTTCCGGACTGGTCTCTGACTTTGCTTTGGCTTGAGACCCTTCAAGGACAAGATCGACCAGCCCGTACTCTTTCGCCTGCTTCGGCATCATGTAGAAGTCCCGATCGGTATCGCGGGCGATCGTAGTGAGGTCCTGCCCCGTATGACTGGCAAGAATCTCGTTGAGCAGTTGGCGGGTATCGAGGATGTCCTTCGCCTGAATCTCGATATCCGACACCTGACCACCGACTTCGCCATACGGCTGATGGATCATCATCTTGGCATGGGCCAGAGCATGCCGTTTGCCTTTGGTGCCGCCGGCCACCAGAACTGCCCCGCCACTGGCAGCCAGGCCGACGCAATACGTCGCGACTTCACAGTCGATGAACTGCATCGTGTCGTAGATGGCCATTGTCGCAGTGACCGAACCGCCGGGCGAATTCACATACAGATGAATGTCCTGGCTTTTGTTTTCGGACTGCAGATACAGCAGCTTCATCACGATCAGGTTGGCGACACCATCGTTGATGACGCCGTCCATGAAGATGATGCGATTCTCCAGCAGCAGGTCGCCAATCCCCATCTGCCGCTGGCGCGTGTAATCCTGCCGGGCATTCTGGGTCGCAAAGCGGTCGTACATCCGAGACTCCGTTCATTTCAGTCAGAAGGTCTATCGCCCTGTTGTTGTCACGGCCGCTCAATCCTGCTCTCCAAGACCGGAGAAACATGAGTCAGAGCGTGTCACGACCTCTGTTGAGCTGAGACCGCTGCGGTGGATATCCCAGATCGCTTCGTCGAGTCAAGGCGACCTGAATGGCCGAATTCGGGAATTTCCAGCATCGGCGACGGCAGCAGTGTTAGTCGGCGCTGCCCGCGACTGCGGGCGTCGATGACCGAGCAAACATAATATTGCAGACGGCGTCGTCGACCGCTTCCACGTCGAGGTCGCCTACCAGTTCTTCCTCCATCGGAACTTCATCGTAGGCCGCTTTTTCCAGAGCGACATCGACAGCCTTCCGTTCGCGAATCTGAGCTTCCAGGTTCTCGATCACGCCGGACTTAACCAGACGAGCCCGCAAACGCCGTGGCGTTTCGCCGCTCTGGAAGGCCATCATCATGATCTCCATCTCGATATCCGCTTCCCCGACCTCAATGCCTTCGGTGGTCGCGATCCGGTCAAGGACAAAGTGTTCCTTCATCGCCGTGCGTGTCGTCGACACCGATTGCTGGCGGAGTTCATTCTCTCGCGCCCGAATTTCGGGTGGCGTGTATCCCGCCTGCTGCATTTCCAGAATCTCGCGATGCAGGGCATTGTCGACCTGCTTCATGACGAGTTCTTCAGGCAACTCCCACTCGCTGGATGCAGTGATCAGTTCGAGCAACTGTTGGCGGGCACTCTGCCGCTGACGATATGTGACCTGACGTTCGAGAATCGTGCGAATCTCGTCTCGCATCTTCTCCTCGGACTCAACGCCGATCCGATCCAGCAGCGATGCTCCCAGCTCAGCTGGATGGAAGCGGTGCACTTCCGCGACATTGAAGACCGCTTTCAACTTCTCGCCGCGCATTGGAATGTGCGAAGCCTCTTTCGAAATCGTCATTTCTGCTTCGCGAGACTCTCCGGCACTGACACCGTCCATCAGCGTGTCGAACCCAGCAAGTTCCGCGTCACTGAATCGCAGGGTCGGCTGGATGCGAAGGGACAGTTCCGAGACTTCACGAGCCGTCTGGCCTCCCTGCTCAAACTCGATCGAGACCGTCAGATAATCACCCGGCGACGCCGCGCCGTCATGAGTTGTTTTCTCGCCATACTCGAGCAGCATGCGATCGAGGTACTTCTGGACGTCCTCGTCACTGACCTCTCGCACTTCTCGTTTCAGCGTAATCGAGTCAAATTCCGGCAGATCGATATCGGGACGGACCTCGACCTCGAACGCATATTCGAAATCGCCTTCGTCCGGCACTTCAATCGCCTCGACATCCATATCCGGCTCGTCGATCGGATCGAGTTTGTGCTCGACGGTCAGTTGCTCAAGGCTTTGAACCAGCATGCGCTGCTTGAGTTCGTCCGCCAGTTCACGACCGAATTTCGCCTCGACCAGTTTGCGCGGGACACGGCCAGGACGAAAACCGGGCACGGATGCTTTGCCCGCGAATTCGTCGAGCGTCTGATCGCGAATGTACGAGACGTCAGCCTCTGGCACGACCACCTGAATCCGCTTGCGGCACGGTCCGGCACTCTCAATTTCGACGTGCAGCGTCATTTTGCGTTCAGACGGCGCTTCAGTCACGTCGGTTTCGTCGGACGTTTCATCGACGACGACGGCATCAGTTTCACTCACGGTGCGATCCTCTCAGGCGGCCGGTCGACTGCTCGGACCGGCATCAACGTTTTCTCGCCGGCTCGCAGTATTACGGGCCGCACAAAGAGCGGGAGACGGGATTCGGACCCGCGACATCCACGTTGGCAACGTGGTGCTCTACCACTGAGCTACTCCCGCGTGCTGCGGGCCACATCGCGACCCGCCCGGGCGGAATGGTAGGTCTCGCTTCAGATCCGGTCAACCGGGCCATTGGCCCTCATTGCGAGCCCCGAACGAGTGAATGAACACGATCGGGTCACTCAGGAAGAAGAGCCCACCCCGAGGCGCAGAGACATCCGACAATGACCAGAACTGCAGGTCAGGCAATCGTCGGCAACGATCCCCTAGGGTGGACTCAAGCGCGGTGCAGCAATACTGGAATCGAGCGTCCGACAAAGTACGGATTACCGACAAGTTCGCGATACAAGCTCGGAATTGCGGTTATCCGAAGTGGCGTGATCGCCAAACTGGCGTTCATCCGTCAGGTTAAGCCCCGACGATCGTCACGGTCCGGTTGGCGACCAAATCTGACGCAGGTACCATGAACCCTCCACGGTGCTGCGAGCTTTACCGTGTCAGGTCCGATGACTTGTCATCGCTGTTTTTTCGAGCGAGATGGAACGTGAACTCCCCATTGCTCTTTCAGCCCGCCTGGAAGAGGGACACACATTGGGGCTCCCTATTCGAATTCCCGGTCAACAGGCTTTTCCAGATGACCCGACTCGCCACCATCGATTCATCCCGACGTGCGTTCCTGGGTCAGTCGGCTCAGGGCGTCGGCGTTTATGCACTCGCCTCCTTACTGGGTCGATCTGCAGCCGCTAAAGAAACGAGCGCTAATCGCTGGCCGGGTGCGGTAAAGACGCTGCATCACCCCCAGAAGGCAAAGCGCGTAATTTTCCTTGTCATGGCCGGAGGCTGCTCGCACCTGGAGACGTTCGACAACAAGCCAAAGCTTGCAGAGATGGGCGGGCAGCCGATGCCCGAGTCGTTCACCAAAGGCCAGCCGATTGCCCAGCTTCAGGGGAAGAAACTGACCTGTCTCGCCCCTCAGCACCCATTCCGGAAACATGGTGAATCCGGCGTCGAACTCAGTGATGCGTTTCCTCAGCTTGCGACAGTCGCTGACGAATTGTGCGTGATTCGGTCGCTGAAGACCGAGGCGATCAATCACGACCCGGCACACACGTTTATGAATACGGGCACAACAATCAGCGGTCGCCCATCGATGGGATCGTGGTTGCAGTACGGACTTGGTGCCGAAACCGACAACCTGCCGGGTTTCGTCGTGATGACGTCGGTCGGCGGTGGCCAGAGCCAACCGATTGCCGCCCGCCAATGGCACAGCGGATTTCTGCAGAGCCGGTTTCAGGGTGTGCAATTCCACTCGAAAGGCGATCCGGTTCTGTACGTCACCAATCCACCGGGAGTCACCAAAGAACAGCAGCGAGACATCGTGGACGCCGTGCAGCAGTTGAACCAGCAGCGAAACGAAATCGTAAATGACCCGGAAATCGCAACGCGGATCGCTCAGTACGAGCTGGCATTCCGGATGCAGACCAGCGTCCCGCAGTTGATGGATTTTTCGGACGAATCCAAAGACACGCTTGATCTGTACGGCACTCAAGGGGCGGACGGATCGTTTGCGTCGAACTGCCTGCTCGCCCGCCGAATGGCTGAGCGTGGTGTGCGATTCATTCAGCTCTATCACCGCGGCTGGGACCATCACGGTGGCATTAAGAACGGAGTCGCCGTGACAGCAAAGCTGTGCGATCAAGGCGCGGCCGCATTGCTCAAGGACTTGAAGCAACGCGACATGCTGAAAGACACATTGGTCGTCTGGGCCAGTGAATTCGGACGCACGCCGATGGCTCAGGGAAGCGGCCGCGACCACCACATCAAAGGCTTTTCAATGTGGATGGCCGGAGGCGGCATCAAGGGTGGCACAACGTGGGGAGCGACTGACGAACTCGGCTACAACGCGGTCGAGAACGTTGTTCCGGTCCATGACATGCATGCCACGCTGCTGCGTCTGCTGGGTATCGACCACGAGCAGATGACGGTCAAGTTCCAGGGTCGGGACTTCCGTCTGACCGACGTGCATGGACACGTCATCGAAGAAATCCTTGCCTGACCTGGGCGCTCTCCTGAACGTACCCCATGCTTCGAAGCCTGCCCTCGGTCAGTGAACTGCTTGAGCAACCGGCGATCTGCGAGCTGATCGAAACCCACGGTCGCCAGCCAGTTGTTCAATGGGTGCGTCACAGCCTGAGCGAACTCCGGGAAGTGTTGCTGGCATCGCCTGTCGATGGTGAGCAGGCCGAACTGCCGGATCGCGACGCGCTCCGGGCGGATGCCGTTCAGCGCATCTCCCGCCGAGCCGTGCAGGCCGAGCGCCTGCAGATTCACGGAGTGATCAACGCAACGGGAGTCGTGCTGCATACGGGATTGGGTCGTGCTCCGCTGGGCGCCGCGGCAAAGCAGGCGTTGCTGAATGTGGCGGCCGCGTCGAATGTTGAGGTCGATCTCGAAACCGGCGACCGCCGGTATCGCGGCTACCAGTTGGAATCGACCTGGCAGACGCTGACCGGCTGCGAGTCATCGCTGATCGTGAACAACAACGCCGCAGCCACACTGCTGACACTGCAGGCCCTGTGTGAAGGTCGCGAGGTCATCATTTCTCGCGGTGAGATGATCGAGATCGGCGGCTCGTTTCGCCTGCCGGAAATCTTCGAACTCAGCGGAGCCATTCTGAAAGAGGTGGGCACGACGAACCGCACGAAGCTGTCTGACTACGAACGGGCGATCGGCCCGAACACAGCAGCCATCATGCACGTCCATCCGTCGAATTACCGAGTCGTCGGATTCGCTGAGAAACCGGCGGAGGCGGACATGTTCGCGCTGGCTCACCAGCACGGTGTCATCGCCATCGACGACATCGGCAGCGGTGCTCTGTTCGACGTGACCACATTCGGACTTCCCGAAGAGCCGACTTTTCAGCACAGCATCCATGCCCAGGCCGACGTTGTTCTGGGCAGCGGCGACAAACTTCTGGGTGGTCCGCAATGTGGCATCATTCTGGGTCGGAACGACTACATCGAACAATGCCGTCAACACCCGCTGGCGCGAGCTGTGCGCGTTGGCAAACTGACACTCGCCGCATTGGGAGCAACGCTGGATTCGTACGCCCGCGAAGTTGCCGAGGTCGAGGTTCCCACATTGGCCATGTTACGGGTCAGCTCGGCAGACCTGCGTAGTCGAGCTGAGGCGTTGAAGAAGGAGCTGGGCGAACTGGCGGGACTCAAAATGGAAGTGCGTGACGACGTGGCCCAGGTCGGAGGCGGCTCGTTGCCAGCGGTCGAACTGCCGACGGTCGTCGTCACGTTGAAGCACGATTTGTTCTCGGCATCCGATTTCGCCGGCCGCCTGCGCATCGGGCGGATTCCGGTTTTCGCGAGAATCCACAAGGACGAGGTGCTGCTTGATCTGCGCAGTGTGCAGCCCGAAGATGATTCGCGGCTTGCGTTGGCAGTTCGACTTGTTCGCCCGACTGATTGACTCAATGAAACAACACGACACGCAAATCCGAGTCCGATACGTCGAAACCGACGCAATGGGCTTTCTGCATCATTCGCGCTATCTGGCCTACTTCGAGATTGGGCGGACGGAACTGTTTCGTGCTCAGGGCGGCAACTATCGCGAGATGGAAGAGAGCGGCCTGTTCCTGGTGATTGCTCGGGTTGAATGCCGTTATCTCAAGCCGGCCCGCTACGACGACGTGCTGACTTTGCGAACGAAGATTTCGCGAATCACGCCGGCAAAGCTCGAGCATGATTACGAGCTGTATCGCGGAGACGAACTGCTGACGACCGCCCACACACTGCTGGCCTGTGTTGACCATGAGGGGCAGATTCAGCGGATGCCGGAATTCATCATTGAGGCTGCGAACTGACGATTTCGTCCCGTCCCCCCGCGGAGAGGAAGGAACGCCTTCGTTGCCTCAGATTCGGTGAGTTGTTCTGAACAGGCTTTCCGATGCCGCTTGCGACCCGATGATTGTTTCAACAGACTCGTCTTACCACCTGACGTTTTCGGGACTCGACGTGATATCCACTTCAGCAACAAAACCGCGACGTCCGCTGCGTCGACGATTGCTATTCGCGACAATCACTTTCATTCCCTTGCTGATCGTGCTCGAACTGATCGCAGCCGTCGGTCTGAACGTGATCTATTCGGGGTTGACCCTGTCACAACTGCGAGTTCAACAGCAGGCTCTGGCTGCGCACGCGATTGACGAAACGGAAAGTCCGCACGTGATTCATCCGTTTCTGGGTTGGGTGCACAATCCGCAACTCAGCGCTGGTGAAGAGGTTTTTGGTCGTCAGATTCCGGTCAATTCGCTGGGGTTTGTTGACGTGAGAGAACCGTTACTCAAGCGTCGCCCCGATCGCCTGATCATTGCGATCACTGGCGGTTCGGTCGCATGGCAACTGAGCGTTGGTGGTGAGGAACTGATTCGCAGCCTGTTACACGAGTCTCCCGCGCTGCGGGACCGCGAGATCATCATCCTGCGGCTGGGGATGTCGGGATTCAAGCAGCCGCAGCAGCTTCAGGCGATCAGCTACGTGCTGGCTCTGGGGGGGTGAGTTTGATGCCGTTGTGAATCTGGACGGAGTCAATGAACTGGCTCTGTCGTATCAGGAAAACTTTCTGATGGGAGTCAACACAACGTATCCCCGAGCGTGGCGCGCACGCACGCTGGCCTTTATCGATCCGCGCGAATACGACGACGCGTTCCGCCTGTGGGAACTCCGGGCGAAACGACAGATGCTGGCGAAGAGCAGTGTCGCGTCGTTTTTACGACGTACTCACCTGGCCACATTGGTCTGGTCGGTGCGCGACGGACTGATGCAGCGCGAACGTGCGGAACTGGAACAGAAACTCTGGGACAAACACCGCCAGGCGGGTGGTCACGGTTTTCTAACCAGCGGGCCCGCGCAATCGATCAGCGGACTCGACGACGTTCTCGCCTCCACGTCGGACCTGTGGGTCCGCTGTTCGATCCAGCTCAACCAGTTGCTGACGCCAGGGCGTATGGCCTATCTGCATGTCCTGCAACCAAATCTGCACGTGGCAGGCTCAAAGGTGCTGACGACCCAGGAGCAGGAGTCCATCCGAATGCGGGCAGGGAATTTCTCCAAACCGATTCGCGAGGGATACCCCGCACTGGTGCGACGTGGACAGGAACTGCGTGGCGCTGGCGTGCGATTCCTCGATCTGTCTCGGCTGTTTTCCGATGTCAGCGAGACGGTCTACTCGGACGACTGCGGTCACTTCAACGAGCACGGAAATGCGATCCTGACACGCGCCATCGCTGTGGAATTGCGGGAGTTGCTCGAATCGAAACTCGCCGAGTGATGGCAGACCAGTCAACCCGAGGTCGTACCGGTCATACGGATTCGCTGTGCGAGCGTCAGTGTTTCTGTTTCTAAATCGTCGGCGGTTTCCGCTTCTGCCATCCGAGAAGGCGTCAGCATGTCCAGTGATCACGTGCGTTATCTGCTGGCACTCGAATCGTCGTGTGACGAAACGGCCGCCGCGGTAATCGACCGTGACCGCCGTGTTCTGTCCAATGTCGTGGCGTCGCAGTTCGAGCTGCATCGTGACTTTGGCGGCGTCGTTCCAGAGATCGCTTCACGCGCACATGTACGCCGTGTCTTGCCGGTGATTCAAGAGTCTCTGCGCCAGGCAGAGCTGGACCTTTCAGACATCGGCGCTGTCGCCGTCGCGACGCAGCCGGGGCTCGTGGGCTCGCTGCTCGTCGGTCTGACCGCTGCCAAGACACTGGCACTGGTTCTGGATGTGCCGCTGATTGCTGTGAATCACATCGAGGCTCACATTTATGCCTGCCGGATGGCTGCGAACTGCGAGGTGTTCCCCGCGATCGGATTCGTGGTCAGCGGCGGACACACCAATCTGTACGACTGCACGGGCCCCGTTGACTTCGAACTCCTCGGTTCGACGATCGACGACGCGGCCGGTGAGGCGTTCGACAAGGTCGCCCAGATTCTCGATGTCGGCTTCCCCGGCGGGCCAGCCATTCAGGCCCTCGCCGCAACCGGCAACCCCAAGGCGATCCGATTCCCACGCACGTTCCTCAAGGAAGACCGTCTCGAATTCAGCTTCAGCGGTCTGAAAACCGCAGTCCTCTACACCGTCACGGGCGTCCCAAATTCGGGGCGAGAACCCGAGCCACTGACTGATCAGCGCAAGGCCGACATTGCAGCCAGTTTTCAGGCGGCAGTTGTCGACGTGCTCGTCGCGAAATGCCGACAGGCACTTGAGCAGCGGCAGCGATCAACGTTGTGTGTCGGTGGTGGAGTCGCAGCCAATCAACCGCTGCGTGAGAAGTTGGAAACCATGTGCCGCCACACGCGCACTCAGCTCCATGTCGCGCCCATGTCTCTATGCACGGACAACGCAGCGATGGCAGCAATCGCCTGGGAATCCCTCGAGCGTGGCCGAACCGCCGGTCTGGACCTGGATGTCACACCCGGTCTCGTGCGAGCCGGCCGTCCGAGATGACCATGCGATTTTTTGAGAAGTTGTAGCCGAAGTCGCCAGACTTTGGCCGGGCTCGAAGATTCCAAACTCTGGCGAGTTCGGCGACATCCATCACTTCACGCCTGACAACGCGCTACTCCCCAACGAATGTACCATCGTGAGCGATGATGAAGGAATCCGTCACCGGAGCGAAAGCTCGCCATCCCCCGTCGTCAATCGCAAACATGACGCGGATGTCTTCATCGGGTTTGTCGTCCCAGAAAACGCTGATCTCCACCTGGCATCGCGTGCCATCGTCCGCGGTAATTTCAAACGTAATTGGTTCACCGTCGAGGTGCGTCAGCCAGAAGTCGTACGGTCGCTGCCGGTAATCGGCGACGATTGGTAACAGCAAAGACTGATACGCTGTTTTCTTCATGGAGTGCAGTCGCGTAACAGGATGTGTGGCTGCCGTCTCAGTCTCTCGCGCGAGAGAAAGTCGTGGTGCTGCTTCCAGTACCGAGAACAAGCTCGTCCGACGTTACGGAAACGACTTGCATTCGGCCGATATCCGGCGCTGGATCGTTAATGAGTTGATCCAGCAGGGAGTGTTGTTGCTCGAAAACAAGGACGCCCCGTTCGACGCGCCAGTTCCAGATGTGCACAGTCTGTCCGGGATCTGTTTCTCGTCTCACGACCGTGCGGTCTGGCCGATACTCGTGCAGAAAAGGCGACTCTCTAAACTGACTCGATGTGAGTTCAGATTTCCATGTTCCCACCAACCGGGATTCGATGGGACTCAGTGGTTCCTGTTGATTGAACCAGAAAACCGCTCCAGCAACGAGCAGGCTGACCATCAACAGACCCAGGCTCAGATTCCGGCGATTGGTTGTTCTCATGCGTTTCACGGATGCTGCAACTCGCTCAACGGGCTGTGTTGCCGACGTCGCCTCGTACGAAGCGAAGGAGCAAAGTGAGATTGCCATGTCGCCCGCGGGAAGCACATCCGACGCCGGCCCGCAACGGAGCGAAAAATGTTGGTCCGACCGGACGATTGCACAATCGGAGCCCATGTGGATGAACGGGGAAGGCGTTTGCGGCATGAATGCCGCGTCTGTGCAGGTGCGGCGCGGTTTCATATTCTGAGCTGATGGCAAAGAAGAAACCGAAACGAGAAGACACGATCACACCAGCCGAAATTGAAGAGGCGATCCATGTGGTTCGTGGACAGCGCGTGATGCTCGATTCCGACCTGGCCAGGCTGTACGGCGTCACAACCGGACGGCTGAACGAACAGGTGACGCGGAATCGTGAGCGGTTTCCCGACGACTTCGCCTTTCAGCTTACGCAGCAGGAGTTTACGTCTTTGATATCGCAAACTGCGATATCAAACACCGGCCGCCGGAAACGGCCGTGGGTCTTTACGGCGACGGCTACGATCTGCCAGAAGTGTTAAGGAACGGGTCCGAAGTAACCTCCCGAATTTGTGTCAGCTCATGAGCCGTAGCCCGATTTCTCCGAAATCGGGACCGGCCGACATCGCCACCAGCCGGCGCATCGACCGCCGCTCAGTCTTGCCAGGTCCAGGGCAGCGGATTTCGGAGAAATCCGCCTACGGCTCAGCTCCGGACGAGTGCACAGCCTCGGCAGGCGTCAGCCGTAGCCTCGGGCTCACGGCTAGCGCCGTCGGCTCACGGAAATCGGGAACTTGTTTCGGACCCGATTCTAAGAGCCAAGCCGCGTGTCTCTGTCGTGATTCTTGCGGCGCTCGCGGACGACCATTCGGATAATCCATGCGACGACTGGCATGAATGGAATCACCAGCATGTGGCCGAATGAAAAACTGGATTTGCTGGCCCATGTGCCACCTGCCACCAGAAGTTGAACGCCACCAAGAAATAGAATCACGCCTGCACTCTTTGTGGCAAGGTCACGACTGCAAGCGAGATGGATAGCAACCACAAGGGACAGGAGGACAAGGTATAGGTCGAGTTCTGTATCGCGCATTACGTGACGTCGCTCAACGGGAAGTTTGGCCGACGTCGCCCCACAACGGAGCGAAAGACGTTGGCCTGACCAGAAGATGGTACTGGAAGCACACGCGTGGATGAACGGGGAAGGCGTTTGCGACATTGATACCGCAACTCTGCGGCAGACTGTTGAACAGGGACTTGAAGTCGGGCGGAACCATGCTTCAACCGCGATCAACGTCCACACCCGCCGACTTCAAATCCTTAATTGTCGGGCCGTGCGTCGGTCATCGCGTGATTTCGCAATCAGGCAACGCTTGCTGGAGTTCATTCACTTGTTCCTTGCCGACTTGTGTAAGCGACAAGTCAAGGAATTGCAGATTCTTCAATCCCGTCAAGGACGCCACATCAGCGACTTGCGTACCAGACACGTCAAGAAAGTCCAGGTTGATCAATCCCGCCAAGGGCGTGAGATCAGTGACTGGCGTGAAGTACAAATAAAGCGTTTCCAGCTTCTTCAATCCCGCCAAGGGTGTGACATCAGCGACTTTCGTACGATCCAAGTGCAGTTCTTTCAGGTTCTTCAATTCCGCCAAGGGCGTGACATCAGCGACTTGCGTACCAGATAGGAAAACCATTGTCAGATTCTTCAACCCCGCTAACAGCATGACATCGGTGACTTGCGTACCAGACAAGGAAAGCAATTTCAGCTTTTTCAATCCCGCCAAGGGCATGACCGCAGCGACTTGGGTACGACCTAAGTACAGTCGTTCCAGATTCTTCAATCCCGCTAACGGCGTGACATCAGCGACTTGGGTACGAGCCAAGGATAGTTGTTCCAGATTCTGCAACCCCGCCAGGGACGTGACATCAGCGACCTGAGTATCGGACAAATCAAGCTGTATCAGATTCCTCAACTCGGCCAACGGCGACAAATCGCTGACGTGCGTAGCGGACAATTTGAGGTAGCACAGACGGCTCAACTTCGCCAAGGGAGCGACATCGGTAACCTGCGTACCAGACAATGACAGCGATTCCAGCTTCTTCAATTCTGCCAACGGTGTGACATCGCCGACTTGTGAATCCGACAGATTAAGGAATTCCAACTTCTTCAATGCCGCCAGCGGCGAGACATCAACGACTTGTATACCAGACAAGCGAAGGCTTTTCAGATTCTTCAATTCCGCCAAGGGCGTGGCATCATTGAATTGCCCGCCAATAACGGTGATGGCAGCCACCCGACCACGATAGCCCGTGTCGAACCATTCGGGCATTGAAGGCTCTTCATCCGAGACGTGAACACTCGCCCCCATCTGGTGCAAATCAGCAACGATCTTCCGCTGCCGTCTTGCTTCATGGGCCATTGAACCCAACACGACGAACACGACGCCCAGCAACAGCATCAGCATCACGATAAGCAGTGCGCGTGGGCTGAATTGCAGCCAGCGGCGGCGGGGTTTCGGTGTATTGACGTCGCGAACCATGAGGAATTAGCCAGAGTTGACGTCGCCCAACGGCGTCATGGGTGACACACTGTCGCAATGACGGACGGCGTGCGTGAGTATTCAGCGATCGTACCGAACTCACTCCGATGAACCAGAAGAGATTCGGACTTTCCCGACACTCTGCTTTTGTCATTGAGGTGCATCGTGGCTCGCCAGTTCCAGGGCTTTGGGGACGGATAGACGTCGGGCCAGGAGGATGGCGAATATGCCGCCGCCGAGTTTCCCCAGCATCACGGCTGGTATGAGATTTGGTTGAAAGTTGGCCGTGAATGACAGGTGGTCTCCAAACAGGAATGCGGCACACACGGCGAAAGCGATGTTCAGAACTTTATCCTGAGGTCGCATCTCACGGATGAGCCGAAACATTGCCAGAATGTTGGCCAGCGAAGCCAGGATGCCGGCGGCTCCGGTGCCTTCCAGACCGGCCAGTTCGCCGAGTCGGTTGACGGGCTTTTCCAGGTACGTGCGAATCAGATAGACCATCGGAAACGCACCGGCCAGCATGATTCCGATATAGCCGGCGACCTCCAGAGCACGAAAACGGTCCTGCTCGTCGGCGATGATCGGATCGAAACGCCAGCCGACCGTCTCCGAGAAGACCTGTGTGAAGTATTCGATGATGCAGCCGGCGAGTACAAGTTTAATGGCCGCGTCCAGCAGTCGTCCGAAGACCATGAATCCACGAATCATGGTGTTTGGAAACAAGCGAAGTCCCACAGCGATCAACCCGACGAAAACGACCAGCGGGATCAGGTTCATTCCGATCGTGGCAAGTTCGAGGTTCAATCGAATTGTGGATTCCCCGTCGGTCTGCGGCACACCACGCACAAGCGGGTTGGTCGCCGCGATGATGACCGAAGAAATCAACACGCCAACCGGGATGGACAGGATGCCGGACAGCACCCCCAATGCCAGGTACTTGTGATCCTTCTGCTCCAGCAGCGCGAGACCGACGGGAATCGAAAACACGATGGTGGCTCCGGCCATGTAGCCAACCATCATCGCCATGATCCAACTCTCGCGGGTCTCCGCCAGACGATCGGCAAGCTGATAGCCGCCCATATCGACGGCAATCAACGATGTGGCAGCAATCGCGGGATCGGCTCCAACAATCTCCAGCAGCGGTCCGAAAACACCGTCGACGAAGTGAGACAGCAACGGGATCGACGCCATGATCCCGGCAACCGGAATGAAGATGTGTCCGATCGCGTGCAGTCCCTCCATGAACTCCTTGCCCAGTCCGTGATCCGGATCGCGAATGGACGCAACAGCCCCGATCGCGGCGCACAGCATGATCAATGCGATGACGGCCGAGCCCACAATGCTCATTGTTCATCTCCGGTAGCGGGACCGTTTGTGTTCGACTTAAGAGTCGATTCCAGGCTGTTGCCTGTGGCCTCGGATTCGACGCAGGTTTCCCGACCCCGTCGTTATGCCGACCGCCGGTCTTCTCATTCTGGCGATCTGCAGCCAACGCCGTGCTCAGGTGACCTCATTCGCAATCAACATCCTCACCCGATGACTGCGAATTCTGATGTTCTGGACTTTGATCTTCGAGTGACGACTGGGAACCGACCACCACCACGATCGCACTGACATAGCCAACGACCATGTACGTCGAAGCGATGATCAACAGGATGACGGCAACCGCAGGCTGCGACCGAAACAACACGGGCGATACCAGGGCAAAACCAATGGAAACAACATCGCCGCAAACATTGTCAAACAAGCGTTTCGGCAATGTCTGCGGGATTCGGTAAACCGCTTCCGGGTTGACCGTGTACCGATCATCGGCATCGCGAGGCCCAAGACTCTGATCGAACGTTGAGCGATCCCAGATGCCCGTCACGTCCGCAATCGAGTCGAACTTTGGGTGTCCGGTTTCGATATCTCGATGCGAGTGAATCGAAGCCGCGATTGAGAGTCCGGCAGCAGTTGTTACAGCGACAGAACCAAGGATGATCCACAGCATTTCAATGATCCGACACGAGCAACGGTGAAAATCGCGGGTCGTCCTGGTTACCTCACGACTCGTCTGGACTGTTTATCCGGGTGTGGGTTGTGATGGCTATCCAGCATGGCACGCCACTGAAGAGTACGGTGACTCAGGAAGACCTGCGGTCAAGTCTTCGGCGGGGTCTGAGACCCACGCCGCACAGCGTTTGATTTGAGCAGCGATTCCAGTCGGTTGCCCGCCGCCCGATGTGAGACGATCTCCCTCACCCTTTCCACAATCACACCGCCTGCTTCCAGGGGCGGCAGCCCCGCGGAGTAGATGTTGGAAATCACAGTGCTCTCGAATCGAATGTCGTGGTTGCCACTGAACTGTGCGGCGGATGCCTGGACCGACGGATCAGCGAGGCGATAGACGAGATAAGCAGACAGACTGCGCGACGCGAGCGCGTCACCGCCCGGACGCTCGCCGATCAGATGGATGATGACATCCGCTTCCAGCCGCTCGGCGACTGGTTCCGCCAGCTTGACTCGCCCGTAGCGCGCCAGCAGCGGTTGTCCTGTCGACAGACTGCGCCCCTTCAGTCCGTCCAGCAGGACCGGCAACAGCTCGGCGGCGTTGTGATGCACGGCTTCGGCGCTCAGGCCGTCTGACACCAGAATCTGCACCTGATTGGGCTCGGGAGACAGTCGATCCAGACTGGACGACGAAAGACGCGCCCCGAGGTCCGGCGAGTTGAGATGTGCTGCTCGGTCGGTGGCCTCGGTTTCTATTAACCGGAATGATGTGATCTGCTGCAGCTCGTCGGTCCGCAGTTCCGCGTGAATGGCCTCACGTCCGATGGCCTGATTGATTCGCATTTGTCGCTGCACTGCATCCACGGGCCGCGGACCAGCGGTCGCCAGGCCGGGGACCGCGGGAGTGGCACTCAGCAGTTCCTGAAGCTCGGATTCCGATTCGCAGAACACAGTCGGATCACCCCAGCGAGGACCGCGAGTCACTTCGCCATCGGGGCTTCTGGCAAAGATCTGCTTCGCGATCGCCCAGTCGAGGTATTCGGGAGCTGGCAGCCTGTTGTGCGTTTCACGCAACGTCTGGTCGTCGTGACCGCTCGTGTCGAAGTAAGCGAGCATGCGATCGGTATTCAGAAAAACGTCCATGTAATAATTCGCACCGGCCGACGTCAGCAGTTCGGTGGCGATCTGCTGGCCTTCCAGAGTGATGTTCGAGTGCAGCGTGTAACACGGTGCCATGCCCATCGGCAGACCCAGCAGCTTGCCCATGAAATGGTCCTGCAGGTTCGAGAGGACCATTTCGAAACTGTCCAGGTGCGTCTCCGGCCCGATGAAGCCGGTCACGTTGTTGACCATAAACGGGTCGTACCGCCGAGCCAGCCCGTAGCAAAGCGCCTCGGTGGTGGTCATATCGATGCCGTTGTGTCGGCCGTAAGTAAACTCGCTGCCCTGGCCCGTTTCGAAGTACATGAACTGCTCGGCCGCGTCGGTGAGCGGCCCTTTCTCAGACATGGCAAGGTATCCCTGATCCAGCAGGTCGACAGAGATGTCGAACTCCAGCAGGTTTGTACTCTCAGTTCCGGCCAGGCTCTGGAACAGGATCTCGACCGGCGCACCATTCTCCAGGCACGCCAGTTGAGTCTTGATATGTGAGAGCACACAGATTTGCGTTGGAGCGCCCGTCCGTCGTCGCAGGCGGTCCAGGTTGTGGAGCAGTGAGGAAACATTCTCGACGGTATCAACCGCGGGATTGACGCCGATCAGCGCATCCCCGGAACCGACCGACAGGCCCAGGTAACACAGCAGAGTGATTCCGCGAATGTCGTCGGTCGGGTGATTCGGCTGCAGACGCGAGGACAGTCGACCAGGCAAACCGAGCAGCGTACGAGCTTTGGTCGGACGCGAGATTCTGCGGGAAATCAGAATCAGCTCGTGGACGTCGCATAGCTTCGCAATCGCCGCTGCCATCACTCCGGTCAGCGCCGAACCGATGCGTGTGATTTCACTTCCCGACGAACGCAGCAGCCGGTTCTTCACTTCTCCGACCGTCAGCGTCGCAAGCTCGGCGAAAGTGGTTCGATCGATGTCGTAGTTCACACGCATGACGGAATCGACGGCTCCGTGCTCGTCGGTCAACGGGTGATCGTACAGATGCTGCAGCGTCAGTCCGGACAGAATTCCGCGTGCCGCCTCACGAGCGGTTTCCGTCGGGGCGGCCAGTCCGGCGTTCCGTTCGCCGGCCTTGCTGTAATCGCTGGCACCCAGCAGCGACTTCAGACCATGGAATGTGAATGCCCGGTCGAAACACGTCGTCTCGTAGGTCTCATCACAAGATACGTCCGGCACAGGGATGTCGGAGAGAGGCGTCAGCGTGTGCATGGGATGTCTCACTCGTCATGCAGGCCGTAGAAGGACACGGGCACGACCTGTTCATGCACGCGACCGATCCGAATGTACTGGGCATGCCGCACCGCGAGTTCGTCGATCACGACCAGGTTCCACGGCAGCGACCCCCACTCCGTAATGTAATGGCCCAGAACCTTGCCGACGTTTTCAGTCACCAGCAGAACGAGCGGCTGAGCGACCGGGAACGCATTTTCTTTGAGAGACCTCGAAATCCTCTGCGCCAGCGAACGAACAGACGGTCCGTCATCTGCCGACAGCTCGATGCAGGCACAGGCACCCCGGTGACTTGTCCGCATCAGAGACATCAGACTGTCGATCTCTTCATCCGTCGAGTGCGATGCGATGGTGCCGAGAATCGGTACGTCCGTCAGTGGCAGCGACTCAGGATTCGGCAGGAACAGCGTGCTGCCAGAGACTTCCGTGTTGTGCCGCAGCAGACCGTACACCGTCGCGCGTCCGGCTGATTGCGGGACGAATTCCCTGAAGTGTTCTCCCCACTGCGAACTCACCAGCATTTTTGCGAAGTCGATTCCCAGGTCACCGAAGCACGTCGTCGACGGCCATCCTGCGCCACTCAAGTGCGAATAGATCAGCGCACCAACGCCGCCGGAAACAGTCACGACGACGTTGTCCGCATCCCGCGGAGCGCGGAACGGTCTCACTTCATGCAGGCGAGCCACGCGATTTCGGCTCCGGTCGGAATCGCCGTCGATCGCGGCTGTTAGAAGTGACATGTAGTACGCCAGGATGGCCTGCACCTCCGCGTCTGTCAGGCAATCGTCAATGGTCTTTGCAATCCGGAGTTCAGCCAGCAACTCCTGTGCGTATCGCGACAGCCGACAGATCCGATAGCTGCCCGGCGTGACCTGAATGTGGCGTGCGCCAACATGCAGGCAGCCGGTTCGCAGCACGTTGCCGGCCGTTCCCAGCGCAATGTTCGTCGTCCCACCGCCGATATCGAGATTGACGATCGGCACTACCGGATGCGCACGTGAGAGTCCCGCACAGCTTCCCATGAACGCCAGCCAGCTCTCCAAGCCTGGATCATCGGCGGTCGCGATCAAAGCGTTCTTGAGTCGCCGTCGAATCGTGCGGACAACGGCCGGTGCGTTGGTTTGCTCAGCCGCCAGTCCGGTCAACAAGGCACCGCCGCCGAAGACCTCATCCGGATCGATCTGGCCAGCTGCCAGCCATTCATCCAGGCACCGGGCCAGGGCGATCTCATCGAGCCTGTCGTCGCTGAACGGCGTGAACACCAGGTCCGAACAGTAAGTTTCCCGAACGTCGGCCAGTTCAGATCGGCCGGTCACCGAGTTACGCGTGAGCTGCGCGGACGCGATGACGGCACTGCTGGTCGTCGTGCCGAAATCGAGTCCCACGAGCTTCACGTCAACAGCCATGCGTTGCCCTCGCAATCGGCACACAATCGGCATTCAAGTGCGGTTCGTCCCGGTTGTCGTGGATCAATCCGGCTGCGGCCCCTTGCCGAGCAGTGTCAGCATGGACCGGCCCAGAGCGTCGCCGATCAGAAAATAGCTCTCGGCATTACCGAACCAGTGATGCCCATGTCCCACGTTCGGTGATTCCTGAGCCGGTCGGGCGAACGCCGCTGTCGGTACGAATGCCACCGTGTCTTTGAACTCGGGTCGATCTGCCGCGGCTTTCTGAGCTTTGCGAATGGCCAGCATGCTGCCGCTGGCCTTCGGTCCGCCGTTGCCGAGTTCACCGATCACAGCCGGCAGCCTGGGTGCTTTGAACTCGGCACGCACGTCGTCAATCAGGTGGACGAGATTTTGTTCGTATTCAGCGCGGGCCTGCTCATCGAACATGTCGTTCCAGCCCTGCATCCAGACGAATCCGCTGATCAGTCGCTCGCGTCCAGCCAGCGCCGGGAAATCGTCGTCAGCACTGGCCAGAGCCTCGCGGACTTCTGCGACCATCTGGCGATAGTACGGTCCGGTTTCTCCACCGGCACCGGGCGGACGGAAGTCCTTGAACAGGCTCTTGCCACCCCATGCGGTCTTGATCAGCAGCACCGGCTCTTCAAAGGCTTCGCCCACCACGTGGCCAAACTGGAACTCCGGACCAATGTGGTGCTTGCCGGGATAGCCAGCAAACCCAATGCTCAGCCCGCCCATCTTGATCTCGTTCTTCGTCCGGAATCGGATCAGGACGTCATCCCGCACGACCCACTGGCCATCAGCGTCTTTCACATGCGCGAACCGAGCCTTGTTCGCCGGATCGGACATGACTCGCAGCAACGTGCCTTTGCCGCCGTTGTAGTACTGCGGGTGATCCAGATCGACGACGCCCTGCCCCTGCATGTTGGACTGACCGGCCAGAATGAAGACACGAACCGGAGCCGGAGTCGCAGCCGATGCGAAACTTGTGGCCAGATGAAGACACAGGACGGCCAGTGCCTGCGTGGCGTGCCTGCTGCAGATCAGTTTCGACGCAATGGCGCCGAAGACTGTGGTGGCGCGAACAAACCGGTCACCCATCGGGTGAGCCAACCTGAATCCGGACAACATGATCCCAACTCCCTGCGGATGTTCCGGCCACCGCGGGCCGGAAGGCGAGTCATCATCTCAGCCGCAGAGCGTAGCTTGCATGCGCGTATGTGAGGAGCGGACACGCGGCTATTCGGCGTCCGCGTCGCTCGGTTCCTCTTCAGTTGCGTCGGCTTTGGGCGTGTCAGCTTCGGGCTCACCAAACAGTTCGCGGACTCGACTCTCGAATTCCGCCGTCGGCGCGTCGGGGACCGCATTGCGAGTGGGTTTAATCTCTGCTTGAAGTACCCGCTCCAGGCGATCATCCGGGACTCTTGCATCGACACTCGGATCCGCATCTTCCTGCTGGCGGAGCGGTACGTCTGGAGTCAGTTCGTCTGCCTCCGTTTCATCTGGCTCGCCGTCGTTGGGCCGATCACTGGCGCGTCGTGCGCGCGCCAGCTTCGCTACACCCTTCCAGTTGCGAGCGATTGTGAGGAGGAGATCAATGGTGAAGACAAGCCCAATACCCAGCACGCCGAAACCGAAGATTTTCGGAAGTTCCATCAGTATTGCGATTGCCCCCACGACCAGAGCCGATACGGATGCGAGTGTTTTGACGATCACAGCCGTGCGCAACTGCTTGCGCTGCGCCGCATCGACGGCCGATCGAGCCGAGTGATTTGCCAGCTCACGAAACGCCTGAGTATCTGCCTGCACCTGTCTGCGATCCTGCTTGTGCCGCGGACCTTGCTCCAGCCACGACCGGTCACCGTCATCCTCACTGACTGCAACTGGCTCGACGACTCCCTCACGTACGGGCGCGGGTGCCGCGGTTTCCTCATCGCGTGCGCCGCTCTGAATACGACTGCGAGCCAGCAACTGCTCCATGTACGAGCTGATCTGACCCTCTTCGGTGCTGGTTTCCTGGACGGGACCTGTTGGCGTCGAATCTTCGACCGGCTCGGTGATGTCGACGTCCACATCCTCGTCGCGGTCTACATAAAGCGAGCTGAAGCGCTCATCCAGCGGAGATTCATTGGATGGTTCTTCCGAGTGCTCCGTCAGCTCGGGCAGCTCGAACATATTGGCGAGCTGAGAACGCAGGTCGTCGGCTGGTTCTGGTTCGGCATCGACACGAGCGTCGTTCGATTCACCCCGGATTTCGACCGTAGACACTGGCTGATCACCGGCATCCGCGTCGGCAGCATCGGATTCGATTGGCCGATCTTCTTCGACGTCGAATATCGACGACAGCAATGCACCCGGTCCGGACAATGTCTCCCCAACCTGCATGTCGACGGTATCCGATGCCTCGGATGCATCTTCGTCATCAGCAGTCGAAGTGAAATCGGTTTCTGTGGACGCGTCGAATTCCGTCGCAATGCTCTCTTTCAGTCGATCAAGCAGGCTGATCGGACTGTCGCTTCTGGTCGCTTCATCAGTCGCTGCGAATGTCGGGTCGTCCGTTGTCGCTTCGTCGAGATCTTCGACCTCAAGCACGACTGGTCCCTGGTCGGTCTCATCAAGTTGCGTCCCGTCATTCGCGACGCCACCGTCTTCGATCGATTCATTGAATTCGTTCTGCTCAGGTTCATCAGGTGAACTGACGTCGGCAAATTCGAAACCGGACACATCCGCCGCAGTCGTCGATTCACCGGCCAGATTCGGCAGCCCCGGCTCCGAAGACGTGGAGCTGATGTTGACCGAATCGGTAGCTGCCAGCACAAGTTCATCGAGTTCTCGAACAGCGGCCTCGCGCGACCGCATGGCATTGGTCGTGACATGCTGGCTGACCAGCGACGCGGCACCGACACCGACGGGCGTTGCCTCATCTTCATGAACCTCATCCACCGCCGGAGCAGATGCTCCGGGCCGCAGTTCTTCGACCAGCCTCCCAAATCTGATCCGCTCGAGAATCAACTGAGAGACCTCCCACGATGACTCGCCGGAATTCTCGAGGACAAGCGAACGCAGCGATTCTTTGGGACCGGACAAGTCCTGTTCGTTCGAGATCGCCTGACATCGTGTCGCGCGACCTGGCCGGGACACTTCACTGCCGCTGTCTGTCGAGGTTTCTTTGTTGCTGGAAGCATCAGCATTCACGCCCGATCCCGCGGGAGTCGTTTCCACTATGTCGGGCGTATTAGTGCGATCGGAACTGGAATCGGATGCGTCGGCCTCGGCTGCCAGCGTGCGCAGGTCGGAAACTTCATCCGCCCGTGAAGTTTCGGCGATCTCGTCGCCGACCGCGTCGATTTCAGCCTCAGCATCGCGGTCTTCGATCGGTTGCGGAGGTGCATGCAGATCGGCGACATCGTCTGCCAGGGCAGATGCGACGTCCGGGAACTTCTCATTCAGGGTCTCGTAAAGACTCCGCAGCTCGTCCGCCTCGGCCTGCGCGGCTTCACGCTGGTAGTCAAGTTCTTCCAAACCGACGCTCAGTTCATCCTGCTGTCGTGCAAGGTCGTGACGCTGCTGTTCCACATCCGACCGCGCGCTGTTCAGGTCCTGTCGTTCCCGCTCCAGTTGAGCCACTCGCTCGCTGATCTCGCTCGTCTGCGCATCGAGCACGGCCGAGCGAGTCTCCAACGAATCCGTTTGAGCATCCAGTTGCCGCGACTTCGCATCGAATTCGATGGCCAGCCGCTCGTGTTCGGTTTCGACGGCCTTGCTGCTGACCAGTCCATCGCCTTCGCACAGCGATTCATCAGGCTGGTGGTCGATCCGGCCAGTTGGATCGGCAGTCAAGTCATCGGATGACCGTTCCGTCTCGGAGTCGACATGTGGCGGTTGAGTCGTCTGCTGGAGTCGGTCGATCATTTGGTCCAGCCGGTCCGCTGACTCTTCACGTCCATGCAGCTCATCACTCAATGCATCGAGAGTCTCGGTCAACTCGTCTACGCGCGAAATCTGTGCATGCGTGCGGTCTGTAATCCGTTCCGTCGGATACTCGTCTGCGCTCCGATCCTCATGGCTGGCAATGGACGAATCGGAGACGCACGGAAGCTGCGAGATCAGTTCGTTCGATTCCGGGGGAGACACAGAAAAGAGGGCCTCGCCAATCTTCAGTTGATCACCCGGTCGCAGTTCGGAATCCGTAATCGCCTGGCCGTTGAGCCATGTCTGCGTATCCCACGACTTGATGAGGGTGCGTAAGGGAGTCGCGATGATCAGGCAATGGCGTGCTCCCACTCCGTCAGCGGTGATCTGCAGACGGTTGCCGTCAGCGGTTCCCACTGACCAGCGACCGCTTGTGAGCAGCACGGGTTCCGCACTGGTGTCGAGTCGCCGGACGACAAACAGAGTTTCGCTCTGACTCGGTTGACGCACGGCATTCGTCGGTCCGGTGACGGATCGAGCGAATGGTTCCGGTCGAGTCATCGAATTGACTGTCGATCCTGGTGGCTGATTCACGGGCGACGCGAGCATCGCAGACTCCTGTTTGCTGTCAGCAGGTGACCGCCCGTCCAACGAATCGGCCTCGCTCATCGAGGGTGACGACGGAGTTCCTGCAATGGTCCATCAGGGCTATAGCTCACAGAGAAGTCGGGTCAATCAGCGTCTGAACGCCCCCGACAGACTGGCACGGCAGCGTGACCCGTCATTCTCAACTCGCGGGTTATGCCGGCGCCGCATCCGTAATCGGCAGACATCGCACGACCCGTTCAACCGCAGGAACACGAACGGGCGGGTCGCACAGTGTTTGGCCTGTGAGCCAGATTGGGACGGCTGTGAATGTCCGAATCAGGTTCTGTTTGCCAGAATGCGCAATTGTCGTTCGCGGCTTTCGGTGACGCGGCGATCGACGATTTCCGGGAAACGGCTAAGATTCTGGCAAATCGGGCTAAGATTCGGTGCCACCGTCGAATACCCCCTCAGTTGGCTGATCTGTCTCCTGCAGGAGGCGTTGAGTGGGGCCGATCGGCCGGCGTTTGAGTTTGCTGGCGCATGAAATCAATTGGCAACCAGTCCTTAATCGAGAAGAGGTGAATCATGAGTATTGCAAAGAAAGCGGGATTTGGAGTTCTTGGAGCATTGGTCCTGGGTGGACTGATCTTCGGCAAGAACATGTTTTCGTACACATCGACCGCGGTGAACGAGGCCCGCGAAGCCGCCGAGGACAGCCTCTCGCCCGGCTTTCAGTTGAAGACCGCTAAGAACATGCTCACTAGTGAGCTTGAGCCTGAGATCAGTCGAATGAGGACGGTCGTGTCTAGTGCGCGTATCGATGTTAGAGAACTGACCGCAGCTCTCGACAAACGGGCTAACCAGGTTGCCGACAGCCGCGACGTGATTATGGAGCGTACAAAGAAGCTGGATTCTCCGTCGACGACGTTCACGATCGGCAACGTGAGCTACACGGACGAGGAACTGCGGGCCGACGTTGCTAAACGGTTTGATGAGTTCAAGCTCATCGAGCAGACGCTAGACAGCGAAAAACAGGTTCTCACCGCGAAGCAGAATGCACTGACGAAGAACGAGGAAAAGCTCGTCGAACTGCGGAAGGCTAGCGATGAATTAAAACTGCACATCGAGATGCTTGAAGCCCGCCTGAGTGCGGTCGAGGCGTCCGAGACGATTGCTGATAGTGATTACGACGAGTCGAAACTGAAGCGAGTGAAGGACCTGATCGGTCGGGTTGAGCACAAGGTCGCAGTCCGCGAGGAAGCGGCCGTGATCGAAGGCGAGACGACGGACCTGATTCCAGTTGAAAGCGAATCGTCGAAGGACATCAAAGACGCGGTCAACGCGTACTTCGGTAACTCAAAAGACGGTGGTGACGTTGCTGAATCGACCAAGCCGGTCGAAGACGCACCGGCTAACAACTGAGCCGGGTGATCTCGACCTGTGACTGCTTGCCGATCCGGGATCGACAGTCTGGCAGGATGCCGACTGTCGGTCCGTTTCGCAGTCACAGCCGCTGTTCGAATTAACCGCCGTTCGTAGTAACCGCATTCATGCGGTTCCGACCCCAGCCGAGTCTGCAAAGACAGGCGGCCCACCGACGCCCACCAACGACCAGGCCGGATAAATCCGGCGACTACAAACAACAACCAGACGGCAGGCAGCCCAATGTTCGGTCCGTTGTTCAACACGCAAAACCAGTCTCAGCCGGGCCGGCGATATATGGCCTGGATTGATGGCGTCGGTGCGTGGCTGATACTGACCGGAGAGACGGTTTCCGTCGGGCGAGTCACAGGCGGCATGGGGTTACTTGCGAAATCAGGTGACGAAGACGAAGCCGATCTGGCACTGATGGCGAACATGTCCCGGCGGCACGCTTCGCTGGAACGTGTGGAAGAGGACTATCTGATCACACCACATTCGCGGGTCTCGGTTTATGGCCGGTCAGTCGATCGCCAGACAGTGTTGCCGGACGACTGTGAAGTGACGCTGGGGGATTCCGTGCGAATTGGGTTTTCCATGCCGACTCCATTGAGCGCATCGGCCAGATTGACGTTTCAAAGCAACCACCGACCGCGAACTTCGGTCGACGGTGTTGTTCTGATGGCTGATACGTGTCTATTGGGTAACGGTCCGGAAAATCACATTTGCTGCCCGTCGTGGTCGACGAGCGTCGTGCTGGCTCGCACAGGAAACGGCCTGGCAGCACGGTCACGCGAGCCATTGTTTGTTGATGGAAAACTGGCTCAAGGCCTGGCTGCGGTCGAATCGGGTCAGGTCATCACGACAGGTCAGTATCGGTTCCGCCTCGAGGCACTGAACTGATGACAGATGACCACAGCGGGCAGGCAGGTCAAAGACCAATGAAAACGACAATCGATCTAGAGCACTCGCCAAAACAAGGCCGCCGTCCGATGAACTTCAGATATGAGCCAGAATCGAAACCACTTGATGGTTTCACCATCAAGCGAGCCATTCAGCGTGGCGGATTCGGTGAGGTCTATTACGCCCTCAGCGATGCCGGCAAGGAAGTCGCGCTGAAGCTGCTGCAGGACAACATGGATGTGGAACTGCGCGGCATCGCGCAGTGCCTGAATCTGAAACACCCCAACCTGCTGTCGATCTTCGACGTCAAGACCAACGCGGCGGGTGAGCACTGGGTCGTGATGGAATATGTCTCCGGACAGGCGCTCGATGGTTTGATCGCCGACAATCCGAAGGGTCTTCCGCCGGAGCAGGTCGAAAGACTTCTGAACGGCATCGCAGGCGGAGTCGGTTACCTGCATGACAAAGGCATCGTGCATCGTGATATCAAACCGGCCAACATTTTCCTTGAAGAAGATACTATTAAGGTCGGTGACGTCGGCCTCGCAAAGTTCATCTCCGAGAGCCGCCGCAGTGCTCAGACGCAGAGTGTTGGGACCGTGTATTACATGGCCCCGGAGATCGCACACGGGCGCTACGGTCACGAAGTCGACGTCTACGGTGTTGCCGTCATGCTGTTCGAAATGCTGACCGGCAACGTTCCGTTCGACGGCGAATCGACCGGCGAAGTGTTAATGAAACAACTCTCGCAGCCGCCGGATTTGAGTTGCCTGCCGGAACGACTCAAGCCAGTTCTGGCGCGTGGCCTGGAAAAGGACCCGCTGAAGCGGACACCCAGCGTCGCGACACTCGCGAAGGAATTCAGTGCGGCTCTGGCCAACGTGAAGGACGAGTACAAAGCGTTTCAGCAAGGCGCACCCGTGGCGGCGGCCGCCGCTGCGCCGTATCCCGCGACCTTTACGCAGCAACAGCCCGGGACATTTACCCGAGAACAGCAGTACGACGACGTCGAGTTCGTTGATCGCCCGCAACGCCCTCGCCAGGCGCGGCGATTGTCGTCGGGCGAACGGGAGCAGATCGTCAGAGCAGCGACTCCGGTGGCCACATTCCTGGAGCAACCCAGTAACTGGTTGCTCATTATTGGCCTCGGTTTCGCCGCAATGTTCATTCTGCCAGCCTTACTTTTTGGGGGCGGCATTCCGTTAGTCTTCCTGATCGTCCTGGGGACTTTCGGCGCAGGGGCGTTTTTCGTCGTTCGCGCGATCTACCGTGCCTTCTTCATTGATGCGGACGAGCGTTACGGTGAACTGCGTGACGACGGGAAACGCCAACCTCGACGTGCCACACGTCTGAATTCTTTCTACGTTCGCAACTACTCGCCGGAAGCGGAACGCAGCCTGTCCGTGCTTGAACAGGGCGCCGAGTCCACTGGCTCGATGGCCGTCGCCGCTTTGTGTGCCGGGTTGATGGCAGTCGCCCTGTGGGGCATCGACGCGCCGTTTCTGAATACTCCCGCGAAAGCCGCGCTCTTCGGTCTGGTCGCGACGCTGGGAAGCTGGGCCGCAATCCTGCCGTCAAAGTTCTTCGAAGGCCGAGGCGGCAATGGCGTCTCGAGGCGACTGACCACGGGTGTGCTGGGCATGATGGTCGGTGCTGGTGCCTTCATGGTTGATGACACGCTGATGGTTGATTTGCTGCCCGTCCACGATTACGGGCAGTTGTCGCGATACGTGGCCGATCACAATCTGATTTCGATGGTGACGACTTCGGAAGATGCCGAGCGACTCGTAGGATATGTGACCTTCTTTGGAATCCTGATGCTTGTTCGCCGCTGGTGGTTCCACGTGGATTCCTACCGACCGGCACGCCTGCGGGTGATGTCGGTGTTCTGGACAATGGCGGCCGCATGGGTGCTGTCGCTGATCGGAAAGTTCCCGTACGACTGGGCCGTGGCGTGGGCCGGAGCCATGTCTGTTTCGGCGCAACTGGCAGCCGTATGGGTCAGCCCCGAACATCGCCCGGGCGAAATGTCCGACGATGCCGCAGCAACGGCCTGAAGCCCCAAAGCAAGTCAATCTGACCTGAATCGACCTGGTTCAGACACGTGCATAGAACGGCAGGTAGCAAGATGGACACTCAGGTTATTTCAATGAATATGAGTTTCATGATGATCCTCGTGCTCGGCGGCATCGCCATTGCGGTGCTGGTCGGTCTGACTCAAATACTGGGAACGCTCACCGGCCGTCAGCGCCACAATCACGGAGAACAGGTCGGGCACAACCGGCGTTCCCAGCGGGCTCTCGTTGCGGTCGTCACCGGTGCCGGAGTGTTGCTCCTGGCCAGTGTGTTTCTTGGCTACCGCCAAGTGGGACCGGTCGAGAGCCAGCACGCGATTGTCGCCCAGAAGGGGGTCCCCTGGGAAACACAATCACAGTCCTCGACCAGTCGGGCGACTCTCGAAACAGAGGTCTCAGTGTCCAGTCGGGGAACTCCCGAATCAGAAGCCTCGGTTGGGGCGATCACGGATGAGGACCAGACCGTTCCCACCTGGACACAGACTGCAAAAGTCGTGCTCCACGAGGGGCCGGTTGGTGAGACGCTATTTGTTGTCAGCAGCCAGCCTTGTGACAGTAAAGAACAGGCTCATCGCGAAGCCGTGCAGCTTGCGACCGTCAAACTGAAAGAGCGTTTGAGCGAAAAGTATCCCAACTTCAATGACCGGCCGATTCCCGAAGCGGTATTCGAGGTCCACTCGGTCAAACAGGGTTTCACAGAGACGTGGATGGAGCAGTTCGGCGCTTTCGACGAACCAATGTATCGCGTCTACATCCAGTACGAGGACTCTGCCCGCGTGCGGGAGCCAATCGTCGAGGCATGGCAACGCTCGGCGGTGGATGGTCGCGTCATCGGAATGGCAGGCGGAATGGGCATTGCCGCGATGTGTCTGGGAATGTTTTCCGCATTCATGCGGATCTTCCTGGCCGCTCCTGGAAAACGTCGCGGTCCCCTGATCACGACCGCCGCATTCGCCGGCGCAGCCGGCCTGATCGCAACTCTCGTCTGAGCACGCTGAATTCAAACCGTGAGATGGTGTGGCCTTCTCTGCGCGCCCTGATGGTCAGTGTGTGCCCCGCGAAGTTCTGACTCAAAAGGCGGAACGGCAACGGCTCGCTGGACCATCTGCGGCCGGCATGTCACGATCCAACGTGTTCCAGATACTCGTTGGAGAATGCCATGTTTCGCTTGCAACTGACCTGCCTGATGCTGTTTGTCGTCGTCCCGTCGATTGCTCTCGCTGCGAATCCCATCGTGCCGGACGACGCGAAGCTCGAAAAGCTGTTCACGCGATCGTCGGATATCAAAGGCGGCCTGACCGAAGGGCCGACTGCAGGTCCGGACGGATCGATCTACTTCTCCGATATTCCTTTCGGCGAGTACAAGGGCCAGATTCTCCGCTTTGATCCGAAGACCGGAAAGACCACGGTCTTCGCGAACGACAGCCGCAAGTCGAACGGTCTGAAGTTCGATGCGGATGGTCATCTCGTCGCGTGCGAAGGCGCGGACCTCGGCGGTCGGGCGATCGCACGGTACGACATCAAGACCGGTAAGCGGACGGTCGTTGCGGACAGCTATCAGGGAAAACGGTTCAACGCCCCGAATGATCTCGTGTTCGACGCTCAGGGCCGGATCTACTTTTCCGACCCACGGTACCTGGGTGCGGAATCGCGTGAACTGGAACATCGTGCGGTGTACCGGGTTGATATCGATGGCACCGTGGTTGAAGTCACGCACGAGGTCGAAAAGCCGAATGGTGTGGCGATCAGCCCCGACCAGAAGACGCTGTTCGTCGCGGACCACAACAACGGGACGGATCGGATTGGCGTCGAAGAGGGCACGCCCGGTGCCATGAAGATTTACTCGTTCCCGCTGGGTCCCGACGGACTGGTCAACGGGCCGCGGAAGACACTGCAGGATTACGGCGACCAGGCCGGCTGCGACGGAATGACGATCGACCATGCCGGCAACGTGTACCTCACGCTGCGAAGCATCAAAAAGCCCGGTGTGCGAGTGATTAATCCAGCGGGCAAAGAGCTGGCGTTCATCCCGACGGGTCCCGAGAACCAGAATGCCGATGATGATCCTGTCGGATTGCCCAGCAACGTGACGTTCGGAACGGGCGACGATGGTCACGCCCTGTACGTCACGATTGACAAGAGCCTGTACCGGATTCGCCTGAAGTCGGAAGGCTTTCCAGTCCCGTTCTTCGACGAAACAACGGATCGCAACTGGCAGCGCATCAACCTGGACGTCGCGTTCCGATCAGAAGGTGTTGCCGTCGGTGACCTGAACGATGACGGTCGCAACGACGTCGTTGCCGGAGACATCTGGTACGAAGCTCCCAAACAGCCTTTGACGGGCGAGTGGAAGCGGCACGAAATCCGGAAGCCCGGCCAGTACGTCGCCGGGATCGGCTACAGCCACAGTTTCTGCAATTACATTTGGGACGTTGACCAGGACGGCCAACAGGACGTTGTCATCGTGGGTTTCCCGGGAGAACCGTTTCACTGGTACCGCAACCCGGGGTCCGACAGCGGCCATTGGAAGGGACACGAAATCTGGCACAGCATCTGTAACGAATCGCCCGACTTCGCAGACATCACCGGCGACGGAAAGCCGGAGTTCCTGTTCGGTTCCCAGCCCGAACGTCGCATGGGCTTTTCGCCGCTTCCCGCAAAGAACGCGGTCGCAGACAAATGGAGTTTCAAGTCCATCAGTAAGGCCGGTGACCCGGGGAAAAACGGGACATTCAAGTATTACCACGGACTTGGCCACGGCGACCTGAATCAGGACAAGCGGACGGATGTGCTGATCGCACACGGCTGGTGGGAGCAGCCCGAAAACCTTGACGCAGCCGAATGGAAATTTCATCCGTACGCGCTGGGCCGCGACGGCGTTGGTGTCGAACGCATGGGTGACATTCACGTGGACGACCTGGACCTCGATGGAGATCAGGACCTGATTGCCAGCTCGGCTCACGCACATGGTGTGTGGTGGTGGGAGAATCTGGGTGACAAGTCAAACACGCAGTTTCGATTCCACCTCATCGACCAGTCGTGCTCGCAGACGCACGCGATGGAGTACGTCGACATCAACGGCGACGGTCAACGGGATATCGTGACCGGTAAGCGATTCTTTGCTCACAACGGCGGCGATCCCGGAGGCCGAGACGTCGCGCAGATGTTCTGGTACGAAGTGCATCGCGGCAGCGAAGGACCGCGGTTCATCCGTCATGAGATTGCCGCCGCGCGCAACACTGGAATCGGCACACAATTCCAGGTCGTCGATTTCAACGGCGACGGCAAGGCAGACATCGCGCTGTCGAACAAAAAGGGCGTCAACCTGCTACTGCAACGATAAATCGCGTCGAGGCCGGTACTCGCTTCCTGCCTTCTGTTCGGAAGCAGGTGGCGGGCGATCGGTCAACGATGGGATGAATTTGAGTAGCGTGGAACTCACCGACTCAGCATCTATGGAATGACACATGAAGCCGACATTTTCCGCAGCCGCGTATCTGCTTTCAGTCGTCGCTCTTGGCTGCGGCCAGGGCGGTGTTGGTCCACAGTTGCCCAACTCGGCTCCTCAGAATCTTCCCCGATTGCCCGGTGACAATATCGAGGGATCGATCTGGGAATACACAGGCACACCAAAGTCGGATGTGGGCAAAACGGACGTGCCCAGCGACACAATCTCCGGCCGGTTCCGCATCGAAGGCAATGCGGTCTTCGATGTGCGTCTTGTGGCCGTGCTTCCGCCGCGCGACAAGGTGAAGCGCGTGGCCGAAAAACTGAAGCGCGGTGAAGGCGTCGAATTGAGGCTGCCGGAACCGCCGCAGCAGAAGCGGATCGGCGAATACAAAAGCCTGAGCAAGGGTCGCAAGCGGATCGACTTCAACGACGAGGAATCGTTGCACGGCCTGATGATCATCTGGCCGAAGAAGGACTCCCCCGGCGTTTGGTTGGGCACTTACAAAGAGCAGGAACGCCGCAGGACAACGTCCGAGTGGGTCGTCGAACTGCGGGAGATCCAGGACTGAGCGTCATCGCACGCATGTCCAGACTTGCCGTCCGCGAGCGCGAATGACGCGCTGCATTCAGGACCGGTCCTTACTCGGTACCAATGCAATACAGATTGCGGTCCGTCCGCACGAAGAGTTGGCCGTGACTCACCGTCGGTGATGCATTTGTGCGGCTGTCGTCGTCGTCAAACACGTTGTGTGCCAGCAACTCAAGTGTCGGATTGGCTGCGACGACGTACGTTCCGTTGTGCTGCGACACGTAATACAGCTTTCCATCGGCCAGCACCGGTGACGACCAGATGCGGCCCGCGCCGGGCTGAAGCCTTTCTTCAGATACGATCTCGCCCGTCGCCGGGTTCTGGCAGCAGACCGTGCTGCCGTCACGCGTCCAGTACAGATGACCCTTGTAGTAAATCGGCGACGACACGTTGGCACCTTTGTTCAGACGCCAGACACCATGCGATTCCGTGACGTCACCGCGACCGCCCGTTCGCACAGCCAGTGACGTGTGGCCGCCGCCGATCGCGTACACGACGTCTTCATGGTAGACCGCGCTGGGGCACACATATCGATGCACTCCGTCAGCCCGCCACAGTTCTTCACCCGTATCGGGATTGAAGCCAACAACATTGTTCTGAATGCTGACGATCAGTTCGGTGGACTTCTTTCCGGGCACAAGCAGCGGAGTGTTCCACGCCGAGCCGATTCCTTTCGCACGCCATTTCTCGTCTCCAGTCAGCTTGTCGAACGCGACGAGCGATCCGCTTTCCACACTCGCGTTGATGATGACCAGGTTTCCGTGCAGCAAGGGCGAACCGCCCGATCCCCAGCCACTGGTGCGTTCGCCAACGCTCGCCTGCCATAACTGTTCGCCGTCCAAACCGAAACAGAACACGCCCGACTTGCCAAAAAAGACATACAACCGTTCGCCATCGGTCGTCGGTGTACTGGCCGCGTAGCCGTGATACGAACCTTCTCCCCGATAATTGTGCTCCGGCAATGTCGGCTCAAACTTCTTGTGCCAGACAGTCTCGCCGCTCTTGCGATTCAGGCATAGCAGATGCCGGACCAGGTCCTTCTGGTCGCCTTCGTTCGACTCCAGACCATAGCCGGAGTAACACGTGATGAAGACGCGATCGCCCAGAGTGATCGGACAGGACGCTCCAGGCCCGGGCATCTCGGCCTTCCAGGCAATGTTCTCCTCGGACGACCACTGCGTCGGCAACCCGGTCTCCGAGCTGATTCCCAACCCACCCTTGCCACGGAATTGAGTCCAGTCGGCAGCGGATAGCGCAGCGGTCGATCCACCGAGAACTACCGCGGCAAGCAGTCGGAAAGCATGGCGTGACATGGGACGTTCCTTGCATGGCTGGGTGAGTGCCGTGGTGAGACGCGGCTGGGCACAAAGCCGGATCTGACGGATGTACTACGCTTTGACAGTCGGAGCCGCTCGCGTCTGCTTTGTACCCATCAAGGCTGGCTTATAGAAGCAACCCCCCAGGCCTTGCTTTCCGCCCTCGACGCGTGCCACTAGATTACGCATCCATGAATTCCGATGCGTCCCGACTCACCGCGAAGCTCGACCTGGAACCAGACTCATGAAGCGATTCATTGTCCTGCTGTTAACGCTGCTGTTCTGTGTTTCCTTGACGAACCTGAGCATCTCCCAGGAGAAAACGCCCGTCCGGCTGTTCGCGGAGGCGGAAGATTTCACGCTCAAGGGTGACGGCTGGGAGGTTGTCCCGTTCCGAGAAAACTACTTCGCCTCGACGTTCGCGATTTCATTTCTGTCACGGATGGGCTGCCTGGGTGCTCCCGAGCAACTGCCCACCGGTCAGACCACCATTGCCGAGCAGGTCGTTCAGATTCCGTATCCCGATCAGTTCCAGGTACTGGTGCGATACGAGCAGCCATACAACTTTTCTGTCGAGTTTGTCGTCGAAGTCGAGCAGGGCGGGAAAGTCGTGGCCACGTATCCGTGCGGCCGGTTGACCGATACAAAAATCTGGCCGCTGAATGGACATCAGCGGAAACCCATGGAGCGGTACTGGTGGGGCGGCACGGACAACATTGTCTGGCAGCATCCCGGAGCGGCTCGATTAAATGCAGGGTCGGCGATCATCCGCCTGAAGGCCACGCAGCAGCTTGACGGTCAGAAACTGCGGCTGAATGCGGCCAAGCGAAACATCGACCTGGTCGTGCTGACCAACGATCGCGTCGGTATGGAAACGCAAAAGGCCAAGGCCCGCTATCTGGAACTGGACGGCTGGCTGGTCCAGGACGGCGATTTGTTCGTGAAGTTCACGAATCCGGCAAACGGACCGGGACCATGCATTCCGGTCGTCGCACCTCTGCCCTCCGGTCAGCACTCACCGTATTACATTCACGTGCGTGACTGGCCCAGAACTCGCGTGCTGCGGAGCGGGCGACTGGTCGATGCGGCCGCTTTCGCGAACCACGGCCCTCGCAGCCGCGCCGTCAATCCGCGGTCGGTTGCACCCGTGCTGGACATAGCCAAGTTCACTCAGCCCAAGGACCCGGAGAACCCGGCTGCCGGAACAAAGGTTGTGATTCCCGATACAGAGTACCTGAATCCCGGTCAGTCGTCCGGATGGGTGCCGATGGGACAGGTGGTCGACGCACTGCACAACTCGCAGTGGTCTCCCAGTGCGATTTACAAGGAACCGTCTGGAAAGGACATGCAACTGCAATTGCAGTTTGCAGTACCCGATGGTCGGGGCGGGCTGAAGACGATTAAGGACATCACGGTGCGCGGAAAGCCACCGAGCAGCAGCGGCGCACCGTTTTCTCCAGCGGTCTTCGAGATTCCCGGTAACATCGCTCCGAACGCCACCATGACTGCGGCGCTCGGGGAACGTTTCTGGCTTCCCGAGATTCGGACGCAGAAAGAAGCCATCGACTGGCTGCTGGGCGAAGTCCGGAAGTTCCCCAACGTCGGCCCGACGCCCAAACGATTCCTGCTCTACAACATTCTGGGATTTGGCGGTCGCAGTTTCGTTGACCCCGCAACGAAACAACTTGCTCTGGCTCTGGGAGACAACACCTGGGTTGGCGGAGCCGGTCAGAAGCGAGATCTCGTCGCTCACTGGCGCGATCCCAACCCCGAATCCATCAAGAAGCGTGAGGCGGCGATGGAAGGCGGGTTCAAGGATCTGCTGGTCGTCAGCTACGGCGACGAGATTCACCTGCCATCCGATCCTGTGACCGACCAGGAATTCGCCGCCTGGCTCAAACAGCGAGGCGTCAAATACAGCGGAGCTGCGAAGTTCACCAAGACGCAGGGCCAGCCACTGTATTACTACTCGACCATCTGCTCGAAGGAAAAAGGCGGACGTCGCTTTGCTGCGGGTACGGCCTACTACAAGAGCAAAGGGATCCTGACTGGAGCGAACTACTCACCGCACTCCAATTACCTGGTCAGCGAACTGGACTACATCCGCACGTTCAAGATCCGCGCCATGAGCATGCCGTGGTCGGAAGACTACGTCTGGCAGATTCCGGAATTCAGTATCCAGGCGATGGGATATCTGACGTCAGGTCTGCGTGCTGGTGCGAAGTACGACAACCTACCGATTCATATGTATGTCATGCCGCATTCCCCCGGAAACACACCACGTGATTTCCGGCTCTCGTATTACACGGCCATCGCGCACGGCTCTAAGCACATCAATTACTTCTGTGCCTCTCCACTGGCGGTCGGAGCCACCGAGAACTACATCGCGACTGACGACTTGGGTATGTGGCAACAGGTTCATGCCTGCAGTCATGAAGCAGGGGTGTTCGAGGACTACGTTGTCGACGGCAAAGTGCGCGAGGCGAAAGTTGGCCTGCTGTTGTCCAGCGTCGATGATGTCATGACCGGTGCGTCCAATTCGTCATTCGTGATGCACAACAACGAACGCAAGGCTCTGTATTACGCTTTAAGGCACAGTGAAGTGCCCGTCGAATTCGTCAGCGAAGACGACGTCATCGACGGACGCGCGAAGGACTACCATGTCATCTACGTGACCCAGCAGTGGCTGCATTCGAAGGCAGTGGATGCGCTCACGAAATGGGTCGAAGCCGGTGGCACACTGGTCGCGCTGGCGGGCGGTGGTTTTCAGAACGAGTTCAACCAGCCCAACCCGAAGGCGGGCGAGTTGTACGGTGTGAAGTCTCAGCAGTTCACGACCGATCCGAAGCTCGTCTCAAAATACCTGATGGAAGCAAATCGCCCCTTCCTGACGAAGCAGGACCTGCCGCTTTACGAACCCATTGACTACGTCACCTGGACGAGCGACGCGACCGGGACGGACACCCCGTTCATTGGTCGCGTACGTGACGTTCCTGTGGTCGTCTGGAAACAGACAATCGTTCCGTCCGATGCCACGGTGCTGGGCTGGTACAGGAACCAGCAGCCCGCGGTCGTGGCTAAGGCACATGGGAAAGGCCGAGCCTATCTGTTCGGCTTTCTGCCGGGCCAGGCGTATTTGAAGAGCGGATTGCCGATCGCTCCACCTGACCGTGGTTCAACCAACGATGCCAACGCGCACTTTCTGCCGACAGCGATGGACGTCAACCTGCGAGCACGGATCGTCGATGATTTTCTGTCCGCATCATACGTGCGACCGGTTGAATGCAGCGCACCATTGATCGAAACCAGTTGCATCGACACACCGGCGCGCGGTGGCAAGCCAGCGCGATTGGCTGTACCACTAATGAACTACAGTGGTACTCCGGTCGCCCATCTTTCAGTGCGAATCAACGGACTGGCCAAAGCGAAAAGCATCCGCAGCGTCCAGCGCGGCGCTCTTAAGCCAGAGTTTATTGACGGCGCGACAGTCGTCACCCTCCCCCTGGATACCGCAGACATGCTGTTGATTGATCAATGATCAATTCATCCGAAGCGGAGCCGGCCGCGACCGACTATCTGTTCGCGAAGGTAACGTGGAAATACTGAGCGGTGGTGAGGGCGTCGATCTCCTGAGCCGCCCCGTGGAGTCACAACGCCCCGTGACGAATTGCGACTGGGCATCTGAGTTTCGCGTCGGTGTGTCGGCCCGGAGCAGGTAGGACCTTTGATTTTTTCCGCGTCGGTCGCGATCACCGGACGCACGAAGAAGTCAAACTCACTCTGACCGAGCACGACGTGGATTCACACAGGGTAATTCAATGCTCGATCGATCCGGCCGCTGCGTGCAACGGCTTGAATTCCAATCCAGAGTGGAGTCGGTCGCCGATGCATCCACGCCCATGGCTTCTGTCCAGATCGTTACACGAATCGACGTCGGAGAACATCCGAGCGTACAGCCTACCGCAACTCTGGCCGCGTCATTGTCGGAAACCGCGTCAATCGGTTGGGCGTCCGCCTCCGCGACAGGCAGCCACGACAGAACTCCGATGAGCGAGACGGACGCGACTCATTGGCGACGGTGTCGGCATTTGTTTGGGGCCGTCGGTCGCTCGCCTTACATCAGTTCGAACATCGATTCTTCGCCGATGTGCCGGCAGTATCGGGCGGCCAGTTCCGCCAGCGGTTTCGGAGCAAATGACAACCCCCACCAGTCGTCGATCGAACTGCGGAAACACCACCGATATACCGAAAACAACCGCTCGGTGTCGTCTTCGAGTGTGAAGCGCAGAACGGGAAGCTCACGTTCGTATGCGATGATATCCTTTTTCTTCACTTCCACGACCACCTGATACTCGTTGCCGCATTTCCGGATCGCTTCCCGGACGACAGCCACTTCTTCATCGGAAATCAGCTTCGGCTGAATCCGCCGACAGAACACCTGCCCGCGGACGTTTTCGTAAACCTCGAAGCCGTCCGGTATCTGGCTGCAGAGATTTCCTGCGACCTGCTTCGAGAAGAAGTATTTCGGTTTCCCGGTCTTCGTCTGCCCCTCGTGCAGGTAATAGACGTCGCGCTTGCGGTTGACATGCTGAACACTGCGGGAGTTTTTCATGGGTCGGGCCTTCTGTGCAATCATTCTGTCGTGAGCCCTGGGCAACTCAGTCAGGCAAGAGCCCCCTGCGGGAGCAGTCGCTTCGTGACTCAGTCGGCAGCGCGCCTCCAACTCGAACAGATCCTTCGGCGGCGAGGAAGACCTCGGAAATAACGCCCTTTCCTCTCCCAAATGCGAGATCGGTGTCCTCCGGCGTCATCCTCGCCTCAGCCCGCTCGCGAGGCCTTTCAGAGCGTTTCTGATCGGCTGGCGGGCGCGATCGATCTTTCTCCGGAGCTGAGCGATCAGGCGGTCGTCCGGGTCGAATCGTTTCATGCTGTCCAGCAGTTTTTCGGCCGCGTCGAGATTATCCCTGGCAATGGCAACTTCGATCGAGACCGTCAAGAAAGCCATCGCTTCCGAGAAGTGCATTTGCTGACGTTCGTGAAGCGGACTCATGAGTTCACCGGCTCGTTCCAGGTCGTTCTCATAGATCGCAATCTGAGCCAGCGACGTTCGAGCGAACAGGTAGTCCGGAAACCGTTCGTGAATTTCGACGAGCAACTGAACGGCTTCCTGTTTCCGTTGGGACCCCTGCTGGAGGATGGCTCCCGCCAGGTTGTGCAATGATGACGGGTCATCCGGATCGATCTCCAGACACTGGCGAAAGATGCGTTCGCCCCTGGCTGCGTCACCAGTGGCCAGCGCTTCGCAGCCTTCCGTCTGCAGTTCAGTCGTCAACGGATTGATCGGAGTTGATGGTTCGTCCGTGATGTCGAATCCTGCAACCTGAATCTCCGTCCAATCTCCGTCGCGATACAATCGATGCGTGCCGGCACCCAACCGTCCTTTCTCCTTCAAGTATGTCAGTGCCTGGAAACGCAGATCATCCGGACCGCGCTGGCTGAATGCAAAATCGTGGAGTGCATCCAGCATCTCGGGCGAACCGACGCCCCGGGCCAGCCGGAACGCCCATTCGCGACCGACCGGATCGCCACGGTCAAGCAACGCCGGGACGAGTGTCTCAAAATACGGATACTTCTTGACCGCCCTGGTGAACGCGCCTGAATCACCGGATCGGCCGGACTTCAGTTCGTTCACGAACTGGTCGAGGACGGGTTTGGGAATCCATTTGGCGATCGAATCAGGCCAGGGAGCGTGACCACCGGAAGAATTGAGATCGTGCAGGTTTTCTGTGGCCGGAGTATAGCCCGGGTCATCCTTCAGGCATTGTTTCCACGATGCGTGAGCCTCGGCTCCTCTTCCGGATCGCATCAGTGCAACCGCTTCGAAATGTTTGAGCGCAGCGCAACATCGAGGGTCTTTGTCGATCGGCTCGGCGAACTTTACGACGCTCAGCACATCGTCGTCGCGCCCTAGGGTACCGAGAAACTCCACCTGGGCGGCGACCGCGTCCTGCTGATCGGCCGGATTGCTGACGATCCTGTCGGCGATGGCGTTCGCTTCGGCAGCGTCGCCGGTCAGAAACTCGATCCGTCCGTGTAACGCTTCGGCAAATCGATTGTCCGGCCAGGTGCTGACGGTTTCACGAGAGACGTTCCGAGCCTCGGCGCCGCGGCCGAGCTGGAACAAAGCCAGCACAAGGTTGTTGCGGGCGGACACGACTCCGGGTTTCGCCTTGAGCAGTTCGCGACACTTTGACACCGCGTCTTCGAATTCTCCCGCGCTGATTTCAAACAGAATCTCGTCGTGCAGGACCAGCCAGTCGAAGTCGTCTTCCGAGAATCCGAAATCCTTCAGCATCCCGGTCGCGGCTTCACCTGCGATCTCTTCGGCTGTTCGTGCTTTGACGGCATTCTCGTGCCCCGGCCAGCGTTCCAGGAAATGTCGATAGGCATTCGTGGCCATCACGGCCCGACCACAAAACATATATGCCTGCGCCATCATCATCCAGCCGTCTGCGTTGCCTGGCTGGAGTCGAACCAGTCGCTCGGCAGTGCGCGCGATCATCAGGTGATCGTCAAGTTCCTGATAAACGTACAGAAGCATTTCGAGCAGCTCGGGTGAGCGTTGTCGCTTTCGGCCTTCACGCTCGAGTAGTTCACACGCCTCGTGCAGGCGACGACGCGCGATCAGGTCGTCTGCTTCTGTGAGACATTTGCTGATGCGAGCCGTCGGCTGACGTGATCCGACGACTGTCGCTGTGGCCTTTTGTGTCTTGCGTTTGTTCCTGTCGTGTTTCTTTTTGCTCGCTCGACTCCGTTTCGACACAACGGACTCCTTTCAGTTGGAAGAACAGATTCATCCTTTCCCTGGAAGCTATCTGATCCCTGGAAGCTATCTGAAAAAGGGGACCGAACCAATGCTGTTCGACGTAATGAACCAATGATTGGGCACTCAACCTCACCCGCAAGCAGGTGCACGACGTGTCGACGATCTACTTTGAGGATGTTGAAGGGCTCGTCGGCCGGGACATCAACCTCGTAGCATCAGTCATCACCTGATCGGAGCTTCTCAGGATCCGCAACGAGGCGTCTCCCTGACGTGGTAAAACTCTGTTTCTTGCACCGAGTCCGGCTGCCCCTGAATACATCACTGACAACGACCTGCGCGAGTTGCCGTGGGGTGATCGATCGATGATTGAATCCAATTACGGCCTCAATCACTTTACGGAAAAACGTCGCTGAATTCGGCTGACGTTTCCTTGCCGGTCTTTGATCCTCACGACGAGTGTTCCTTGTTTCAGACGGGCTATGGGACGAGTCAGGTTCATTTGCCAGCGACCGTCGGACATCGATTCAAATCGATCGGACAGATTCGTACCGGCCGCGACGCCGTCGATTTCGAAATCGGCGGTGACTGAGAAGCTTTCTGGATCCAGGCCCGTGTAGGCGTCGGTCATGCCGATCAGGATCTGCTGCAGCGAGGTGTTGGCACCCGGCTGTGGCCACGTCAGCGTCAGAGTGGGGCGCTGGTCGTCGCCCATCCACCCATGGCTGCGGACCTCAGGGTCGGTCGGGTCGTATTCTGGATCGATGTCGATCGGGCAGCCGAGGTCGATCCAGCGGACGATGGTCCGGCGGTCTTCGTCCGACAACGGCTGAACCTTTCCAGACTTCACAGCCTCGAGGGGCGGCATGATGCTGCCGACGAAGTCGTTGTCGATGACGTCACGGCGCATGAATTCGTATAGAGCCTTCTCATTGCCGTAATCGAGATCCGGGATGCGTTCGCCTTTCCAGCGCAGAGACGTCAGATCGCCAACTCGGGTGATGGTCGGGTAGTCATCGTTGTGGTAACCATCGACACGGCGACCGTAAATCTTCCATACGAGCAGGCTGCGGCGCGACTGGAATTTCGTGACGTAACGGCTTGCCGCCTGCGGCATCACCATCTCGCCGTGACGCGGCCGGGTGTATCGCTTCCACGCCGACAGACGGAAGTAGGTGTTGGGGACGGGCACGTCCGGACCGGCGTCGTGTCCGAATGCGGGCGTCGTCCCCAGGTGATCGTCGTCAAGCACCAGACCGCCTGGAGGGTTATCCGACTTATGCGTGTGACACGCCGCGCAGTTTCGCTCAAGAATGGGTTTGATGTCGCGGAAATACTCGACATTCACAACACCCGCGTCTGCGGTCCGCAGGCCGGTGATGTCGTTTTTGTCCCATTTGCGGCGGGACTCGTCGTGTGATTTGTCAGTCAGCAGTGGCGTCGTTTGAGTGAGATCGAGGACCTCGTAGTCCTCCCTGGCGGCATAGGTGAGTTGGAAGTCAGTCGGCTTCTGACTGTGAGCGTGGCAACCGCCGCAGTCGTAGCGTGATTCTCCGGGTCGCACCTGGTGCCAGGTTTGCGCCGTCGTCAGCGTCATGCCGTCTTTGTCGATCAACTGAAATGTGAACGACTGGTCGGCCGGAAGTTTCGCGAGGAAGCTCGTATCGGAATTGCCGTCGGGATCCGTTGGTTGCCGACCGCTCTGATCAAACTTCCGCACAGGAATTTCACCGAGAATCCGCAGACGCTCCATGGCATGATTGGCATACAGCGGACGCCCGCCGCGACCGCGGCCTGCGATGTCGGTCCGTGGCTCCTGCGCGACAATCCGAATCGCGTGAATGTCTTCGTTGTCGTACAGGCCCGCGTCGGAACCCTGCAAAGCCCAGTTGGTCTTCCAGCTATTGTTCCACGATCGCCGCGGTTTCGGATCCGGAACGATCGCCGTCACACTGCCTGCGGGCACGATTCCGGCCGGTGCGCTCTCGCGTTTGTAGAGACTCGATGTCCCCACCAGACCAAAGGGAGTTCCTTCAGGAAGCTGACGGTGCTTTGATCCGTCGTTGCGATGGACGAGCTGCTTTGGTTCCGCGACACCGTAAATCCGCTCGTACGGCACCAGTGGTCTTGGCCATTGCTCGTTGTACTTCGGATCGTTTTTGATCAGCAACATGTCACCCGGCTGATGGGTCGTACTGCCCTCACGGATGAGGCAGATACCCGAGTCCATTTGTCGTGGGACCATGAAATCCCGCACGGCTCCGGCCGAACCGCCGATTGGTCCGAGTGTCCAGGCAACCAGCAGATGATTGTCCGGCGCCCCGCAGGGATGAGTCACTTTGCCGATCCGTGGCGAGTTGGGATCGTCGAGCACAGACGCATACGACGGATTGTCCTGCCAGAAAATCCAGGGCGTAATCAGCTCCATGCCTGCCGGTGAGAACGGGACGGCATGCGCGCGATCCCGGCCGTCGACGCTGACGAACTTCACCTGGTTGCGTTCGTCGTTGCGGTATCCCGGCCCGAAGGGCGGCGAGTCTTTCGGCGGGTTCTCCGGCAACGTGAACAGCGTGCCAAAGCCTTTCTGATTCTGGTTGTAGTATTTCTCGATCACGATCGTGCCGTCGGACAACTGCGTCTGAAAGTGATAACCGCTGGGAGCGCCGCCGTTTTCAAAGGCGCTGATGACCGGTGCCCAGTTGGTGCCGTCGGGATGGATACTCCAGATGCCCCACATGATCGAATTGTGAATGCCCTGCGATTCGAGCGTGCTGAACAGAACGCGTCCGTCTCGCATGATCACGGGATGCAGAGCGCAGGCGATGTTGATGTAGCCCACCTGCTCGACGTTGGATCCGTCATCGTCCATCACAAACAACTGCAGCGTGTACCGCGGATAGCCGCGGGGCGGCACATGCGCGTTGCGGTTGCTGGTGAACATCACCCGGCCACCGGGAATCGGGCAGGGCCCAAGGTTGTAGACGCCGTAATTCAGAGACGACTTGCCGTTCTCGCCTGTTCGAAAATCGTCCGACCAGGGTGCGGCTCCGGTGTTGGGTGTAAATGTCTGGTCGGTCAGACGCACTGTGCTGCGCGTCGGGACGTGCATCTTCCAGATGTCCGCGCCGGTGTGCTTTTCATCGATGAACTTTGCGTAAAACACGGACTCGCCGTCGAACGAGACGTACGGGTCCATTACTGAGCCTTCTTCGCCGCTGACCAGCAGCTCTTCGCTGCCGTCGGGATGCAGCAGCATCAGGTCCGCACCCGGCTCCATCATTGTGGGCTTCGAGAACTCGGCCCAGCGAGCTTCCTTGCCGTCCGCGCGTCGTTTGCCACGGACATAGACAATGTCGTAGTCATATTCGACAGCCGCGTCGGTCGAGATGTGTGGCGGGTCGATGCTCAGCCGTCGTGGGGCCTCGCCTGCTGCCGGGCATCTCTCCGATGTTGCCCACATCGCCGCTGTGAGAAGCAGTAAGATCCGCTTGTCGCTGGTCGAATTCATCATTTCGTCTCCATTACGGACGTACTGTCTGAAGACCTGTCGCCAGGATCCTGCTCCCACCGGTTTCTCCGCGTGCACGAATTACGATAGAAGACCTGCACCGCGACCGATCTACCCGTTCGACGAGTGTGTTAACCGTTTAGCTTTGCATCAGTGGAGTTACAGACCATGAAGTTACCTGTCACGTGCCTGGCTGTCATTTCGCTTTGGTCCGGTTGCCCGGCGGCAGATGTTCTGGCCCAGGACGGTCAGTTCGCAGTTCAGTCAAACCTGCGGGCTGGTGTGGCCAAGGTGGATATCACACCGGACGACGTCAATGGATTCGAAGTCACTGGGCATCGACGCAAGGTTACGGGCGTGCGAGATCCACTTCGAGCTGGCGTGCTGATCCTGACAGACGGTGAGACCAGAGCGGCCATCGTGACGCTTGATACGATCAGCGCGTGGAACGACATGGTCGTGCTGGCCAGGCGTCGGATCGAAAAAGAAACCGGCGTGCCTGCCGCGAACATCATGGTCGCGGCGTCGCATAATCATTCGGGACCTGGGTTCGATGCGGATTCCACATGGGGTCGTGGCCTGATCGACAAACTTGGTACTGCCGCAAAACAGGCAGCGGCGACCATGCGGCCGGTGAGCGTCGGCTATGGCGAGGACCAGATTACCTTTGGCATCAATCGCCGCAAGGTGATCAATGGCAGAGCGGTTGTCCGACTGAATCCGGATGGGCCGAACGACCCTCGTGTAAAAGTGTTGAGATTCGACGACGGAAAGTCACTCACACCAGTGGCGGTCCTCATGCACGCCGTGTGCCATCCGTGTTTCTTCACCTGGGGCGACAAGGGTTCGGCACCGTACCCGAGTGGCTACCCGAAGATGAGTGCCGACTTTCCCGGTGAGGCACAGTCGTTTGTGGAAATGTGTTACGGCGGGCAGACACATTCACTGTTTCTACAGGGCTGTGCGGGCGATATTCGGCCAAACCTGCCAGGTTATCCCTATCGCTGTGCGGACGAAGCCGACATCCAGTGGGCTGGTCGCGATCTGGGCAGTGCGGTAGTGCGGACACTCAGCCGCAGCGTGACTCGCGAACAACTGCGAGAACGAGCCGAGTTCTATCCCATTCGCGTGGCCACGTCGGTTGTTTCGCTACCGGGCAAGCGGGGGCGAATCGACGCGGAACTGCAGGCGATGAAGATCGGTCCCTACCTGTTGCTGACGATGCCCGGCGAGCCGATGGTCGAATACGGCTTCAAGCTGGAGTCAGCCATCGCGGACCGTGCGATTCCGATCATCATCGGATACGCAAACGGACACGTCGGCTACATCGCCACGCAGGATGCCTACCAGGTGGGCGGTTACGAACCAAACACTTCAAAGCTCGCGCCCGAAGCAGAGCGGCTCCTCCTGACCGAACTCAGCCGCCTCGCGGACCGTGTTGTCGGCGACGTCTTCGAGTCGTTTTCCAAACACCCGAAGGATGTGAAAAAACGCAAGGAGCTTGAGAAAACGGGTGTTAAGGCGAGCGGCAGATAAAGGATTGCCAGTACGTCGGGCATTTCTGCCCGACCAGACACGGACGGGTAAATCCATCGGTATTTCTGAGAGCAGCCCGAAAACCCCTCACCCGCGGCTGAGACCGCGACCTCTCCCCAAAGGGGAGAGGTAACAGTTAATCACACGTATGAGAAACACTGATCCGATGATGAAGCACGTCACAAGCTTGCTGGTTTTCTGTGTTCTCATTCTCATCACCAGTTACGCCAGTGCCGCAGATTCCAACCTGGTCGAGAACGGCAGGTCTCGTGCGGAAATCGTGATCGCGGCAAAGCCACCGCGCACGACTCGGTTGGCAGCGCAGGAACTTCAGACTTATGTCCAGAAGATCTCTGGCGCGAAGCTGAGCATCGTGACAGAACCCAGTGATGACGTTCCCATCAGCGTGTTCGTTGGACGGAGTTCGCACACCGACAAACTGAGCATCACCGGCGAGGGACTGAAGCACGGTGCTCACCGCATCGTTTCGGGTGACGACTGGCTGGTGTTGATCGGCGACGACACTGATTTCACCCCGATCGAGCCGTGGCCGCGTAACAACAACGACATTGCCAGCGGAAAGATGCAGCGAGCGTGGAATGAGATCACCGGCGAGCACTGGGGCTACACGCACTCGCAATTACATAAACACTACAGCGGTTCCAATACCCTCTTCGGCACGCCGAATGAACAGATCGTCGACAAAGACGGCAACGTAAACGTCTGGACGTACGACGAACGCGGGTCCTTCAACGCGGTCTGCGGATTTCTACGCAGTCTGGGAGTGCGGTGGTACATACCGGGCGAAGTGGGCGAAATCGTTCCGCGCGCCGACACCATTGCATTGCCGCAGATCGACCAGACCGTACAGCCGGATTTTCCGATGCGGATTCTGAACTTCCGCGCGAGTGTGTATGGCCGCGACGTGGCGATGTGGGGTTATCGGTTAGGTGTCCGTCAGCCTTACGGCCGGCAGGCGGCCCACGGGCTGGATCGCATGACGCACAACGAACATACGTTGACCAATCACGCGGACTGGTTCGCGCTTTACGGCGGCAAACGTCAGACACAACTCGGACAGCGGCTCAACCAGTTGTGCTACTCGAACGAGGAATTGCTGGGTGAGGCGGTTCGTTTCGCCCGCGCCCAGTTTGATCATTTCGATATGGACGTCGTATCGATCATGCCACCGGACGGTTACACGGCCATCTGCCAGTGCGAAGTGTGCGAAGGAAAGGACACGCCACAGCGAGGTAATCGCGGCGCGTTGTCCGATTATGTCTGGGAGTTCGTCAATCGCGTGGCGAAGGAAGTCCGCAAAACGCATCCAGACAAATTGATCTCCAACTGTGCCTACGGAACTTACACGCTGCCACCAGAGAATATCGACAAGCTGGAACCGAACGTGCAGGTCATCATTGTCGGTGGCCGACGGCCGACCAGCGACGCCCGCGATGAACTTCGTCAACTGCGCAAAGACTGGATCGCGAAGACCGACAACCCGATCGAAGTGTTTGAGAATTACCCGTTCACCGGTCGAGGTTTCTACTTGCCCGCGTATATCCCGCGGGTCATGGGCGAGAGCATCAGCGAGACCAGGGATGTGTCGCGCGGCGAGGACATCTGGCTCACGATGGACTTTCGCGAGAACGCCGTCGGTTACAACCACTTCCTCATCTATTTCACGGCAAGAATGTACTGGGGTGGAAAAGAGCAGAACGCAGTCAAGTTGTTCGATGAATACTGTCGGCTCTTTTATGGCCCGGCGGCCGCCGAGATGCGGATGTTCTTCAAGTATTGCGAGGATCACTGGCGAGAGATGGAGAAGGACGGAACAAAGGCAAACCATGCTCTGGAACTGTTTGCTGTTGCCAGAAGCAAGGCCGCCGAAGAGTCGGTCTACGGCCAGCGGATCAAGCTGATCGACAACTACCTCAACGGACTGCGCAACAAAAGCGTGCAGCTTGCTCAGAAACGCGGGCCCGTGCCGCGTTTACGTCTCGTCAGTGGATCTCGGGGCAACGTTGTCGTCGACGGCATTCTTGACGACGAACCATGGCGAACCTGTCCCGTCGCATCGACCGGCCAGATGCGCGAACTGCAGACCGGGCGCCAGCCAACATACGGCACGTCCATCAAGACAGCGTGGATCGGTAACAACCTGTATTTCGCAGTTCGATGCGAGGAACACCCCGCCGAGAAGCCGAATATTGCAACCACCAGGAATGGAGATCAGGCCATTTGGTATGGCGACGTGGTGGAGATTCTGCTGGAGACCGAGTCGCACAGTTATTATCAGATCGGCGTCAATCCGGCCGGAGCGATCATCGACCTCGATCGCGGTGCAGACAGAAGTAAGTGGTTCGGCTGGTCCTCTCAGGCAGAAGTCGCCACGCACGTGGCTGACGATCACTGGACGGTCGAAATCCGTATCCCGGTCGTGCAGGATGAGAACGACCCGCTGCATCAGGTGATTGGTCGCAAGCCGACGCAGAGCCTGCCCTGGCACATCAACGTCTGTCGTCAGCGCATCCGCGAAAACGGCTCAGAGTACTCCGCCTTTTCACCAACGGGAGCTGCGGGCTTCCATAAGAAGATGAAGTTCGCCCACTTCTACGCTGGACTTTCACATCAGTTCCCGGCCGATCCCACGGTCACCGATTTTCTGATCGCCCAGAAGGCCAGCCAGCAGCTCTTACTCCAACGCAAGTACAGAGAAGCCCTAGCCAGCTTCGTCGCACTCGCAGCAGGTAAGCATACTGATTTGCAGAAGTCGGCTGCTCTTGAACATGCCGCATTCTGCGCCCGCAGTCTCGACGACTACGAAGGTGCCGACAAACTGGCAGGAGACATTCCTTTAGCGTCTGTTGCGAAAACGGTAAGGATGGAGAACCTGCTTGCGCAACGTAAGTTCGACACACTCATCAAGCAGTTCGGCGCGGATGATTTGATTGGGTGGCCATTCTGGCAGATTGGTGCCGGAGCATTCGCGCGGGCCAGAGCTTACGTTTTCACCAAAGCCGGAAGGGAGGCCGAGGCGGATTTGAAAACGGCTCTGACTTACACGGTCGACACTCGCATCCGCACAAGTATCCTGGCCACGATGGGCAGCAACCGCGAAACAAACCTGGGTGACGACGAAGGAGCCCTCAAAGCGTACCGCCAGAACTACGAGTCAAAGGAGAGGATCGGCGCCGCGGACGAATTCCGTTCCGTGCATAACGCCGCACGAATCCTCGCCCGACAGGGCAAATTGGATGAATCCTTGAAAACACTCGATCGCGTGGATGTCGAAAACCTGCGCGGCTACTGGCGGCATGCGACTCTGCTCGTACTGGGAGAGACCCTGGCCGCCGCCGGCCGCAAAGCCGACGCGCTTGCCGCCTATCAGAAAGTCCTGGCCGACAAGGACACTCGCGACACATTGCGCACGGCCGCCGAAAAGGCGATTGATCAACTGAACCGGTGAAGCCAATGTGAGTTCGGCGTCGACAACGATGCTCACCACTCAAACGGGCGAATGACTTTCTAACGAACGCCGGCAGCTTCGGCTGCGTCGCGGTCGATCTTGCGGACCTGCAGCCTGGCCAGGCTGCTCACACCGTAGTTTCCTTTGTCCTGGCTGGCTTTGATCAAGCCTTTAACAACCACGTCATGCGCGACGGGGTGTACGTTGATCAGAGTCATGATCGCCCACTGGCGGGCTGGTTCACGCTGTTTCGAATCGAGCATGAGTTCGACCAGGTCCGGAACGGCTGGGGCGACTGTCTCGCCGAACCTGTCGAGTGCACGGATGGCCCGGTAGCGGACGTCGTGATCGTCGTCCTGGAACAGGCTCACGAGATGAGGAACGGATTCGCTCGCCTCGGGCCCGATGCACCCGAGCGCATCGACCGCCGCCGAGCGAACGCCGGGTTGTTTATGGGCCAGTGCGTCAATCAGCGGAGCTACTCCGTCGGGTCCGACGCTCGCAAACGCCGCTGCAGCCGTGCTGGCAATCGCCTGGTCTTCAAACGCTATGATCAGGACGTTGATTCCCTGCATGCCCAGTGAGGCAAGTGCCGTTGCTGCCCTCGTCCGCTCTGGTGCCGAACGTGTCGGGTCGTGAAGCACCAGGCGCAGTGATGTCAAATCGGCTGGCGTCGGATTGTCGACTCGATTTTGCCTGGCTTTCTCTGAGTCGACTTGCAACAGGATCTCCGCCGCGTCGAAGCGGAGACTGTCGTCGGCGAGCGATTCCAGGAGCGCGTCCGCGGTCGGTTTCCCGATCTGAATCAAAGCCGTTCGTGCGGCTGCGCGGAGCTGGTGGTCTTTCAGTGCCGTGATGAGTCCTGGAGCTGCGTCTCCTGCCGCCGGCCCGATCGTTCCCAGCGCCACTGCCGAGCGCTGGCGGACCTGCCTATTCTCGTCACTGAGCCGTTCTGTCAGGATGCTGACGCTCGAAGCGGCTGCGGGACCGATCCGGCCCAGCGACTGAGCGGCCGCGGCTCGAAGCGTTGCGTCGCTCGTGTTTCCGAGCGCCTTTGTCAGATCGTTGACGGCGGATTTAGCGGCGGGGCCGATTTCCCCCAGCGTATAGGCGGCCCAGACTCGTCGATCCGGTTTGTCAGACGCGAGCGATTGTCGCAGCGCGGGTACGGCTTCATGGCCGAGTTGCGCGAGTGCGATCGACGCGCCGTAGCGGACGTTTTCGTCATCGAGCGCCTTGATGAGCTGCGGGATCCGGTTCGTGTCCGAATCCGCCGGTAGTTCTGCGACGAAAACGAACAGCACGACTGCCGGTGCCAGCACTCTCAGAAGAAGAGTCATGCCCAGAGTTCCTTGATCGGATTGCCTTTTGCGACAAGCATCACCGGCTGGCCGTCGGGTGTGTGGTATTCCTGTTGCGAGTCGATCCCAATCCCGTGATAAAAACTTGCCGCGGCATCGTCCGGTGAATAGGGGGAATCGACGGGCTCGGACGCGGTCTTGTCGGTCGCGCCGATTACCTGGCCGCCTTTGATCCCGCCGCCCGCGTAGAGCATGCTCATGCCCCGCGCCCAATGATCGCGGCCGGCGCCCTTGTCGTTGATCTTCGGTGTGCGGCCGAACTCGCCGGTACACCAGACAAGCGTGTTGTCCAGCAGACCACGCTCGTGCAGATCCGCGATCAGTGCGGCCAGGCCCTGGTCCCACGGTGGCAGCAGCGTGTTCTTCAGATCGCGGAAGTTGTTCTCGTGCGTGTCCCAGCCGCCAAAATAAACCGATACGCAACGTGTGCCCGCCTCGACCAGCCGACGCGCCAGCAGGCACGACTGTCCGAACGAGTGCCTGCCGTAATTCTCGCGAACGTCGGCGTCCTCGCTGCCGATGTCAAAAGCCTGGCGGACTGCTTTCGATTGCAGAATGTCGAATGCCTTCTGATACGACTCGTCCATGCCGGCGACTTCCTGGTCGGCGAGATTCAGGTCTCGAAATCGCGTGTCGACGAGTTTCAGTCGGCGACGACGGGCTTCGATCTGCTCGAACGTCAGCCCTTCCGGGGTGGCTAGAGCCCGTACGCTGTAGTTGTTCGCGTTGGGGTCGCCGAGCGCGGTAAACGGACCGTGAACCACGCCCAGATAACCAGCTGAGTAGTTTGCGGAGTTACTGCCGCCGCCGGGAAACAGAACATATTGCGGCACGCCCCGAGGTGAGGCATGCTCTTTCGAGACCACCGCGCCGTAGTCGGGATATTCCAGCGACGGAATCTTGCGGTTGCCCGTTTGCAGGTATCGCTGCCCCGGGCTGTGCGCTCCCTGCGTATGAGTCACGCTGCGGACCACCGCATACTTGTCCGCCTGCTGCGCCAGATGGGGCATGTGCTCGCAGACCCGCAGACCCGGCAGGTTGGTGTCGATCGACTCAAACTCGCCCTTCATGTCGCCGGCTTCGGGCTTCATATCCCACGAGTCGATATGCGACTGTCCTCCGGTGAGAAAGATGAAGATCGCGTTCTTTCCCTTCGTGGGCGCGTCTTCACTCGCATCAAGTTCGAGCAATGTCGGCAGGTTTACACCGAGCACTCCCGCCTTCAGGACATCGCGTCGGGATATGCCGTCACAATAACTGTGCATTATTTTTCCTCTCGCAGGACGGTTCGAATAGCGAGGCCTTGCGAATCCAGTGATGTCAGGGCTGAGGAACGCCTACGACACAAATTCCCGACCCTGCGCCGCAAGAATGTCCCTTCTCCCCCTGCGGGGGAGAAGGTGGCCGTAGGCCGGATGAGGGGGCAGTGTTGAGGTGGGCGAACAAATCGCCGTTCGACACCCCTCTCCCGCCCTGCGGGCACCCTCTCCCCTCAAAGGGGAGAGGGAACGAATCGGGAAGTTGTTTCGGACGCGTTACTAATGGTTAAAAATAAACTCGCGGACGTTGAGCAACGTCCACAGGATTTCTTTCATCTCGTTGTCCCGGTCCTCGGCCTGTTCGACGAAGCTGACATGCAGATCCAGCTCCTCGTCCGAGGGGAATCGAGATAGCGCGGCGAGATACAGTTCCGTAATCACCTCCCGGTCATCGGTGACGCTTTTCAACAACCGGGGTAGCCGTCCGTCGGCATTGTCCAGCCTGGAAAGCACGTCCTGGTCGTTGATCAGATACAACGCCTGCGCGACCGAAGGCTCGTTGGAGCGTTCGCAGTCGCAGGTCTTCTCGCGATCGGGACGGCCGAAGATCTTCATCGCGTATCCCGGACGATTGCCTCCGTAACGCACGGCTGTCATCGCCTGTCCGACGGCGCGATGTCTCGGCACGCGCCCGAAGTCGTTCGGTACGCCGGTCACATCCGCCACAGCGTCGATCAGCACTTCGGCCGGCATCCGTCGCGGCAGCGCGTGCGAAAAGTTCTTGCGGTCGAGCCGGTTCGAGTCGTTGGGCGCAAACGACAATTGATACGTGCGGCTGTTAAGGATCACGCGGTGTACGTGTTTGATGTCGAACTGCTGCTTCACGAACTGGGCGGCCAGCCAGTCGAGCAGTTGCGGGTTCGACGGCGGATTTCCCTGATTGAAGTCGTCCGGCGGATCGACGATTCCCACGCCGAAGTAGTGATGCCAGATTCGATTGACGAACGCCGGCGCGAAGTACGGGTTGTCGCTGGACCGCATCCACTCCCACAGTGCGATCCGCGGATCGTCTCCCTCGACAAAAGGAATCTCCTGGCCGCCCAGCAACTTCGGCGGCACCTTCTTCACGATCCCGGCGTAACGTTTTCCGACACCGGGCTCGACGCTTTCGTCGCCGTAGCCGCGACCTTTCGGACTCTCTTCGCCAGTCTCCGGATCGCAGTAGCGAGCCAGCATGAAGAACGATTTGAATTGCTCGAAGTCCCTCTGCGTCCAGCGATCGAAGGGATGGTTGTGACATTGAGCGCATTCGAGCCGCAGGCCGAGAAAGGAATTGGCCGTCTGCAGCACGAGCGTATCGGGATTGCGCCGTTCAACGTTGGTCCAATACAGATCGTTGGTTTTCCGTTTCGCGTAAGTGCCATCATCGAACTGATAGCGACCGGATGTCTTGTGCCGGATCTCTTTCACTTCGGCCAGAAACTCCTCGCGCGTACGGCCTTCCAGACTGGTCGCGCAGACGAACCCGTAGACGAGTTCGTCGTAGGGGACATTTCGAGACAGCTTCTCTTCGACCCAGTCCTGCCACATCCAGTTGGAGGCCATCGCGTAGCGCGACAGGTACTTTCCGTTGCCCGTCCAGTCGGAAAACTTCATGGCCCAGTACGTCGCGTACTCCGGCCGGTCGAGCAGCGCGTCTATCAAGCGCCTGCGTTTGTCGGGTGAGCGGTCGGCCAGGAAGTTGCGAGCTTCTTCAGCCGTCGGCAGTCGGCCGATGGCATCCAGATGCGCCCGCCGGATGAAGTCTCCGTCGCTGCACAGTTGCGACGGCTGGATGTTCAGCTTGCGGAGCTTGGCCATCACCAGGTTGTCGATTTCGTTGTGCGGCAGACACAGCGGCGGTTGTGTTCCGTCGTCCGGGGCCGGCACAAGCACCTGAGTGCTGGTCACGCCACCGCTGTACCGAGCGATAATGGCCGTGTCGCCCGTTCGTGAGATGGAGACTTTTCCGCCGGGTGATACCGTCGCGATCCCCTCATCGTTGCTGGAGAACACGGTCAGCGAGGTGACGTCTTCCATCGTGCCGTCATCAAACCACGCGATCGAGCGGATCTGCGACTCGGTTTCTGTGTCGCCAAAGACGATCTCGGCTGGCTCGGTCCTGAATCGCACGAGTTTCGGCGACGTTGTCGGATCGTAGGTCGCACCGGCCGCAATCCACTCGTGAAACACCCGGTATTGCCAACTCTCCTGACCCATCCGCTTGCCGCCGCCGTGCGCGTCTTCGGATGATGTCGGCTTGATGAGAAACAGACTGTCACGCGGCTTCTTGAGATTGATCCGCGGCCCGTCGCCTTCACTCTGTTCATCGACTTCGAGCAGTTCCTTGCGATCCATGTCAGGTTCGAAACCGAAGAGACTCAAACGAAAGCCGTTCTGTCCCTGAAACGAACCGTGACACGCCCGCATATTGCAGCCCAGCTTCGAGAGCAACGGCATAACGTGTCGAGTGAATTCCGGTGTGCCGCCCGAACCATCGGCCGCCCAGCGTTGCTCCGCGCTGTCCACGCGGCGTGGTTCGGCGGCCTGCACTGGTTCATCCGCCTGCACGATCGCAGCCGAAAGAACAGCGAAGATTGACGCAGCAACAAGCGCACGCATGGAAATTCTCCTGCAAGGTCGTAACGCACAGTTTATCACCGGGCGACGGCGGATTGGCCACCGAAGCCCGTTCCGTACTCCTGGTCGTCGATTTGTTGTTCGCCTGCGCGCATGTGCGAACTCCCCCACCGACCCCGCGTCGGTGGAAACATGACCGGCAGCTACCACAACGGCGCCGTAGCTGCCGATCATGGATCCACCGACACAGGGTCGGTGGGGTTTGGTTGTCGGCCACAGGCAGCGTCGGCAGTCGACCAATGTTGGTTTCAGCTACGCGAGCGGGTTGCGGTGAATCGGTCACGGGAGATGGAATCTGGTTTCATGCATCTTCCTGCTTGCGAATCACGCCAGTCGTCCGCACGATGGTCCATGTTGCGAGTGAACAACAGTGAGGACGGGCCACCGGTGAGCGAATCTCAGAACATCGTTGACGCCGAATCGAAATGCGAGGGCCAGGAGACCATCACAGGACCTCGACTCGATTTTGATGGTGCGTTGAGATCCGGACGGTCGGTTTCGATCGAGAACATGCTGACGTCGGTCGAACAGTCGCTTCGCGATGGTTTGTTTCGTGATCTGCTGAAGCTCGAAGTCGACTACCGAAAGGAATCGGGTGGTCTTCCCACGTGTCACGATTACCTCGACCGCTTCCCTGACTTCGAGGAGATCATCCTTTCGTTCCTGCCGCACACGGAATCCGCGTCCACGATCGTGGGCGAAGCGGCGACAGGCACGGCATCCGTGGCGAGGACCAGACCAGATTCGTTCCCGAGGCGGTTCGGCGACTACGAACTGATCAATGAGCTGGCTCGCGGCGGCATGGGCATTGTCTACCGCGCCAGGCACGTGGCACTGAATCGTGTGGTGGCCTTGAAGACGATCCTGACAGGGCGTTCGTCGTCGCCGCAGATGCTGGGGCGGTTCAAGCGCGAAGCCGCCTCGGTGGCTCGCCTGAAGCATTCCAACATCGTGGCAGTCTATGACTATGGGCAGCACGACGATCAGCAGTTCCTGACGATGGAGTTTGTTGACGGCGGGGCCGTGTCCGATCAGCTCAGATCGGGGCCGATGCCACCGGACCGGGCTGCCCGGCTGATGAGTCAGGTGGCCGATGCCATCCATTACGCTCACGAACATGGAGTGGTGCACCGTGACCTGAAGCCAGCCAACATCCTGCTGGAGACGGATGGCATTCCGAAGGTCACCGACTTTGGTCTCGCGCGGATACTGGATGACATCGATACGCAGCTCACGGCCTCGGACCAGATCCTCGGGACACCGTCATTCATGGCGCCGGAACAGGCCGCGTCACAGAACACTCTGATCGGGCCGACGACCGACGTGTACGGACTTGGCGCGACGCTTTACTGCCTGCTGACCGGGCAGCCTCCGTTCACGGCACCCAACTTTCTTGAGACCATGAAACAGGTGCGCGAACGGGAACCGACGCCACCCAGCCGCATAGTCGAGGGCATCGACAGGGAACTGGAAACGATCTGCCTGAAGTCGTTGTCGAAAGAGATCCCGCATCGGTATGCAACCGCACTTGAAATGAAGGCGGACCTCGACCGCTACCTGGAAGGCGCCGCGGTTCTGGCACGGCCGCTGACCAGCCTCGAGAAGTTCACGCGCTGGTGTCGCCGCAACCCACTGATTGCCGGATTCACAGCGGCGCTGTTCGTCACGCTCCTGACAGGCACGATTATCTCGACCGTGTTCGCGATTCAGGCCAGTCGCCGTGCCGAAGAAGCAGAAATCAACTTCACCCGCGCTCGCACTGCTGTCGACGACCTGTACACAAAGCTGAGTGAAGACCACCTGTTGAAACAGCCGGGCATGCACGCGATCCGCCGCGACCTGCTGGAGTCGGCGCTGGAGTACTACCGCTGGTTCATCGACGAACGCAGTGACGATCCGGCTGTGGCTGCCGAGTCAGCCTGGAATCACCTGCGCGTGGGCCTGATTATCGAAGAGATCGACTCGCCGGAAGCAGCACTGCCTTTCTACAACACGGCACAGGCACGCTTCGATGCGATCGTGTCGAGCGACTCGGATAGTGAACAGCGGACCGGTTTGGGCGACACACTGACCGCGCGGGCGCGGGCCTGGTTCCGCAGAGGCAAACTGGAGAGCGCCCGGCAGGACTACACGCAGGCTCTGTCCGTGCGGACGTTGATCGCCGGCCAGCAGCCGGCTGACATCGAAACCCGGCGACGTCTCGCGAACGCAAAAATGAATCTCGGTCTGGTCGAGCGTCAACTTGATGCGGCCGTCCGGGCCAGGGAGCTGTTCGAAGATGCGCAGCGGATCCGTACCGCGATCCTGGCAGACACAGAGGATGAACGGACTCTCAGAGACTCGGCCCAGGGCTTCTATAACCTCGGGACAACGCTCTACGAATCCATGGGGCTCCCGGACGAAGCCGGGAACGCCTTCGAACAGGCCTCGGGACAGTTCACGCGGCTGCTGGAGTTGCAGCCGCATGATGACACATTTCGCAGCCGGCTGGCGCTCTGCCACCGTCTTCTGGGAGACCTCAACCGGCAGGCCGACCCGGAAACGGCGGTGGGCTGGTATGAGTCCGCGGAACGCGAACTCAATGTGGTCGTCATCCGCAATCCGCACGTGATTGAATATGAACTTCACCTCGCCGGCGTGCGACTGAATGCGGCCTCACTGCTCTGGGAGGCTTTCGGCGAGGCCGACCGGGCTTGTGAACTCGCCACACAGTGCATCGAGACGTATGACCGATTCCCCGAGCGTCTCAGCCCGCGCGACCTGTTCGATCTTTCGCTGGCTCACCGACTGCTCGGTGATGCGTCGGCGGCCACTGAGGACCACAAAGAGTCGCTGCAGCACTACGACTCCGCAGCCCAGTCGCTTGAGAGTGCTGCCGCTGCAGAGCCGGAGCTGTATGAATTGCCGCTGGCGGGCGTCCTGCTCGACGCTGGCACCATGCATGTCGACGAAGGCAACGCCCAACAGGCGGAGACCCACCTGTCCCGTTGCATTTCCATCTACAAGTCCCGGCAGATCACAGCGGCAGAAGACCCGCAGAGTCTTTACGAATTGTCGCTCGCCCTGCGCAGTTTTGCTCAAGTGTGTTGGCAGTTGGACCGACCGGCAGCGCGAATCGACAACCTGAATGAAGCGCAGAGCTGCCTCGCCAGTTTACTGAAGGCGAACCCGAAAGACGCGGAAGTGGCGGCCGAGTTGGAGGCCCTGCAGCAGCTCCTGAAGGCTGCCGCTGAGCCGGGCGAGGATGCTTCACTCCAAACACCGCGTGGCTGAGATTTTTCCGGACAACAACCGCGAGTACCGGAATAACCCTCAAAGTCAGCCACACCGCAGCCGATCAAGAGAGAGTGCCGGCCGTGTTCACACACAGACGTCCAATGTTCAATCAAAGATTGACGCCCTCGGGCTGTTTCGGACGCACCTCATGCGGACATGCGAAACCTGTCGAATCGTGCTTCAACTGGCGATGGGGATCGCGCTGCTCACTCGTGGAGCCGCGGCCGAACTGCGCCGCCCGGCACGCATCCACGCTCCGTTCGAAACTCCCGAACCGTGGCCGCACGGACCCGATGCGCAACGCGTGGACTATGACACCGACTGGCGCGACGAGCATGGACCGGTCAATCAGTCGAATCGCCGGCCGCCGCCTGTCGAACCGCTGCCTGCCGGACGGTCCGATCATCTCGCACGCTCAAAATCGATGACACCGGGGTACAGCCCGCTTCCAGAATTGACATTTCCACGGAATGACAGTCCTCTGTCGTCGGGCCGATTGTTTCCAGCCTCCATGCTGCAACCACCGCCGGAAAGTTTGCGTCCGCCCCGGACGACGACCCCTGCGGTCCCGACACCGCGACCGCGTACACCGAGGTCACAACCCGCGCCGGCACGGCCGCGGCAGCAACCGCGTCAACAACAACCGCCCGCCCGCCGCCCTGCCAGACCGTCCGGACAGCAAGCGCAGGTTGCGAGTCGATCTGCATCGACGCGCCGCAGGCGCGCCTACACCACGCGACTGGCTCGCATTCCAAACATGTTCGGTGACAGCTTCGTAACGGGCAGCGGCAGCCTCAGCGCGGTCATTCAACGACTGGGCGTGACCAATAATCTGCCCGGCTTTCTGAACTTCGATCCGGCATCTGCCATTGAAACAACGGCATCGGGTGGTTCCGGGACTGATCCCGTCGTGCGATTCACAGTCCCTCCAGTGAATGAGGACCTGCCCGTCATCACCATCACAACATTCCTCGATGATGACCCGGACATCCTGCTGTCGAGTTTCACCGCCGATCCGATCACGGACTTTGCGTTTGACGTTGAAGCGGCAAACACCGGCGCGCCGACCGGGACACCTCTGCCTTTGAACGCGGCCGATCAGCAGGAACTTCAGATTGTGGTGAACCAGGCTGCTCTGCTGGCATCCATATCCCCGGCGATCGAAAGCATCGAGCAGGCCGCCGACCCGACCGCCACTCTGGCCAGCCTGTCGCTCACTCCAACGGCGGTGGCTGAAGGATCTGTCAATGTATTCGTCGGCTTTAACACGTCGGTCACCGTGCCCGTGACGATCACAGTTCCGTCGCCCGCGACAGGTGGAGCCTTCGTGGGGCGGCAGAAGATTGCGGAGAACAGCAGCCCGCTGCCGAAACGTCGGCTGTTTGTGAATTACAGCCACTTCGACAACGTCCCGCTCCGTGACGGCGGAGTGAACGTGGATCGCTTCGTTCCCGGATTCGAAACGACGTTCTTCGAGGGCCGGTCGTCGATTGAAGCCCGATTTCCGTTCGCCGCGACACTCGATTCGACGATCACGGCTGACGGACACACCAGCGCGTCGCACCTGGAGGTCGGCAATGCAACCGTCGGTGTGAAGCATCTGCTTTTCGCGACCGACTCGTTCGCGGTCGCGGGCGGGATGCTGGTCGCTCTGCCGTGGGCCGATGATGTCGTCGTGCGAGTTGCCGATCAGACGGTACTTGCCCGGGTCAATAATGAAGCCGTCAATCTGCTGCCGTATGTCGGAGGCCTGTATGCCCCGAATGACCGCTGGTTCATGCAGGGTTTCATTCAGACGGACATTCAGACAGACGGCAATTCGGCCTTCCTGAGCAACGGTTCGTCACTGGCATCGGCCGGAGAACTGGATGATCCGGTGCAGTTGTTCGTCGACGCAGCAGTCGGGTACTGGTTCCTCGACAGTCCGGACGGCGCGATTCAGTCTGCGGCCGCGACGCTGGAACTGCACTACAACCGTTCGTTGGGAGACCAGGACCCGGCACGGCTGGGACTGTTTCAGATCGGCAGCGACGCTGGCAACGTCGAGACACTCAACCTCGTGGCTGGCCTCACGATTCGTACCGCGGGAAACTCGCAATTCGGCGTGGGCTTCGCGACGCCAATTGGAAACAGTGCCGATCATCAGTTTGATGGCGAGCTGCGTGTCACCTGGGACTGGTACCCGGACGGATTCTGAGCCACGGGAAACGGCCAGAGCGCTAAAGCTGAAGAGAGGGCGAACGTCAGGCTTCTATGCGACATGCCTGGCACTCCGCGGCATTCGCGAGTCGCGAGAAAATCAACTCGCCGACCGGACCAGGGATGTCTCGTCCACGTGTGCGGGTTGCCATGACTCAGTCAGCGGTCAACATTGCGCTTGGAATTCCGATGAGCAGAATCCGTTAACTGGTGCCCCGATGTCCGTACGAATTTCCGAACCTCTTTTGCTTGATCTGGATTCCGAAGAAGCGACCAGTCGGCTCGGTCGTGCGATTGGCGTGTCTGCGGAATCGGGTCTGGTCGTCGGGCTGATCGGCAATCTGGGGGCTGGGAAGACGCGGATGGTGCAGTCCGTGGCCGAGGGGCTGGGGGCTGATCGATCCGACGTCAACAGCCCGACATTTGTCCTGATTCAGGAATACGAGGGCCGGCTGCCCGTCTATCATTTCGATACGTACCGGCTGCGGGACGAGGATGAGTTTCTGGAACTGGGAGCGGACGAGTACATGGTTGGCGATGGTGTTTGTCTGATTGAATGGGCTGATCGCGTGGCCGACGTCCTGCCTCGTGACCGACTGACGATCGAACTGGAAATGACTGGCCTGGAATCACGACGCGTCCGGTTGACGGCCGGAGGTCCGCGGTCTCACTGCGTGCTCGATGCGATTCGTCAGCAATACGTTTCCTCAGCAGATTGAATCGAATGCCGGCGCATAGACCATCGCTGTTCAGCCGAATGTCCGATCGGATCGACGTGGGATTCCTCTGGTTGAAGTGGCCGTTCGCCGCGCTGTCGATCGTGTTGCTGGTTCCGGCGATCGAGGCCTGCTTCGCTGTGCTGATTGGATGCGTGCGAGAACCACGGCCCATTCTGCCTTTTGTCGGAGGCGCCGGATGCTACCTCCTGCTCTGGCTGTGGCTGATCCGCTGGTGGCGAACCACATTCTTTTCAACGCTGGAACATGAACTCACCCATTCGCTGTTCGCCGTGCTCACGTTTCACAAGGTGGTCGGCCTGAGAACCTCCTGGAGCCAGGGCGGCCACATGCGTTTCGTGGGGCGAGGCAACTGGCTGATCACGCTGGCGCCGTATTTCTTCCCCACGATCTGCTGGGCCCTGATGCTGTTCTATTGGCTGGTGCCCGTGATCCCCTGGGAAATTGCCCACGCGTTGAACGGCGCCGCCTTTGCCTATCACGTCACCTCGACCATGCGCGAGACGCACGCCGGTCAGAGCGATCTGCAACGGGCTGGCTTCGTGTACTGCTTCGCGGTCCTGCCAACTGCGAATCTGTTTTGCAACGGACTGGTCGTCGCATTCGCGTACAGCGGACCCTCCGGCGCGGTCACTTTCCTGCAGAACATCGAAATCGCCACGAAGTCGCTGCTGGCGATGTTCGGTATGCCGCACGCCTAAAGAAGCGGTGCGGCATTCTTCGCGTTGCATCAAGCGTTTTCAGCCGTGCGATTGCGTCATCGGCCGTAGACGAATGTGACGCAGGATGGTCACCGTGCATGCCAGCGCGACGGCTCCGACACTGCATGGCAGCGCGGTGTCAGCGACCAGTTGCAGCTCGATCGGTCGGGATTGAAGCCCCAGCAATACCGCCTGAACCGCCAGCGATGCGATCAGTGAACTCGTAAAACAGGTCAGAGCGATGCGCGGGCCTGTCGACAGAGCTGATTGCTGAATGAGGCACCGCAGGCCGCCGGTGGCCAACACTGTCACCGCCACGAAAATGCCGGGATGTCCATTTGACAGGCAGTCCAGCAGCAGTCCGTATGCGAACGCCGCGACGACCGAGTGCTTTGGTTCAAGTGTGACAGCCAGCCACGGCAGCAGCAGCCATGCAAATGTGCCTCGGCCGTCGGCCAGTGTGGATTCCACGGCCAACAGGACGTAAGCCGCGACGGCGAGTGCGATATGACGCATCAGTCTCTTTCAGCAAGACGCTGCGGGTTAATGGTCGGTGTCAGAATTTGAACCGTGCGAATCTGGCCGACATCAACGTGAGGTTCGACTTCGACATCCCAGTGCAAAGCTCCGGGCTGCCGCGTACATGACGCCACCACGCCAAACAGCATCGGGGCATCGACTGGAAAACCGGGAACCGAGTACACGGTGTCGCCAACCTGGACGTTCTCGTTAGCACCAACCTGCGTGAGGCGGCAGCCGCTACCGGTGCCTTCGAGTAATCCCTGTGGGGATGATTCCGGCAGCAGTCCTCGCGCGTCGGCCAGAATAGCCTTCGCCCGGAAGTCCGTTGCGGTGATCAGTTGCAGCGAACTGGTCCAGCGACCCGACTGAGCCACTCGTCCGACAATGCATCGCCCGGCAAACACCGGCAGCCCGGTCCGCAGTGACTGGTCGCTGCCCAGATCAAGAATCGGGCGTTCGGTATCCACCACCCATTGATCCTCTCGGAGTCCGTTGGCCTGTCCGAGATCGAGCAACTGGCGGGATTTCAGGCCCGCGAGGATTTCCTTTCCCAGAATGCGAGCCTCAACCGCACGCACAGAAAGCAGCGGTTCAGTCGGCTGCGTCGGGAACTGTGAGGCTGCATAACGTCGGGCTTCGGCAAGCTGACGCTGTAGCTCCCGTATCGCGAGGGCTGACTGTCTCGCCTGGAACTCAGATGCCCTGGCCCGCGCTGCCAGGTCCTGAAATTCCTGATTGCGCGCGGCAAACTCGTCCGACTGGAACGCCACCCATTGCTTGTCGGCATGCTCACGCATCGCCAGGAGCGCTGACTGACCCGGCTGCAGGATCGCTCGGACGGCGTCGCGAAGTTGCGCGGTCAGCGAATCGGGCAGGATCGCCAGCAACATCGCTCCGAGTAGACAGGCGGTTGTCACCTTGAAGATGGAGTTGTTCGAACCGGCGTCCATGCACGACCTTCGATGTCAGGCTGGCTACTGCAAGCCGTCACGCTGCCTTCTCGCCGGTGTCGAAGCGGTCCCGCCACTGGCTGAGGTGTTCGAGGCAGATGGCCGCTCCGCGCGCCACGGTATTCAACGGTTCGTCAGCCGCACGCGCCGGAATGCCGAGCTGTTCGTGCATCAGCCGGTCGAGACCGCGCAACATGGCGCCTCCGCCGGTCAGAACAATCCCGGTGTCGACAATGTCCGCGACCAGTTCCGGTTTGCACTTCTCGATCGTGGCCTTAACACAGCCGACGATTTCCTCCAGCGGGACCTTCAGCGCATCACGAATTTCTTCGCTGGTGACAACGGCTTTGCGCGGAACGCTGCTGATGGTGTCCAGTCCGCGAATGTCACTGGTGAGTTCCTGTTCCAGCGGAAAAGCGCTGCCCAGTCGCAGCTTGATCTGCTCAGCAGTCTGCAATCCGATTCTGAGCGAGAAGTGCTGCTTCATGTATTCAACGATCGCCGCGTCCATTTCGTCGCCCGCCACACGCACCGACTCGCTGACGACGATCTCGCCCAGGCTGAGGATCGCGACATCGCTCGTTCCACCGCCGATGTCGCAGACCATGCTGGCCAGCGGTTCGGAGATCGGCAGCCCGGCTCCGATACCGGCCGCTCGAGATTCCTCGATCAGATACACGCGGCCGGCCCCGGCACGTTCGGCGCTGTTAAAGACCGCTCGCTTCTCGACCGGTGTGATTCCACCCGGAACGGCGATGATGACTCGCGGTCGCATGCCGCGTACGTGACGACTGGCTTTCTGGATGAAGTACCGCAGCATCGCTTCGCACAATTCGAAATCAGTAATCACACCGTCCTTAAGGGGACGGACCGCGGTGATTGAGTCCGGAGTGCGGCCGAGCATCTGTTTGGCCAGCTTGCCGACCGCAGCACCTTTGCCGAGCACTCGACGCGTACCTTTCTGCAGCGCAACAACGGACGGCTCGTTCAGGACGATGCCTTCGCCCTGCACGATCACCAGCGTGTTCGCTGTCCCCAGATCAATCGCCAGATCGGGGCACAGACGCTGTCGCATCCAGTTCCACATGTGCCGTTCGATTCTCCCAAAAAGCGAGCTGCGGCGGACTACTAGTGCTGCGTCAACTTTAAGTAGTGGGATCGGGCGGCTGGTGGTCGAGCGTAGCGAGCCCCCAGCACTTCAACTGGGGGC
>CAUZFZ010000017.1:0-91641 GCA_963579025.1 Planctomycetota bacterium | reverse complement strand
TCGTATTTCCAAAGTCGAATAACCGTTCTCGCTCATAGCGAGCGGCTTATCGCAAATCTAACAACTCGACTCTATATCAATGTTGCGCTTTTTTTGCGATGAGCCATATGCGGTTTCCGGCCAGCAACCGACGCCCCAGGTGGCAGGGACGGGATGATTTCACGCAAGGACAGACACCCTCGCCCGCTTCCACTTCTCGTGAGCGCACCGATCATCATCGTGATCGTGCTGTTGCTGATCCCCCTGCTCCCGATCCTTGTTGCAGCCTGGCTGTCCTACGCCGTCGTGCTCCAACACGTGATCTGGCTCGTCTGGTGTACTCGCGGCACGAATGTCCTGCTCGTGTATTCCGACAGCACCCTCTGGCACGATCACATCGAAGCTGAACTCGTTCCGCATTTGCCGCTATCGACGATTCGGCTGAACTGGTCCGAGCGCCGCACATGGAAACGGTTCACACTGCCCGTAATGGCATTCCGCTTCTTTGGCCAATCGGGTGTATTCAGTCCGATCGTCATCGTGTTTCGCCCGTTTCGATGGGTTCGGACCTTTCGGCTACGGAAAGCGACATTCCAGGACTTCAAACGCGGTCAACCCGCCAGGCTTGAAGAACAGGAAAACGCCCTTCGGCTTTACCTGTCGCGAACTGGTCTCACGAAAGGCGGCTGAGCTCGATCGCACACGGAGCTGTAGGCCGGAACGTGCCAACCTCTGTCTGAAGGGGCCGATTCCCGGCGACGCCGGTCAGTAGAGCCGCTGTTCGTAGTAACCGCATTTATGCGGTTCCCGGCCGGCAAGCGACGTCCAACGAACCGCATAAATGCGGTTAATACGAGCAAGCGTACGGTCACTACGAGCCTCGATCGTTCAGCCCGTCAATCGCTGACGCAGTAGCGCGGCGCGGGCCTTGTTGCGTTCCGCGGAATCCAGATCGCACTGCTTGATCTTCTGCAGATGTGCTGGCTGAATCTGGATGAACAGTTCGTTCAGCGTCGAGATTTCGATGTCGTCGATCAGACCGAGGTTGACCCCCAATCGAACGCTCGACAGCAGATGCATCGTTTCTTCGGAACTGATTGTCTGGGCACTGCTGAGGATGCCGAGTGCGCGGGAGATCTGATCGTGCAGGTCCTCGCGTTTTTCTTCAATCATCGCAGTGCGGGATCGACGTTCGTACTCGAGGATGCGCGGGATCACGCCGCTGATGCGATCCAGTACCTGAGTTTCGCTGATGCCCAACGTGTACTGATTTGAGATCTGGTAGAAGTCGCCCATCGCCTGACTGCCTTCGCCGTACAGGCCCCGCACTGCCAGGTTGATTTTCTGCAGGCTGTGAAACACCTTCTGAATTTCACGTGTCTGCACGAGGGCCGGCAGGTGCAGCATGACACTGACACGGATACCCGTGCCCAGGTTTGTCGGGCAGGCCGTCAGGTAGCCGTACGAGTCATGGAAGGCATAGTCGACGTGCTCTTCGAACGCATCATCCAGCCCGTCGATTTCCTTCCAGCATTCGTTGAGTGCCAAGCCGCTGCGGATCACCTGAATCCTTAAGTGATCCTCTTCATTGATCATGATGCTGGCGTCCTCACTATCGGAGAACGCCACACCGCGGGGCCCGACACCGTCGGCCAGTTCACGGCTGATAAGTTGCCGCTCGACCAGAAAGAGCCGCGAGAGTTCGTCCAGGTCGTCAACGCCCACGTATTCGATCCGGCGGGGAATCGCGAGGTTCTGGAGAACGCCGCTGACGAGCTGCTGAATCTGCCCGCGAGTCGATTCGTCGGCCCTGGCGGAAAACGGGAACTCGGACAGGTTGCGGGCCAGCCGGATCCGCGTCGAAACCACGACGTCGGACTCCGGGCCCGTGCCACGCAGCCATTCGCTGGTCCGTTGCGTCAGACTGTCCAAATCCACTCGATTACTCCCTGGCTTGTAATGACAGCACTTAACTCTCGCTCGTAGTAACCGCACTTGCGCGGTACGCCTCCGACGCCGATGGTCGTTCCGTGTTTTCAGCCCAGACACTGCTGAACCGGATAAATCCGGTTACTACGAACGAACCCGAGTACGACAAACAACAAACGCTCATTCCGTCGACTGGCCGCCCACCTCCGCCTCGGTTGTCTGAATCTCGTCGCGAAGTCGTGCTGCTTCTTCGTAATTCTCTTCGTCCACCGCGATCTTCAATTCGCTTCGCAATCGGACCAGTTCATGCTGCCGACGGCTGGAATCCGGGGCACGCCGAGGCATCTTGCCGCAATGTTGTGTTTCCCCGTGAATGTTCTCCAGCAGCGGCAGCAACTCAGCCTCAAACTCGACGTAATCGTGTGGACAGCCCAGCCGACCGGCGGACCGAAACTCGCGAAACGTGATCCCGCAATTCGGGCAGCTGCGATCGTCGATGTCGTCCATCGACTCATCCGAGTCGCCAGCCTTTGCAAACTCGAACTCGGAGGCCTCCGTCTGTGTCGGTTCGGTCTGGCTCAGATAGTCGCGGGCACACGTCTCGCACAGGTGGATCTCTACGACGTCACCTTGTCGGAGTTCCGTAATGTGCAGTGTGGCGGGCTTGGAGCACTGACGGCACTTCTTCATGCGACGAGTCTCTATCCGTGTTGACCGGGCATGCTGACTGGTAAATCGTCACTCGAACCGGTCCAATCCATTGACGCCAGTGAGGCCATCTTCGGTCCGGCAAAGCCGGGGAATTCTATTGTGGGGGGGTAGGCTGTCAACCCGCGCGGGAATGGGTCAGATGACGTAACCATCGGCGTCATACTGAGATCAGTGCGGCGGTCACAGACCTTTCCGCGGCAGGGCGAGTCACCGGCAACTGGTCGCGTGCGCGTCCCTGGAGAATTCCCGCATCCAGTGTCTCCCGTGTCCGTCGTTATCCTGATGTTCACGGCGTGAACTCGTCGTCAAACAAGACCGATCCACACCTGATTGCCTGATGCAATGAAGCACCTGCCGGATTTCGAAACCTTTTGCCGCCTGGCCGCCGACGCTGATCTTGTACCGGTGTACCGGCAGCTCACGAGCGACACGCTGACTCCCGTCCAGGCTTACTGCAAGCTGGACCGGGGAGACTGCCCGTTTCTGTTTGAGAGCGTTGTCGGCGGTGAGAAGATTGGGCGATTCAGCTTTCTGGGTTCCGACCCGTTCATGCGCATGGACGCGTGGGATCGCCGCGTCGTGGTGACAGAAGGCGACGAGCGACGCGAGTACACCGCCGACGACCCGCTCAAGGAACTCGAGCTGCTGGTGAGTCGCTACCGCGCCGTGCATTTGCCCGAGCTGCCGCGTTTCTGTGGCGGTGCCGTCGGATACGCGGGATACGACATTGTGCGCTATGCCGAAGATCTTCCGAATGCCCCCGAGGACGATCGTCAGCTTCCCGACCTGTCGTTCGCGTTCTTCGACCGGATGGTCATTTTTGATCAGATCCAGAAAACCGTTCTGGTCGTGTGTCACGCCAATACAAAGGACACAGACCTGCGGGCCGAATACGATCGGGTCGCGGCTCGCATCGATGAAACGTGCCAGCAACTGCAGCAATCGTCGTCCGATATTGAGATGACCGACATCGCCATCGGCGGTGAGTCCAGCATCGAATGGCAGTCGAATTTCACGCAGCCGGAATTCGAAGCCGCCGTCGAGAACTGCAAGGAATACATCCGGGCCGGAGACGTGTTCCAAGTCGTTATCAGTCAAAGACTGAGCATCGAGACTCCCGCACGCCCGCTCGACATTTACCGCGCGTTGCGGGTGGTCAATCCAAGCCCCTTCATGTTTCTGCTGAAGACGCCGGACGTGCATCTGGTCGGCAGCTCGCCCGAGATCATGGTTCGCGTTGAAGACGGCGAACTCACCGTCCGACCGCTCGCCGGGACGCGTCCGCGTGCGCACGTGCTCAAATCGAGACCAGCACTGGCCGACCTGTTTCCTGAACTCAAGCGGCAGATCGAATCTCGCTATGGCGACGACGTCTGGAGTCGATTCGATCGCGTGCCCAACAACGAACTCGAGGAATTGATTTCGAACGAATTGCTGTCGGATGAAAAGGAGCGAGCCGAACACGTCATGCTGGTCGACCTGGCCCGCAACGACGTCGGCCGAGTCGCCGAGTATGGATCCGTCCGCTTGAGCGACGTCATGGTCGTCGAGCGGTACAGCCATGTCATGCACATCACATCGAACTGCTCGGGACAACTCCGTGAAGGATTGACGGCACTGGACGCACTGCGAGCGGGCCTTCCCGCTGGCACTGTCTCCGGCGCTCCCAAAGTCCGCGCCATGGAAATCATTGACGAGCAGGAGCGTCACCGCCGCGGACCGTACGCGGGAGCGGTCGGTTGCATCGACTTCACCGGAAACATGGATACGTGCATCGCACTGCGAACTCTGGTGATGCAGGGCCAGACGGTTTACGTCCAGGCCGGGGCGGGAATTGTCGCAGACAGCATTCCCGTCAACGAATACCAGGAAACCCTCGGCAAAGCCAAAGGCCTGCTGCGAGCCATCGAAGTCGCCGAGACGCAGTTACGAGATTGAGCAAATGGGCGAGAATGCCACGAGCAGTTCTCCCCCTGGCTCCGGATTCTAAGGGCGCGGCATGCGTCGTTGGATTTTGGTGAACCCGTCAGACTCACCGATTTAAGTCCCCTCGAAGAGTCGATCTCCAGTGAAGTTGATGAGTTGTGGAATGTCGTAAACCTGGCGAGCAGTTGCTTCGATGTCATACGCCACTCGTCGGAAACGGACACAAACGCCGTCGAGGATGACGTAGCACGCGTCGGGATTCCCATCACGAGGCTGACCAACAGAACCCACGTTGATCAGGTGTTTTTGACCGTTGAGCTGATATTCGGAATTGACGTCTTCCGGTGCAAGAAATCTCAAGTCCTCAGTGATGATCCCTGGGATGTGTGTATGCCCGTAGAAGCAATCCTTCTCACAACGAGCAAAGATTTTCTCCATCTTTGGCAGGTTCTGAATGTCGTAGGGAAAAACGTATTCGTGGAGAGGATTTCTGGGCGAAGCATGCACAAACGTGCGACGGGGTTCGGTGATGATTCGTGGCAATTCGCACAGAAAGTGAATCCGATCTTCCGAGTCACTGGATTCAAGAATCTCTCGTGTCCAGTACACGGACTGTTCGGCCCCAACACCAAAGCCCTCGGGACCAAACAGGACAGCGTGGTCGTGGTGACCCAGCAGGCACACAGTGCAGTGTTCGCGGACTTTGTCGATGCACTCACACGGATTTGGGCCGTAGCCAACGACATCTCCAAGGCAATAAATCTCATCGATTCCTTGATCCTGGATGTCCGCCAAGACGCTCTCAAGCGCCGCAAGGTTGCCATGAATATCGCTCATGAGTGCTCTCAACTGTCACCCTCCAACCATCACAGTCGATCGGCCTCCTGCCCCTAACTCTCGCCTTACCTATTTCTTCCCGAGCGCGCGCTGCTGACAGAAAAACTGCTGCAGCAGTGCCCGACAGTCTTCCTGCATGACACCGCCCAGAACTGTGGCTCGATGGTTCAGACGCTTATCGTCCGTGATCTGGTACAGCGAGTGACAGGCCCCCGCTTTCGGATCGGTTGTTCCGTAAACAACCCGCGGAATCCGGCTTTGCACGATTGCGCCGGCACACATCGGGCAGGGTTCGAGTGTCACGTACAACGTGCACTCAATCAGTCGCCACGAGCCGAGTGTTTCGGCCGCCTGAGTAATCGCGATCATCTCGGCGTGAGCGGTTGGATCGTTCAGCGTTTCGCGTTGATTAAAGCCCGTTCCGACAATGGAGTCCGCGCAAACGATGACGGCGCCAACCGGCACCTCGTCCTGTTCGAAGGCGGCATGCGCCTGATCGATTGCCTGACGCATCCATTGCTCGTGAGGCTGCAGCGGATTGTCCGGAATGATCTCCATTCACTCGGCCTTCTCACTTGATCCTGTGGCAGCAGCGGTTGTGTGGCGTAAAGCTCGACCACCAAGAGCACCCGTTCCAGCACCGGCGACAACGGTCGGAGTTCCGTTCACAAAGACGTACTGAATCCCCTGCGAATACTGATGCGGGTCATCAAACGTCGCCCGGTCCTTCACCTGCTTCGGATCGAACACCACAACGTCCGCGGCCAGTCCCGTCTTGAGCAGTCCGCGATCGGTCATACCCAGTATTTCCGCCGGGAGCCCCGTCGCGCTGCGAATCGCCTGCTCAAGCGGCAGCACGCCTTCCTGCAGCGAGTAGTAGCCAATCTTACGCGGAAAGGTCCCATAGTTCCGGGGATGTGGCCTGTCCGAACCAGGCAGGTAGGCTCGACCATCCGACGCGGTTGCGACCCAGTCGATCGCCATGATGTGCCGTACGTCTTCCTCGTTCATGCTGAAGTTGACGATCGCCGCTCCGCCCGCCCGGAAGATTTCGTAAGCGATGTCGATGACGGGGCGTTTCTCACGTTCAGCGATCGCCAGCAGACTCAATCCCACCCAGTCCTGCCGAGGGCGGTACCGCGCGATGCGGACCGCGTCCCCATTGGATTTCTTTTCAATGGCCGTCGCCACGATCTCACGCAGCTTCGGTCCAGTCTCGTCGCTGTCGAGCCGCTTGAGGAATTTCGCCTGGCCACCGGCACGCGCCCACGAGGGCAACAGCGTCGCGTGCAGTGACGTACTCGAAGCAATGTACGGGTATTGATCCGCGGTGACCTTGCGGCCCAGCTTCCGTTCGGCCGAAATCATCTCGGCGGCTCGACGGACGAGCCCCCAGGCATCGCGGCCACTCGACTTGAAGTGAGACACATGGACCGGCAGATTCGCACGGCGACCGATCTGCAACGCTTCTTCGACTGCCCCCAGCAATTTCGTGCCTTCCGTCCGAATGTGGCTCGCGTAGATGCCGCCATGAGCTGAGACGACTTTGGCGATGCTGATTAACTCGTCGGTCGTCGCATAAGAACTCGGTACGTAGATCAGCCCCGTCGACATGCCCCAGACACCGTCCCGCATGGCCTGCTCGGTCAATTCCAGCATGCGTGCCAGTTCATCGCTGGTTGGCTCGCGCAGATCCGTGCCGATGACTGCATTCCGCAGGCCGCCTTGCGGCAGGAGATGAGCGACATTCGTGCCGGCACCATGTTCATCAATGGCATCGTAGAACTTGCCTGCGTCGACCGGACCTGAACCGCAGTTGCCCGTCACCATTGTCGTACAGCCCTGAGTCACATAGTTCATCGCTGATCGCGTGGCAGCTGCGACGACCTGTCGGTCCGAATGATTGTGCAGATCGATGAAGCCCGGGCATACGATCATTCCGGAGCAGTCGATCGTCCATTGAGCTTCCACGTCCTGCAGCTTGCCGACGCCGACGATCCGGCCATCATGAATGGCCACGTCGCCCGGTCGTCCGGCAGTCCCGGTACCATCGATCAGCGTGCCACCCGACAGCAGCACATCGGCTATGAGTGGCTCAGCATGACCGGAACGTGCCACGACGCTGATCACGATGACCGCAGTCAGGAATCGAACGTATTTCATCTCTGTCTCCTGTCGTCGTTGCGTGCCGCCAGCCGCCAACGAGGCGCTTCCACCGCAGCATCGTCGCGTGACCCGCGAACCGAGCTGGTCGAAGCGTCGCGGGATTCCGACACGATTACTACTCAACAACGTCGACATTCCGCTGCCCGTGATTCCGGTCGAGCCACAATTCAACGTCGAAACTCCGAACCGTTCCTGGGACGCGACTGTCCCTGGGCAGTTCACGACACCGCACGCCGTTTACGTGGGTGCGGGGGCTGCGTATGGAACGTCAGCTTCTGGTCGTGAGGCCTTCCTGACGCTGACAAGCGACGCGAATCATTTCATGATCGACAATCCAGAACTGGCATGACTCCAGGCCGGAGAGACAACGATGACTGATCACATGAAGAACCTGATCCCGACGGGAGAGGCGACAGCGATCCTTCCGACAGGCCGCACGAAGCCAATCACCGTGATCGGGACTGAGGCCATTCGCCAGACCTTTGACGACAAATGTCTGCAGCAGGCGATGAATTCCCGATTGGCTCCCGGAGTCACGGACCTGGTGCTGAATCCTGATGCCCACCTGGGCTATGGAGCACCGGTGGGATGTGTGATGGTATCTCCCACGCACGTTTATCCAGGTCCGGTTGGTGTCGACATCAAGTGTTCGATGAGTCTCCTGCAACTCGATCTGCCGGAAGACGCGATCAGCGACCGACCGACACGACGCGCTCTGATCAACGCGGTCTGCGAGCGGACTCCGACGGGAGCCGGCAAAGGTCAGCGAAACGTCACAAAGGCGCGACGCGTGGGGCCGGGACTCGGGCAGCGCGTTGTGATCGAAGGAGCATCCGAAGGTGTCTGTGATGCGCTCGGGATTCCTCCTGAATGGGCAGAGCGCTGCGAAGACTCGGCACATGTCGGCCACGACGAGACAGCCGATGCATTGGGCAATCGCCTGGACCGACACTTCGCGACAGCTTCTCTACCGCGATTCGAGCAGAAGATTGAGCAGCTTGGCTCGTACGGTGGCGGAAACCACTTCGGCGAATGTGAAGTCGTTCGCGTGGAGGACAACGAACGCGCCCACATCGCAGCCGACACCTTCGGCCTGGTCGACGGAAACGTCGCGTTTCTGTCGCACTGCGGATCTCGAGGCCTGGGGCACATGCTGGCCAGCGGTCAGTTCAAGTCACTGCAGCAGCGGTTCGCACAGTGGAGCATTCCACTGCCGGGCAACGATCGCGAGCTGGTTTATGCTCCTCTTGGCACTCCGGAAGCAGACGCCTACCTGGACGACATGGCTTTGGGCGCGAACTTCGCGACGGTCAATCATCTCCTGATCAACCAGCTCGTACTGGAAGCGTTTCAGGAGGTGATTCCGGGAACGACAGGGCGACTGGTGTACTTCATCAGTCACAACATTGCCCGCAAAGAAATCGTGGACAACAAGCCGAGCTGGGTGCATCGCAAGGGCGCGACACGCGCGATCCCGGCCGGACACTATGCATTGAAGGACACACCGTTCGCGGCAACGGGACACCCAATCCTGCTACCGGGCAACCCGCGCGACGGATCAGCGGTGATGGTCGCCGACGACGGCGCATCCCTGAGCTGTTACAGCGTGAATCACGGCGCGGGAAGAGTTCTCGGCCGCAGGCAGGCCAACCGTACTCTGGATCAGAAAACAATCGACGCTGAATTCGACGCGTCAGACATCCTGACGAACTGCCGTTTCTACCCGAAGGACGAAGCTCCAGCGGCCTACAAGGATTTCAACGAAGTCCTGCGATCAGTGAAGTCCGCCGGCCTGGCAACAGAAGTCGCCCGACTGAAAGCCCGCTTCGTGATCAAGGACGCGTCGAAGGCAGATGATTGAGTTGTGGACCTGCTGGATTGGGTCGATCCGTCTTCACGCGGCTGAGTATGAGGGCAACGGCGTTCCACTTCGGTTATGGCGCAGGCAAAACAGTTTCATTGTCCACGGGAAACTGAACGGAGACGACCTGCGGCGTGTCGTCCGGTTGGTCGTGCGGCGGCACTTCAAAGTGCAGCACGTCAGAGTAACCGTCTACCGACAGCGTTTGCCTGCCCACCGTGCAGCCATCGATGCGCACGATTCCGAGTCGATCGGTCTTGAGCGGTTCGCGATGCACTTCTTCGGTGAGCGGTCCCGGTGGAAAGTTGACGCGGATCGACTGGCCGGGCAGTGGTGATCCGTCCGCGTCAGTGATCTGCACATGAGCCGTCGTGCCCGGCATGGCGATGGGCAGGACAATGTCGGCCAGGAATTCCCTTTTCGAAGCGGTCGCTGGCACATCGAGCCGCACCGACTCGGACAACCAGATGCCGTCAAGCGTGGCCTGGACGTCGTACGCTCCGGGAGTCAGTCCTGCCAACAGAAATGTCCCATCCGCCGAGGCCGTGCGATCGATGCTGAAAATGTCGGTGAGTTTTCCGTGACCGCGGTATCGGGCTAGAACGCGGACAGAATCGCCGAACTGTTCCGGCCCCTGCCCGTCGACTGTGATGCGTCCCCGTAGTGACCACACTGGTGGCAGCTTGATCTGAAAACCGCTTGCCTGACCATCCGAGACTGGGACGAACGTTCCGCCGCATGATCCGGGGATGTGTGCGACCAGCACTGGATGAACAGGACTACGGTCGGCGTCATCCGGTGGTGATTGGCTGGGCACCTGAATCAACCAGGCGACACGCGAGTCGTCCAGCCGGAAGTGGCCGTGAATGTCCGTCCTACCGACGCGAGCCAATTGGCGATGTTGCGGAATGTATCGCATCAACTGAGCTGCCCACGCCGGTGATCCGTCCGCATGCAGTACCTGTCCCGTCAGGGTCTCACCAGGTGGTTTTTCTTTGGAATACGCATACAAAATCGGGATCGAGTTGACCGAGGAAATTTCTGTGGGAGGCTCCGGGATCGACTGCAGATTCTCTGGTGGAACATTAAGTTCGCACCTGACCAGACGACCTTGCTCAATGGAGAACTCTTTCTCATGGACTTTCCCGCGGCCGCCATTCGGGAAACGACGGTGGACGACGAGTTTCACTGCGGACGCCAGGAACGGTCCACAGAGAAGCGAGGACGACTCCGCATCGAAGTGCCTGCGGTGATAGCGATCCTCGTCCGAACTCGTTGCTTGGTAAGAGTACTCGCTGGCATCGGCTCCCTCCGGGAATCGAACCAGGCAGCGGATGTATCCCACAGGGCGTTCCCGCAGTGCGACTTCCTGTGGACCGGAACGGTCAGTCGTAATGACCGTGGGGGTCATCAGCACATGGCCATCAAGCGGGTCATCGCGCAAGTCTCGTCCGGGGATCGGCGGTGAGTCGCGGTCCTGGACGTATCCGCGGACCGAATATTGACTGGACGGAATTCCGGTAAAGTTTGCCACACCGTCTATGGTGCTCGCCGCGTACACGCAGGTGGCATAGTGCTGAAGGCCAACAGTCACCGTCCCCGAAACCGGCATGTCGTGCTGGTCCAGCAATCGTACAGTCAGCGTCTGCTGGTCGGAGTCATGGAATTGCGCTGTCAGGCGGACCGTCCGCTCGCCCAGTAGACGTGAGACGGCGACCCGCGCGCGCGATTCGAAAAAGGGTCCGTATCTGTGGTCCGGAATCGCCACGCCGGAACGTCGGGACCGCACAGTCAGATGCCACAGTCCCGGATGTCCAGGAGCGAGCTGCAGATTCTCCGCGGGCACGTTTCTTCCCCCACCATCCACAGGAGTGAGGTGGGCGCTGAGCGCGTGGCGACCTCCCGTCATGAGTCGATCGGCTACGGGATTATGCACCTGAACCGGCAGTGGTTTCAGGCTGGGGTACAATTGCACGCGGAGTCGTCGAGTTTCTCCAGCCGCCACGCCAATGCCGTGGTGTCCTGACCACTCGACGCCATCGCTTACGCGCCGACCACGCCACGAATTCTGAGCGATTCCCTCAAGTTGCTCGTCGGTGACGTTGGCACTTGTTTCCACTCGATAGCGACCCGGCAGCAGGTGCTCGAACCGGACCAGACCGTTGCGGTCGGTGCGGTGGACGGGCCTGGACAGCCACGAGACATGTTTCTCGTTCTCGGGCAGCACGGTCATTCTCCAGGGCGGCAACGCCGACAACGGCGAATTCACACTCGTTAGCCGCACTGCAACGCCGTGAGTTGCTTGCCGACTCTGCGTGACCTGGATTTCGAGGGTGCCACCTGTACCGGGGACCGTAACGTCGGCCCGGTAGTGTTGTACTTCGTGAATCTCCTCACGCGGACCAGCTTGCGGACTGTCGGACTGATCGGAATCGCTGGTGCCGTCCGGCGTCACGGACGTGCGTTCGGTACGCTCGATGTCGCCCCGCAACACACTCACAACCGAGGGGGCGTGCCCCGGTTGCGCCACGATCAACGTGCGAGAATCGCCGCGCCAGGAGCCCACTCGCAGTCCCTCGAAGCGGTAACTGCCGTCACGCGCTGTCGTGGCCGTGTGCTGATAGTTGTAATGCCGCGAGAAGTTCCGTGGCTCGTTAAGAATGACGACCTGCACTCCGGGCAACGGACTTCCGTCGGCATCCCGGACCACTCCGGCGATCGATGCCGTCCGCCGGGTGACGGGCTGAGGGGTGGCGATGGCTTGCACGTTGCCGCTGTCCTGCTCCTCGGGTCGTGGGAATTGAACACCCGTCAACGTCTCTCCGAGGGTCACATTGACAGTCACAGAGTGCGATCCCTTTCCGACCGTTCCGTTCAATTGATCAGTACCCGGAACGACATCCAGCAGCGTGAACGATCCATCGCGTCGGACGCGGGTCGATGTTCGATTCCACGCGGCGTTTCCAAGCACCAGCGGATCCATGTCCTCCATGTGTTCCCCGGCCACCCGCCCTTCAATTCTGCCGAACCGAGCCAGCGGCGGCAGAGGCACGTGTTCGGTCTGTCCAGGCAGAACTTCGAAGAAGCCCGTCGATGCGAACCCCGTCCCGGGGGCGACGACAATCAGCCGGTGCAGCCCGACCCACCACCGCACTCGAAGGTCGCCATCCGTATTTGTTTCGCCAGTCAGACGCAATGTGTCCGTTCCGGAAAACGGCGGTCCGGCCGGAAAGACATGGACAGCCCCGTTGTCCAGAGGGGCGCCGTTCGGATCACGAACATTGATGACAATCTCACCGCACGTCGGTGCCTGAATCGACAGTGTTCCGGTCGTCCAGTCGCGAATGATCTCGGCTTTCGCCGGCGGGAATCCCTTTAATCCGTTAGGCAGGTCGTCCGTGATCTGATCGCTGTGCGCGTGCTGAACCGTCCAGCGACTGGACCTCATGGGCAGAAAGCAGCATTGCAGGTCGGCTGTCGCTTCTGGCGTGAAGCCCGCCAGGCGAATCGCGTCGAACCAGCCGTCGCTGTTTGACGACAGTGAAACCAGCTCGTGCCTGCCATGCCGTTGCTGGTGAAAACTCAGCGTCGCCTCGGCCAGCGGGTCTCCAGAGCTTGAGTCTTCGACATATCCCTGCGTCAGCACTCGATGCGCAATGGCGTCGTCGGTCGTGGGGTCCGTGGATTCCGCCGTCAGCCACAGGAACATCAGCACGATCGCCACAAGGATCGCTATGCAGCCAGCACTGATGAGTCTGATCCGCATTCCCTACACCGACTTAGCTGTGATCGACCACGGGTGTTTTGTCATATCTGAATCACTCCAGTTCAGCCAGGCCTGTCACGGGACGCTTGCCTCGTGGGAGCGAAACGCGATACTCCCGGACCCGCTCAGATGTCTGCTGGCCCGCACGACGGACGCATCGTCGGTCTTGCCAGCTTTGACCACACAGACGATACGTCTGTTTACACTTTCGCACAGCACGGAACACGGCCCCTATGTCGCAGGATGTCCCGGACAACGCCCCTCGGAAGACGATTGGAGTCCCGCGTGAGTGCTTTCCGGGCGAGCAACGGGCCGCGTTGGTCCCGGCCGATGCCGGTTTGCTGATAAAGGCCGGATTCGACGTCATTGTCGAACGCGCTCTGGGGAGTCGGGCCGGCTATCGAGACGAGGACTATGCCGAGCAGGGCGCGGAACTTGTTGACAGTCGCAATGCCATCTTCGAACGGGCCGACGTCATCACCCAGGTGCGCACGGCCGGCGCCAACCGGCACGCCGGCGCGGACGACCTGAGCCTGCTGCGGAGTGGTCAGACACTGATCGGCATGTGCGACCCACTCGGCCAGCCGCAGATTATGCAGGACGTGGCCGCGAAGGGCGTGACGTGTTACGCGCTGGAACTGCTGCCTCGGATCACGCGTGCCCAGAGCATGGACGTGCTGTCTTCGCAGGCTTCCATCGCTGGTTACAAAGCAGTTTTGACCGGCGCATCGCTGTTGCCGCGTATGTGCCCGATGATGATGACGGCGGCGGGCACCATTGCTCCGGCGCGATTCTTCATCATCGGTGCCGGAGTCGCCGGACTGCAGGCGATCGCCACTGCCCGCCGAATGGGCGCCGTGGTCTGGGCCTACGACATTCGTCCGGCGGTCAAGGAAGAAGTCCTGAGTCTGGGAGCAAAGTTCCTGGAACTCGATCTGGTCAAATCGGAAGACAAACAGTCCGGCGGTTATGCGCAGGAGATGGACGAAGAATTCTATCGCAAGCAGCGCGAGGCCATGACTCAACTGATCGCCGAGACGGATGTGCTGATTACGACCGCCGCCGTGCCCGGTCGCAAAGCCCCGACGCTGGTCACGACAGAAATGATCAAAGGCATGCCACCCGGCTCGGTCGTGATTGATCTGGCTGCCGAACAGGGCGGGAACTGCGAACCAACAAAGAGTGGCGAGGTACTTAGTGAATTCGGCGTCACGATCGATGGAACGATCAACGTGCCTGCCACAGTTCCGTTCCATTCGAGTCAAATGTTCGGCCGGAACGTCGCGACGTTGTTGAAGCATCTGCAGTCCGAAGGCGCGCTGGACGAGCCGTCAGACGACGAAATTGTTCAGGAGACGCTGGTGACACGCGGCGGTGAGGTCGTCCACGCTCGTGTGCGTGACGCTCTGGGACTACCGGCATTGAATCCCGCAACGACTGAAGACGCCGCGTCAGAGGCTGATGCGGCACAGTCCGAGACGGACTCGACATCAGAACCCGAGGGCGGTGAGTCCGCACCCGAATCATCTTCCACAAGTAACTGAATGAAAGAGCCTCCATGCTGGCTTTTCTACTGGCAGAATCAGGTCCGGATGCCGCCATGCTGCTACTGGTGGTCTTCATTCTGGCCGTATTCATTGGCGTCGAGGTGATCACGAAGATCCCGCCGACGCTCCACACACCGTTGATGTCTGGATCGAATGCCGTGTCCGGCATCACGCTGGTCGGAGCGGTTCTGGCAGCGGGTACGGGTGCAGATCTTTTGCCCAAGCTACTTGGCTGCGTGGCCGTGACGCTGGCGACAATCAACGTCGTGGGCGGGTTTATGGTGACTCACCGCATGCTGGGCATGTTTCGCCGTAAGGACTGACGTTTTGTTGCGGGTGGGCGGAGAGAAGAAACTGACCAGTGGAACAGACGGGATGAAAACGTGGACGCGAGAGTAGTTCAACTGGCCTACCTGATATCGGCTGTGCTGTTCATCCTTGGTCTCAAGGGTTTGACTCGGCCGAAGACTGCGGTGCGCGGCAATCTGCTGGGCGCGTGTGCCATGCTGCTGGCCGTCGCCGTGACTTTGTTCGATCAACAGATTCTGGACTTTCGTCTGATCGTGTTGGGCGTCGCTGCCGGGACTGTGATCGGAGCCGTCATCGCGACTCGCGTGCAGATGACGTCGATGCCGCAAATGGTGGCGTTGTTTAACGGTTTCGGCGGAATTGCGTCTGTCCTGGTCGCTGGCGCGTACCTTGCACAAACTCAGGATCCGGATACCTCGATACTGGTCGCGACGGCTGCATCCGGTCTGATTGGAGCCATCACCTTTTCCGGCAGCCTTGTCGCCTGGGGCAAGCTGCAGGAAATCAAAGCTCTGGACCGTATCAGCATCCCGGCTCAGCAACTCGTCAACGGGACACTCCTGCTGGCGTGCCTGGCGATGTGTGCGGTTGTCGTGACCGAAGACAGTGTCACGACGCAGACGATCGCCTACTGGCTGGTCGCAGCAACGGCTCTGGTTCTTGGCGTCACGCTGGTGGTCTCCATCGGCGGGGCGGACATGCCGGTCGTGATCGCACTGTTGAATTCGTACTCGGGGCTGGCGGCATCCGCGACAGGCTTTGTCTTGCAGAACACTGTGCTGATTATCGCTGGCTCGCTGGTCGGGGCATCCGGTCTGATTCTGACACGCGTCATGTGCGTGGCGATGAACCGCTCACTGACGAACGTGTTGTTCGGCTCGATGGGCGCGGGCGGTAGTGCACCGGACGCGGACGAACTTTATGCCAACGTCAAATCCACATCCGCGGACGAAGCGGCAATGTTGCTGGAGGTCGCCAGTCGTGTGGTGATCGTGCCGGGATACGGGATGGCGGTGGCGCAGGCGCAGCACACGGTCAGCGAACTGCGTCAGTTGCTCGTTGCCAGACAGATCGAAGTTGACTTTGCCATCCACCCGGTCGCCGGGCGCATGCCCGGACACATGAACGTACTTCTGGCCGAGGCGGACGTCCCGTACGAAGCCCTGCGCGAGATGGACGAAATCAATCCCACCATGGAACAGGCCGATGTGACAATCGTTCTGGGTGCGAATGACGTGGTGAATCCGCTGGCCCGCACCGATCCTGACAGTCCTATTGCCGGCATGCCGATTATCGACGTCGACAAATCGAAGACGGTCATCGTCGTGAAACGAAGCTTGAGTCCCGGTTTTGCCGGTATTCCGAATCCACTGTTCGCCGCGGACAACGCGCTGATGCTGTTCGGTGACGGTCGCAAAGCGATTCAGGACATCATTAAGGCATTGAATGAAGGGTAGACGGCCGGTCGTTTTTCCCGCCTGCATGATGTGGCGCACGTGCAGACACGAAACTCTGCAAATTCATGCCGCTCGCCTAAATAACTCACAACCTCTGTTAGTCAGGCTTACTAATGTCCAGGCTGTTCGTTGGAGAGATGAAGGACGGTGACGCCATTGACGAAGTCTACATGCTCGCCGACAAGCAACTCCGGGCGAATCGCAATGCCAACCTGTATCTGCTGACACAACTCCGGGACAACACCGGCACGATCAGTGGTTTGATGTGGAATGTTACGGAAGAGCAGTGCGACTTTGATGCGGGCGATTTCGTCAGGGTCCGCGGCAAGTGTCAGGTTTATCAGAGCGGCCTGCAGATCATCCTGACTCGCGTTGAACGGCAGGATCCGGCCGGCATTAATCACGAAGACTTCGAACTGAAACCCGACAAGGATGTCGAGGAACTGCTGGGTCGAGTGCGCGAGATTCTCCTGTCCATTGAAGACACCGCGATTCGCTCGTTGATGGAATGTTTTCTGATCGACGAACCCCTTGTCCTGAAGCTATTGGGCAGCGGGGCTGGCGTGAAGGCTCACCATGCCTACCCGGGTGGTCTGGTCGAGCACATTTGCAACATGCTCGAAACCGCCGTGCGCATTCGCGACCTGTACCCCGCCGTGGACTTCAATCTGGTTTATGCCGGAATCTTTCTGCACGACCTGGGCAAGATCCGCGAAATGGACTTCGAAAACGCGTTCGTCTACACGGACGAAGGGCAGTTGCTCGGTCACATGTCCATCGGCGTCGAACTGGTTTCCGAGAAGGTCGCCCAGGTCGAGCGTTTGACCGGCGAGACATTTCCGACGGAAACCGAACTCAGAATTAAGCACATGATCCTGAGCCATCACGGCTCCTACGAGCACGGCAGTTCGCGCCTGCCGATGACTCCCGAGGCCATCGTTCTGCATCAGCTCGACAATCTGGATGCCAAGGTGCACGAGATCACGCGAGCCATCAGCGACGACCCGAATTCCGAATCTCACTGGACGCCGTTCATGCCACGTATCAACCGCAAGTTGTTCAAAGGCAGTCCGTCCAACGAGGAGTGAGACGCGAACGGGTTCTGCCCACGGATGGCAGGGCGGACCCACGGATGAGGACGGTCACTTTATCCGTGGGTCCGCGCTGCCATCCGTGGGCTTTCCCTTCGCCTGAAATTCAGTCTGTCGGATCAACTCTTCTGGATTCCGTCCATGCACTGCGACCGCGTTGGGACACTGTTAGCTCCGTTGCTTCTGGCACTTGTTGTGCTGCATGCGCATGCTGACGATCACAAACCCAACGTTCTGTTTATTGCGGTCGACGATTTGAACGACTGGATCGGTTGCCTCGGCGGGCATCCACAGGCGCAGACGCCGAATATTGATCGGCTGGCAGAGCAGGGCGTGCTGTTCACGAACGCCCACTGCCAGACCCCGATCTGCAATCCCTCGCGTGTCAGTCTGATGACGGGCACGCGACCGTCGACGACCGGCATTTATCTGCTTTCTCCGACAGACTTTCGTAAAGCCTGCCCGCTGCTGGCGGATGCTCAGTCCACACCGACGATCCCCGAGCACTTCGCGCAAAACGGTTATGTGACGCTTGGGGCGGGCAAGATCTATCACGGAAACACATCACGCGAGACGTTTCAGGAGTACGGTCCACGAGCGTTGTCCGGTCCGTTCCCGCAGCAGAAGTTGAACTACCCACGGGGCGTCAAGCTCTGGGACTGGGGTCGATTCCCTGAACGGGACGATCAACAGGGGGATGTCGCGATTGCGGACTGGACGGTCAGCAAACTGAAGGCTTCGTATGAAAAGCCCTTCTTTCTGGCGGCCGGTTTCTTCCGGCCACACGTCCCGCTTTATGCGCCAGCAAAATGGTGGGACCTTTACGGAGAGACATCGGCCATCCGGCTCCCGCCGTCGCTCGAATCGGACCACAACGACATCGGCGACTTCGCTCGCAAGTTGACATGGAGCGGACTGGCTCCGCGACACGACTGGATGCTGAAGCACAAACAGTGGCAAAACACCGTGCATGCTTATCTGGCGTGCGTCAGCTTCGTTGATCATCAGATCGGGCGCGTGCTCGACGCTCTGGAGAACAGCGTCTATGCCGACAACACGGTCGTGGTGCTGTGGTCTGATCACGGCTGGGCGCTGGGTGAGAAGCAGCGCTGGGCGAAGCGTTCGTTGTGGGAACGCTCCACACGAGTACCACTGATCATCGCCGGTCCCGGCATCACCGGCAGCCGTCGGTGCGATCAGCCGGCCGGTCTCATCGACATCTATCCGACTCTCTGTGATTTGTGCGGGCTCTCACAACCGAAGCAACTGGAGGGGCATTCGCTCACAGCTCAGCTTCAGGATGTCACCACTCAACGTTCACCGGTTGTGACCACGTTCTACCGGAACAATCACGCTGTCCGATCACAACACTGGCGGTATATCCGCTACTCGGACGGTTCCGAGGAACTGTATGACCACAGGAACGATCCGCACGAATGGCGGAACCTAGTTGCACGGCCTGATCATCGACCGGCGATCATGGAACATGCTGAGTTTCTGCCAGATGCGAATGTCGAGGCGGCCAGGGGCAGCAGCGGTCTGGGCGTGCGGAACGAAGATCGCGATCTGTTCGATGGTTTCAGGTAACGGATCGCGGCTGGTACGCTTCCCATGTTCGAGCGGCGCTCACACGGTGGGTCGGGCATCCCTGCCCCACGGACAGGAATGTCCGTTCGACTGGCTGCAACATTTTTCTCTCCACTGCTGACCTGACACCTGACGAGCGACTGCACATGACTCCTCGAGAAGTTCTCGCTTTGATTCGCGAGCGCGAAATCCAGGCGGTCGACCTGCGCTTCATGGATTTTCCCGGCAAGCAGAAGCACTTCACCGTTCCGGCCGGGTCGCTGACTGAGGAGAGTTTCGATCGCGGATTCGGTATCGATGGCTCGTCGCTGCGGGGCTGGCAGGCGATCAACGAAAGCGACATGCTGGTTGTGCCCGAGTCCCAGACCGCTGTCGTCGACCCGTTCATGCAGCGGACGCTGGCACTCACATGCAACATTCAGGACCCGGTGACGCGGCAGGATTATGCCCGCTGTCCGCGGAATGTTGCCCGCAAGGCCGAGGCTTACATGCAGTCACTGGGCTTTGCAGACCAGGCCTGCTTTGGGCCGGAAGCTGAGTTCTTTGTCTTCGACAATGTCTCGTTCGATCAGAATCAGCACGAAGGCTTTTATCACATCGAAAGCGTCGAAGGAGAATGGAACCGGGGACGACGCGATCGAACCGAAGCTGCCAATGCCGGCTATCGCATCCGCAGTAAGGAGGGATACCTTCCGATCCCGCCCGCGGACACGCTGCAGAATCTGCGTACGGAGATCATGCTGGCTCTGCAGGAATGCGGTGTCGAACTCGAGGCGCATCACCACGAAGTCGCGTCGGCCGGTCAGTGCGAGCTCAACGTCCGCTACGGCCCGTTGGTACGCACCGCCGATCATATGCTGCTGCTCAAGTACGTCGTAAAGAATCTCGCGGCAAAGCACGGCAAGACAGCCACGTTTATGCCCAAGCCTCTGTGGAACGACAATGGCTCGGGGTTACACCTGCACTTCTCGTTGTGGAAAAACGAATCGCCTCTGTTTGCCGGTTCCGGTTACGGGGGACTCAGCGACACAGCGATGTACGCGATGGGCGGCATTCTGAAGCACGCGCCCGCTGTGCTGGCGTTCTGTTGCCCGACGACCAACAGCTACAAGCGGTTGCTGCCCGGATTCGAGGCGCCCGTCAATCTCACGTTCAGTTACCGGAACCGGTCGGCAGCGATACGCATTCCTGTCCACAGTCCGCATGCAGCAGACAAGCGGTTTGAGTTTCGCTGTCCGGATTCCTCTTCGAACCCGTATCTCGCCATGTCGGCCATGCTGATGGCGGCCCTGGACGGAATCCAGAACCGCATCGACCCCGGCCAACCACTCGATAAAGACCTCTACGATCTCGACCCGGCGGAACTCGAAGCCTCTGCGAAGACACCGGTCTCTCTGGAAGCATCGCTTCAGGCACTACGCGACGATCACGATTTCCTGCTCCGCGGAGACGTGTTCACCGACGACGTGATCGATACGTGGATCTGGTACAAGACAGAGCACGAGGTCGAAGCAATCCGTCAGCGACCGCACCCGTACGAATTCGCTCTGTACTACGACATTTGAGTCTGAAATCGCACGTCGGTCGGCGGACCGCCCAGCAAGAACCATCTGCTGGCTGAGCCCTGACTTGAGCGAATCCCGCCAATTCCTGTGGTTTCCCCAGACGCGACGATCGGGTGAGTCCGGTTGTTCCAGCGACTCGGCGACCATTGAATATGACGGATTTGGCGGTCGATAGACGAGAGCATGATCGACCTTGAAATCCAGCTTGTCCGTCAGAATCCCGCATGTCTGCTTGTTCTGCAGGCCTACCAGGCCGCGTTTGATCGACTCCGGGAAGAAGCGTCCGCTGCTGATTCAAAACCCGCATCGGTTTCCGATTCCGGCGAATCAGAACCGGAGACAGACGACGACTCCGATGAGTCTGCGTCACGACGAGGACACGCCTGGATCACACGGCTGCCCGGTGTAACCGGAGTCGATGACGAAGAACTGTCATGGGTCCACGGACAGTTGATCGCCTACGGTTTGCTGAAATGCGATCTCCGCGATCGATCGGCCGGTATCGTCTATCAACTGACACCCGAGGCCCGCCAGGTCCTGGACGCGGAATCGAACGAATGGCTGAGCGAAGCCGCGTAGTTCCAGGGCCGCCGTCAGGCTCCACTTTCACCGAGACGCTTCAACTGTTCCCGGAGTTGTTGAACTTCCGCTTCTGCGGCTTCCCGGGCGGTGCGCTCAGCGTCACGTGCGGTACGCTCGGCTTCTGCTTCTGTCGGCAGCACGTGCCCGGTGGAACGGTCACGCAGGATAAGCTCGCCCGACTGCAACGAGAACTGCAGGTCAAGTTCGTCGGATTCAAGGACGTCTGCTGAGTCCGGCTCAATGCGTGCATACCCGTCACTCTGCAGCCGGTACCCGTGCAGCCTGGGTGTGAGATAGTCGCCAGTCGGGTCATACAGAAACAGTTCACGGACGCCAATCATTTCGTAGCGGTATGGCTTGAACAGCTCGTCTTCACGGCGCGTCGACTTCGACGTGACTTCAATCACCGTGTTGGGGATTCGACCCTCGTCCCAGGTGCGAAATGTCCGGCGAAAACCGGGATCACTGTCTTTGACCACAAAGATGTCGGGGACAATGAACTTTCTGACATCGCCTTCCTCGTAGTACAGCAGCAGGTCACTGGCGATGTAGACCTGCTCATTCCGGTAGTGGTAATGCAGCATGTCGTACAATCGCATCATCCAGTTGCGGTGCAGGTCGGTTTCGCCCATCGGTTTCCCATCCGATTCCGGATACTCGATGTCAGCGTCTACTGGCGTCTGCGTACGGTTCATGCGATCTCTCGGCTCTAACCCGGTCATTCGGGATCGCCGCCATCTTACCCGCAAGCACAGTCTACGGGTTAATCGATTCCCGGAGCCCGATCAGCACGTCGACGGCCTTCCCGATGTCTGCCTTCTGACGCGCGGCGTCTTCCGGGATTTCCCGCTCGATTGTCAGCGGCCCGTCGTAGCCAATTTTCAGCAGAGTCCGCAGGTACGTCTCCATGCCGACGTCTCCGTCACCAAGCGGTACCTCAGCGCCCCATGCCGTTCCACGTACATCTTCCGGAGCCCAGGTCGCGTCCTTGCAGTGAACGCTGCGAACCAGGTGACCGACCTTCTCTAACGCTTCGATCGGATCGCCAGTCCCGTACAGGATCATGTTGGCCGGATCGAAATTGATGAACAGGTTGTCTCGGCCGACGTCCGCGATGAACTCCAGCAGATGGTCGGCTGACTCCTGTCCGGTTTCCAGGTGCAGGTTCTGGCCGTTGCTTTTGACGTAATCGAGCAGGTCCTGTGTGACGCTGATCAGGTTGCTGTAGCTGTCCGTCTCACGACCGGGAACGAATCCGATGTGCAGAGCCACGATGTTGCAGCCAATGAATTTCGCGAAGTCTGACGTCGAGCGAAACTCTGCAGCCCGCTGCTCACGCAGAGCCTCGGGAACGAGTCCGACCGTCTCCGCCGTTCGCTGGATACTCTCATACGTCTCACCAGCGAATCCGCTGAAGACCGTGGTGACCGTGATGCCCGCTGCGCTGGCTTTTTCGAGGTACGCCCGAGCAGCGGCTTCGGTGCGATTCTCCGGATGCGGCGCGTGCAGGTGAACGGTGGGGATCCCCAATTCCTGCGCGACTTCCATGTGAACGCCGAGTCCGGCATCGACTGACGTGAAAACACCAATTGGCCACTTACTCATTGCGTCAGCTCCTGAAGTGTGAGACCAGGGAGCGGGCAATCTTAGCGGCGGCATGGCCTGAGAAAACCGATCGACACCAATTGAGAAGCCACGACCGGTCACGATCGGTTTCAGCGACTCGTTCCCGAACGAGCACTCGCAGGCGAGCGTGCCCGGGAAACGACAATCCGCACATCACATGGCATCGAGTCGTGCGAGCAGCTTAAGCGTCAGTGTGAACTGCTCGTCAATCGTCTCGGTTGCGGTCGGAGGAGGATCGCTGCCTTCGCCGACTTGACCCAGGTCATTGCCGCCGTTGCCGTTGAGCACGTCCCTTCCCTGATCGCCCAGCATCGTGTCGGCGCCACCACCGCCACGGATCGTGTCGTTTCCGTCGCCGCCGCGGATAACATCGTTACCGGCATTACCCTCCAGCAGATCGGCACCGTTACCGCCGTCGATACCGTCAGCACCGTTGCCGCCGAAGATCGTGTCATCACCGTCGCCGCCGAGGATTTCGTCATTTCCGCCACCGCCGTCGATGCGGTCGTCGCCGTGGTCGCCCAGGATCGAGTCATTGCCCGACTGACCGTTGATGCGGTCGTTGTTGCGGCCACCATTCAGCAGGTCGCCACCACTCCCACCGGAAAGCGTGTCCTGGCCCGTCTGGCCCAGCAGTGTGTCGCTGCCAGCGTTGCCGTTCAGGTTGTCGTCACCAAAGTTGCCACGCAGTAAATCGTCTCCATCACCGCCTCTGATGACGTCGCTATCGAGTCCACCGTCGACCGTATCGTCGCCGCTGCCGCCATCGATCGTGTCGTCGTCGGCGCCGCCTCGAATCGAGTCGTTTCCTGACCCACCATCGATGACATCCGCCCCGGCATCGCCGTCAACCGTGTCATCACCGCCGCCAGCCACAAGTGAGTCGTCACCGTTGCCGCCAGAGAGCATCTCCGCCGACTCGCTGCCTCGGACTGTGTCAATGCCTTCGCCACCACCCATATCGAGCAGGACACTGCCAATACGCGCTGCCGAAGCGTCGATCAGGTCGTCACCGTTGCCGCCATCGACGACCATCGAAATCCGGCCAACCTGGCGCAGGTCGCCTAAAGTGATTGTGTCATCACCGTTATTGCCGTTGACCAGGATCGTCGAGACGGTTTCGTCCACAGTCACCGTCGCGCCGCCTTCAGTGACCGTCAATTCGCCTGTTGTGGACTGCCCGACGACCAGCACATTGACGCCGTCGGAACCTTCGACGACCGCCCGGTCCGAACCAACGCCACCAGTCAGTGTATCGTTACCGTCTCCAGCTCCACCCCAGATCAGAGTGTCTTCGCCTTCGTTGCCGTTAACAACATCGTCGCCACCCTGTCCGTCGATAACGTCGTCTCCCAGTCCGCCGTTGATCGTATCGGCGCTGCTGCCGGCCAGTATCGTGTCGTTACCGCCCATGCCATCAATGGAATCGCGGTTGGCACCGCCCAGCAGCAGGTCTCCACCATTGGCCCCCACCAGCGTGTCGGAACCGTTACCACCATCGAGCGTGTCACCGATTCCGTCCGACGACATCACGACAATCGTCACGGTAGCGAACGCACTGCGGGCACCATCATCGTCGGCGACTGAATAGGTGAAGGTGTCCGTCCCGCTGAAGAGCGCATTGGGTGTATAGGTGACTCGTCCATCACCAGGATTGACGACCACGCCGTTCGCTGGCTGTGACTCGACCTGCACTGAAGTAAAGTCGACGACACCATCTGCATCGGTGTCATTGCTGACCAGGTCAAGTGTCAATGGTGCTTCGAAAGTCTGACCGGAATCGGGAACGGCTACCGGCGGCACGTTCGCTACAGGGGCAGCACCCGATGCCGTAAACAGGTGCTTTGTAAAGGTGATGCTCGCACCAGCTGGAATTGTAAATAATGACCGCAAGCCGAGACCTGTATGTGAGTCGTTATTCGAGAACCCGTCATTGTCTGGATCGTTGAAGACCATATCATTGAACGGCAGCCCGGGATTGGTGTTGGCGGCAACTTCGAACCGGTTGGACGTTAACGGCGTACCACCTTGCGCCGTTAAACCGATGAAATCGGCCAGGGTCGCAAGCGTTGGCGCGATTCCTCCAGGGAGTACTGCTGCCTGGAGCAGTATTTCAACACCATTATCGACGATTCTCGCACCGCCATCATTGAACGCGTTGACGTGGTAGTGAGTCGTCCGGGCAAAATCCAGCATCACGCTGGCGGCGCCCGGATTGGTGACCATGTACGTCTGTGTGATCATGCTCCCCGTCGAATTGGTCAGAGCATTCTGGAACAACTCGACCTGTTGAGTGAGCGCGAAGTTCAACCCGGCCTGCGCGAATGAGCTGGTCGCGGAGGTCGTTGTTCCATTCAGGGTAGCTCCGGCCCCATTCACCGTCTGTCGCGCTCCACCATTCACTGAAATCGTGAATTGCTCCGGAACAAATACGATCGAGTTTGCTGTACTTGCCCCGACCGGATCGAAAACAAGATTGGAAATCGTGCCATCGCCATCAACAGTGGCATTGAACGTACCGTCGCCGGTTCCGGTCGTCAGCATGGCCGAAGCCCCCAGCGCGGCCCCACCGACAGGGCCAACAGCGTCGTCGAACGGGCTGGAAATTGGAGTCGGCGGTGGCGGTGGCGGTGGCGGCGGTGGCGGTGGCGGTGGTACGACGGCACTTGAGAGTTCCAGTGTACTGCGAACGACATCGTCACCTGCGCCACCCTGAAGTGTGTCGGCTCCGCGCGTACCGATGAGTGTGTCGTTTCCGCCCTGTCCTCGAAGAAGATCGTTGCCTGTGATCAACGCCGCCAGGTCGTCGCCGTCACCAAGCAGACGGTCTCCCCCGCTGCCACCAAGCAAAGTGTCGTTGCCGTCCTCGCCATCCAGCGTATCGTTGGCTGATCCACCGTTGATCCGGTCGTTGCCACCACCACCTAGCAACGAGTCCTGTCCGGAATCCCCTGCAATGACATCGTTTCCGAGACCACCCGAGGCCGTGTCATCTCCCGCGTTGCCAAGGACCTGATCGTCACCATCCCCGGCGTCTATGGAATCGTTACCGCTGCCGCCCAGCAGACTGTCGTCGCCCATGTCGCCGCTGATGATGTCGTTACCGCCCATGCCGTTGATCGTGTCGTTTCCGGCGTCGCCCAGGACACTGTCATTGCCATCACCAGCGTCGACAAAGTCGTCGTCGTCGCCACCCATAATGGTGTCATCACCATCGTCGCCAAGAATACTGTCATCACCGGCATCCGCAGCCACCACATCATTGCCGTCGCCAGCGTTGATTGAGTCATCGCCGGCGCCAGCAGTGATGCTGTCGTTACCGTCTGCACCATTCAGTACATCTGCAGCGCTGCCGCCATTCACTGTGTCGGCACCATCGCCAGCGTCAACGGTTGTAGAAATATCGCTTGCACCAGTGATCAGGTCGTCGCCCTGACCGCCCACGATCGAGATCGTCGAGCTGGTGCTCAACAGACCGCTGAACAGGGTCACGTTCACCCCGCTCAGGTCGATCACGTTGTCGCCGGCGCCGGCTATGATCTCGATCGATGTGACCTGGCCGGTGGACAGACCTGTTGGCAGATTTGTCGCACTGAGCGCGTCCACCTGCACGTCCAGTTGTCCTGGGACCGTCGCATTTTCGCCAATCGTGATCGATTCATCCCCGTCGGCCAGGATTCGCAACAGGCCGTCACCCGTGAACTGCACCGTGGATGTTAGCAACGTTCGTCGTTCCAGTTGTTCAAAAGAGCCCGGAAAACGGGCCATGGAACGGTTATGGTTGTCATGACTTCGACGGACTGGTTTTCGACCAATACGTTTACGCAAACCTTTGAGCCAGGACAGAGCAACCATGACCGCATCCCTCCGGGAGCCAAACTGCAAAATGCGATTGTCAAGCGAGAAGCCCAATCGCCGTTTGACGAATCGACATTTGGGGGACCGGTGTCGATCGCATCCGGTGCAACCATCAGATGTTGATCGCTGTTGACATCGAGTTGCCGTGATCAGCGTGCTAACACTGACGATCGTCGCATCGAGGGTGATGCGTGCGTCAGGAGCAATTCAGACGAGCAATCCAGGCCGTCGAATGCGGATATCGGGCTGGATGCGTACGAGTAGTGTCAGGTGGATGGATCGGTCGCGATTGCTGCAATCGGACCGCCCCTCTCATTGCTGTTGTCTCGGATGACCCGATTCAGCGGTGTCTGTGACACAGGCGTTCCATCTGGAATCTGTTCGAAACACGTTCCCGGCAATGTACTCTGCTGTAACCGATGAAGAATTCCCGCGACACAGCCGCATCACATCGCATCCAGCCGCGCGAGCAGCGCGGCTGTCAGCGTGAACTGCTCGTCGATGGTCTCCGTGGCGGTTGGCGCTGGATCGTTGCCTTCGCCGACTTGACCCAGGTCGTTGCCGCCGTTGCCGTTGAGCACGTCAGCGCCCTGGTCACCCAGCATGGTGTCGGCTCCACCACCACCGCGAATCGTGTCGTCACCGTCGTCGCCGCGGATGACGTCGTTGCCGGTGTTACCGTCCAGCAGGTCGTTACCGTTACCGCCGTCAATGCCGTCAGCACCGGCGCCGCCGTTGATCGTATCATCACCGTCGCCGCCAAGGATTTCGTCGTTACCGCCGCCGCCATCAATGCTGTCGTCACCGTGGTCGCCGAGGATCGAGTCGTTGCCTGACTGGCCGTTGATACGGTCGTTGTTGCGGCCACCATTCAACAGATCGCCGCCGCTGCCGCCGGATAGCGTGTCCTGGCCCGACTGGCCCAGCAGCGTGTCACTGCCGGCGTTGCCGTTCAGGTTGTCATCACCAAAACTCCCGCGCAGCGAGTCGTCTCCATCGCCACCCGTGATGATATCGCTGTCGCGGCCTCCGTCGATTGTGTCATCGCCCTCACTGCCGTCGATCGTGTCGTCGTCAGCACCGCCGCGAAGCGAGTCGTCTCCCAATCCACCGTCAATGACGTCCGCTCCCGCTTCGCCATCCACCGTGTCGTCGCCTCCACCGGCGGTAATTGAGTCGTTACCGTCGCCACCGAGGATCGACTCGTTTGTCGAGCTGCCCGTCAGCGTGTCCTCTCCGGCGCCACCGTCCATTCTCAGTTTGACACTTCCGAGGCTGGCCGCCGACGCATCGATCACGTCGTCACCGGCATCGCCCTCGATCCGAAGCGAAACCAACCCGATCCGGCTGATGTCCCGGACGGTTACCACATCGTTATCGATGCCGGTATTCACGACGACTGTGTTAATCGTTTCATCAACAACAGCCTGGGCAGTGCCGTCCGTGATCGTCAGTTGTCCCTGTGAGTCCTGGTCGAGCGTAATCAGGTCCACGCCGCTGCCAGCAGAAACACTGGCGGTATCAGACCCTTCGCCACCGATCAGCAGATCCCGGCCGGAGCCAACGCCATTCCAGACAAGAATGTCGTTGCCTTCTCCCCCGTTAAGCGTGTCCCGGCCCCCCTGGCCGTTGAGGCTGTCGTTGCCGTCACCACCTTCGATCGTATCCTGACCGGCTCCACCGAGAATCGTGTCGTCGCCCCCATTTCCGACCAGACTGTCGTCTTCGGCCATTCCAATGATCAGGTCGTCGTCTCCCCCACCGATCAGTGTATCCTTACCCGTACTACCAATCAGAGTAGACGCTGTCAGTGGCGGCGGTTGCGGCGGCGGAAGCGGCGGTGTTGGTGGTGCCGGCGGTGTCGGCGTCACCTGAATGGCTCCCAGGGACGACAGGTATACGGTCGAGTCAAGGGCGTCGTCGCCAGAGTCGGCAATGATGAACGTAATTGTGTTGCCGGTCTGACCGTTCGACAGCATCGACGAGAACTGCAGTAACGGGTCGCCACCGGGTGCCAGGACACCGTCGAGTTCCGTCCCAGGAATCGCCGTGAAGTCGGGATGGTCGATGTTCACCGGAAACCCGTTAAAAACGGCGATGTTCACACCGTTCAGGAAGATACCGAAGGCATCGATGAACGATGAACCCTGGAACTCCGGGAATTCGTCCGAACCGAATACCAGGTTGAAAAACAAGGTGTCGGATCCCGGCAACAGATCAAATTGAATGTCAATCTGTGTGACATCGAAATGGTCAAAGGATCCACCAGTGATCTGATCAAGTAGTAGCTCTTGAGCAGCCGTTGCTGGTGCGAAGAATAACGTCGTATTGCCGACGCTGGTATTGGGGCCCGATCCGTAATCCGCCGCGTCACCGCTGCTGAGGACAACGCCCGATGTCCCTGCCAGGCCGTATGGCGAGGATGCAGCGGCTGTGAATGTACCGGATGACGTTGCTCCGAGTTGTGTATTCGACTGCACGCTCAGGCCGGTGACGACAATCCCACTGGACGTACCCACCAGCGCGTTCACAAGAGTGTTCTGATCGGTTTCTGGTATGACGCTCAGGCCCTGGCCGAATTCGCCATCGGCAATGACTCCGATTCCCTGAGTATTCACCAGGCCGACGCCGACCGGGTTCGTCAGATTGACAAAGAACTGCTCGACCGACTCGACAACACTGTCACCAGTGACCGTTACGGAAATAGTCTGAGTCAACTGGCCCTGTTGAAACGTCACAGTGCCGCTCGTGGATACGTAGTCGCTGCCGGCCGTCGCAGTGTCGTTTGCCGTCGCGAAGTCGACCCGAATCGGACCTGGAGCGGGAAAATTCAGCGTCACGGTAAAGTCAAAACTGGTTAATTGACCGTCAGGCCCCTCATTCAACGAGACGTTGTTGATCACGGCCAACGGTGTCAGTTGAAACAGGTTGTTGATCAGGTCATCGCCCGTGCCCCCGACCATCACGTCATTTCCGTCGGCACCAATGATCGTGTCGTCGCCGCCGTTGCCGAAAGACGAATCATTGTCTTCGTTTCCGGACAGCACGTCGCCACCATTGCCACCGCGGAGTGTGTCGTTGCCGGCGCCACCTCGAATTGAGTCGTTACCCGCATTGCCATTGAGTGAATCGTTGCCATCGCCACCGGCCAGAGTGTCAGCGCCACCACTGCCGGTTAACGTGTCGTTTCCGCCGCCACCATCCAGCGAGTCATCACCGCCGTTTCCATTAACGGAATCGTTGCCCAGATCTCCGTTTACCGTGTCAGATCCGCCGCCGGCAAAGACGACATCGTCTCCGTCACCGCCGGACACGATGTCGGTACCAGCACCCCCGTTCAGCGTGTCGTTGCCCGCATCGCCGTTGATCGAGTCCCTGCCGTCGCTGGCGATGATGACGTCATTGCCAATTCCGCCGGAGACCGTGTCATCGCCATCGGCAGCTTCGATCGAGTCATCGCCATCGTCGCCGGACACCTCGTCATCACCGTCACCAGCGTTGATCGTGTCATCACCAAAGCCGCCAGACACGCAGTCGTTTCCGTCACCAGCATTCAAAACATCGCCGGCACTGCCGCCATTCACAGTGTCCGCACCGTCACCGGCATCAACGGTTGTTGAAATATCGAACGCCGCAGTAATCAGGTCGTCCCCCTGGTCACCCACGACCGAAATCGTCGAGCCTGGTCCCAGCAAACCGCTGAACAGAGCCGCGGTCACACCGCTCAGGTCGATGACATTGTCGCCCGCTCCGGCAATGATCTGGATTGATGTGACCTGACTGGTGGTCGCCGCCGTCGGCAGATTCGTCGCGCTCATGCCGTCCACCTGGACGTCGAGCTGTCCCGGAACCGTCGCGTCTTCGCCAATCGTGATGGTCTCATCTCCGTCGGCCAGAATCCGCAACAGTCCGTCTCCCGTGAACTGCACGGTCGAGGTTAATAGCGTCCGGTTTTCCAGATGTTCGAAAGAACTGCGGACGTGCGTTCGGCACGATTGCCTGGGGTCGATCGATCGGCGCTTCGAAATTCGAACAAGGCGATTACGCAATGCTTTAAGCCATGGCATAGTGATCACGACCGTCCCCTTCGTTGTCCAGGTCATAAGCGGCAAATGTCAGACAGGAAGTCAATTCGCCATTCTCGGAATCGGCATTCGAATCGTCAGGATGGATCACAACGGACCAACCATCAGGATATGAACCCGTTTGGCACCGGGCGGCCGGGACATTCCAGAGAACTCTGACGACTGCTGAAACGCGTGTGACGCGTGCGTCAGGTACACCCGGGATCAACGTTGGATGCGGACAAACCGCGAGGTTCGTTGGAAGTGTTCTGTCGTGTCCGACAGGCATTCAGAGGCCGACTGCTGCGTTCCCTGCGACCGGACTGCCGATTGCAATGGGGTGGTCCGGCAGGACCCCATTGCGCGATGCAACGCGTGCAACGCTGATTACAGGTTTAACCGGTAATACCAGTACGGGTCAGATCCCGTCGAGCGATTCCAGGATGGCGGTCGTAATGCGGAACGACTCGTCGATCGTGATGTTGCTTGGGGGTGGGTCCAGTCCTTCGCCGGTCGCCCCAATGTCGTCTCCGGCGTTTCCGTTCAACACGTCCAGCCCCAGTTCGCCGAGCAGCGTGTCGTCGCCACCACCACCCTGCAACGTGTCATTCCCGTCGCCGCCGACCAGTGCGTCCCGTCCCTGATTCCCCTGCATCAGGTCATCGCCGTCCTGACCACTCAAACCGTCGTTTCCAGCACCGCCCTGCAATGTGTCATTTCCGTCACCACCGACAAGTTCGTCATTTCCGCCATTACCAAAGATGAGGTCATCGCCATCATCGCCACGCAGCTTGTCGGCGCCAGCGTGACCTCGCAGAGTGTCATTGTTCTTGCCACCATCCAACGTATCGTTACCCGACGACCCGAGCAGCGTGTCGCGTCCTTCCTGTCCAAGGAGCGAGTCGTTTCCGGCTCCACCATCAAGCAGGTCATCACTCAGGCCGCCCTGCAGCGTGTCGTTACCTTCGTTGCCGATCAGTGTGTCGACGTCGCCATTGCCCGAGATGCTGTCGTTGCCGAATGACCCGGTCAGCAAATCATTGCCAGTTCCACCATTGAGTGTGTCATCACCCTCATCCCCATTCAGTGTGTCGGCGCCAGCGTTTCCATCGAGTCGGTCATTGCCGCCGCGTCCCTCAAGGAGGTCCATCCCATCTCCGCCCAACAGCGTTTCGCGATCGCGGCTGCCAATCAGAACGTCGTTTCCGTCGCCACCGCTGATGATCACGCGAGCGAATCCCAGCCGCGCGCCGGACGCGTCAATCCGGTCTGCTCCCGCCTGACCGTCAATCAGCAACGCGCTGAGTGTCACGCGATTAAGGTCGCCGATGGTGACCCGGTCCGCACCGGCGCCGGTCCGGACTTCGACGACGCCCACCGTGTCTTCAACGGCCAGCGACGCCGTGCCGTCGGTGATCAACAGCCGGTCATTGGCGTCCTGCCCGATTGTCAGGCGATCGACCGCGGAACTTCCTACCATGAGCACACGGTCGGAACCTTCTCCCCCATCGGCCGTGTCCTGTCCCTGTCCCGCTCCACTCCAGATCAGCAGATCGGCACCTGCGCCGCCATTCAGAAAATCACGTCCGCCCTGGCCGTTAAGGTCGTCGGATCCATCCTCGCCATTCAGCGTGTCGTTGCCGGCTCCACCAAACAAAGTGTCATCGCCACCACCCGCGTTAATCAGATCGCGTCCGCCGCCACCGTTGATCAAATCGCTTGTATCGGCAGCGAAGATCGTGTCACGTCCGCCTCCGCCAAAAATCGTATCGTTCTGAGGTCCCTGCGGTGCTGGCAGTGGAATTGCCACTGGTGGTGCAAGCGCGATCGGGGCGCCAGAGACTGTGACGATCGCGTCGAAAATCGCACTGGCCAGACTGACTGGGTCGTTCGGATTCACCTCGAAGTAGAGTGGTTCGCCGGGTTGCGTGTCGTCCACGGACGGCCCTGGCGTAATGTTATTCTCGATTGGCAGGCCCGTGGTGTTGATGGCACCGGTCAATGTCGCGAGTGCCTCGAGTTCCCTTCGCGGTGAGCCGATCCCAAAGAAGCCAGAGTCGCCCAGGCCGATGACCTGAATATTATCCTGAATCAGCTCATTCAGCGTGGACTGGATCGACGCCCCCATACCGTTGGGCGTTACTCCCCCGCCTGGAAAAGCGGACGCGGGGACCGTCACACCACCGACGCCGGTATAGACCAGGTTGCCATCGTCTTCGTGCAGCAACTGAGAGCTGTCCGTCGCGACCAGCACGATGTGCCGCGTTGCTGGACGGAAACCGACGCCATCGATAGCTGGCATTGGCGAAATTGGCACGGGAACGTTTGGACGCAGAATGGGCCCGTTCTGGTCGCCCATCAGATCGGGCCTGAATGTCGGGTAGTCGGGAATATCCCCCGGTGGCAGTGCCGCAAGTTGCGAGGAGAATGGACCAGCGAAACCATTGTCGATGGTGTCGCCATCCAGATTGGCGTCAAAGCCCTGTCCGGTGGCGATCTGAAACAGTGATTCAAAGATAGTTTCCGAGGCGAGCCCGGCGCCGGGAAGCGTGCGATTCAGTGCGGCATCGATTGAAGCCTGAAAGAATGGCGTGCGGGACGAGATGATCGGCTGATTCAGCGTGAAGGGCTTATTAACGTCGGGCACGTTCATCACCACACCGGCGTTGTATGCCTCAAACCGGCCGACACCGAACGCGAAGTCGGCGACGGGGAAGTTCGTCGTCAGGTCATCAATGAGCTGGTTGAATACAGTCTGAATCGCTGGCCCGGCTGCTGAGAACCCGCCGAAGAATGAATCGGTGTCGTCCAGCAACAAAAAGATATCGATCGCCTCTGTGATCCTCGGCAGGTCGTCATCGATGATGCGTGCTTCGCCCTGACTGTCCACGACAGCCGCACCAGACGGGTTCGACAGGTTGACGAAGAACGTCTCCTCGGATTCATCCAGTTCGTCACCTAGAACGACCACACTGATCGTCGCTGATGTCGTGCCCGCCGGAATCACCACCGTGCCCGTGACCGACTCGTAGTCAACGTCCGCAGTTGCCGTGCCTCCGGAATCCGTGCCGTCCGAAAACGTGGCGAAGTCGACCGTGACGTTTCTCGGCACAGGAGCCGACAACGTAACTGTAAACTGGACGGTCGTCCGAATCGGCGGCTGGACCAGGACCGGTGCCGGGACAACGGTCGGGTTGGCTGGATCGGGCGGCGGAGTCACCAGAATGGGTGGAAGGGTCGGGTCCCCTTCACCCTCGGGGTCAATCACAACGTCATCGATCGTCAGGAATGTCGGGCGCATATCGATCAGATCATTGCCCGCACCACCCACAACGGAATCGGCACCCAGGAATGAGAGCAGCGTATCATTGCCGCCCTGTCCCAGGAGTGTGTCGGCGCTGACACCCGCACCGGCTGTACCCAACGCGCCAGCTCCTTCATCAAACAGAGAGTCGGCACCGCTACCACCCAGCACGCAATCGTCGCCCAGGCCACCCTCCAGATTATCACTTCCAGCACCGCCATCGACCGTGTCATTGCCACCACTGCCGGTGATTTCGTCGCCCGCTCCGTTGCCGCGAAGCTGATCGTCGCCCTCACCACCATCGATGGTATCCGGACCACCCTGTCCCCGGACGGAGTCGTTCCCCGCACCGGTGAATATGACGTCAGCCCCTGAGCCACCGATCACGACATCCGCGCCAGAGCCGGTGGTCAAAGTGTCGTCGCCACTGCTTCCGTTAAGGGTGTTGTTTCCCCCGATCGATTCCACCAGGTCGTTACCGTCGCCAGCCAGGACAAAGTCATCTCCGGCGAGCGTTGTGATTGTGTCCTCACCATTGCCGCCAATGACAGTGTCATTTCCCGGACTCGGCGGTGGAGTCACCGCTGGATCGGCAGTGGGGTCAGCAGGCTCGTCGGACAGCACCACGTCGTTGCCATCACCGGCATCAATCGAATCATCACCTTCACCGCCCAGGATCGAGTCGTCCCCGTCTCCACCCAGCAGTGTGTCGTTGGCACTTCCGCCTGTGATCGTGTCGTCACCATCCTCACCATCGAAGGCGCCTGGAATATCCGGGCTACCGATGATGGTGTCATTGCCATTGCCCGTGCTGACCCGAATCTGGGTGAGGTTGGGAACAAGTGCCGTGGTCAATCCGCTGAGATCGACCGTGTTTTCTGATGAGCCCAGGTCAATCTCAACAGACACCAACTGGTCAGCCGGCACCTCTCCGAAGTCCGTAAACGGCACACCATCGATGAGGACATCGACAAATTGTGGCAATGGTGGCATCAGTGGACGTGGCTGAAACGAGACGTCCTCGCCACCATCGCTGAAGACGCGCAGGTTGCCATTGGTCAGTGTGACTGCAGCCGATAAAAGCGCTCTCTTCTCCAGTTGTTCGAGAGAAGGACTGACCGCGCCGACGTCCTGCAAAGATCGAACGCGGCCACGTCGGCTGCTGGAGCGACGAAGTCGACGGCGTATTGCTTCCAACCATGGTTGCCGAACCACGGGTGCCTCCTTGCACAACTGATGACGCAAATTCAGACCGGGCTGTTCCAGCAGCACGTCGACGTGTCGTCGCACTCGCGGGGTTGCCAGGTCCTGGTCTGAAGGTCCCCCGCACTGAACAGTCGCCCGGGCTGTAACCGCTGGCGCGGAGACACCGGACGTAACCGTTCTACGGGTTACTCCGAATATCTTCTTCGACCCGTGAGGAACCTGAGTGCATCAGAATCGCTACAGCACGGGCATCACTCACAATCGCTACAACCGGCCCGCCGCACAGCAGCTACGACCCGGACAGGCGACACATCAGGCAGAATCGTCACAAACGTCAGGCTCCACGTGACCGTCAAGGTCTGCCAATCGGTCGATTTGCAAATCTGAACAGGCAAGCGACAATCTGGTGGAGGGGAAATGGAAGGCCGAGAACAAGGGGCTCGCGTACGTCGCGGGTTCTGACTTCTCTACCATTCACCCCCAGCCGTTCGCTCTCCGCCAGCCAGAGGCACACGCATGAAACACCCCAGTCCCTCGAACAGCCTGACCATCCGGCTCCGTTATCCCGACACCACGGGAATCCTCGCGGACATCACAGAGGTGATCAGCAATTCTGGCGGACATCTGGGAGCTGTCGACATCGTCGATGTCCGCAAAGACAGGATCACCCGCGACTTCACGGTCAACACTGCCGACGTCGAACACGGCGACGAAATCGTCCGTCAGTTGCGACAGGTCGAACGCGTCGAGGTGGTGAAGGTCTCGGACCGGACGTTCCTCATGCACCTGGGTGGCAAGATCGAAGTCACTTCGAAGATACCGGTTAAGACGCGTGACGATCTGTCGATGGCCTACACACCGGGAGTCGCACGCGTCTGCCGGGCGATTCACGAGGACCCTGATGCCTCGTTCAACCTGACCATTCGGCGCAACACAGTGGCTGTTGTCACGGATGGGTCGGCGGTGCTGGGTATGGGCGACATCGGTCCGCGGGCCGCGATGCCGGTCATGGAGGGCAAGGCAGTGCTGTTCAAGGAGTTTGCCGGTGTCGACGCGTTCCCCATTTGCCTCGACACCAAAGACCCGGATCGCATCATCGAAACGGTCAAGTACCTCGCTCCGACGTTTGGCGGAATCAACCTTGAGGACATCTCCTCACCACGTTGCGTCGAGATTGAACAGCGGCTTGCAGCCGAACTGGATATCCCGGTGTTTCATGACGATCAGCACGGGACGGCCGTTGTCGTTGTCGCGGCGCTTTCCAACGCGCTGAAGATTGTCGACAAGGCCGGGTCCGAAGTGCGCGTGGCTATGAGCGGCGCCGGCGCCGCGGGAATGGCGATCGCGAAACTGTTAAAGCAGATCGGAGTCACTCAGGTTGTTGTGTGTGATCGCCACGGAGCTATCTACGAAGGCCGTCCCGAGCGAATGAATCCCGTCAAAGACTGGCTCGCCACGAACACCAACCCCGCAGGGGAACGCGGATCTCTGTCCGACGCCATGCGCGGGGCCGATGTCTTCATTGGAGTCTCGGCCGGAAATCTGGTCTCGGTCGAGAACGTGAAGAGCATGGGCGAGGACGCCATTGTGTTTGCATTGGCAAACCCCGACCCGGAGATCGCTCCCGAGCTCGCTCGTCCGCACGTTCGGGTGATGGCCAGTGGTCGTTCGGATTACCCGAACCAGATCAACAACGTGCTGTGTTTTCCCGGCCTGTTTCGCGGGCTGCTCGACGTCCGTGCCCGACGTGTCACAGAACGCATGAAGATGGCGGCGGCTTTGGCTATTGGTGGAGTCATCAGCGACGACAAGCTGCTGCCAGACTACATCATCCCAAGTGTCTTCAACCGCAAGGTGGCGCCCGCTGTCGCGGAAGCCGTCTCACAGGCCGCGATCATCGACGGCGTGGCGCGGAGATCGAAAGACGCCAGCAATTCTGAAGACGAAGCAAACGGTCGTTGACGACCCGTCATGCCCGATAATTTACGCGCCGGGTTTTACGCCGACATACAGCGTCGCTATTCCGAACGTCAGCGTTGTCCAGGTCGATTCCACCAGGCCGGCCTCATGCATCAGCCCGGTCAGCTCGTCCCCTTGTGGAAATTCCGAGACTGATTGCGGCAGGTATTTGTAGGCGGCCTCGCGGTTACGCGCGATGAGCTGGCCGATGCGTGGCAGTATGTTGCGAAAGTACCAGCGGTAAACGGCTCCAAACAGTCGGTTGCGCGGCATCGAGAATTCCAGCACGGCGACTCGACCACCGGGGGCACACACGCGTGTCATTTCCCGCAGTCCACGGACCGTGTCGGAAACATTCCGCAGCCCAAAGGCCACGGAGACTATCTGGAACGAGTCATCGTCAAACGGAAGCTGCAGCGTATCCGCAACGTGAAACTGGATTCCGGATTTCGATTCTGGATCGGCAGCCGAACCCAATCGAACGGCCTTGCTTTGAGCCAGCTCGATCATCTCCGGTGTGAAATCCGTCCCGACAACGGACACCCGCCGCCGACCTTTTTTCCAGTAAGCGATCGCGAGATCACCCGTGCCGCAGCAGACGTCGAGGATCGGTGTGTCGCCTTGCGGTGCCACTCGACGCACAGTTCGCCAACGCCAGTAGATGTCCGTCCCGCCGGACAGAAAATGGTTCAGAAAGTCGTACCGGCCAGAGATCTCACCGAACATGCGCTGAATGCGCTCGCCAGACTTGTCGACGGTTTCATCGTTCACAGTGGACGTCACGTGTCGTCTCCAAAGCGGCTGGCTCGCCCTGTGCGATCAGCCGGTTTCAACGCAGGCAGGAAAATCCAGGACGCGACCGGTCAATCTCTCAAAACCCGTATTCCGACCACCGACGCTGGACAAGTTCCGCGGTCTCTCGATCAACGGCCAACCGTTCCGGCCACGGACGCGTGTGACCCTCACCCGGCAGTTTGCGAGTCGCGTCGATTCCCATGCGGTGTCCCACACCGACAACCGGAGTCGCATGATCCAACATGTCTGCCGGACCTTCCGAGAAGATCACATCACGCCCCGGATGCGCATTCGCTCCGACTTCAAACCAGACCGCGTCGTCATCCTGCACATCAACACCCGCATCAACGACGACCAGCAGCTTGACCGTACTCAACCTCCGCATACCCCACAGTGCATTCATGACCTGCCGGGACTGCTGCGGGTAGGACTTGGACACGCTGGCGAACGCGATGTTCCGATGCGCCCCGGCAGGTGGCAGACGCAGATCAACCAGTTCGGGAATCCCGATACGGACAAGCGGCAGCAGAATCCGCTCGGCCGCACGTGCCAGGACAGAAGCCTCACTCGGCGGTCTCGCCGGAATGGTCAGAGGCACGATTGGATTTGCCCGCTGCGTGACAGCGGTCACCTGCATCAGCACGCCATCCGCCGCAACACCGTGGAATCCCGTCGGAGTCGCGACATTGGGAATCGTACGAAACGGCTCGTTGGGATCGATCAATCCTTCCAGCACGACGTCCGCATCGGCCGGAACATGAATGTCCACGCTGCGCGCCCTGGCAACTGTGACCGGTGCGCCTCGCAGGAATCCCGCGAACACAAGCGGATCCGCGTACGGGGGAAGTGGCATGTCCGCCGCGAGCGTGAGTAGCGGGTCGCCACCCAGTACTACGGACACGGGCAGTTGTCGGCCTTCGTCGCGAGCCGCTTCCACAACTCGCCACGCTTCGTCGTGCGGCGTCAGACACAGGACTACCGAGCGACTGTCGGCGATCACCACCGAAACGCAATCGGCTGTGCGTAGACGTGCCGGGCCGGAAGCCTCGTCATTATCGGCCACGACCGCTCCGTCACGTCGCGGAACCGAACGCTCCATGTAGACCTGCGTTGCCGTCAGAGCGAACTGCTCGTCACCCGGCCAGCATTTCACAGCGGGCAAGCGACCCAGATCGACGTCGCTGCCCATGTGGACAACCTGTTGCGAAATCGCCGTATCCGTGAGCCGTGGTGGCCACTGCATCACCTCAGCGAAACGCGGAACGAGCTGCAGGGCATCCAGCCAGCCAGCCGGCAAATCCGGTTGAACCAGTGACGTGATCCGGTCAGCAATGATGTCGTACGAGTCGACCCCCAGCGCCTGCAGCAGCCGCTGTTCGGTACCGAACAGTCCCGTCACAGCCGGAAACGTCTTGCCGTCGACATTCTCGAACACCACTGCCGGGCCGGATTCGCGAATGACACGGTCGGCGATGGCGGCCAACTCGTGCGTCGCACTGACTTCAACGCCAACGCGAACAAGCTCCCCCCGGTCGGCGAGGAAGTCCAGAAACTCGGAGAGGTGTTGAAACGGCATTTCTGTACGGCTGCGTGGAATGTCTGGCGAGACCTGAGTGCGACCGGCATGTTAATTGAGGAGTTCGAGTCTGCCATGCATCCGCAAACACTGATACCGATTTAACCCGAGTCGCTGCTGATGCTGGCAGCACAGCGATTCCTCTATTGAATGCATCAGGGACGCTCGATATCTACAACAGCGCAGTTCAACGTATCTGTTCCAGAGCTGATAGCTCTCGGGAGACGAGTGATGCTTTCGATTGGCGACTTCAATAATCCGTTGTCACGCCGGGATTTCCTGCGAATCGGCAGTCTGGGCCTGGGTGGTCTGACGCTGTCCGATCTGTTGAGTGGAACCACTGGCGCGGCCAGCGGTGGGTCTCTCGCGACCGGAAAATCAGTCGTGTTCGTGTTCATGCATGGCGGGCCAAGCCAGATCGAGACATTCGATCCAAAAATGGAGGCGCCATCAGGAATCCGCAGTGCGACCGGCGAACTGGCGACATCACTGCCGGGAATCACATACGGCGGAACGTTTCCGAAGCTGGCGAAGCTGGCAGATAAGACGTCGATCGCCCGTTCGTTTGTGACAGGCAACGGCAACCACGACATCAAGCCGATTGTGAGCGCTGATTCGTTCAACGCGAATCTCGGATCGATCTACTCACGGATCGCAGGGACCAATCGTCCCGATAGCGGGATGCCGACGAATGTGGCTCTGTTCCCGAAATCCGTCGACCCGACAACTCGGCCGCGTACCAGCGGCTTTGGAAAATTCGAGTCGTCGGGAAACTTCGGAAGTGTTTACGCCCCGTTCATTCCGGGTTCCGGCGGGCAGGCCCAGGAGAACCTTAAGCTGAACCTGCCACTGGACCGGCTGGGCGATCGGCGAGCCCTGTTGTCCGGGCTGGATGAGGTCAAATGGTCCTTTGACCAGGCGGGCGAGCTGAGCGGCCTGGACCGAGTCCGCGAGCAGGCGTTTTCGACCATTCTCGGTGGAGTGGCCGATGCTTTCGATCTGACCAAAGAGGACCCGCGCACTCTGGAACGATACGACACGGCCCCGCTGCTGCGTCCGGAGCAAATCAGCCGTCACTGGAACAACTACAACAACTACGTCGACAACGCGAAGTCACTCGGCAAGCTGATGCTGCTGTCCCGGCGTCTGTGTGAAGCCGGGTGCGGCTTCGTCACGGTGACCACCAACTTCGTCTGGGACATGCACGCGGACGTGAATAATGCCACCGTCGAAGAGGGCATGCGTTACATGGGCACGCCGTTTGACCACGCGATGTCGGCCTTCATTGAAGACGTCGAAGCCCGTGGTCTCAGTGACGACATCCTGCTGGTGTGCTGCGGAGAAATGGGACGCACGCCACGCATCAATGCCAGAGGCGGCCGCGATCACTGGGGCAACCTGGCTCCGCTGATGGTCTCCGGCGGCGGATTGCAAATGGGGCAGGTGATTGGCCAGTCGGCACGTGACGGTGGTACGCCGCGAACGGAACCGATCGGTATTCGAAACCTGATCGCAACGATTATGGGCACACTGTTCGATGTGTCTGAACTGAGAATCGCGCAGGGAGTCCCGCCGGAAGTCGCACGAGCCGCATCCACCTGGGAACCGATCCCGGGTCTGAGCTAACGTTCCGGCGAGCTCAGAATCCGAGTTGCAGGGCGGGATTTGTCTGCCGCAGAACTGCAGTGCCGACGATTCCCGCTCGCATGGAGACTCGAAATACTCGTGACAAATCGGCTAACAGCGTGGACTGCAAGTTTGCACAATTGGGTTACGTAAGTTTCGTCGCGAGTCACTATGGAGCACGCGGCATCAACGCAGACTTTCTTCCGACGTGAGTTTCGCTTAACACTACCGGACACGTGTGAGCAGACAACTCTTGCATCCGGGAGAATCCAGTGAGAACGATCGCAATTGCGTGGCAGGTTTTGTTCGTGTTGGGGCTGACGGGAACGACCGCGTATCCGCAGGCATGGCGAAACGCCACGTCCTTCTCAAAGGTCAGCCTGCGCGGTCTTACGACTCGGCAGCGAGCAGAAGCCCTCGAAATGCTGCGTGAAGAAGACTGTACCTGTGGCTGCGGTATGAAGCTGGCGCAGTGTCTGGTTGATGATCCCAATTGCCCCCTGAGCCCGCGATTAGGACAGCATGTCGCGTCGCTGGCTGCCAGAAACCACAGTGCCCTGTCAATTACGCGCGGTGTCTGGTACCGCCAGATGGTGTCCAGGGATGTGGCCAACGCCGACCCTGGCGGATTTGTTAAGGGGACATCACGTCAGAATTCCAATGTGGTCTATTACGAGTTTGAAACATGCAAAAGCGGGAGATATCAGTGCGACAAGTGCAATCGATGGCACCGCGAAATTGGAGCCTCAGAGGCTTGGCCGCTCGACTATCCGAACAGATTACAGTCAGTCCTCGAGAGATTTCGTCGCTATCACTCAGATTGGCTGACCTCCAGCGAAATCGCGGCCACGGAAAACAACATCATTGGCCAGCTCAATCGAATTGACCGGTTTCAAGGTTCCGATCAGGAGCTGTACCGCTCACTTGCGGCCGACCTGAGAAGTGGTTTTGAGAAGCTCGACCGAGCAGTCATTCGCCACTTCGAACGGCTTGGCAAGTCAGCGCGACTTGCCGGTCCAAGTCCTTGTGCGGCGCCAGCCGGACGATTCGACGGGGGGGTTGAGATTACGACGACACCGGCCCGGGCAGAACTGTTCTACCTCGATGAGAGACGTTTTGACATCATTTACCCACTCAAAATGGTCAACAGCAATCGTCGCGTCTGGGACGAACTTGGCAGTACCACAGGCGTCTTTAGACGCAAGCTGCCGCCTGGGGAATACCGCGTCTATTCGTGGTGGTCTGGCGTGCGACGTTACACGTACTCTCGGAAGCTCAGCATTCCCGAAGGATCGAGTGCTACTATCCGAGTGAGCCTCAGCGCCTACTGATCACCGGTCCGATCCGTCGAGCGCAGTCCAGTATCGAATTCTTGACGCACTGACGGAGTAGAGCTGCGAGCTGTCCGAATTGAATCGCAGCCGACTCTCTCTGGATTGTGATCCGCCAATTGCGGCCCGAAACTGTCCATTGACGGGATCCCAGGCCCGGATTGAATCTCCGTCGCCGATTGATACCAGAGTCTTGCCATCGGGTGACCAGTCAACAGACAGGACAGCGGACCGGTGTGCTGGTATTTCAAGACGCGGCTGCTCCTCTGCCAGCGTGACAATGCGTATTCGTCCGTCGTAGCATCCACATGCAAGACTTTGACCGTCCGGCGAAAAGGCAGCACAGAGGACCTGCGAGTCACTCAGATTGAAGGACAGTCCCCCTGCCCCCTCAACGATGTCGACGAACGCCGTGGACTTCGCGTCGGAACAGGCAAAATAGTGGCCTGTATATGGCGAGAACAGCGTCAATCCCGCTGCTTCGGCAAGTCTCAATTCAGTGATGAGTTTGCTGGTGTGAACTGCGTACAGCCGAACCAGTCCATTCGCAAAGGCAACGCCAATGTGGTGACCATCCGCATTGAACGCGACACTCAGCGCAGGATGCTCCGTTGCAATTGAGAGTGCTGCCGAGCCCGCTGGAAGCCCGCGAATAACCACAGACGTGTCCGTTAGTGCGGCCAGACGCGAACCATCGTGTGACATTGTCACCTGACGCACAGAATCCTTGCCGGCGGCGACGACCTGCTTAAATGAATCCGTGTCATGTGGCGAACCGATAAACACTGAGTTGTTGCGCCGTGCCACTGCGAGTTGTTTACAATCCGCTGAAAGAATTGCGTGGATTGTGTCGTCAGGCAATTCAATGAATTGGGAGTCGTCAGCCGGCGCATTCCACAGCATGACGCTGCCGTCATAAGAGGCGGACGCCAGTGTCGAGTTGTCATCGGGAGCAAAGGCAACATCCCAGATCTGCTGCGAATGCCCGCGCAGTACAACGTGCGCGTGTTCCGCGTCACGCTTCCATATGTGGAGTTCTCCGGTGGCAAGTCCACCAATGGCAAAGGCACTGGCATCGTCAGAAACGGCGACAGCATGAATATCCCGCATTGCGACAGGTATGGTTTCTATCCAATGCAAAGTCTCTTTGTCTCTCAGAGTAACATGTGAAGGACTCTTTTCAGTCCAGTCGACTGTCCCCGCAAGCACAATCGGGTGATCACGGCTGACATCAAGTGCCCAGAGCGCTGACGCATCATCAGGTGCGATGCGAGTTTCTGCTGACGCCAGAATCGAACCCGAGAGATTTCGTGCAGTCAGTGTACCGACCTCATTGCCGCTATAGATGACTCCGTCCAGCGTTACCGCCATACAGGTAATCGCGGGTCCCTCCTTAACAACGATACTTCCTTCATTCGGAGGCTTGACATTGACCAGCCGGATTTGGCCGTCAGCTGTCCCAATAACGAATCTATCGTTGTCTGCAAAACCGATGGCGCGCACGACGTCGGTCGCATGGACGATGCTTTCCGGGCTTTGGCCCGCCTGGATGTTCCACACAATTGCCTTTCGATCCTTCGAGCCAGAGACGAGTCGCTCTCCGTCGGAAGAAAAGCACAGCGCAAGGACTTCGTCCGAATGACCGGACAGCACCTGACGACACTCGTGTTCCGGGACAGACCAGACGCGTACTGTGTGATCGTCACTGGCTGTTGCGAGACTCTGTCCATCCGGTGAAAAGCAAACCGCGTTGACCCCGGCCTCGTGTCCTCTGAGTTGTCGGCCGGTGGGACAAAGACTCCGAAATAATCGCCATGTGAAGTCGCGGATTTCGACAGGACAGTCCGCGAGAATGGACAGTGCCTGTTCGGGATCAGAAGGAATCTCGTCTGCCACACGCCGCAGCCTCAGGTTGTAGGCAGTGCGGATTGCACGCCTCTGTTCCACCACAGCGCGATCCTTCGCGACCTGCTCGGCTTTGGCCGCAGCGGTGGCGTCAGCCGTTTCCCGCTCGGCAATCATGCGTTGTTCACGTGCCTCAAAGGCCTGCCACACGGCGACGGCAGCACTGACCACTGCGAGCATCGTCAAGGTGACCAGGCTCCGAATAACTGCCCGGCGGCGGCGAGACCGGCGAGCGGCAACCGAAGCGTGATGATCGAGAGACTGGCGAATGTAGGCAGACGTATCGTCCGCCAGCACATGCGGGACGTTGTCAATCAGTTGCCGGGCTTCCTCGAGTGGAAGACCGGCCGGAAGTAGCAGGGTCGTGTCCTTGTCCTGCGTTTCCCAGCGGCGCTGGTTGTGTTCGACGCGGGCTCGCAGACGCAAGTACTCACGATTCGATGTGATCCAGGCCGCGATCCGATCCCAGCGACGCAACAATGCCTCATGCGTCAAGCTGACGATCGCGACATTGCCCTGGCGGTCCGTGGTCAGAAGACGGGCAGCAATCATCGACGTGGCCAGGACCTCCTCAGCCGAAGTCGTGGTCAGGTCGGCGAGCGCAACGCGGCGGCGAACTGCCGCTTGATCACCGTCCACATCGATGGTGATCAGCAACGGCAATAGCTCATTCAGGGCCGCCTGAGCGTGACCCGGGAGGCTCTTGAATGCTTGTTCCGCCCGTCGGCCCAGCGCTCCTTCGACTCCGCCAAGCGACTCGTACGCCGCGAACGTAAGACGTACGGCAGTGCGGCGTTCACCTGGACCATGCCTCGTTTCTTCGCCAGTTTCTGCTGGTTGTAAGTGGGTCCCACGGTACAGTTCGGCGAGTGCATACTGCAGAAGTGGCAACGCTGCAGGATCGCGGGAGGCGTCCTGTAGAATGACCTCATCCAGCGACAGTCCGGACTGTTCGTGTCGCTCGAACTGAACTCCCGCCAGCCGCGCCGGTTCTGTGATCAGCCGCGACAGGGCTGCGGGACCTGGCGGCATCAGGTCAACGTGACCGTGCTCGCCCTTCATTCGTAGAAACGCAGACGACTGTTGGGCCTGCGGATAGAAATCGCTCCGGAGCGTCGCCAGAACCGTGATGTCGTCCCGTCTGGCCATAGCTTCGATGGCGACCAGGAACTGTTCCCTGACTTCCGTCGTAATGTTCCGGTCGGTCCAGAGTTCCTCAAGCTGGTCGAGCACGAGGAGCAGCGACGGGGGGCGAGAGCCAGCGAGCTGCGCGGCCGTTCTGGAGGGACCATCTGTGTGGTGCGCTGAGCTGCGTTTGAATGCCGGGGCGATGCTCAGCTGCACGGTCAGTGCACAATCCTTTGCGAGACCGGCTGCGATCGTTTCGCGATCCACTCCGCCGGCTTCGAGTTCCGGTATGGCTTCGGCCAGCGTGTCAGTCAGCGACACGAACAGACTGTGCACACTGGTCTTTGCCTGCTGCTCGCTGTCGATGCCAGACGATTGCGACACTCCGGTCGTGCCGACAGCAGGCAGGAAGACGGCCACACGCCACTGTTTCTCGCCGTCATCTCCGGCATGGTTGACGAGACTCGCAGCCACACCGGCCCGCGCCAGGGAACTTTTTCCGGACCCACTGGCTCCGACGATCACCACAAACGCACAGCCCGCCCGCCGCTGTTCACGCAGCCGCTGCAGCAGATCGCAGGTTTCCTCGTCGCGACCATGGAAGATGGGTGCGTGTTCGACGTCAAAAACATCCAGGCCACGATACGGTTCGCCCAGCCATCGAGGACCAGCATTCGTTCCCAGTAGATCATCAAGGGCGTGCCGCAAATGGATACGAAGTCGCTGCGAAAACGCGACCGGTTCCCGATAGCTCTGCACGGCCCGGATGTTGTGGCCTTCAGAATCAAAGAACTGTTCGCGGACAAAAGCGTCGGTGAGCCGCTGCTGGGCGATGAATTCTTCCAACTCCGAGTTTGGAACTTCTGCCAGCTTCTGCTTGAACCCCGCGTCGTCATCCCGTGTATAGGCGAGAATAACCGGACGTTGCCGTTCGCTTTGTTCGAAGGCTGCGAGCATCAGTTCGAACTCGCGTTCAGTTCCGCTGCGATACGGCGTGCCATCGGGGCGCGTCATCATGGCGCCCAGCGGAGTCCCCAGACGCGACCAGAGGATGAACACAGCGATGTCGATCGGATCACGGTCCAGGACAAAGTCGATGCTTTCCTGAAACGAAGCCGTGACTGGCAACGCGAGGTCTTCCCACAGAATCGGCTGCAGTGCGACCCCGGGATACTGCCGGCCGAGCCCGTCAATCACTCTCCGCGCCCGGTCACGTTCGTCGACCACGTCGCCGGGGCTTGAAATGAAGATGCGGACAGTTCGAGAGGTGTCAGTCATTGTTCCGGGATATGAGCGTGGCCCGGCGAGTCTGTTCGGGCTGTGAACAGGCCGCAGAATGCGGACGATTAAGAGTAGACCAGATCGCAGATGCCCAATCCAGCAGGCTGGCTCGCGCCGAGTGGCACGATAGCTCCCACCCATTTTTCGAGGTAGCCAATTGTGAAACGTGAGTCAGACGAATGCGGATCGATCAGGCCGGCTCGATGAATATATTCTGACCACAGCGTGTCCCGTGCAGCCAGGCACGCTCGCGACGCGTGGCTTCACTCGACAGGCTCACGGGCGAGTCTGCCGCAGGGCGGAACAGGCGGCCGAAGTCCTTCGCCAAGTGCACCCAGCCGTCTTCGCAGGGTGGCCCTCGTTGATTGCCGCTTCGTGAGGCTGGGATTGCCAACGGGGTGGGGACGGTTGCTCTGAAACCGGCATGGCGCAGCTATGGGAGGCCGGGAGAGCAACGAGACGCGACCTCTTTCCGCTGCGGGGCCCTGTGTGCACAGCAGAGTTGCCGCCTGTTTCGGTAATCACCTGCGCGACCCAGCGTAGTGCTGTGTCAGTCGTGTTTTGCGGTGTAGCCGAAGTTACCAGATTTTGGCCGGCCCCGAGGAAACCACGCAGAGTGGCGAGATCGAGTGGTTCCAAGTGGCTGCGGCCGAGCTGCGCGTTCGCTCCGTCCGACCTACACCTGGTCTACCCAGTCGGGCACTGGGTTCAGGCTGAAGAATTCGTCGGATTCGCCGGGAGTGTCGAAGATGTCTCCGCCCTGGGCCACTCCGTCGCCAATCCCGCCCGTTAAAATATCCGCACCGGCGTCGCCATTTACGGCGTCATCGCCGAGACCGCCCTGGACCGTGTCATCGCCAGCCCCGCCTGACAGGGCGTCGTCGCCGTCTCCACCATAAAGCGTGTCGCTGTTGTCACCGCCCACTAACTGGTCACTGCCCGTTCCGCCCGAGAGTCCGTCGTTGCCGGCGCCGGCATCAAGGACGTCGTTGCCGTCTCCACCATTAAGAGTGTCGTCGCCGATCCCGCCAAAAAGCTGGTCGTTTCCATTTCGTCCGAGAATGGAATCGTCGCCTTCGCCTCCCGACAGAGTGTCGGCCGCGGCGGAGCCGATGATCGTGTCGTTGCCGCCCTGACCGTCGACCGTGGTTGGACGGTCGAATTGTGAAACATCGAGCCGATTGTCTCCGGGACCTCCGGTCAGACTGAGTCGCTCGATCTGCCGCAGTACGTCAGTCCCGACCCCGGTCAGTCTGGTCCGAGTCGCTGTGATGTCGGCATCGGCTGACTCAATGAGCGTGTCAATTCCAGGGCCGCCGATCAGTCGATCATTGCCTTCGCCGCCCGTCAGCGTGTCTCTGCCGGCATGTCCCAGCAAGGTGTCGACACCGGCGCCTCCGTCCAGCACATCGCTCAGACCGCCGCCGCGCAATCGGTCTCTTCCACCGTTGCCCGTCAGGGTGTCTCTGCCGGCGCCGCCGATCAGGACGTTTCGGCCGGCTCCACCGATCAGTTCATCCGCCCCACCAGCACCCCGCAGCAGGGCGAAAAATGGAAACGCCGACGCATCCATCCGATTCGCGGCAGCACCGCCAAAAAGATAGGCCTTGCGAATACCGATCAGGGTGTCGTTGCCCAGACCCGTCAGTGACGTTTCCGTCAGCGTCAGCTCCGCGACGTTGTGTTGCTCGATCAGCACGTCGTTGCCACTACCGTCGTTGTTGCCTCCGTCCAGCACATCATCGCCCAGGCCACCGGTCAGCGAGTCGTCAACGCTCCCCTGACCTCGCAGCTCGTCGTCGCCTGCCCCACCGATCAATACGTCGCGGTCGGATCCGCCGAGGATGCGATCGTTCCCATCGCCTCCCACGAGTGAATCGGATCCGCTGTTTCCATTGAGCGTGTCGTCGCCGCTCCCGCCGATTTGAGTGTCCGCGCCACCATCGCCCTGCAGGCTTGCCCCGACCGTCAATGCACTGGCATCCAACCGGTCATCACCAGGCCCTGCGTTCGCCCGCAGCGATCCAGTGTAGTCTCCATCAGTGCCGGCAAACGTGAGGTCGTCGTTGCCGTCTCCGAGGTTGATAACCAGTGTCGCATCCGGATTGCGAAAGTTCACTTGAGGGATGGTCAGACTACTGGTGAGCTGCATGCTGACACTGCCGACAATGCCATCGTCATCGAGTTCCACGACGTCATTGCCGTCGCCGAAATTGAACACCCGACCGGTCGCCAACAGGCCGTCCGTCAGATCCGTCAGCCCGATACCCGACACGACTCGAACGGCACTGCCGTCATCGAGCGCGATGTCGACGTCTGTTGCGTTTGTGTAGGTGTGCGTGATTGTCGTCAGCAATCCCTCGATCAGAGTCAGCGAGTCGCTGCCGGCCCCTCCGTCGAATGTCAATCCGTCGACCGGGACGGGATCGCCGCCGGAAAAGTCGACGATCAGCGAGTCGTTACCGTCGGTGCCGGTGATGATGATCTCGATATCCGGGTTGAACGGAGTCGTCTGCACAACGGTGCCGTCAGACTCGTTGACAATCTCGAAGTCCTGACCGTTGAGCCGCACACGAAGATCGGTCAGATCGGGCGAGTAAGCGAACGGCTGTACTTCGTAGGCACCGATGTCCGGTGCGCCGAGGCCGCCGGAAATGTTACGCGGACGAGGCAAGAACCGTTGATCCAGCAGCGAAGTGTCCGATGGATGTCCATTGTCAACTGCCAGACTGCCGGACAGCGGACGATGCGTGCGCGTCGGTCCACCGTTTCGCTTGAGCGAATCCAGTACAGGATCGGCTGCGATGATGTCGTCCCCGGTCTGCCCCGTCACCGTCGTACCCAGCAGGTTGAAACCGTTGCTATTAATCTGCCCGTCGATCTGAGACACGCCGAGCGTACCGGACGTCGTGTTCCCCGCGACGATCGAACCCGAGAGACCGATGTCACCAACCGTAAACAAACCGCCGCCGCCAGCCGACGCGAAGTTCTCGGTGATAGTCGACAGCCGAATCAGGACATCGTCGCCAGGGTCAGCGACATGAATGCCGCCACCGCGTCCAAACGCGAAATTACCCGACAGTGTGGAGTTCGTGAGACGCAGGACGGCATTGCCACCACCAGAAACATAGATGGCGGCACCATTCGCCGCCTGATTCAGATGAAATGTGCTGTGCGATACGTCGGCGATGCCGGCGTTGAAGAGGCCAGCGCCATTCTGTGCGCTGCTTGTCCGATTGGACGTCAGCTCCGTGCCGATCACTGTGAGATCGCCAGTCCCGGTATTCATGATGCCGCCACCAAGCACCGAGCCGGTGTTGCGGTCCAGTACTGACCGATCGATGGTCGCTGTGCCACGGTTCAACAAGGCACCGCCACCGCGCACGCCACTGGCAGTATTCTGATCGAGCAGACTGCGAGTGATCGTCAGGGTTGCCCCCGCCTCATTCAGTATTGCTCCGCCGCCCCCTGCCGAGTCGTTCAGAGTGAGCGTGCTGTCGACAATTGTCAGAGTTCCCCGGTTCCGAACGGCTCCCCCGTCTTCCGTGCTGCTATTCACACGCGCGTCGCGAATGGTCATGCCAGACAGTTCCGCGGTGACGCCCGGATGAATGTCGAAGATGCGGTCCTGTCGCTCGATGTCCACAATCGTATCGCCGGCCCCTGCACCGACGATCGTCACGTCATCCGTGATATCCAAGTCGCCAGTCGCTGCCATGTCCTCGCCGCGCCCAGCGATGAAGAGCTGAATCGGAAGGAGAGCGGCGGGCAGGATGATCATGTCTTCGCCGGCCAGTGCGTTTGCTTCCTGCACGGCCGCACGCAACGACGTGTTGCCAGACGCGTCAATCGCGACTCCGTCGCCGGGGTCCGTGTCGACAGTATCGACCAGTGAGTTGACGCTAAAAGTCGCCAGCAGCGCACGTGCTTCGAGCCGCTCTGCCCGTGCCGGTCTCTTTCGGCGCTGGCGGGCGATGGACTTGAAGGAACCAAATGGACGCATGGCGAGGCCCGGGTGTGCGTGACGTGAAGATGTCGCGAAGTTGATTTGTGACTGTACTCAGACGTTCAACCGTTCGCGAGAGTTCCCCGGTGTGTTTCCGAATCGCAACATGTTGCCATTCCCGCTACCCGGGGTGCGATCGTGCTGTGCGGCCCAGGTTTTCCGACTTTGCCGGTCAGACAGCCGGACGCTTTTTGACTGCCTGGCTGCACGTTGTATATCCCCATACGGCAAAAACTCCGCTTGTTGCGCCGTGCGTGTCTATGCACCGTCCGAGTCTCTCTGGTGATTGCCATGGCAGAACAGTTCCAGACTCCACAGAACGTCGTCCGATCGATTCGGCCGGTCCGAGAGGTCCTGGTCATCGAGCCAGTGCAACAGCACCTCGGGCTGCAGGCGATCCTCCTGCTGCCCGGGACAGAGTGCACGATCGGATCGTCCCGCGCCTGCACATTGACGGTTCGCGCCCAGAGTGTGGATCCTCAGCACGTTCTGATTACATCCGGACCCAAAAGTACGATTCTGAAGGAATACGGCGCCAGCACATGGCTTAACGACCGCCCGGTGCGCGAGACAACGGAATTGATGCCAGGCGACCGAGTGGCGATCGGCCCGGCCGAGTTCCGGCTGCGACCTGCGGAATCTCACGAAATCGAGACGGCGTTCGGCGATGAAGGTGAAGGCGTCTCAGTCGACGTCCTGGGCTCTCCCGAGGGCGAACTGAAGCAGAAACGAGTGCAGTTGAGCCAGAAGCAGAATCGGCTGGCAGATGATGCCCGGGAACTTGATGACCGCGAGCAGACTCTGGTCACCCGAGAACAGGAACTCGATCAACGATTTGACGAACTGGATGCCAAGCTTCAGGAACTATCGGCACGCGAGCAGGGCGGAGTGGCCGCGCGAGAACTCGACGAACAGCTCAAGACGCTGACTGGCCAGGGCGACGACCTGCAGGAACAGAAAGACGAACTGAGCCGGATTCGCGCGGAAATTGACGAGGCGCGCAAAACTCAGCAGGAGCGGGAAGAGGAGTTCCGCGATCGTGAGCATGGTTTGGATCGAAAGAAGGCCGAGCTGGCCAACAAGGAACTCGCACTCGATCACCAGCGCAAGGAATTCAAAGTCCAGACGGACGAACTGGAACGGCTGCGTACTCGATTCCACAGCCAGCAGTCGGAGATCGATTCGCGTCGTCAGGAGTTCGAACAGCAGCAGCAGGAACTGGACCGTCAGCGGGAAGCACTGCAGGCTCTGCGGGAGAATATGGCCGACGGTGGTCAGCTGAATGACGCGGACACGTCCGCGGCGCGCGTGCTGTTGAATTCGGAACGTGCGGAACTGGAAAGTCTGCGTCGGCAGATCGAAGTCCAGCAGGCAGATCTGGAACAGCAACGGAAGGACTTCGAGGAGCGGGAGACGTCCGTCTCTCGTGGGCAAATCGATGCGGACAGTCGTCTGACGCTTCTGGACGAGAAAGAGAAACGCGTCGCCCGTCAGGATGAAGACCTGCGGCAACGCGAGCAGGAGCTGGACGCACAACTTCTGAAGCTGACGCAGCAGACCGCCGACCTGGATGGCGGTGATGACGAGCATCAGGCCTATCGCGAGCAGCTCCAGCGACTGGCCGAGTCGATGAAACAGCGTGAGCAAACGCTGCGCGGGCAGATCGAACGGTACAACGCGGACATCAGTCAGTGGCAGGAACAGCTCGAATCACAACGATCCTCGCTGGAGGCCCGGCTGGCGGAAGCCGCACAAAAGGACGAGTTTCTCAACAAGCGAACTCAAGAGCTGGCCGAGCGTGAGAACGAACTGACGAATAAACTGAGCGAAGTCGAAAGCCGCTCGGACGATACGTCGTCACAGGAACGCTGGTTGCTCGATCTGGAATCGAAACTCCAGAAGCAGAAGGCGGAACTGGCAGAACGTGACGAAGCGCTGAAGTCACAGGAAGCGAACCTGTCGGAACAGACTCGCGACTCCGACGCAACGCAGCAGAAGCTCGACACGCAGCGGGCTGAGATCGAGACGCAGCAGCAGGAGCTGGAGGTAAAGTCTCGTGAACTGGAAGAATCGCTGACCAGCCGCGAAGCCGAAGTGGAAACGCGGCAGTCTGAGTTTGACGAACAGAGCGGTTCACTGCGTGAACGAATCCTGCGGGCAAACGCGCTCGAGCAGACCTTGACGCGGCAGCAGCAGGAATTCGAAGAGCAGCAGCGCGAGTTCGAGCACAAAGAACGCGAGTGGGACCAGCGGTTTCATCTCAACGCGGACGAACTGGAAAAACAAACTCAGGAGACCGAAGACCGGCAGCGGCGGCTGAAGACGGAACTGCAGGATCGCGAACAGCAGATCGCGTCGCAGGAAAGTCAGCTGACTGCGTTGCGTGCCACGATCGAAGCATCGCAGCGGGAACTCAAGAGCGAACAGGAAGAACTGGCCCGGCAGCGTGAAAGTCTGCAACAACTGGCGGAGAGTACGACGACGACTGAAGGAGACATCGAATCATCGAAGCAAAAGCTCGTGCAGGACGAGCTGCGGCTGCAGGAAGAGAACTCGAAACTCGCGGAACAGCAGCTCGAATTGCTCGAACAGACGAGCGCGTTCCAGCAGGACCGGGCGGCGCTCGAACGTGAGCAGAAGGACCGCAAGGCGGAACGCGAACAGCTCGCCGAGTTGCGTGAGCGGCTCGAATCCAGCGAACTGACGATCTCTGAAGAACGCGGCGAGCTGACAGTGCAGATCGCAAAGTGCCGCGACGAACAGGCGGAACTGGATCAGATGCAGCGGCAGGTCGATGCCAGTCGCGAGGAACTCGCATCGAAGCAACAGGAACTGGCCGAACAGGAAGCCCGCCTGGAAGCTGAGCGTGCGGCGGTCGATCAGGAACGTAGCGAACTGCAGGACAAGACGGCCGGGCTCGATTCCGACCGGACTCGACTGGAAGAAAAGTCGCAGGCGTACCAGACCGCGCAGTCCGCTCTGGATGAGTACCACCGCACACTGAAAGCGGACCGGGAGCGGCTGGAACGTGACCGCCGCAAACTGCAGGAGACTCAGGCGGAACTCCGACGCAACGAGGCCGACTTCGAATCGCGGCGTGCCGAACTGGAAGACGAGCGTCAGCGGATCGATACCGAGTACTCGGGTATCGATGCGTCCCGCCAGGCCTTCGAAGTCGATCGCGTCGGCCTGCAACAGCAGCGAAATGAAGTCGAGGATGATGTCACTCGACTGGAGACTCAGCGGAAGAAACTGGCAGATGAACGCGAGGACCTGAAAAGGCATTTCGAGGAACTGGATGGCAAACGTTTGCAGATCGAACAACTCGAAACCGAGTGGGCGAAGAAGGAAGAAGGCTTCAGACAACTCGAGGCGCGACTCGAACTGGATCGACAGGCAATCGATATCGAGGTAGCGGAAGTGGACGAGCTGCGGATTGACCTCGAGTCTCGTGAGCTGCTTGTCGAAGAAGCCCGCAAATCAATCTCGTCTGACCGGCAGGCAGTCGAAGATCGCCGCGAAGAACTGTTGAAAGAAGACGCCGCGCGTGAGTCGCAGCGGACCGAGCTTTCTCAGCTTCATGAACAGGCCGAGGACGCACAGGCACAGCTCACTGTTCAACAGCAGGAATCCGAGACCGAACACCAGCGACAGACTGGCGAGCTGCAGGCGGAACGCGAACTGATCGCCGAGGAACTCAAACGGTTGGATCAGGACCGGAAAGTCCTGGCGAACCGATCAGAAGAATTCGAAGGCGACAAGGACCGACACAATGACGAGTTCGACATCCGCCAGAAAAATCTGGACGGGTGTCAGGCCGAACTGGAATCGGTCGAGACCGAACTCGCAGACAGGCAGCAGTCACTGGAGTGGGATCGCGAGTCGATCGCGAACGACCGAGCTGAGCTGACTCGCTCAAAGCGTCAGGTTGAACATGATCGCGAACAGGTCCAGTCGGATCGAGAGGCCGCCGACCAGCAGCGGATGAAGCTCAACGAAGATTTGCAGGAACTCGAAGCACAGCAGAATGCCCTCCATGAGGCGCGACAGAAGCTCGACGCAGACGACCAGGAACTGAAGTCGCGTTCCGTGGAGCTCGACGAACGACAGCAGGCACAGGATGCGCTAGTTGCTGATCTGGAAGGTCGCGAAGAACAGCTCCAGTCGGAGAAGACTCAGCTTGAATCGCAGATCGAGCAACTCAGTGGGGACCGCGAGCAACTGGAACTTCGCGATGCACAACTGCAGGCGGAGTTACAGAAGCTCGAATCCGACCGTGAGTGCTTCGACGAGCAGCAGCACGAACTGGACTCGGCGCGGGAGGAACTGGACCGCGAGTTGAACGCCACGACGAAGGACCGCGACGAGTTGAAGCAGCAGCGCGAGCAACTCAATCAGACACAGACCCAACTGGAATCCGAACGCGGCGAGGTTTCAGCCGAACGGGCGCGTCTGGCGCTGGAACAGGCACGCGTCGAATCTCAATACGCGAAGCTTGAGGCGGAGAAGACGCGTATCGACGCTGACTTGGCGCGGGTGGAAACCGAAAAGGCCGAGGTCGCCGCCGATCGTCAGCACATCGACGCGCTGAAGAAGAAACTGGAGTTGCTGGAAACTCAGCTTGGCGATGCCAAGTCGGCCTTGAACGAAGACCGTGAGGCCATGCAGCAACGAGTCGAGGAGCTGAATGGCGAGCACGCGGATGTACGGGGCGAACGGCATCGCGTGGAAACTGACAAGGTCCAGTTGGCCGAGCAGAATTCGCAGTTCGTCGAACGCGAACACGACCTGACGACGCGACTGGAATCAGCACTCGCGGAACTCAAAGTGGAACGCGAACAGCGGGATGCTGATCGTCAGCGAGCGGCCGAACTTGAGCAGCAGATTCTGACCGGTGGTGGTGACCCGACCGAAGCTCAACAGGAACTGCTCAATCGCGTTGAAGCCTCGCTGAGTGATCTGCAGAACGAACGTGTCAACCGGGACGATGAACGACAGCGTCTGGCTCAAATGGAACAGCGACTGGCAGCGGAACAGGCGCAGCTTGCGGAAACGCGGACGCGCGTAGCGACGGATGGCGAACAGATTCAGTCGTATCGATTGAGCGTGTCGGCTCGCGAGGACGAACTGTCTTCGCTGCAGATGCGGCTGACTCAAAAGGACATGGAACTGAACAGTCTGCGCGAGGAACTGCAGATCGAGCACCAGAACGTCGAATCGCAGATGTCGCAAATCGGGACGGGGCGCGAGAAGCTGAAGTCTGACTGGGAACGGCTGGACAGCGAGCGAAACAAACTGGTCACGCAGAATCATGACGTGAGTCTGCAGGCCCGCGATCTGGCTGGTCGGTTGGAGCATGCAATCGAGGAACTGCAGGCGGAACGTCAGGCTCGAGAACAGGAGCGTCGTCGGGCCCGTGATCTTGAATCGAGAGTTCAGGCGGGACAGTACGAAATGCAGGAGGTCCGCCAGTCGTCAGTGTCGGAACGGCAGCGTCTGGCGAACCGCAAACGGGAACTGGCAAAGAAGGAATCGGAGATTCGCGGCGCGACCCGGTCACTCGACGCGAATCGAGAGGGTTTGCAGGCACAGTTGGCGGTCATGACACAGAAGCTCGAACGGCTGCTGTCTGAACGCTCGCAGCTCGACGCGCGACGCGAACAGCTTTCCGGGAACTTCGATGACAACGACGAATCCAGCGTGAAGGCCCGGCTGGAACTGGCCATGGAGGAGCTGGCTTACGAACGGCGCGCCCGCAATGTCGAACGTCAGCAGTTGAACGCGATGGCGTCGCAGTTTTCTGCTGTGAAAGAGCAGCTCACGCAGGAGCAGTCACGATACCTTGATGTGTTGAATAACGTCCTTGGTGACGACGATGGCATCGACGGTGTACTGGACGAGTCTATTAACCCGGCTGATGTGGAACGGACGATTGACCTGGACGTCAGTGCCGAAGCGCTGTTCGACGATATCTTTGACGAACCCGACGCGGAGGGGCTATCGGCCGAATTGCAGCAGCAGGTCGACGAGATCGAGTCCCAGGTCGAAGCGCTGCGTGATGAACGCGGCGAGACCGCCAGACACCTCGCTGAAGCCTCCGACGCATTTGACCAGGATCCCACTGATAAGGTCGGCAATCGCAAGCGGGATCCGGCTGCGGACGGGAATCTCCCGGCGGGTTCCGAGGAGCCGGACAGTTGGCATTCCCAGGATGAGTCGCACGCCGAAACAACCGGGAATCTTTTTGGAGGACAAAAGGTAGAGAACGTCCCAACCAACGCAGTCCCCGTCACTGAGCTGGCCGACAAAGCGCAGGACGCTGGGGATGGCGAAGCAGAACAGTTGAAGGCGTTTCGCACACTGCTGGCGTCGATGTTCGGCATGAAGAAGAAGGCCAACCCGGCCGAGTCTCCGGACTCAAGTGACCAGGCGGATGAGTCGGCGAGTGCGGTCCACGATGACCTGTCGATTGAAGAACCGTTGGAAACCACGAAACCCGCGTGGGCAGATAGCGTCGCGCCGACTGGTCCGGAAATTGACCGATCCAGCGCCCGAGCGGGATGGCGGGACGAGGCGACGACCGACGATGCGAAAAGCAAAGAAACTGCCCTGGTCAAGCAACGGGAACTGGCTCAGAGAATGACGATTTCGTCGCTGCGGAACGTCGCGAATGAATCCGCCCGTAACGCTCTGACAACGCATTCACAGGGCAAACTGAAACGCAAGATGTGGCTCGATGGTACTCTGGCGTGCGTGTCGATGGGGATGGGTGGCGCGTACCTCACACAGGATTTGGGCCAGGAATACTCGTGGTCAACATACGGCTGGGCCGCAATGTTGATTGGGCTCGTTGCGATTGTTGAACTGCTGCGGACGTTTCTCCGCTGGAATCGAGCGAACAACTACCAGAGGGCGGGACAGGGTCACGGTTCCACACTGGATGCACGGTATCAGCGTTTCATCCAGGACCACGAAGCCTACAGCGGAATGCGTGTCCCGGAACCAGTCTGGTCCAATGACGAAGACGACAGTTCCGTGGAAATCGTCGACTCCGAAGACGTCGACGCGCCCGTCTCTTGACGGACGTCCATGGTGAAATCGACAGCAGTAGGAGGAGGAGGACGACGTTGCAGGTGCCCGAAACGTTCTGTCAGAACTGTCATATCGTCGGCGATGGAACCCAGAGTCATTCATCAGCAGGAATCACCATTGCTTGCTCCATCGGGATCGCCACTATTGGACGAGACCACGGATCCCGCAGCTCAACATCCCGTGAAAGACGAGTCGGGTCCGCAGCGTACCCTGAGGCAGCAAGGCGTCGGTCATGTGGAGATTTCTATTTGTCATTGGCATCACAATACCGTGGGCCACATCCCCAGACACAGCATTCGCGGCCGTCGTCTTCACCGATTTTGCGGGGACATTTCGACCGACGAGCATCACCGGTATCACTGTGTCCGGTACGACCTACGACTTCGAGATTACCTACAATGTCGACCCCAACACCATACCGGCTGGCCTGGTCCCGGCAGCCGATTCATCCGCACTCGCCACAGCCCTGATCGCTGAGCTGGATTCCGCGGCAACGGCCCAGAATATCGACTCCAACACTACCGGTATCCGAATTCTGGCGCCCACACATGACAGCGTGGGCAACGTCGAGATTAATGCTAATGTGTTCGACAACGCTGCTGGCATTGCGGATTGGGATGCCAACGTCATCAATGGCAATGTCCAGCCCCTTGTTGTTCCGAGCATCGGTTACGCGGCTCCGGCACTCGCCGGTAGTAGCACTGTTCCTGAACCATCGACACTGGCGTGCTGCGGCACCATTGCATTGGGTGTGTTGATCCGCAGGCGAAGGCGTCGAAACGTACTCGCCCATCTCCACCTCGACTGCAGTCAATAACCAACGGCGGCTCCGTCTTTGCGGGCTTCGGTCGCGCCGTGCAGTGTGCCGTTCTTCCAATCGATCAGGATTCCCTGATAGCCGCCGAACGAACCGATTGCTTTGACCAGCTTGTGGCCTCGCTCGATCAGTTCCCGTGCCGATTCCAGCGGGATACCGGATTCGATGCCGACTCGACCGCCGCCTTCTTCCATGGGGCGTCCCGTCGGAGTTTGAGATCCGAAGTGCTGGACTCGCGCCGCGTCGCCGGCTTCCTGCACGTTCATGTCGAAATCAATGATGTTCATCAGAACCTGCACGTGCCCCTGCGGCTGCATGTCGCCGCCCATGACTCCGAAGCAGAAGAATGGTTTGCCATCCTTCGTGACGAAGGCCGGAATGATGGTGTGGAACGGACGCTTGTGCGGCTCCAGGCGATTCAAGTGATCGTCATCCAGAGCGAAGAGCTGACCACGGTTCTGCATCGCGAATCCGACGTCACCCGTGACGATCTGTGAGCCGAAGCCGTGATAGTTACTCTGGATGAACGAGCAGCAGTTGCGGTCCTTGTCGACGACTGTCAGATAGATCGTGTCGCCATGTCCCAGCTTGGGATCACCAGCGGGCACGTCCGTCGCGGCCCGCTGCATGTTGATCCGCTTCTGTTGTCGCTCGCCATACTCTTTCGAGATCAGTTCTGCGGTCGGCAACCGGTTGAAGTCCGGATCGGCGTAGAACTTCGCCCGGTCCGCGAAGGCCAGCTTCTTCGCTTCGACAAACAGGTGCAGCAGGTCGGCCGAGTTATGCCCCATGGCGCGGACATCGTAGGCTTCGATCACATTGAGCATCTCGAGTGCAGCAATGCCCTGTCCGTTTGGCGGCAGTTCCCAGACTTCGTGTCCACGGTATGTCGTTGAGACCGGTTCGACCCAGTCCGACGTGTGATCGGCGAAATCCCGCATGGAAAAATAGCCGCCGTTGGCCTCGCTGAACTCGACAATCTGTCTGGCAATCGAGCCTTTGTAGAACGCGTCACGTCCGCCATCGGCGATGGCTCGATACGACGCCGCAAGCAGCGGATTTCGAAAAATCTCACCCTCACGAGGTGCCCCGCCACCTGGAAGGTATGTCTTCACGGATGATGGCCACTTACTGAGCCGTTCCTCAGCGCGTTCCCAGTAGCTGGCGATGATCTGTGTCACCGGGAATCCAGACTCGCCGTACGAGATCGACGGAGCGAGCAGCTCATCAAAGGGCTTTGATCCGAAGCGGCTGCGCAGTTCGTCCCAGCCATCGACACATCCGGGGACCGACCAGGCGAGCGGACTGTAAGTCGGAATCTCTGAAAGCCCCTGCTTCTTGATGACGTCTCGATTAATGCCATACGGACTGCGGCCGCTGGCGTTCAGGCCATGCAGTTTCTCCGTCTTCGCATCCCAGTAGATGACAAACAGGTCTCCGCCGATGCCGCAGCTCATGGGTTCCACGAGGCCGATCATCGCGCTGGCCGCGATGGCGGCGTCCGCCGCATTGCCGCCGGACTTCAGGATGTCCAGTCCGACCTGAGCCGCAAGCGGATGGCTCGTCGCGACGATGCCGTTTGTCGCGATGACCACCGACCGGCTTTGATTTGGATCACCGACCGGCCGGTCATAACCGGCACCCAGGACCTGTGACTGTTCAGCGAATGGTTCAAACTCGTCCGTCATAGGTGCTCCAATTGCGATCACCAGGGTCAGGCCGACAGGAAGTTTCCGGAGCATGCTTTCGCCTCTTTGACCTGACGCCAGGTAGTAAGTTGGCCGCGAGTGACGCTGATACTGCGGATGACGGCAGATCAGAGGACACCGGCCCAATCCCCGTTGCCCGTGTCCCGTCGCACGTCATCGACGATCCAGTTCGTGTCCAGATTGGACAGGATCTCATTGGTTGCAGACACAGGCTGTCCGCTCTCCGAAGAAAGGGCTCGGACAGAGTGTGTATGTCTCAAACCATGATTGCCAGCGACGCGGCGCGGGTCGGTTGCGGGGCTTTCAACTCGATCACTACAGTCCCTCCGCTGACCCGCCTCATCCAACCTCGCTGCATTGCTGTAACGCCCCAGCGTTTCCTGCCTCGGCAGTTTGCACTGCCCCCGTGACCCGCACCGCCCAGGACTTCCTCTGTGATCTACTGGTGTGAACTCATGCGACTTCTTTGTCGCTTCACAATCGCCGTACTTCCCGCCCTGCCGCTGTTCGTCAGCGCCGCGTCGGCTCAGACGACCGACGTGCCTGCGGGACTCAAGCCCGTCAAATGGCCGGCCGACAATCCACCGTCGGCGGCAAAGATCGAGCTGGGCAAGCAGTTGTACTTTGACGGACGCCTGTCCAAAGACGGCACTGTGTCGTGCGCGAGTTGTCACGATCCGAAAAAGGGCTTCAGCAACGGCGAGCGATTTGCAACTGGAGTTGGCGGCGCCAAAGGCGGACGCAGTGCTCCCAGCGTGATCAATGCCGCTTACTATCGTCAGCAATTCTGGGATGGACGCGCCGCATCGCTGGAAGAGCAGGCTCTTGGACCGATTCAGAATCCCATCGAGATGGCTGAAACGCTTGAGTCCGTCGTGAAGAAACTGAATGCCATCGAGGGATATCGGTCTCAGTTCAAGGACGTCTTCGGCAGCGACGTGACATCCGACGGCATCGGCAAGGCCATTGCCGCCTACGAACGGACCGTGTTGTCCGGGAACGCGCCCTACGACGCTTTCAAAGCTGGCGACAAGACGGCTCTTTCGGAAGTCGCCGAGCGCGGTCGCAAGCTGTTCTTTAGTAAGGCCAACTGCTCGGCATGCCACAGCGGTCCCAATTTCTCGGACAACTCGTACCACAACGTGGGGATCGGGACGGACCAGAAGAAACCCGACCCAGGGCGCGAGGTGGTCAGCCGCCTGGAAGGTGATCGCGGAGCGTTCAAGACTCCCACATTGCGGGAGATCGCGAAAACGGCCCCGTACATGCACGACGGCAGTCTGAAGACGCTTGAAGATGTTGTAGAGCACTACACCAAAGGCGGCATCGCAAACGATTACCTGGACGAAGACCTGTTTCCACTGCGGCTGACAGCGGGCGACAAGAAGGACCTTGTGACCTTTCTTAAAGAAGGTCTCAGCAGTCTGGATTACCCGGATCACAAGCCGCCGAAGCTTCCGGAGTAAGCACGTTCTGCCCGACGATCCTCGGACTGTGAATTTCTCCACAAACATCGCACCCTCCCCTCCAATAAGAAGTGAGTCCACAATGCTGAAACATCCATTTACCCTGATTCTGGGCGGTCTCGTCATCGCGGCTGCCACGCTGAATGCGCAGGCCGCGAAACCTGAATCGAAGGTTGTTGCCGAAGGGCTTGATAACCCGACCGGTCTCGCTGTCCAGCCAGGCACGGGGCATGTCTTTATCGCCAGTCATGCCGGCGTGCACCGATATGACCCGGCCTCTGGAAAAGTCACCGCCGAAGTCACCGGCTATGTGGAACCCACCGACATCTACGGTAAGGGGCCCAAGTACCCGATCGGTCCGCTGGGCCTCGCGTTCTGGGATGCCGAGACGCTGGTCGTGGGTGGCGGCAGTCGCGTGGACGGTGAAGAGCTGGTCCGCATCTTCAAGGTTGGCAAGGAAGCGGCTTCCCAACCGCAGATGGAAAGCAAGGCTGCAGTCACACTCGGCCCGATTCCCGCCAGCGACGAATCCATCAAGGGTGAGGGCAACTTCTACGGCGTAGCCGCAAACGAAGGCTGGATTTTCGTGACGTGCAACGGCGACGACACCAAGGGCTGGGTCGCCTCATCGAAAGTGACCGACGGAAAACCTGGAAAACTGCGTCTGAAGATCGCCACGAAGGAAGCCACCGAAGTTGATGCACCTGGTCCGATTACCTTCAACAAGTCCGGTAAGGGCGTGGTTGTGGGGCAGATCGGCGAAGTCAATCAGGCCGGTGACAGCCTGATCACGTTCTATTCGGCGAACGGAAAGATGCAGCGAAACCTGACAACGGGGCTCAACGACGTCGCCGGACTCGCCTACAGCCCAGGTGGCAAACTGTACGCGACTGATTTCTCGTGGGTCGACGCTGCCGCGGGCGGGCTCTTCCATCTCATAACCGGCAAAAAAGACGCGACCGAAGCGAAGGCCAGAAAGATTCTGCCCCTCGACAAGCCGACGGGACTCGCGTTTGATGACGACGGAAACCTGTACATCGCCGTGTTCGGAACTGCGGCCGAAGGCAGCGACAAACCCGCTGGCCAGCTCCTCAAGGTGTCCGGACTGCAATGAACTGATGCAACAGACTAAGCCGTATCAATGTGAAGCCTGGTAAAGCAGAGTACGCAGCCAGGCCGCGAATGACACAAAAGTCAGATCAGCCCGCTCTCGCATGAGAGCGGGCTTTTTTGTTCCCCGGGAAACGGCGGTCGGACCATTCAATCCGGGAACTTTGCCGGTAGTATGGCATCCATACCGGTATGGCGAATGAGTCGTGTTCTGTGAATCAGCCCGATTATGAGGTTGGGCAGGGCAGGCGCTGCCAGAGGGCCACAGGCCAAGCCGCTGCACGACGGTCATGGATTGACCTATTGGGATGCAAACGCATTCCCGATCGCTCAGGGACGGCGCGTCCCGGCATTTCTGCAGGAACGACGTGATGAATCTTCCATCCTGGACGTACGGGTCTTCGTCAGCGCGCCGAATTCGCCATCGGCAAATGTCGCATCGTCGCGTGGTGCAGAGAGCGGAACGTCAGGCGAGCGTCTCCCAATCAGTTCAGGCACTTGAAGACCGCTCGCTGCTGACGGTTAGCGCGTTCTTCTTCGGTACAGAATTGAACGTGCTGGCCACGACGAACGACAGCATCACGATCGGTGTCAATCCGTCGAATCCGGGACTCCTGCAAGTGCTCGGTAACGGTGCGCCGATTCCAACCGTGGCGTCAGTTCCAACGACCCAGGTTCAGAGAATCCTTGTCGACGGTGGAGCTGGCGACAATGTGATCGACCTGAGCGGCGTGACATCGGCCTTCTTCACGTCGCTGAATGAAGTCGATGTCGATGGCGGCAACGGCAACGACCGGATCACGGGTACGCTGAATATTACCGACACACTGCGGGGCGACGATGGCAATGACACGATCACCAGCGGTTCGGGCAACAGCAGTATCCTGGGCGGCGACGGTAACGACGTACTCGACGGCGCCGTCGGTAACGACACGATCAAGGGCGGCGACGGTAACGACCTCGTCCTTGCATCAACTGGCAACGATCGGATCGAGGGCGGTGATGGGCTCGACACAATGTCTGGCGGTGACGGCAACGACACGATCATTGGCGGCAATGGTGCCGACGTGATCGATGGGGGCCTCGGTCAGGACTCGATCTCCGGCGGCTCAGGCCTGGACACACTGCGCGGCAACGAAGGTGACGACACGCTGAACGGAGACGGCAACGACGATGTCATTTTCGGTGGCGACGGTAATGACCGGCTTGACGGGAGCGGCGATGGCGACGCCATCTTCGGTGAAGCCGGCAACGATACGATCGAAGGCGACAGCGGCCGAGATACGATTGATGGTGGTGACGGCGACGACAACATCAACGGTGGCTCGAATAACGATGTCCTGAATGGCGGCGCCGGGTTCGACACTGTTAATGGTGGGGCGGGCAACGATACCGCGTCTGGTGGTGCTGACGACGACACGCTGCTGGGCGGCGGCGGAAACGACTCACTGCTGGGCAACGATGGCAACGACTCGCTGGTCGGTCAGTCGGGCGGGGACACGATGGAGGGCGGCGCGGGTGATGACACGTTGAATGGCGAGGATGGCGGTGACCGTATTTTCGGTGACGATTCGCTGGGACTGACCAGTGGAAATGACGTGCTTAATGGCGGTGGCGAAAACGACACGCTCAATGGTGGAGCCGGCAATGACAACATTCTTGGTGGGGCCGGAGCGGACAACATCAACGGCGGCTCGGGTAACGACACGATTGATGGTCAGAGTGGAGCGGATCAGGTTGATGGCGGCGACAACAACGACATTCTGATCCGAGGGGTTGGCGGCGGGGCGGATATACTGTCCGGTAACTTCGGGTTCGACATCGTCGAAGCTCGCGGCAGCAACGGCGCGGACATGTTCACGATCGGTCAGAACGGAAGCCAGTTGACGATTACGGAAGGCGGCGGAACAGCGCGGGTTAACTCCGATGTCGAATCAGTCGTGGTGAATGGCGGAGCCGGCAACGACAACATTCAGATTGGCACGATCAACAATCTGAGCCCGATCCTGCTGGAAGTGAATGGAGATGCGGGAGCGGATCGCATCAACGCGTCTGGCGCCGAAATTGGACGAGTTCGCACGCTCTTCGATGGTGGCGCGGGTGGAGACAATATCGACGGCAGTGCAGGCGCGGACACGATCCGGGGCGGTGATGACTCAGACTTACTGAACGGCAATAACGGCGACGACCTGATCGATGCGGGCGACGGAACGGACACAGCCAACGGTGGAAACGGCAACGACACGATTCTCGGTGGGCTGGGCAATGACCGCCTGAACGGGAACCTGGGCGACGACTCACTCGACGGTGGATTCCAGAATGACACACTGACTGGTAGTGGTGGCAACGACGTTCTAAGAGGCGGGTTCGGCAACGACCGCCTGAACGGTCAAAGTGGTCGCGACTCGATATTCGGTGATTCCGGGAACGATCGAATTCTTGGCGGTGCTGGTCAGGATCACCTCGAGGGTGGCACGGGCAACGACTTCATCCGGGGACATTCCGGGGCGGATGAGATTAAAGGTGACGACGGCGTCGACACCATTCGTGGGGACCTTGGCAACGACACCATTCGCGGCGGTGACGGCAACGATCGCATTCTGGGCAACGGCGGCAATGACATCATCAATGCCGACGATGGCAATGATTTCGTGAACGCGGGTCCGGGTAACGATGCCATACTGCTGTCCGACGGCGACGACCGAGGACTGGGCGGCGGCGGCAGCGATTCCATCACCGGCGGGGATGGAGATGACACCATCAACGGTCAGGGTGGAACCGACCGAGTGGCGGGCAATCAGGGCAACAATTCGGTATCGGGTTCCAGCGGCGAGATCGACGAATCATTCCAGTTTCCCGCAGCGATTCTGAACGCCCTGAATATCTGAGCCACGCCCGCGTCATGGTGCATATGACGGTCGGGCGTCGGAAGAACTCGCTGACCTGGTCGTCAGAAGTCGGACGGACCACAAAGTGCCAGTGATTCGGCATCGCGAGCATAAAAAGTCTGGCAGCGGAACTTCCGCGGGGTGGCCCGATCACTTGTGGTCGGGTGTCGCAGGCACCGGACGCCTCGCCATCACGTGTCGACATGCGAGGCGACGTTCGATTCAATTTGTGAACGAATGAAAAGGCCTCCTGTCGCTCAGCGGCCCCGCCATTCTGACCGGGCCATCCCGCACCGGCTTCAAGTCGGCAAATGACCGTGTTCTCTCTGACGCTCTGCCAATCGTGCCAGGTCGCCCGACGAGGGCTCCTGAAACGCGCGCAGGCTGAACTCCGGCAGACTCGCCAGCAGGTGGTCGAAAATGTCCGCCTGGATGTTCTCGTAATTTGCCCAGTTCGTGTCGTTCGAGAAAACGTAAAGCTCGATCGGGAGTCCGCGGCTGGTCGGGGCAAGCTGGCGTACGAGCAGAGTCATTCCCTCCTGATGCAGCTTTGGGTGAGCCCTCAGATACTCGACGACGTAGACGCGAAACGTGCCGACGTTGGTCAGTCTCCGCGAGACTCCGATGGCGTTCGGATCCGGATCAATGCTGTCGTTGTGTGCGGCCAGTTCTTCCCGCTTTGTGTTCATGTAGTTTTTCAGCGGTTCGAATCGGGAGAACGTGTTTACTTCCTCGTCGGTCAGAAAACGGACTGTCGACATGTCGATCAGAATTGATCTCTTGATTCGACGGCCCCCGGATTCCGACATGCCACGCCAGTTACGGAACGAGTCCTGAATCAGGCTGTGAGTCGGTACGGTCGTAACCGTCTTGTCAAAGTTTCGCACTTTGACCGTGTGCAGCGCGATGTCCATCACGTCCCCGTCGACTCCCTGACCAGGAATCTCAATCCAGTCGCCAACACGCAGCATGTCGTTCTGAGTGAGCTGGACGGAGGCGACCAGCGAGAGAATTGTGTCCTTAAACACGAGCAGCAGCACGGCCGTCATCGCCCCCAGACCGGTCACAAAGTATCCGACTTCCTGATCGGTCAGAACGGCGAGGAAAATGACGCTGCCAAAGATCCAGATGACAATTTTCCCGATCTGCACATAGCTCTTAATCGGTCGTTGTTTTGAGATCGCGAACGTCCGGTAAAGGTTGTTCGCCGCCGTGAGACCTGCGCTGAGAATCAGCACGACGACAAGGACCAGTGCCGCCTGATTCAGCTGCAGCAGAGGGCCAAACCAGGACTCAGCCAGCGATTCGGCTGTCCATCCGGAGCCGAAAACGGCAGGCCAGGACTGAGACAGTTCCGGCAACGTGGCGATCGTTGCCCACAAGACCAGCAGCGGCGCCGCCAGGGCGACTCGATGCAGTACTGCCTGGTCGAGGAGAATGTCATCCCACTGCGTCGAACTTTTGCTGATGCCTCGACGGATCAGAGGCATGACGACAAACCGCACCAGTGCGTACGAGGCAACCGCTCCAAGAACAACGCCGACCCCAAGAACGGCCTTAACATCCAGGTCATTTGCCAGCATTCTGATTTCTCCAGTGGGGACGTATCTCCACGATCGCACGACGCGGTCCCCGGCAGCCGGTACGACAATCAGCAGCATCCTATCTGGCAGATACTCCAGAGGATATCCGCGACCCGCATCAGCAAACCTGTGCGTGGCAATCGATCACGCGTATCTGGAGCGTCGCGGACAAGCCGGCAGCTATCCGCGAGCGTGCTCAGAATGCAAACGGGGTGCCGAGACGCCTGCCTCCACGCCGTGGCGGATGGCGAGGTCCAAATCGCCAGTCGTCTGGATCAGTTGACGCAGGCGATGGTCAAATCGTCGGTGACTTCGTGGCGAGTCTGACATGGCTCGATAGCCATGTCTGCGATGCTGTCTGTGGCGTGCCTGATTCGTCGTGGAGCTTCGCTGCCGGGTGGTGGCGGTTGCTGTGCGACCGGCATGGCGCAGCCACAAGAGGTCGCGGGCCGCAGCGTGGTTCAGCCAGCTGTCCTTGTCACCTCTTGCCGCTGCGCGTCCCTGTTTGCAAGCAAACACGGCCACCCACGGGGTTGAGGATTTACCGGTGCCACCCGCGGCGGGTGATCGAGATTCTTCAGCCGACTGGGAAGACTATTGACGCTCTCAACAAGTCGATAGCGAGGAGCAATCTGCGGAAGTTCCGGGGTGGGTGAGAGAGGCTGTTACCGAATTCAGTGATGCGACTAAGGAACTTGGTGACAACCGTCCTCACCGGCTACGGCGACAACAAGATCGCCGTCATTAAGGCGGTAGCTCCGAGTGCATTGCTCGGGCATGGAGGAATTGTCGTGGGCGCCATCAAGAGTATTGCGGAGGGAATAACTATTGCAGACGAATACGGACATATGTTTCGATATTTGTGTTAGTTCAGACACTGTTCGGACCTGCGCCCTGCTTGACACTCAGGATCTCCCTGAGTACAACTCTGTTCCGAGTTGTGCGTTGCACCGCACAACTCGGAACAGGCTGTCTGTAGCCACAGACAGTTGGGCAAACCTGAACCTCCAGTAAAACTGCAGGGTCTTTGTGGTTCCTTGCTGTCGTTCGCATTCTATTGGCCTCTCTGTCCGCCATAGCCGATATGAGTTAAAGGGACACTATGTCATTACTCACGGCACCCCGCATGCGATCAGAAAGATCACGGCACGACCGGCACCTCAGTCCTGACGCCGTCAGGGAGTATGAGGATGTCCTTGAGCGTGCCCGAACAAGCGGTAGTCGCGAGAGCCTGCCTAATATCTACCCATGGCATTCCGCGGTGGCTGTCGACCAGTTGATGAAGTTGGCCAACGAAAGACAGGCTGATGGTGCGAAGCAGACTGTCCGGCTGCTCACGGGTAGTTGTCCGGACTTTGTTTACGGAAGAGACGCATTCAAGGAATTCTCTAAGTTTGTGGACGACGGAGGACGTTTGAAGATCCTGGCATGGACCAAGTCTCTTGACGCTGTGCGCCCCAAGTTGACCAGCCTTGCTGACGATCATCCGGACCAAGTCGAAGTTCGAGTTTCCAACAGAGATGACTTGAACGATCAGATTCCACACTTCCTTCTCGTTGAAGACGGCGCTTACCGGTATGAAGTGCCGCACGCCGCCGTGGACGCCTCGACCTGCTCTGACTTCGAGCCAGAGGTGCCGGCCAAAATCTCTTTCAATGACGAAGATAATGGGCGTGGCCTTCGAGAATTCTTTGATGAGCTGTGGGGAGCCATGGAACCGTGAGCGAGGGGACAGATCCAGCAAAGGAATCCTGGTGGATTCAGTGGCTAGGTCCCAATGTCATCCTCACCGTCCTGGGGCTCACTGGGACCGGCCTGCTCACATGGGTAGGATTCCTCAATACCGACGCCACCACTCCGGTTGTGTGGCTCGAACTGGAAGTGAAGCCCGACAAGGCCGTGGCGGGGATGAAGCGGTATTACTTCTACAACCCCGGTCCTAACGCAGCTACGGATTGCGAGTTGATCATTTCCGTGGGAGTCGAAAGAGACGCTCAGGGAAAGCCCCTTCCGTCCCCCCTCAGCATTACTGTCGTTGGAGCGAATCCCGCGGATTTCAAGCTTAACGGGGTCCTCAACTGGCACGCCGCCAAGGAGAAGGAACTGGCTCCCGGCGACTTCTACTACGTCGATGTTGCGTGTAAGGAACCAGCATACTCCGATGTGTCTGCCCGCTGGTCAACTCATGGTGTGCCGGAAACTCTGGCAGAAGGAAAGCGGCCAAAACTGCCACTTGTGAACTCGCGAGGCCCTCTGGTCTACGGTGGCTTCACGTTGCTGGCGGCCCTGTATTTGACTGGCTTCTTCGCGATCAGGAGAGATCGAAAACTGCAGACTGAACTCAGACAGGCCAAGGACAGAGTGCGGCAATATGAGGAGGACGACGAACTCTACCTTAGAGGCCACGACGACGGGTTTGCTGATGCCCAGAAGATTGCCGGACACCCAATTAAGAAGCCTGACGCTAAGAACTTCTCTGGTCCGCCTTCGGAATGAACGTCAACGCTTCAAGTTGGGTTTGTCTCGGGTCGCACAACACTTGGTGTTGCACCAGCATTCACGTTCCTCGCGAGATACTATCTCTCGTGTTCCTGTCAGGTGGACAGGCCCCCGTCGACGTGTTCGGGTTTGATGCGACACCTGAGGTAACAGCACGACTGGGACTGACTTTGACATTGTCGTGACATCAGTGGGCTAGGCGGACGGTGTGGGGTTCGCTTGGTTGAATACCAGCTCTGCAGACACTTCGGGTGTCGATGCCTGAAACATGCCCGCACACCTCTCCGTCATAGCCGAGTTCGTGGCCGGCCAGTTCGACGCCGAACCATCGCCCGTGACGACCGAACTGGTCCTGCACATGGACCGTGACGGGCAGAGTGAGATTGCCGGTGTCCACCCTGAGCGGCCGGGCGACTCGCTGCTGCATCTGGAAGTTGGCGATGTGCTTGTCGCGTTCGGCAAGCGGTACGAACTGGCCAACTTCCGCGAATTCCCACCCGCTGGTCGGCAAAACGTCGCGCCCGGGTTCGCAAGCGTCAGGGCGTGCCTGAGGGCTTCTGGGCACGCTGTCCGGTGAATACTACTGAGCGCCAGAATTCCTGTTGACCACTCAGTCTACTCCTCGTAGACTCCCCCGTAACGACGTGTCCATTCCGTACTTCGAGTCAACTCAATGAACGCCACATCCCAACAACTTGCCGTGATTGGAGCCCTCATGGGGGGCGAACTGTCCGGCCGCGAACTCCGGGCTGAACTGGAGCGGCGGGAGGTGACTATGAAGCGCCCGGCCTTCTATCGCCAGATGGCCCGCGCGGAGGATGCGGGGCTGGTCAAGGGGCGTACGGCCGTTACGGACTACAATGGAGTTCCCATCACTGAGCGGTTCTATGAGGTGACCGGTGTCGGGCGGAGTGCATGGAACGAAGCCATGATGAACTTCGGGCTTGCGGGAGGTGTGTGAAATGGAACTAGAAGATATGGAACTACAAAAGGTGACCGTCACTCTGGATGATGAAATTAGTCACTTCACAGTAGAGGAAAGGGCCGCCTTTTTTAAGTCTCTACGCCTTACCCTCGGCATTTCAAGTGAGGACACCGAGATCGCGGTAATCACGCCGTCACAACTTGCTGAACCGCCAGAACGAGTTGTCGGGTCAGGTCCCGCCTTCCCCACCTTCTGGAGACTCGGCGGCTACTGGATGTCCCGCAAGGTCCGCGAACGCTACTACGAACCACTCATTGGCGAGTTGCAGCTCGACTTCGAGGACGTGAAGGACGACTACGCCAGCAAGTGGGCCGGTCGCTGGCTACGGTTCTGCTTCGGGTTCCGTACCGTGATCATAATCGCCCGTTCCATTCGCTACAGCTCGCAGGACGGCGCACTTGGTTACCTCGGCAGCTTCCTGCCTGAGACCTGGCGGACCTGGCTCAAGGCGCTGTTCAGGCTCGGATAGCCTTGGCGTGATCACGCCAAATGCCAAGCCTCATTGAATCCCCGCAGTGATTCAAGCAGTACGACCAAGTGCTCCTGCAGGTATTCCCCTGCGTCCGCCCTGTACTCGAAGACGAGCGCGTCGTCGCCCCCGAATGGTTCCCACTCAATCACTCCCCGCCGCTGGCCTCGTGAGCGGATTCGGATGGCTGCCCCTGAATCCGCTCGATCGCCGAGGTAAAGGGGCTGGTTGACGCGGAAGCGACGTTGGGTCGGGACCTGCAGCCACGATTCGCCTGTCACCGTGCCCCGGAGTTCGCTAAACAGCCGGTCCACGAAGACGCATACGAAAGTGCTCCGCATAAGGACCGCTATGGAACCGCACGCGAACTCTCCCGACAGCGAGTTGCCCGCCTCGGACGCCGAAGAAGTCGATACGGATCATCTGGCACCACTCGCTCGCTTCCAGTTCGCTGCGGACGCCGGTTTTTTTGCTGACGAGCTGAAGAACCAGCATTCCATCAAAGCGACGGTCAAGCTCGAAGAGAACTTCGAAGCTTCGGCCGGACAATGGTCTGTGACCTACGTTCTGGCCGTTCCGGTCGAACAGGCCGATGAGGCGATTCCTCGACTGCGACAGTTGATTGAAGATTCGCAGCCCAACGAATTCGGCGGACCTGGAATTGCAGACGATCGACCGGCCGCGCCGCCCATTGAGGCTGATGAGGACGGTGATTCGACATTCCGTCCGGATGCGCCCGAAACAGGTTCGGGCTTTCACATTCCCGGCTGGGTCCTGCTGCTGGTGATTTCCTGCGGGGCCGTCTATCTGTTCCGGTCCCGACCGGAGAAAGACCCCGCGCCTGCACCTCAGGCAGCGTCGGAGTCACTCACAGACGAGCAACTCTTCTTCCGGGAGCTGCTTTCGAACAGTCCTGAGCCGTGGGTTCGCCAGACCGAAGACGGGGGACGCCAGGAGATCAGTTTCGAAGAATCGACTGGAACAATGCGCATCCGCGAAGACACTGACGGAGATGGTTCATTCGAAATCGATCGCCGCGTTCAGCTGGAATAGCGTCCGTTTTCGACTGTCACTCGTCCTGCATCAGCAACCGAGCCTCAAGCGCCGCTCGAATTTCATCGCGCACACGCCGAAACTCGCCCGCTTTCTCATCGTCGCTGCCGGTCGCATAGGCAGGATCGTCGAACGGCCAGTGCAGCCGAGTGACGTCGCCTGGAAAGTTCGGGCACTCCTTCTCCGCGCCCGAGCAGACACTGATGATCAGATGGGGAGGCTGGCCGTTCGGGGGCAGGAAGTCGTTGATGGACTTACTCTGCTGCCGCGAGATGTCGATTCCCAGTTCTGCCATCGCGGCAACTGCCATGAGGTGAACATATCCCGCCGGCTTTGAACCTGCCGAAAGCGCCACGAATCGGTCGCCGCCGTGTTCACGCAGCAGGCCCTCAGCCATCTGGCTGCGGCACGAGTTTCCGGTGCATAGAAACAGCACGCGCTGCGGCGTGGCCGCTCCGTTCGTCGAATCAGTCATCGAAAATCAACCACTGGATTCCGCAGGCGGTTTGATGGATCTGTTGCCATCAGCTGATTATCCTGCCGCCGTAGTTGTTTGCCAGTCAGCTTGTCGTTTGCTTGGATGGCTCTAGACCGTGGCCGCAGCGAGGTGGCCTCGACTGACTGGTACGCTCGTTGCAGTGGCGTGTGTGACGATTGACGTTGTCTGGCTGCGGTCGTAATCCGTGGACGCAACGGGTTTCGCTTCCAGACTCGCGGAATCAGGCTGATTTCCGCGAGACGCCGCGATTCAACGCTCCCGTGGTTTACTGCGGCGGCTACGAATCGCCTCGCGTCATTTGAGGTTGTCTGCAGAGTGCTGCATAGGCAGCGGGCAGACGTGCACGGCGTGCGTGCAACTGTGTGGAACGGTTGGAGTTCTACACAGCTCGAATCGCTCGCCAATTTTCGGGGAGCATTGCTCCACCACAGCCCGAGCCGGGAAATTGTCCCCGGACCGGTTTCATATATTTACCGAGATCAATCAATCTGAATGTTTTCTTTTCAGGAGTGACATTTGATGGCAAAGAGCAAACTCGAGTACATCTGGCTGGATGGCTACAAGCCGACCCAAAGCCTGCGATCCAAGACCCGCGTTGAGTCCGATTTTGGTGGCACTCTGGAAGACTGCCCGATGTGGTCGTTCGACGGAAGCTCCACAGAACAGGCCACTGGCGACGATTCCGACTGCCTGCTGAAGCCGGTCGCGATTTTCCCGGATCCCTGCCGCAAGAATTCCTTCCTGGTGATGACAGAAGTCCTCAACGCCGACGGAACGCCGCACGTTTCCAACGGTCGCGCAACGATCGACGATGACGTAGACTTCTGGTTCGGCTTCGAGCAGGAGTACTTCCTGTGGGACACAAAGACCGACCGACCGCCAGGATTCCCCACGGGCGGGTTCCCTGGTCCGCAGGGTCCGTACTATTGCTCAGTTGGTGCAGCCAATGCACACGGCCGCGATTGTGTGGATGAGCATCTTGATGCGTGTCTGGATGCCGGCATCAACGTGGAAGGCATCAACGCCGAAGTCGCCGCAGGCCAATGGGAATTCCAGGTTTTCGCCAAAAGCGCCAAGCGTGCCGGAGATGAAACCTGGATGGCTCGTTACCTGCTGGAACGTGCTGGCGAGAACTATGACTATGCCGTCGTGTGGCATCCGAAGCCCTTCGGGCACCTGGACTGGAACGGCTCGGGCATGCACGCCAACTTCTCGAATGGTGCCATGCGGACTGCTGGCAACGAAGAGACGTTCACGAAAATCTGTAACGCCTTCGGTGAGAATATTCCGCGCCACATCAATGTGTACGGTGCTGACAACGATCAGCGTTTGACGGGCGAGCACGAAACGGAAGCGATCAATTCGTTCAGCTTCGGCGTCTCGGACCGTGGTGCCTCGATCCGAATCCCGGTCGGAACGATTGAAGATGGCTGGAAAGGCCGTCTGGAAGACCGCCGCCCGGCATCGAATGCCGATCCGTACAAGGTTGCGGCATCAATCGTGAAGACCGTTAAGGAAGCCGGATTCTAAGCGTCACATCTCCGGTGTTCTCCGCGCCGGTTCAGAATGAGATTTGCAGACGGCCAGTCGTTCCCGCGGGTGGCCGTTTTTTGTTTTCTCATCACGTCAGCCAAGGCGCATTTCAGCACGTTGTGCCAGACTTCGGATCGGGCAGTGGAAGTCAGGCTTTGGGCGTGTGGACCTGATCGCCCTCACGTAGGACATCCAGACGGGCGAGACGCAGATGATCGATCATTTCCAGCATGGACTCGAAACGATCCTCACGCTTTTTCGACACGGCCTTCAGCACGATCTGGTCGAGTGATTCGGGTATTCGGCGATCCGGCGCGGCTTCGCTGGGCGGATTCAATGGGAAGTGAAGAATCCTCTGGAACGTCTCGTTCACCGTGCGACCCCGAAACGGCTCGCGGAAAGCCAGCATTTCGTAGATGAGGACGCCCATGCTGAAGATGTCCGTACGTTCGTCGAGCGGTCTTTCGCGAACCTGCTCGGGGGACATGTAAAGAGGCGTGCCCGGCCGCTGGCCGTCCATCGTCAGCGTGCGCAGGGCACGCTCTCCGGACATTGCCAGTTCGTGTTTAGCGGCTTCGTCGGCAATCTGTGCATCCGGTATACGACCGTCGTTCGGAGTGCCCCAGACTTTGGCAACTCCCCAGTCAAGCACGACAACTTCGCCGAACTCGCCAAGCCAGATGTTCTCCGGTTTGATATCCCGGTGAATGATCCCGTGCAGATGAGCATACGCCAGAGCCTGGCACGCCTGAATGATCAGCTCGATCTGGACGTCGAGACTAAACCTGCGCTCTGTGATCGCGTCGCCCCAACTGAGCCGCTGCAGGATTTTGAAGAAGTTCTCGCCAGTCAGCCTCTTCATGGTGAAGTACAGACTGTCGTCGTCGTCCTTGCCGATTTCGTAGACGGGCACGGTGTTAGGATGCTGCAACTGAGCAGTCACGCGTGCTTCACGTAGAAACCGGCGACGCTCGTATGCGTCGGTGGCGTATTCCGGCAGCAGCCTCTTAATCGCAATTGTGCGACCCAATACGCTGTCCCAGCACGAATGCAGAATCGCCTTCATGCCACGAGCAATCTCCTGAAAGTCAGAGTACTTCTCGTAGCCTTGCAGCGGAGCGTCGGGCAGATCGGGGTCCGTGCCGGAGAGTATGATCTGCGGATAGTTGATGATTGGTTCCGCCACGTGCCTGCCTGCCTGGGAGTCACAGATTCCAGTAAGAGGGCGTGATCGTACCTGCTGAATTGAGCAGCATCCAGACGTGCGACTGGCGCACGAGCACGGGAAATCGGATGGTCGCTCGAAGCAGTGGTGTCCGCATCAGCGTGGCAAGGCGACCGTCTCACTCTTCAACTTGGCATAAAGCACCACGTTGACGGCAATGCGGACCGCGTCGTCCGGGACATAGCCGGCACAGGCTACGGATGCCTGTCGTTCTAAAGCGCAGCTGATGTCGTATTTGCTGTAGATGATGACGTACCGCCCGTTGACTTTGATCCCCTCGAGGAACGGAGGTCCGGCTTCGATGTTGCCGGCAATGGCATTGCCTGCTGTCGATCGACTGCGACGCCGACGCACGATGTCGAGACTGTGGCCGATCTGAAACAGCTCATCGTCGATGGGAATGCGTTCCAGTTGATGGCTGGGGTAAAGCTGTCCACACAAGGCCCGGAAGGCCCGATCGAACTGAGGAGCTCCGCAGCAGGCATCAGCAAACAGCACGCGGCCGCGATCAAGATACGACTTCAGTCGGTCACGTTCATCAGGAGTCATTGTAAATCGCTGCCGACCATGCATCACGAGCATCGAGTAGTCGTACAGATTCTCGGCCGTCGGATTGACGGCGGCAGGCTCGGTGGATGCCGTCAGTCCGACCGTCTTATTGAGTGCCAGTGTCAGATTACGGGCAGCTTTGCGGGCGGTGTCCCATCCACCGGTATGCCGAAGACGGGCAATCTGGAGCAGCCCGCGTCGCATCGTGAAACCCTTCTCATCCTGTGCAGCCAGCTCCGCTCGCTTCAGCTTGTTGATCGGTTCGCGGCCGGTTGCGTAGGTGACAATATTCGTGCCGATGTTGAGTGCCCGCTCGACGCGCCCCAGAAACTGAGCACGCAGCTCTTTTTGACCGTCATTGCGACGCTCCTCCGGGTACCGATTCCAGCGATTCCAAAGGCAGGGCAGGTCGTCGGGCGCATACATGATCGCGGTTCGGCAGCCGAACTCCGCGCCCCACAACTCAATCGTGTCTCCGTTGAGCAGATACTCAGCGCGATAGACGGGATGATCAGCCTGCAGCCGCTGCAAGGAAGTTTCGCCATTGGGATACAGTCGATCGATCAGTTCGTCGATGCCCTCTCGGAATTCGGGATTGCGACAGTTGTTGGCCGCCAGAATGAACCCGCCGAGGTCAACGTACTCACGCAGCAGATCGATTTGACGGTCCGAGAATACCGGTCGTGCCCCGGGCAACGAACCAGCGGCGATGTACAGAATTGGTGACTGATTCAGATCACTAAGCTTCAGATTGTCCGGATCGCGCACAAAGTCCAGCACTTGCCACGTCATCAGTTTCGGCCAGCCTTCGGCTCCCGTAATCCGATCGGTCAGGTTGCGGATGTCGTTCGGTTGCCAGTTCCAGGATTGCTCGGCTTCGGCCTCGTAACGAAGTTTGTTGATCAGAACCGGAGCCAGCCCCTTCGACAGGAACAGAAGCGCGAAGCTGGATCCGATAACGGGATTCGCTTCGTTGCCACCTGGATTCCAGAATCCGTCGCGCAGTTGCTGACTGCGAATCAGAAAACGCGCGCCTTCACGATACCAGTCGCGTTCGCCGAAGAATCGACGGCCACTCAGTCGACCGGCACGTTCGAGCCCATACAGGTAATAGTAAAGCCACCCGCCACCACTCGGATTGCGGCTCACGGCAAAGTGATTCGCCATCCAGCGAACACCACGCTCAATCGAATCATCCGATTCCGGAGGCTGACAGCAGGCCGGCTGGTTCTGTCCGTTGACCGGGTTGCCGTTTGCGTCGAGCTTTTCATCCTTCTGCAACATCGCCGACGTCATCACCACGACGGCCAGGCCGGCAGCAGTCATGCTGCCCGAACTGCTGGCTCCGACGGAATAACCCCAGCCACCGTCCCCGTTCTGAGTCAGTGCCCAGTGCTGCCGCGCGGCTTCCCACGTCTTGCGGCTGACCGGAATCCCCACATGCGCGGCCTCGTACAGTCCCAGCACGGCGAATTGCCCGTTGCTGTGGTCGCCCCCCGTGTCGATGAAGGCATCGTTCGTGTAGTAGCTCCAGCATCCCTTCATGTTGCCACGCCGAACCTGACCAGTCTCCAGATTGGCGACAAGCTGCCGCATCCGGATGCGGTCGCGGCGATCCTTCACAGCGGCGAACACCATCAGCATCAACGACGCTTCGTAGGTCATGTTCGGGACGTCGACGTTGCGGAGGTAGGTGACGGAACGCTGGATCTCCGGGGCGTCTGTTTTCATGCCCGAGTAGATCAACGCCAATGTCGCCAGGGCCGTTTCTCCCACAACATGCGCGCTGCCGGTGGATTCCCACGCTCCAGTGCCCACCTGGCGACTCAGCATGGCTTTGCGTCCACGCTCAATCGACTTCAGGACGTTCTGCTCGGTCAACATCATGTCCTGTGCGAACGCAAGTTGATCTATATCGCCAACAATGAACGTCAGCGAAAGAGCGATCGCGATCAGCGGAAATGGTCTCATATGCCTGCTCCGTCAGCGTTTACTACAGGACTCTTCGCAGATCCTATCACTCGCAGCGGCCCATGCGAGAAACAATCCCGTCAGCGTAGACTGAGGTCCGCGATTGACCCTGTCTTTCAGCCAGTCGTATCATATGCAGCACTGTTTATTCGACGTGGACACCCGATGGACCCGGCCCATGAATTCTCGACTACTCGGCCTGCTGGTCGCTGCTGAGCTGCTTGTCGCTGGCATCAGTGGCCCGTTGCAGGCGGATGAACCGCTGCATGTGAAGATCGATCAGATCGTCGATCAAACGGTGAGCGGTCCGCAAGCGGACGTTTCCGACGACCTCACGTTCCTGCGGCGAGTGTCGCTGGACCTGATCGGCCGCGTCCCGTCGTCGCGTGAAACGAATGCATTCCTGGCAGATCAGTCTCCGGACAAACGCGCAAAGCTGGTCGATAGACTGGCAAGCGGAGGCGCTTTTCCTCGCCACATGGCGGCGGTGCTTGACGTCATGCTGATGGAACGTCGCGCCGACAAACACGTCAAATCGGCCGAGTTTCGCGGCTGGCTTCGCAAAGCGATCGAGGCCGACAAACCGTGGATCGAGATTGCTCGCGATTTGCTGGCCGCAGACGGATCGCCGGGCGAGAACCGACCAGCCGCCGCGTTCTTCATGGAGCGAGAGGTCGAGCCGAATCTACTGACACGTGAGATCGGTCGTATGTTCTTCGGCATCGATGTGCAGTGTGCCCAATGTCACGACCACCCCAACATCGATGATTATTATCAGGGCGACTACTACGGTCTGTACGCGTTCGTCCGCAGGACAACGCTGTTTCGTCCCAACGCAAAGAAACCGGCTCTGCTGGCCGAGTCGGCCGCTGGTGGCGCAAGTTTCAAGTCGGTTTTCACCGATCGCCAGGCCAGCACAGGACCCCGCCTTCCGGGCAGTGTTGAGTTTACCGAGCCCGTGTTTCTCGTAGGTGATGAATACAGCGTCAAACCCGCCAAGAACGTCCGCCCGGTCCCGAAGTACAGTCGCCGGGCAAAACTGGCCGAGCTGGTCGCGGCTGGCGGAAATCGCGCCTTCGACCGAAACATCGCTAACAGGCTGTGGGCGATCATGCTCGGACGCGGGCTCGTTCAACCCGTCGATCAACATCACTCGGATAACCCGCCGACCAATCCCGCCCTGCTCGATCTGATCACGCGTGAATTTGTCGCGTCGAACTACAACATTCGAGCCTTCATGCGAGAAGTCGCGCTCACTGGCGTTTATCAACGGTCGTTCCGTTTACCGGCCAACTTGGCGTCGTCAATCGAATCGGCGAAGCAGACCATTCCGCAAAAGCAGACCGTGGCAGAAGCCGCATCGGCAGCTGTCGACGCGGCGGACACAAAGGCAGAAAAGGCCCTCGCGGAACTCGACGCCGCACTGGCCGAAGCCACACCGTTGCGAGCTGCGTTGGGCAAGGTGATGGCACCGGCAGTCGCGGCTGCCAAAAAACGCGATGCCGCGTTGACCGCGCTGACTGCGAAACAGAAAGCACTCGCTGCAAAACAACCGATTGCGGACAAGCTGCTGGCTGCATCGACAACTGCCGCCGCAGCAGTCGCTGCCGTTGCGGACGACAAAGAGCTGGCCACTGCGGCGGCGACATTAAAGAAGAAGTCAGATGCACTGGTTGCTGCGGCCACCAAACTGAAGACCGACGCCGAAGCGCTGAAGAAGCCGGCCGACGATGCCCAGGCCAAACTGGTTGAAGCTCAGAAGCCAGTCGATGCCGAGCGTGCCAAACTAACGCCGGTCGAACAGAAGATACGTGAGCGAAGGGCGGCGCTGATCGCAGCTCAGACTGAACTCGAGAACGCACGTACGGAGAAAAAGCACGCGGAACAACAGGTCGCGTTTCTTCAAAACGTCGTCACGCTGGGTGAGTCAGAGCAGAAGGTCGCCCAGTTGCGTCCGGCGCTGCGTGAAACTGAGCCCCAGAACACAGTCACTCAGGCGGCGTTGGTGACGGCCACTCTGAACATGACCGTTGCCACAGCCGCTCTGACCAAAGCTCAGACGGGGTATCAGGCCGCCACACAGGCTTACACGCAGGCGAATGCGGAACTCACTCAACGGCAACTGGGGACGAAGCTGGTCGGAGAGTCTCTCGCGAGTGCGAAGCTCGCACTCGGTCAACTCACTGACGATGCCGAACTGAAACAGGCGGTCGGCACACTGTCGACCGCGGCGAGTCGGCTGTCAGCTCAGTCAACGGAGTCAACAGGAAAAGTCGCCGCAACAAAAACGGCCGCGGATCAGACAAAGGCGGTCCTTGACCAGGCGACATCTCAGCACGCCAAGGCGTCGAGTGAATTCACGGTTGCAAAGCAAACTGCTGAATCGACGGCAAAGCGGCTGGCCGAACTGCGGGCCGAACTCGCCCGGGTCGAGCCGCTGATCAGCGAATCGCGGGACGCGGTTATCGAGAAGGCCGCAAAGCAGTTCAACATCGCCAGCCTTGAACCGCTCACCCCCGAGCAACTCGCATGGAGCATGCTGGAAGTCACGGGACGGTACGACGTACTGCGTGCCGCCGAACGTGCTCGACTGACGAAGGAAAAACCGCTCAGCGAAGAAGATCAGAAGGATGCCGCGAAGGTTGCAACTCGCGAACAGGAGATCGAAGAAGCGGCAGCGGCGAAGCTTCTGGGAACGGTCAACAAATTCGTTGGCCTGTATGCGAATCAGAAGGGTCAGCCGCAGGACGCATTCTTTGCCTCAGCCGAACAGGCCCTGTTTCTGGCAAATGCCGGGGATGTGCTGTCATGGCTGAATCCCTCGGGAGACAACCTGACGGGTCGTCTCACGAAGCTCGAAGACCCGAATGCTCTTTCCGCAGAGCTGTATCGGTCGATACTTATTCGACAGCCCACGGCGGAGGAGACAAAGTCCGTTGCGGAGTATCTCACACAACGAAAAGACGACCGGCCGGTAGCGATCCGAGAAATCGCGTGGGCCCTGCTGACTTCAGTCGAATTCCGGTTCCATCACTAAGACACCGTTCCGGCTTCAAACCGAATAACACAGACACCGACCAGTCCGCATGAACGCGGGCTCCTCTGGAAAAGGCCAATCGCATGAAAGCTCATTACGCCTGTGGCTCCAACGAACATCTGATGGCTCGCCGCCAGTTCCTCGGCACGATGACCGGCGGATTCGTTGTGGGAGGCCTTGGTGCTCTGACAGCGCCGAGCTTCGCGAAGCAACTGGCGCAGAAGCAGATGCGGGTCGTCGTTGTTTACATGTCTGGCGGGCTCAGCCAGTTGGAGAGCTGGGATCCAAAACCGAAAACAGATACTGGCGGACCGTTCCGGGCGATACCGACGTCTGTTCCGGGAACACACATCTGTGAGCTGCTGCCGAAGACCGCTCAACACATCGACAAGCTGGCGCTCGTCCGCGGCATCAACACGAAGAACGGCGATCACGGCAAAGGTAAATATCAGATGACGTACGGTCGGAACCGCATGCCGGGGATCGAGTATCCGCACCTGGGAGCGGTCTGTGCCAAGGGTCTGGAGTCGTCCAGCAATCCACTGCCCGGATTCATTCGAGTTCCAGGCGGCTCACGTGGCAGCGATGCGGCCTACCTTGGCCCCAAATACGCCAGTGTCGGAGTGAATGGCAAACCGCCGACGAATTCCGAACGACCGGCCGCAATAACGGCAGCCGCCGACGTGCAGCGAAACGACTTCCGACGTCGTGTGAACTCCAACTTCCTGGAGCAGCGGCGCACAGCGCAAACGGACGTCTATACGGAAAGCTATGAGCAGGCGCTACAGCTCATGGAACGTCGAGACGTGTTCGACGTGTCCAAGGAGCCGGATTCCGAGAACGACAAGTACGGCCGCTTCGATCTGGGCAAGCACTGTCTGATGGCACGGCGACTGCTCGAAAACGGCATCCCGTTCGTGCAGGTGCAGCATTCGAATTACGACACGCACAACGAGAACTTCAATTTCCACCTCGAGCAGTTGGGCGAATTCGACCAAGCGTTTTCCGCGCTGGTCGGTGATCTGCACGAACGCGGCATGCTGGAATCAACACTGGTCGTCGTGATGTCCGAATTCGGCCGCACACCGCGAATCAACAAGAATTACGGCCGAGATCACTGGGGCACCGCCTGGTCCGCTTGTCTGGGTGGAGCAAAAGTGAAGCCCGGCGCTGTTGTTGGCAAGACCAACGAAAATGGTACCAAGGTCATCGAACGAGAAGTCCAGCACGGCGACCTGTTCCACACGTACCTGTCGGCACTTGGTATGGACTCGTCAGGCTCGTTCGACATTGGCGGCCGCAAGCAGCCGATGGCCGATCCCGCACACAGCCCGATCAGCGAACTGATTACATAGACCGGTTCGTAGTAACCGCATTTATGCGGTTCAAAGACGGCAGCATTCCTGTGCGATGATCGGCCCGTTCGAACCACGCTGTTGAACCCGATAAATCGGGTTACTACAAACGCTGGGGACTGCGCGTCTCTCGGATCCAGGAGGCTACGAAAATGCGTCTGATCCTGCTGGTCCTGATTCTGTGTGGCATTGCTGACAACGCGGCTGCCCGGCCGATCTATCGCAACTGGTTCCAGAAACGGTTCGCACTGAAGGATGTCGGATCCGGGAGTGCGAGTTGCTATATCTGCCATGCCGGCAAATCAAAGAGGAATCGAAACACGTTCGGGAAGGCGATCGAAGCACAGCTCGAACGCAAGAACGAGAAGAATCTCGCTGCATTCATCGCGGCCCTCGACCGAGCTGTGCTTGAGACCGACCCGGTTTCCGAGCAGACATTTCTCAAGGTGATCCAGAAAGACTGGGCTCGGCTCGCGGATATCGATGACGTGCTGAAACGGCGAAAGGAAGCTGCTGACGCTGCGGCTCGCCAGGAGGACGATCGCCGTAAAGCGGAGATCGCACGCCGCCTCGCTGGACTGGCTGAGAAGATCGAACAACGCCCGCTGGGTGAATTCGAATTCCTGCGGCTCGATGGAACAAAGTTGTCGTCGTCAGCGTTCGCCGGAAAAGTCACCGTGCTTCACTTCTGGAACTATCACGGGAACCCGGACGCTCCCTACGGCGACGTTGGTTTTCTGATGCACTGGTACGAACGCCGTCCGACAGACGTCGACCTGATCGGCATTGCCGTCGACGCTCGACTCGCGGAAGTCGCAAAACGTGTTGATGTCACGCGCGACGTGTCGCGATTCCGCCATGAGTGGAAGCTTCCTTACAAGGTCGTGCTTGATACGGAGAATGCGCTATCGCGACTCGGCGATCCGCAGCGTGTCGGTGCATCACTGCCACTGACACTGGTCGTCGCGGCCGATGGGACGATCGTCAATTACCGCGCCGGGGCCAGTCGGTCGCCGTATCTTCCGGAATTGAGGCAGGCTGTCGCGACGGCCCGTCGGAAGTAATGGCGATTGGCTCGCCGCCCGCAAGCGATCTTTCACTGCGGCGTGTGCGGGATGCTCTCGTCTATGCCGGCACGGTAGACTCGTGGGTTGACTCCGACACCCTCGAGACCAGCTCGTGAGAAGTTCTATCCGCACGCGGATTCTGATCCCCTTCACTGCGGCAATGCTGGCGTCGGTGGCGGTCATCGCGGCAACCTCGGCCTGGCTGGCAGTGCAAAGAGCCGAGCAGCAGACGTTGCTGCAGATTCGAGGCGTCGTGGACACGCTCGTCGCATCGCGGCTGACCTATACCGAACCCGTACTGGAAAAGATGCACGGCCTTTCCGGCGCCGAGTTTGTCGCCGTGGATCGAGCCGGCCAGGTCGTCTTCTCCACACTGGCCGAGTCTCGGCAGGCGGTCGAGCAGGGACACGCCGCGCCACTGATCTCCGCTGGCAGTTCGCTGTCGGAATTGCCGACCATTGATGCGGGCCGCCGCTTCTTCGCAGCCCGCATTCGAGCCGACGGCGCGGCCCGCGTGTCAGAACTGCTCGTGCTCTATCCGGAATCGAGCTGGCAGGAAGCTCGTCGGTCCGCCATCTGGCCGCCGCTGATCGTGGGAGCTGTCACTGTCATCGTGATGGCGGCAATCTCCGCGTGGCTGGCGGCGAGAATCGGACAACGGGTTGGAACCGTTCAGGAGTTACTCGCTGCCATCACAGACGGACGGTTTCCAGAATCGCCCGACGCGGACGAGTCAGAGCCACGTGACGAACTGGACGATCTGGTGGTGTCCGCGGGCCGGCTGTCGGACCAGCTTCAGGAACTGCAGCAGACAATACGCGACACGGAGCGGGTCCGTTTGCTGGCTCAACTGGCAGGCGGCCTGGCGCATCAACTCCGCAATGCCGTGACCGGTGCACGAATGGCAGTGCAACTGCACCGCAAGAGTTGTGATCAGTCCGAAGACGAGAGCCTCGATGTCGCGCTCCGTCAAATCGAGTTGACTGAGCAGCACATTCGCGGGCTGCTATCACTGAGTCGTCGCGAGCAGTCACCGGCTCAGCCCGGTGATGTGGGAGACATCGTCAACGAGATCAAGCAGTTGATCGATCCGCAGTGCCGTCATGCGCACGTTGAATTGTCCGTCACCGCGTCCGCAGTCCCGGGAATAGTAGTGCCTGACGCAGAGGCACTGCGCGGCAGCCTGCTGAACCTGGCGTTGAATGCGATCGAAGCAGCCGGAGCCGACGGGCGCGTCGAAATCCTCGCGGATATCACAGACGGCGACGTCATCATCGAGGTACGGGACACGGGCGCCGGACCTCCACAGCAGGTCCGCGACTCACTCTTCGATCCGTTTGTGACGTCAAAGCCGGAAGGCGTCGGTCTCGGTCTGGCACTGGCACACAAGGCTGTCGAAGGTCTCGACGGCCGTCTGATCTGGGACCGCTGCGGCGACCTGACCGTTTTCCGGATAACACTGCCCGTCGGTGCGCCGACCAGAGATCGTGTTGTGGAGTCGGCAGAACAACCGCCCGGTCTGGCCGTCCGCAACTGACCTGGACAGCATGCACGTTCACGCGGTGTCAACGCCGCGTCGAGAGCGACCAGCATTCAGAACGACAGAATCACATCCGTGCCCAGTGTGAACTGGTTCTTGTCGCTGAAGTCGTCGTACACGCCATCGAGTCCGAAGGGCGGCGTGACATTGGACCAGTCCCATCTGAGTTCCGGTCGGATGACCATGTTGGGAGCCGGTCGCCAGTTGAGACCCAGAGTCAAGTTGAAGTAGTTCGCACCTTCTTCCGACGGGATGCCCAGAATCCGGGCATTGTTGTGGTCTCGGAACCACTCGAACCGAGTTCCCGCGGACAGGCAGTCGGTCAGGTCCGTGATCAGGTACTGATTGACGCCATACCATTTCGCCGTCCGTTGCGAGAGCGGGGTGCCTCTTTCCTGATAGCCCAGGTCGTGCTGAAGGATGTATCGGGTCTGGTCATTCAGATGATGCGTCAGCACCATGCTGTACGTTGATCGTTTGTCGTCGCCTCGACCACCCGGCACGTCTTCATCACCCACATGAATTGAGTATGCGAACGTTGTGGTGTCCTGGATCAGGTCAAGCTCGACCCCACCGAGGAACGACAGGTCGCTGTCCGGGTCTTCCCAGTTGTCCCACCCACGAGTGAACCCGGCATGCACTGTGACGCCTTCGGCGACTTCGGTTGAACCGAGCATGCCGGTGTGCGTGAAGGGTTCGCCATACTGCATCGTGTAGGAATGCGAATAGAAGAAGTTGTCCGGCGCGGTGACTGTCTCATACCCCAGCGTCGTGTAAAAGTGGCCGAGCTTCAGCCGCACGCCATTGCCGACCGGCGCCCAAATCTCTGCATAAAGCTGTGGCATGGCCAGACCGTAGAGGGCGGCGCCGCCACCACGACGCGGGCCGTCTTCACTGTTCCAGCGGGGAGTGCCGTCGCGATGAGTTTCCAGGCCGAGACTCGTCGTGAAGAAGTAGTCCGTGCCGTAGAGCAGATCGAGTTTGCCTCCGAAGCCCCAATCCACAAACGACTCGTCTGCCTCCATTCCCATCGACACGTATATCTGATTGAGCTGGTACTCGTTCGACCTGTCGTTGAACGTCGTGGGCAGGTTGAATTTGTTGCGGGGACTGTCCGGGTTCCAGGTGAAGCCCTGAGCAACCCAGCCTTTGACGAAGAACTCCGATTCAGGATTGGCCAGTTCCAGCAACGTCGTCTTCCCGCAAGAGCATGAGTCCGCGTGGCCGCTGTCCGTACAGCCGTAGGTCCGACCGTCCAGGTTGGCCGACGACGATTGATGCGTCGTATGTCCCGCGGGGGCGATTGCACTTTCATATTGTTCGTCATCAGCCGCGATGAATTCCACACCCAACGGAACGTCGAAATCGTCCGCCTCAGATGCTGGTCGCGACTCTGAGTACAGGCGAGCCGGTGCTTGAGGCGTCGTCTTCGCACTGGGGTTCAAGGCGAATGGAGCCGTCCAGGCGGTCGGGGCCAATGCCTCGTAATCGACCGCCGGATGTCGGGCCGTCGTTGACGTCATGATCCGGAAATGCTGTTTCGGGGTCGTGCGCCTGAGAGATCGAGAGCTGTGCTGTCCTGGTCCAATTGCAGTCGGCAGAAGATTGGTCGGTCTGGACCGAGCCGCCGCTGAAGCCGCGCGTTGAGTGCCGGGATGGGATTTTCGGTCGGTGGATCGGCCACTGGCTTTCGATCCGCCCGGGAGCATCCGGGAGATCCACTGGTCCTTATTCTGTGTGGCCAGGTCACTACGATCAGACCGGACTTGTCGCGGTCCATTCAGCACGCTTGGAGCTGAAAGGACGTCGGACTGGCCGTAAGCCGAGATCGTGGCACCCGCCACGACCGTGGCGAGCAGGCACCCAGTACATATCCGAGAACTCATCATCCGTGATCTCCCCAGACTCTCAGTCCATGTCGCGTGGACGTGACGCCATGTGCGTCCATGATGCACAGTCGCCGGTCAGCCGGTTCCCGCTTCCGGAATTGCGCACGACTTGATGTGCTCCTCCGGAAAAAGAGGCCCCTGCATCGATTCGGCACATATGGCCTTGCGGGCTGATCTAAAGAGGCGACTTGCCGTAATCGCAGGAACCTTCGCACCGAAACAACCGGACGACTTGATGCAGTCTGTCCGGTCTGCACAATCGTCAAAGCTTGACGTTGAGACCCACGAAACATGCCTGGGACAGGAACGGGTGACGTCACCAAGGGGAAGACTCGGACATCTTCCTCTGGAATATCGTCACATATGTTCTTATGTGACAGCACCATCAAGAATAGACGCGTACAGAGAACGAGACTCGGTAGCGGTCATGCCCTCGTCACGCAAAACCTGATCGATTCAACCAGTCTGGCTCAGATTGGATACGATTCGATCGTCAGGGTAGACCGAGACCGTCATGGATGATCGGCACTAAATCCTGTCAAAATCATTAGTTGTGTCAATCACTGACCGAGTCGTCTGGATCGTTGCGTTGCTTTTCAGGTGAAGGGTACGCTGGCTCTGTTTGTCGGGGTCGGGGCAAGTCTCGTCGCTACTTCCGGTACATATCTGTGCGGAGTTCGCTAATCGTTCTGAAGCGAGCCAAACCACGGTCCGGTTTGGTCGTCCGGGGAACCTTTTCCGGCTGCTCGGTCTCCAATAGCGGCCGAATCTGAACCGGTGGCAGCGACAGGTTGCGATAGGCGGGTCGTGCGGCCGAATGCAGATACGTGGAATGAGCGTTCCAAATGGCGCGCTCAGGATCCGAAGCGAGTTGATGGCAGGGGCGCACCAGTCGGAACACATTCGCTGACACGTCACTTTCGCGTGTAAGCCACCTTGTGGCTCCACCCGTCGCCTTGATTTTGTGAGTGTTGGGATGCCTTGCAGGACTTTCAGGATTTCGTCCTTATGAAAAACCTTTCGCAGCTCTTCCATCAGTTTGTTCCGTCATCCCGCTTCCGACGGAGTGCGACACGGACGAAGTGGTCCACCAATCAGTTGACCAGCGCCCCGGTGCGTCGGACGGAACAGCTTGAAGATCGCACTCTGTTGAGTGTTTCCGTGATCGCGCAGGACACGTTCACCGTGCCTCCAGGCGGCACGTCCGATCTCACTCTCACGGTTCCCGACGCGAACGGCTCAACTCCGACAGTCTTCGGTGTGAAGGTCGAACGAGACCAGTCTGCGGGAAGCACGCTGGACCCTTCCGCAATGACGGTCACGAATCGGGCGAACGGCGCTGCGGTCCCGGTCATGACCAGCCGGCCGGATGCAGATAACCGCAGTTCGAGCATTATCCTCGTGGAACTTCCCCCCGGCGAATTCACCATTCGGGTCGGAGGCCAGCGGGGCACATCGGGTGACGCGATAGCGACCATCTTTCTGCCAGGCGATGCCGGCGGCGACGGCGATGTCAGTGAACGCGACGGTCAGCAGGCCAGACTGGCCAACATGCAGCAAACCACCGGCGTGACATTTGTCGGCTCACTGTTGTTTCGACAGTTGGGCTTTGATCCCAACGTTAATCAGGCCACAGCGGCGCTGGACGCCGATCAGGACGGTGATATTGACCTGTTCGATATCGGAGTCGTGGACAGGAACATCCAGGCACCGGTGATCACGCTCGGTTCCAACGGCATGGCGACCGGTGTCACGCTGGTCGGTGACCAGGATGCTCCGGCATTCACCGTCACTGCCGTCAACGATACGGGGCGAGATGCAACGGACCGTGTCACCAACCTTCTGTCGCTGAGCGTCGACGTTTCCGACGTGAGCCGGATTGCGTCCTTCGAGGGAGCCGTCGACTCAGGTGCGTTCGTCGACCTGAGCGGTTCCATTGGAAACAGAAGCGGTACGTTCACTCTGACCGAAGCTCAGATCGACAGCCTGTTTGGAACGACGGTTCTGAACACTGGTTCTCACACATTGAGACTCCGCGCCACGGACGAAATTGGCAACACCACCGGCGGCCCGGGATTCGAGTCGTTCACGTTTGAACTCGACACGCTGGCGCCGGCGGCACCAACCGGTCAGGATCTGCTGGCGACGAGTGACAGTGGTGTGTCGGACACGGACGACATCACCAACGACAACACACCCACGATCTCCGGCGATGCGGAAAGCAATGCGATTGTCCGCCTGACAAGCAGCTTGGACGGGGCCATCGGAACGAGTACCGCGAGCAGCCCGTTCTCGGTCACAACATCAACGCTGCAGGACGGGATGCACGATATCACGTCGACTGCCGAAGACCTTGCCGGCAACGTCAGCATGGATTCCGCTGGTCTGGGCATCACGATCGACACGGTAGCTCCGCCAATCACGGCATTCGACCTCGATCCGGCATTCGACACGGACCCTGATGGTGATGGTTTGACCGAACAAACGCCGGTCAATTTCGTCGGTATGGCCGAGGCCGACGCGAGGGTCACGTTGACGAACACGGGCGCATTGACGACGGCAACCGGTGGTTCATTCGGATTTAGTAATGTGGCAGTGCCATTCGTTCCAGGTGGCTCCACGGACTTCACCGTCGAGGCCCGGGACGCGGCCGGCAACCTCAGCACGCGCACCCGTGCCGTGACACGGAACACCGCTCCCGTGGCGACGCCGGCGTCAGTCGACCGCATGTTCAACGAAGACGGCGTAGCGCAAACAATCGATCTGACAGGGATCTTCACGGACGCGAATATCCCGGACGTGCTGGGTGGTGCCAATGACTTCCTGACAATCACGATTGAAGACAATTCAGCAATCGCCCAGGGCAGCCTGTCGGGCAGTAACTCGGGACTCAGCGCAACGACTTTGACGCTCACCCCCCAGCTCGACCAGAACGGAAACGCGGACCCACTGACGATTCGTGCCACTGACACACAGGGCGCGTCCGTGGACTTCACCGTGAACGTGGACGTCACGGCGATCAATGACGCTCCGGTGGTGGCATCTCCGGTGAGCGCGTTGAGTGCGACCGAAGACGTGTCACTGGCAATTCAGGGTACGGGCTTCAGCGTGACGGATGCGGATTCGGGCAGCGGCACGGTGACGGCGACTCTGATGGTGGGTGAAGGCGCGTTGACGGTGGTCACGGGCTCGACGGGCGTGAGCATCAGCAGCGGCGATGGCACAGGCACGGTGATCGTCACGGGCCAGGTGACTCAGATCAACAGCCTGCTGACCGGTGCCAGCGGCGGGACGATCAGCTACGCGGCGACTCAGGCGCCGTCGGCCAGTACGACGCTGACGGTGACGGTCAATGACGGCGGCAACAGCGGTGACGATCCCGGTGCGGCCGGCGACGGTGGCACGGCCAATACCACCAGTGAAGAGGATTCGGCGGCGGTCACGATCAACATCACAGCGATCAATGACGCTCCGGTGGTGGCTTCTCCGGTGAGCGCGTTGAGTGCGACCGAAGACGTGTCACTGACGATTCAGGGTACGGGCTTCAGCGTGACGGATGCGGATTCAGGCAGCGGCACGGTGACGGCGACTCTGATGGTGGTCGAAGGCGCGTTGACGGTGGGCACGGGGTCGACGGGCGTGAGTATCAGCAGCGGCGATGGCACAGGCACGGTGATCGTCACGGGCCAGGCGACTCAGATCAACAGCCTGCTGACCGGTGCCAGCGGCGGGACGATCAGCTACGCGACGACTCAGGCGCCGTCGGCCAGTACGACGCTGACGGTGACGGTCAATGACGGCGGCAACAGCGGTGACGATCCCGGTGCGGCTGGCGACGGAGGCACGGCCAATACCACCAGTGAAGAGGATTCCGCGTCGGTCACAATCAACATCACGGCGATCAACGACGCACCGGTGGTGGCTTCTCCTGTGAGTGCGTTGAGTGCGACCGAAGACGTGGCACTGGCGATTCAGGGTACGGGCTTCAGCGTGACGGATGCGGATTCGGGCAGCGGCACGGTGACGGCGACTCTGATGGTGGTCGAAGGCGCGTTGACGGTGGGCATCGGGTCGACGGGCGTGAGCATCAGCAGCGGGGATGGCACAGGCACGGTGATCGTCACAGGCGAGGCGACTCAGATCAACAGCCTGCTGACCGGTGCCAGCGGCGGGACGATCAGCTACGTGGCGACGCAGGCGCCGTCGGCCAGTACGACGCTGACGGTGACGGTCAATGACGGCGGCAACAGCGGTGACGATCCCGGTGCGGCTGGCGACGGTGGCACGGCCAATACCACCAGTGAAGAGGATTCGGCGTCGGTCACGA
>CAUZFZ010000016.1:0-92460 GCA_963579025.1 Planctomycetota bacterium | reverse complement strand
GGAGGATTTGTGGGCCGTAAGAGCGACGGCGAGCCAGGCTGGATTACACTTTGGCGCGGATTCGAAAAACTACAACTCATCCTCCGAGGCGTAAATTACTATGACCCAACTTGTGGGTAATACTGAGGCAGGTGCCTCGGATCGTTCTCGATCATTTGACAGCGCGACGCCCACTCTTACTTGCTCGAATGGATTCACAGAATGGGCAATGTGCTTGTCCCGCATCTTCTTATAGTGTTGGTGAAACTCCGTTCCACCCTTGAGAGTCTGAAATACATCATCGGTCAATCCAAATCGCTTGCCCGCAGCGAAACACCGATAGTACGCAATGAGAGCAGCCGTCCAGAGCGAATGAATCTGTATCTGATCCTCGCTCCCTTCATTTTGCAGCAACCACAACCGGTCGAGTGCCCCATCGACAAAGGTTAGGTCTTGAAAGACTGAGGCAAGATCCGCCAATTGCTTTGCCGCTGGAAAGTCAACGGCGAAAGTTGGTAACTCGTCCATGTTTACGTTCTCCGTAGATTAGCACACCCCTGTAACGACACGCATCCAAACGCTCGGTTCGCTAAGAACCGTCTTTGCCAGTTGGTGGGGTCTCGCAAGAGTGCGGTGTGTCGTTTGAGCGTGACCCATTCGGAGTCGAAGGCGGCCTGGCTCATGATCAGGACCAGCGTCCTCGAGCTTTCCAGCCCCTTCTCAACGGCCAGCGGGATCGAATCGCCGGGCTGGATCACCCACTCATCCAACCACACCCGCAGCCCATCCCCCTTCAGCCGCTCCGCCAATTCGCGCACTGCCGGCTTGTCCGCACTGGCGTGGCTGAGGAAGACGTCGTATTGGAATTCGCTCATGGTTTGCTACTCAGAAGACGCGAAAGTGCTACTTATCCGTGGACCGCACATCTGCGGACTCGTTCAGGCGTCGGGCAGCAGTTCTTTCAGGTAAGCGGTCGCGGCGTCTACCAGCAGATCTTCCTGGAGACGGTGACGGTCTCCGAAGAACATTGTCGATGCTCGCTGGTCGATGATGTGGCGGGCCAGCGGGTCTTTGGCTCCGTCGGTGTCGAAAACGCCCTCGGCATAGATAACGCGGTCTTCGCCTTCCGCGTCCGGGCTTTCCACCTGGTGCAGGAGGCGCTGGAAGTACTGTTTGCTGGCCTCACGATAGCGCGGTTGGTGGGTGCTCACGAGCAACACCTTGAGTCACGGCTCTGATCAGGCGACTGGAGTACGCCACTGCTTGACCACACTCCGGATGTCGCCAGTGTGATGGATGTAGGCCCTTTCGGGCTTCATTAAACCAACATGTTGTCGCAGGCTCGTTGCCCGCAGGGCGTTGTGTTCCTCGTATGGTCGAGGAACACGCATAGATACTAACGGGGTGTCGCCGTCGTTACATCCAGTGTGGATACAAGTCCACTGCTTTGATCGCAGTCGCCCCGACGTCAGTTGCTGGCCGAGAGCGGCGACTTGCTGACTGCTTCAACGATGCGTGCCACCTGCTCGGTTCTGAGTCCCGAAGGGACACAGGGGTTTCAATTCCGGGGAGAAGCGGCCATTTGTCCCCATGAGCCCCGGAAGGCATCTAGATTGTGCAACTTCAAAGCGCGCCAGCGACGACAAGCGCAGCGACAGTGCCGTTCCGGGATGGCCCTTTTCGGGCTGGTCGCATTAGTGAGCTTTGTTGCTCACGTCTCGCGCTGGGACTCGTCACCGCGACATCAGGAATTCTCTGCTGTTGATCAGGAAGGAAAAAATGTCATTGGCCGCCGTGGCGCGGTCGGGCGATTTCTTGAGATGACCGACCAACTGATTGGATTCGGGCGTCGATGGAAAGCGCGAGAACGCCAGAAGGTAAGCCAGGTCGACGAATTGCTCGTCGGTTTTCGCGGCTTGATTCACTGCAGCGGCGCTGTCGGCGAAAACTTTCTGAGCCTCGTCGGCGGTCATCACGATCGGAATCTCGCCAGCGTCACGTTTGGTTGCGAAATCCTTTTGGATCTTGAACAGGCGACCGTTCGTGGCAGCCACCGCAGTGTTGAAGTCCTTGCCCTGGACCAGTCCGCGAGTGAGTTGCAGGACACTCAGCGGCCGGTCTTTGGTTTCCGCGAACTTCTTCCGGGCTTGTTTCATCTCGTCGTCGATTGGAACTCGGCCAACAGTCAGGAAGTAGACCGCCGACGTCACTTGCTGATCGCTCAGCGTCGGTGTCCTGGCCAGAACTTTGACAACTCGATCCCTGATGCCGCGACGAGGTTCGTCGAGGTCTTGCCAGTTCTTGTCCTCGGTCTTCACGGCGCTTTCGATCTGGCTCCTGACTTCCGAATCGGATTTCGCGATCTCCGATTTTCGCAGCGTGGGCCGAATCGGGTCGGCGGACTTTTCCAGTTGGTAGCTCATTGGCCAGATCACGGCCTCGCCGGATTTCGCGGCGTTGCTGCCGGCGGCGGCGATGCGCTGGCCGTCGGGGCTGAAAGCGACGGCGTTGATTCGCGCGGAGTCGAAGCTGTAAGTTCTGGTTTGCTCCCCGGTCTGGGTATCCCACACTCGTACGACCCGGTCGTATCCGGCCGAGGCCAACCGAGTCCCGTCGGGACTGAAAGCCACGCTGCGCACCGAGCTGCGCGGTCCTGAAATGAGCCCGGTGAAATGATCGACTTCCTGGCCGCCGGTTCGGCCTTGATGTCCGCGCATCTCGAACAGTTCGTGCCCGGACGGCAACTCCCACAGGCGAACGGTTCCATCCGAAACGCCCGCTGCCAGCAGCGTCCCCCTGGGATGAAAGGCCAGGCTCGCGACCGAGCCGGGGTTTCCGCCTTGTTCGACGTCCGGCAGCGTTTTGAAGCTGTGAAGCCGTTGACCTGTGGTGGCGTCCCAGAGATGTACTTCGGCGGGTTCCGGCAACTCGCCCGACGCTCCGCTCGTGCCGGCCGCGAGGTATTTGCTGTCGGCACTGAACACCACCGCGTCCGCGCGTGTGGACAGCGCACCGAACTGTTGCAACTCCTTGCTGGTCTCCGCATCCCAAATCTTCACCACTCCGCCCGGATAGCCGTGCCGACCGCCGACTTTCGTCAAGCTCCCGGCCGTCGCCAGCCGCTTGCCATCCGGACTAAAAGCCATTGCGGCGACCGTGGGTCGAAACGGAAAATTCTGATCCCAGTCCCCATGTGGGTCGATGCTCACAACATCCTTGCCGCTGGCGGTGTCCTGAAGCGTCAACTTGCCGCGGAGCGCGGCAGGGACATGAAAATGAAACGACCGCGCGATCGCCAAACGGCTGACGTCGCGATTGACGGCAGCCACGCTTTCGTCGTCCACCGTCAGCCGACGGATCTCTTTGCCGGTCGCGGGATCCCAGATGCGAACGTCCTTTGCACTCATCGAGACCATCTGACTTCCATCCGCACGGAACGCCAGCGAGGTCACCTCTGTGGCGTGGTCTCGAAATGTGACGACGGGCGCATCGGCCTGGGCATCGTTCTTCCTGGCCTCTTGATCTTTTTTGGGCTGTTGACCGAATGCGGTCGAGGCAAGAGCAGCAATGGCGATCCAGGAAAAAACTCGCAAACGTGTCATGATGTTTCTCCGGTGAAAGACACTTGCGCTGTTGAAAACGATTTCATGAAGGCGCTGGCCGCTGATGGAAAAGGGGGTCACCCATTGATTGTCTGTCCGAAGTCTCAACGAGTCGCGACGAATGGTCAATCAGCGGTCGGTCAGGATCTCTTGCGGTAGACTGTCATGGCTCGCCTGCCGCGAAATTCTGTTGTGGATGAGGATGAGGTCGGCGTTGACCACGGCATCAATTCGGTGTGTCCGTCCGGTGTGTCCGTCGCGCGTTCCTGTGCGGGACGGACACACGCTCCGGTCAATGTTTCGATCACTGACCACGGCAGGCAGTGGAAGCAACTGGGTGCCGCCGAGCGATCGCGAGGAAGAAGTCCGCGAAGTCGGCAGCGACGACGACTGAAGGTCCTCGCGGCACTGTTCGGGATCGATGTGCCAGCCTCTGCAGGATTGTTTGGACTGGGGACATGGTATTTCAGGTTTGACCGGGCAGTACGTCTCACCAGCTACTGTCAGCCTTGCAGTTTTATGGTCGTGAGCGTTGAATAAGCGATCGCTGATATGTTGTGTTGTTGACATCGGCCAGACAGTGGGAGACATCGATGCGGGCTGAGTCCAGGGCACGGAGCGAAAGACCTGTTCGCGCGGCTCTCATACGCCGACTGCTGATTGGCGGCGTGTCGCTATCGGCGCTCGTCGCAGGGCTATCTCTGTACGTACACAACACTGTTGCTCAGGACACGGCCGTTCCGGAAGCAAATGGTCTTCCGGCGAAGCTCGACGCTCACCTGGCTGAAGTCAGCGCGACGGTGTTCACTCCGGACAGCCGGATTTTCGGAACTGCCAGCTACGACGGCACGCTCAAACTGTGGGACACACGCACGGGCAAGGCAATTCGAACTCTGGCCGGCCATCAGAACCTTGTGATGAGTCTCGGCGTCAGCCCGGACGGCAACACGATGGCCACCGGCGCGAACGACAACACAATTAAGTTGTGGGACGTGCCCGCCGACAGACCCGATTCAAGCTGGGCCGGCCACGCGGCGGCGATCAACGATATCGCTGTCCGCCCGGACGGGCTGTTTGCGGTGTCGGTTGGCGACGACAAAGTGGTTCGAGTCTGGGACCGCACGTCCGGTAAGCTGCTGCAGTCGCTGGAAGGGCATGCGGCGGAAATCGTCCGTGCGGCATTTCGCGTCGACGGCAATCAATGGGCCAGTGGGGACAGTTCTGGCGTCGTGACACTGTGGACCCCTGGCAAATACCTTGACGAAGATCCGACGGTTGGGCGACCGATTTACGCGCATCCCGGCGCCGTCAGCGGAATCTCATTTGCGACGAACAACCAGACGGTCTTGACGTCGGGCCATGACGGAACCGTCAAACAGTGGCAGCTCAATGTGCCACCGCATCGAGTCCTCGCGGCCGCTGCTGAGCCTGTCGCAGATGCTGCCGCGGACCCTGAAGCAGCAGACGAAACGGCTCTGTATGTGCCTGGTCAGGTCGTCGCTGTTGCCAACAACAGTGCGTCGTTCGTGTCCGGTGGACCTGATGGCCTCGTGCGGGTTTTCAACGCGGCCAACGGCGAGGCGCGTGAACTGACCGGCCAGCCGGGACCCGTTCGCAGTCTGGCGATCAGCCCGAACGCGGCGCTGGTTGCCACGGGAAGCGAAACGGGAGCAGTCAAACTCTGGAACCTCGGCAACGGGACCGATCGACTGCAACTGCTTGGTCACGACGGCCCGGTTCGCAGCGTCAACTTTCATACGGACAATGTTCGTCTGGCTTCAACCGGCGATGACGGCACGATTCGATTCTGGAAGTTGCCGACGGCGCCGCAGGTCATGGCCGGGCACACGGCGCCGGTCGAGACTCTGGCGCTTGCTCCGAACGGCCAGTTTGTTGTGACCGTCGGTCGCGACAACTCGGTTCGGCTGTGGAACGGGACAACTGGTGCAGCAGTCGCAACAGGCACAGGTCACCTGAGTCCGGTCGGTGCGGCTGCGTTCCGGACGGACGCGGCGCAGTTCGCAACCGGCGACGCTGCCGGAATCGTCCGTTTCTGGAACGGAACGAATGCCACAGCAACCGGAGTCCTGGGAGCCCACACATCGCCGGTTACCGGCATCGCGTGGCATCCGGCCGGCGAGCGATTTGTCACAACTGCGGCGGACGGAACGGCTCGGCTGTGGCGTTTCCCTCTGACACCGCCGCGGACGCTGACCGGTCACACGGAACTCGTGAATGCGGTTGCACTGTCCTCTGACGGAAAGTTAGTGGCGTCTGCGTCTGCTGATCAGACCGTCCGACTGTACGACCTCGCCGCGGGCAATCAGTTGCGTCAGCTCGCGACGCAGTCCGGCATCATGACGGCACTCGATTTCTCCCCGGACAACGCGACCGTCGCGGCTGCGAACGCGACCGGTTCGATCCTGTTCCGTAAGACCGCCGATGCGGCCGATCAACTCTATGTGGCCGGTCATGTTGGACCGATCAACGCGATCGACTTTCGTGCGGACGGGCAGCGGATCGCTTCGGCCGGACAGGATGGAACGATCCGTGTCTGGTCGCTTCCGCAGCCGGCAGCACAACTCGCGGGACACACCCTGCCTGTTCAGGCGGCTGCCGCCACTGCGGACGGAAAGCTGATTGCAACGGCTTCGGCCGACAAACTGATTCGGCTCTGGGCTCCGGCGGGTGGCGAATCAACAGCCACACTGACCGGCCACGAGCAACCCGTGCATTCGATCGCATTCCGACCGGATGGGGCAGAAGTTGCCTCGGGGGATGCACTCGGCTTTGTCCGATTCTGGGATGTCGCGAAAGCGGAACCCGGCATGATCGCCGGTGCTCACGATGGTCCCATTCGGACAGTCGCCTACCACCCGACTGCTCCGCAGCTCCTCACCGGCAGTGACGACGGCACAATCAAGTTGTGGCAGCTTCCGTTGACCCCGCCCACGCTGCTGGCGGGACACACTGAAGCCGTGCAGGCCATCCGAGTGTCTCGTGATGGCAAGTTGATCGTCACGGGTGGAGCCGACGGACAGGTCCGCGTGGTCAAGCCAGGCGTCGACGAAGAGCCCGTCGTGCTGGCCGAGCAACCCGGTCCGGTGACGGCGCTCACCTTCAATGGCGACGACAAAGTTATCGTGTCCGGCAGTCAGACCGGTTTCGTCAAAGCGTGGCAGGTCGCCGATAGCACTGCGGCATTTCAGTTTCAGGGTCACACCGGCGGTGTGACCGGGATCGCGATTCAGCCGCTCGCCGCCGACGCCCCGGATTCGCCGTTGATCGCAACGACGGGCGAAGACGGCACGCTTCGCATCTGGTCTTTGCCAGCCGCGCCCGTTCCGCTGGAGTCGTTCAGTCAGCAGATCACACACGTCGTCACGTCTCGCGACGGTAAGTTGCTGGCGACAAGTGGTCTGTTGAACAACCGCCCGGCCGTCGCCATTCGAAATCTGGAGTCGAACTCGCATGTCACCACTCTGCTGGGGCACGCTGGTCCGATTCGAGCCATGCAGTTCAGCGCTGATGGCACAAAACTGGCCACCGGGTCCGATGACGGTACGGCCCGTGTCTGGGACCTGACCGATGCGAAGTTCCCCGAACTGAGCCGCTACGTCGGTCACGAAGCCGCGGTCACCGCCGTGTCGATCAGTATCGACGGAGCACTGGCTGTCTCCGGGGCCGCCAACAATACAGTGAAGGTCTGGAGTACGGCCGACGGAGTCGAGACGCAGAACCTGGCTGGCCATACAGCGCCGATCGTGGCTCTGGCCATGCTGCCCGATGGAACAGCAGTTTCGGCGGGTGACACCAGCGTGCGGTTCTGGACTCTCGCGACTGGTCAGCAGGCCCGAACTTTTGCGGCTCCGGCAGCAGTCACTTCGATGACGCTCAGTTCGGACGGTGCACAGCTTATCGTCGGTTCGACGAACAATTCGCTGACGGCGCACAACCCGGCCAACGGAGCACCGCTGTTTCAACTGCCCGGTCATCTAACACCGGTTCGTTCGATCGCATTCAGCGGAGACGGCAACCGCATTGCCAGTCGTTCGGCTGACGGTGAGTATCGCGTCTGGGAATCGACCGGCCGCCTCCGAGAGGCCCGGATTGTCGAGAGCGGTGCAAGTGCATTGGCAGAAGGGCAGGAACCGGCGGCAACCGTGTTCCATGCCGTCGCGTTTGACTTCGCACCCGAATCGCTGTTGCTGAGCGATCCCGGAAAGTTGACCGGCCGCCTGACACTCTCGCTGAAAAACCTGATCGCGCCTGCGGCCACGCCGCTCAACGGCGTTGCCTTCCTGCCGGATGGCAAGGGAATTCTGACAGCCGGAGCCGACAAGATCGTTCGTCTGTGGAATCCCGCAGACGGGGCCGAGATTCGACCATTTCCAGGACATACAGACGTCGTGACTTCGGTCGCGGTGACGCCTGATGGGACGCAGGTACTGGCGGGCTCCGTAGACAAGACAGTTCGAATTTGGAAGACAGCCGATGCGGCCGTGGTGGCCACATTGACTCAAACGGCTGCCGTGCGGGCATTGGCCCTCAGTGCGGACAGTTCCCGCCTGGCGGTGACTGGCGACGACGCGTTGGTCCGAATCTGGGACATGGCCACCGGCCAATCGCTCCAACGCTTTGCCGGACATGAAGGCGCGGTTGGAGCAGTGTCGTTTACTAACGATGCGACGAACTTCGTCACGGGCGGTGCCGACAAATCGGCAAACGTCTGGACGATCGCAGCTCAGCGTGTGTTGGTCGGCGGTGAAGGAGCGGTGAAACAGACGGCGTTCGTCGGCGATGGAAGTCGCTTCGCGGCGGTCGTCGGAGACGCAGCCCTTGTCCGTGTTTGGAACCAGGCGGATGACGAAGTCACCGACCTGGCAGCCGGTGAGATGCCATTGAGCGGTCTGGCCGTCCATCCGGACGGTGCTGTCATTTCCGCGGGAAGTGTGGACAAGAAGTTCTATCAGTGGACTTTGGTCGACGGAAAACAAACTGCGGCCATCGAAACTCCGGCTGCTGTCGAGCGGCTTGCCTTCGCACGCAGTGTCACGCTGCCCGCCGCTGAAGAGCCCGTCTACGAACTGCTGGTCGGCGGAGCGGACAACGTGGTCCGGGTGTTCGAGTCCGGAAGTAACCGTCGACTCGAAGAATTCACGAGTGCAGTGCCGGTGAAAGTTCTGACACCGGTCGCGAACAGCCGCAAAGTCGTGGCTCTGGGAGCGGCGAACGCCGCCGCGATACATGAGCGTTCGCTGTTACAACTTCTTGATGCACATGCCGACGGCGTGAATGATCTCGCTCATTCGCCTGATGGCAAGCAGTTATTCTCCGGCGGAGCCGACGGTTTGGTGCGCATTTGGAATACCGAGACTGCCGTCCAGATTCGCACGCTGGCAGCGACAACTCCGGCGCCTGCCGCAGCGGCGGCTGCCGAGGCCGACGACGAGGAACCGGAACCGGCGAAGCCGGCGGTCACCAGCGTCGCGGTCACGGCTGATGGCAAGCGGCTGGTCTGCAGCACGAACCAGAACCAAGTGCAGATCTGGGACCTGGCCGCAAAGGCCGAAGCTGCAGAGGCCGAAGCTGATGATGACGAAGCCGCAGACGACGAAGCTGTGGAAAAGCCGCTCGCCATATTTATGCACGCGGCACCGGTGAAGTCGGCTCATCCCAGTGCGGACGGCAGCCGACTGGCAACACTCGCGGCCGACAACGTCGCCCGCGTGTTTGATGTCGCGACGGGACGCGAACTGGAACGTTTCGAAAGCGGACTCCCGGCGGAGCAACCGCTGCTCGACCTGGCCTTCGCGCCGGACCAGGAGACTTTGCTGGCATCCGGAACCGACAAACTCGTTCACGTCTGGCGCGTGTCGGCGTTGCGATTGATTGAGGCTCACGAAGGTCCGAGTACGGCTGTCGCATTCGTCGGTGACGGAGCCCGCTTCGCAACGACTGGCAAGGATGCGACCGTGCGGCTGTGGCCGCTTGAAGCCGAAGACGCGAAACCCGCACTGGAACTGAAGGGTGGCGAAGGAGCCCTGTCGAGCCTGGTTGTCGATGCCGAGGGCACTGTGCTCACCGCGGCCGGTGCGGACAAGAAGCTTTACACTTGGAAACTCGAAGACGGTTCGCTGGTTTCCGCTGTGGAAACACCCGCGGCCGTCACGGGTCTGTCGCTGGCTGGCGAACCATTGAAGCTGGCCGTGGCGGGGCTCGATCGCAGCGTACGCGTTTATTCGCCCGCAGACGGTCGCCTGCTCGAAGAAGTCCGCGTGCCGTTACCGGAACCACCGGCGGCGGCAGCGGATGCGGCAGCAGAAGACGTTCCGCCACCGCCGGCGTTGAGAGTCGCATTGGCCGTTGACGGCGGGCGAGTTTTCGTCAATGCGACTAATGAGGGACGCATCTATCCGCTGTCTCTACTTCAACTCGTCACCGGACATGCTGGTGCCGTGGCGGACGGAGTATTCACCCCGGACGGAACGAAGTTCGTGACAGGCGGTGTGGACAAGACGCTGCGTCTCTGGCAGGTCGCGGATTGGGCTCCGTTGCGAGCCTGGGCCGGACACGATGCCGCAATCTCCAGTGTCGCGGTCACCGCCGACAACAAGACGATCATATCTGGTTCGCTCGACCAGACCGTTCGACTGTGGCCGGTCGACCTTCCGGACGCGGCGGCGGCAGAGGAAGCTGTCGAGGACGAAATCGTTAAGCTCGATCCGTTGGCTGTGTACGCTCACCCGGCAGCCGTTCGATCTGTCCAGCGGTCAGCAAACGGGTTACGAATCGCTGCGGCGAGTGATGATGGTTTCGTTCGTGTATGGGACGTAGTCACAGGACGGGAACTGGAGCGCTTCGGCGGACACACGGGCCCTGTCTCCGGTGTCGCCTTTGTGCCGGACAATCTGCGAGTCGTGTCCGGTGGAGCCGACGCGTCAGTTCGCGAGTGGCGAATTTCAGCGACGCGAGTCATTGCTGCTCACGAAGCACCGATCACCGGGCTTTCCTGGCTGGCCAACGGGGCTCAGTTTGCATCGGCCGGAGAAGACGGCTTCGTGCGGTTGTGGGATACGAACCTGAATCTGGTCCGCACGTTTGGACTGCCGGAACCGCCCGTGGCAGCAGCAGCAGCAGCCGCGGAAACAGAAGCCGCAGAGGATGAACCGAAGGGGCCGTTTTCCGCGGGCCCACTGACATCACTGACGGTGCGGCGCGATCTGCAGCAACTGACGGCAGCGGTGACCGTCGGCGAAGGTGAAACCGCCACCGGAAAACTGCTCGTGTGGAACCTGGCGAACGCCGAACTCCTGAACACGATTCCGCTACCGACGCCGACACAACGCATCGTCTACAGCGCTGACAACCTGAAGGTGCTTGTCACCGGCACAGACAAAACGGTTCGCGTCTACGGGACGGCTGACGGTGAACTTCAACAGGAAGTGCCGTCCGCAGAGAACGTGCGCGTGGCCATCTTCGCACCGGACAGTCGTAACCTGTTGATCGGTGGCGACGAACAGACGGTGCATTCATGGCGATACGTCTCACCCACTGCCGTCCGGACTTTGACCGGTCACGGCGGGGGCGTATATGCGGTGAAGTACACACCGGACGGTCTACGCATAGCGTCGTGCAGTGTCGACGGGACGATTCGTTTGTGGAACGCGGTGACCGGTCAGCAACTGCTGTCGATGCCTGGACACACGGGAGCGGTGACCTCACTCGACATCAGCCCGGACGGCGCATTGATCGTCTCTTCCGGAATTGACTCGACTGTGCGACTCTGGGACGCGACGGGGGGCCGGCAACTCAAAACACTGGCTGCCACTGAAGGGGCGGTTTACTCCGTATCGTTCAGTGCCGACGGAAAGCTGATCGCGGCCGGCGGGGCGGACAAACGAGTTTATGTCTTCAATGCTGTAACCGGAGCGATCCAGGCAACGATCGAAAAGCACGAAGATCATATTTACCAGGTGAAATTCAGCCCGCAGAGCAATCGGCTGATCTCGCTTGGCTACAGCGGCAAACTTTATGTCTGGAACCCGACTGGTGGGGAACCGCTATTCGAATCCGACGTGTGCCGAGTGGCTCAGTCAGCGTGCTATGCTCCCGACGCCGCGAAGGTCGCAGTGGCCAGTGGTGACGGGCAGGTCCATTTCGTGGCCGTGCCGGAAGCGATGCGTTGATGCGTCATTTCAAGTGATACCAATGGCTTGCAAAGGAACGAGTTTCGGCGACGTAGCAAACCCATGATCAAAACAACGTCTCAAAACCTGCCGCATGAAAATGCTGGTCGTTCGAGAAGGCTCTCGTTAGCCCTTCACGACGCATCACGGCGAATGAGATGTGATCGACGATGCCAGCCTGAGCCGCATCACCGCGCGAGTACGACGTCCAGGCCTCTTCAAGTTCAGCGGGCGAGGCGTTCAGCAGATCGCCACCAGCCTGCAATTGATCCCGCAACTCGACAACAACCTGGCGAAAGGGGTAACGAGCTGCCGCGTTGCCACACTCCAGCAGAACTTCGCTGGTCGTCATCAATCGCGTCCGGGCGGCGACGAGATCCTCAAACACAGCCCTGGCAGCCGTGTGCCATTGGTCGCGGCGATTCCACAATGCGAGCAGTCCAACCGTATCAAGAAAGACGGACTCGCTCATGGCTGATGCTCGTTGTGCCGCGCCGCCAGATCAGGATCATCGGTTTCAAACGACTCGGACAGAATCGCATAGACGCGATTCTGATGCGTAGTGTCGTCAGGATTCTCTGCGACGATCCGCAGTTCCAATTCCACTTCGGTCCGTTCGGGAAGATCGACGTCACAGGTGGGACGGAATACGCCGTTCTCAAAAACCGCCTGGACTGTTTTCATTGCTCTCTCCACTTTGTGCGCTGCGCCGGGTCCCGGTGCGATCAATTCAGTCTATCACAAAGACAACTATGACAAAGATACGTCTCATGACACGACGGACACGTCCTCAGGAGGTTATGGAAATGATTCGACGGTTGACCTTGCTCGCCGCAGTCGTTGTTACAGCCGGTTCTGTTCAGGTGGACCTGACGCAGGCCCAGAGCAACACTCCGGGCCTCGGGCCGGCTGGCAATCTGCAGGCCATCGTGTTTGAGGAGACCATTGATCCGATCATGCATGGACCGGACAGTCGACGACAACTGCTTGTCACCGGTCAATATGCGAGCGGCCAGTCGCACGACCTGTCGCAGAAGGTCGCGTATACGGTGGCACCGGCCGGCGTACTGACGATTGCTGGGGACGGATTTGTGACGCCCGCCGGCGAGGGCACGGCGACGATCACCGCAACGGCTCAATCCGGCCAGACGGTCACACTCGATGTGACCGTCGATCAGTTCGGGCAGGAAAAGCTCATCAACTTCACGAATCAGATCGTGCCGATCTTCACGAAGCTCGGCTGCAACACGGGCTCCTGTCACGGGAAGTCCGGCGGGCAGAATGGGTTTCGTCTGTCTCTCCTGGGCTTCTATCCGGAAGAGGACTACGAGTATCTCGTCAAAGAGAATCAGGGGCGGCGGATTTTCCCCTCTTCGCCTGAATACAGTCTGCTGCTGACCAAGCCTGCCAATGTGCTGGCTCACGGTGGCGGCAAGCGGCTTGACATGAATTCGTTTGAGGCCCGGTTGCTGATTCGATGGATCGAGCAGGGAATGCCCTTCGGCAGCGAAGAAGACCCAGTCGTCTCGAAGGTCGAAGTCTTTCCAAAGTCGCGCAAGATGAACCGCGGGGCGGATCAGCAGCTTTCGGTGGTGGCGCATTACAGCGACGGGTCGAAGGCCGACGTCACGCGGATGGTGAAGTTCGAGTCGAATGATTCCGAACTGGCGGAAGTCACGGCACAGGGGATCGTGCAGACTCTCGACGTGTCTGGTGAGGTCGCGATTATGGTTCGCTTCCAGGACCACGTGACTGTCTTCCGCTCGATCATTCCGATGGGACTGCCGGTCACGCCGCCAGCGACTAAGAACTACATCGACGAGCATGTCTTCGCACGGCTGCAGGATCTGGGCATTCCTCCTTCAGGCGTCTCCGATGACAGCACGTTCATTCGCCGAGTGACGGTGGATATCGCGGGTCGGTTACCAACATCAGCCGAGGTCTCGGCGTTTCTGGCCAGCACGGCTGCCAACAAACGGGATGTGTTAGTCGACCGTCTGCTCGCCTCGGGCGACTACGCGGACCTGTTCGCCAACAAGTGGGTGTCTATCCTGCGAAATCAGCAGAATGGTCAGAGCGGCCCGGATGTCACGGTCGCGTTTCACAAATTCGTCCGGGATGCAATGGCAGCTAACACTCCCTATGACCAGTTCGTGCGGACGATTCTGACCGCCAGCGGCGACGCGAGAACCGTCCCGGCAGCCAACTGGTTCGCCCAGGTCCGCACGCCGATTACACAGGCGGAAGACGTCGCGCAGCTCTTCCTGGGGATGCGATTGCAGTGTGCTCACTGCCATCATCATCCGTTCGAAAAATGGACTCAGGATGACTACTTCGGCCTGACTGCGTTCTTCACGCGAATGAAACGCACCCAGGTCAAGGTGGGCAACAAGCAGCAGAACCAACGGCGTATGACAATCGCGTTTGAGCCCGGCGTGGCGCAGTCACTCAACCCGCGGACGAAGCAGAACGTCAAACCGACACCGCTCGAAGGCGAACCACTGGAATTGACCAATGACCAGGATCCCAGGGTCGCGCTCGTCACCTGGATGGCCAGCCCGGAGAACCCGTACTTCGCCCGCACACTGGTCAACCGCTACTGGAAGCATTTCTTCGGTCGCGGAATTGTTGAGCCCGAGGATGACATGCGGGTGACCAATCCGCCGTCGAATCCGGCATTGCTGGATGCACTGGAGGCCGGCTTCAAGCAGGGCCGCTTCAACCTGAAGGGTCTCGTCCGGACCATCTGCCTGTCGACGACCTACCAGTTGGACTCGGTCCCCAACGAGTACAACGCCGACGATCGCCAGAACTTCTCGCGATACTACGCTCGACGGTTGCAGGCCGAGGTGTTGCTGGATTCGATCGATCAGGTCACCAGCACGAGCACTAAGTTCAAAGACCTGCCGGAAGGAACACGGGCTTTGCAGCTTCCGGACAACTCGTTCGACACCTATTTCCTGACGGTGTTTGGTAAGCCGAAAGCGGCCAGTGCCTGTGAGTGCGAGCGGTCTGACGATGCCAATCTCGCGCAGGCTCTGCACCTGCTGAATTCTCCCGAAGTCCAGGCCAAGCTGGTCGCGAAAGGTGGTCGCGTGGAAACGCTGGCGATCGACGAAGCCCGTGATCACCAGGCACGAGTCACCGAGGTTTATCAGACGGTCTTTGCGCGTCCACCACGTGAAGACGAAATGGCCCTTGTAATGCGGCACATGGAGAATGCGGAAAATCCCAAGCAGGGATACGAGGACCTGATGTGGGCGCTGGTGAATACAAAAGAATTCCTGTTTAACCACTAGACCATTTTCAGACTTACCTTTTCGTGAGCCGCAGGCGCTAGCTTCGGGCCCGAGGCTAGCGCCTGCGGCTCACAGTTCCTGCAAACGAGTCCTGAATGTGCTCTGGCAGGTTTGTCCTTCGAACGCTTGCGGATTTTCGGACACGATCAATCACTCACACGGCGTAGGCAGGTGTCGCGATGAAACGGATTCATTCAGCCAATCTTGCGGGACTGCTCCTGATTGCACTGTTGTCTACGGCCAATACGGCCGTGGCCCAGACGCCCATCCCGATCGCAAATATCAATCGCTCAGACACGATCGATTTTGAGCGTGAGATCCTGCCAATTCTTCGGCGGAGCTGTCTGGCCTGCCACAGTACCAGTGACGCGAATGGGTCACTAATTCTTGAAACGCCCGCCACGATTCTGAAGGGTGGCGATACTGGTCCGGCAGTTGTTGCGAAGAATGGTGTGGGCAGTCTGCTATTGAAGGTTGCCTCGCATCAGATGGAGCCGTTGATGCCGCCACCCGACAACGATGTCGGGGCGAAGACACTGACGACTCAGGAACTGGGATTGCTGAAGGCATGGATCGACCAGGGCGCGACGGGTACCGTCCAGGGAGTGATCTCACCGAAGAGCTGGCGGCCACTGCCTCGTGGCGTGAATCCGATTTACGCCACCACAGTTTCACGTGATGGACAGTTTGCAGCGGCCGGTCGCGCGAATCAGATCTATATCTATCACGTTCCGACCGGGCAGCTGGTCACGAAGTTGAACGACCCGGCTCTGGTCGAAGCATCGGATGATCCCCGGCCGGGAATTGCGCATCGCGACCTGGTTCAGTCACTCGCATTCAATCGAGCTGGCGACATGCTGGCATCCGGTGGTTTCCGGACGATCAAGTTGTGGCGTCGTCCCAGCGACGTACGGCGTCTGGAACTGACGACGCCGGAAGCTGTGACGGCGGTCGCAGCCAGTCCGGATGGTACGTTTCTCGCGACGGCGTCGGCGGACAACGTCATCCGGCTGTGGGATCGAGAAACCGGAGAAGCCAGTCTGACACTGGAGGGTCATGCCGCGGCAGTCACGGCGCTGTTGTTCCTGCCGGATGGCACACGTGTGGCCTCTGCCTCGGCGGACAAGACCATTCGGTTCTGGAATCTCGCTGACGGGAGCCCCGCTGGAAGACTGGATACGTCGAGCGAAATCAGTGACCTCACGCTGCTGGCCGGTGGGACGCGCATGGCGTCTGCCCATGCTGATAACTTTGCTCGCTACTGGGTGGTGCCGGAGGGCCCGGCGGAGACGCTGACTGAAGTGACCGAGAATGCGACGATTGTCGCTGTGAGTCCAGATCGGCAGTTCATCGCCACCGCCAACGCCGCGGGTCTGATTCGTGTCGTCGACGTTGACTGCGGACAGCTTCTGGATGTGTCGTGGAAAGCTCACGAGGGAGCCGTGGCCGCGCTGTCATTCAGCGCTGCAGACGGCCGTCTTGCCAGTGCTGGTGTCGACGGAGTTGTACGCGTCTGGAACATCGAGACCGGTGAACCCGTAATGCTGGGACCGGCTGTCGAACCAACGGTCGAAGCCGCAGCCATTGTTCCTGCGGACCCTGATGCCGACCCCACTGTTCTGACGCTCAAGACCGGACTGCGCGGCACACTGGGCCAGGTCACTGCTGTGGCACTGCGAGCGGATGGAAAAGAACTCACCGCCGGAATGGCGGATGGCGAACTCACCGTCTGGAATCTGGAATCGGCTGTACCGAGGGCTCTCGCTGCGCTTCCCGGAGACAAGCCTGAACCGGCAGTGGCTGTAGCAGCCGACGAAGAGACTCCGCCACCGCCTCCGCTGAGTCCCAACGGAACGGCCGCGACGGTTGCAGCGGTCAGCCCCGATGGCAAGTTGCTGGCGGTTTCGGGAACGGTCGACGGTCGACCTGGCATTCTCGTTCGTGATCTGGCGACAGGTGAGTTGAAATTCTCCCTGACCGGGCATTTCGACTCGATCACGTCACTCGTATTCGCTGCGGATAACCGGCGTCTGCTGTCCGGTTCCGTCGACAAAACGGCGAGGGTCTGGGATCTGGCCGACATGAAGTTTCCCGAAGTGTTTTCCTTCGGTGGACATGCCGCAGCCGTGACTGGCGTCACATTCAATTCCAACGCAACCCAGGCCGCGACATGTGCCGCTGACAATACTGTTCACCTTTGGAACACCCTGACCGGCGAAGTTCTGCAGTCGTTTGAGGGCCACACGGCAGCCGTTGTTGGAATCGCGATGACGCCGAACAACGCACAGGTCATCACTGCCTCGGCCGACAAGACGGTGCGCATCTGGACGGCGGCCGATGGTAAAGTCGCCCGGACGATTACGGCCCCCGCTGAGATTACCAGGCTGGCCGTTAGTCGGAATGGAGCTCGGATCGGTGTGTCGCAACCGGACAATTCTGTGCTGCTCTACAACCCCGCCGACGGGGCACTTGTTCAAACTCTGACCGGGCACTCGGCGGCGGTGGCTGCACTGGCGTTCTCGACTGACGGAACGCGACTCATTTCTGCTGATGCGAAACGCGCGATTGTCTGGGAATCGGCCAGTGGACGGCTGCTTGAGATTCTGCCGGTCGAACAGGGGATCAGCACGGCGGTTTATGGATTCACGCTTAGCGAGGTTGTGCTGGCCCGGGTCGACACCGGAATCGACCTGCACACTTTGCGATTCAAGGTCGCGCTGGGTGACATCGCTCAGGCCGTGACTCGCACGACCTATCAGGCGGACGGATCGGTTTACGCGTCGAGTCTGGATGGCAGCGTTCGGCGATTCACGCCAACGAACGGAAACCAGACTTTCATCGCGGCCCATGGTGCGCCGGTCCATGATTTTGCGCTAAGTCCGAATGGCCAGTTGCTGGGCAGTGCCGGCGAAGACATGGCGGTGAAGTTGTGGACCGCGACCAATGGGGCGGCTCAACCGAATCCCGCACTCACTGGCTTCACCGGGCCGGTAAAACACGTCGAGTTTTCGCCGGACAGTTCACGCCTTGTGGCCAGCGGCGCGGTCGCGAGTGAAGTGCATGTGTTTCACGTGGCGACGCGCACTCTCGAACAAACTTTCACACAACACACAGGAGCGGTCACGAGCCTGGCGTGTGCGGGCCAGGGCCTGCCGGTGGTCATTTCGGCTGCGGCAGACCAGAGCGTCCGGCAGTGGCCGCTCCTGCAGCGTCGCCGGATCGTCGGGCACACGATGCCCTTGACCTCGATCGCTGCCATGACGGGACCGTTGCCGCAGGTTGTCACCGGCAGCCTGGACGGCACGGTGCGGCACTGGAATCTGAGAACCGGCGCCGCAATTCGGAACATGAACCACGGTGCGCCTGTGACAGACGTGGCTGTTCGACCGGATGGTCTTCGGTTTGCCTCGGCCGCGGAAAACAACACAGCCCGCTTGTGGAATGCGGCCAACGGAGCATCCGTAGCAATCCTCAAGGGTGATGTGCGTGCGCTCAACAAGCTGGCGCGCGATGAACAGGAGCTTGCTCTGGTCACTGGAAAAGTGACGTCGACCGACGCCGCACTGAAGGCGGCGCAGGCATTGGCCCCCGTTCAGGCGGCAACGGCGAAGACGGCAGCCGATGCACTGACTGCCGCAAATACGGCAGTCACGCAAGCCGACGCCGTGCTCAAGACAGCTGCCACCGCGAAGGCTGCGGCAGAACAGAAAGCCGTGCAGACGGCGGCGACCGCTCAAGCGGCGACCTTAAAGAAACGCGCTGCTGACAAAGTCTCAGCGCAGGCCAAGACGGATGCGGCTCGGGCTGTTGATAAAGCGACGCGAGCGAAAGCTGCTGCTGCCGCGGACGCCACGAACACAACGCTGGCGACAGCGGCCACTGCGGCGGAAGCCGCCTCTGTAGCCGCGGCAGCGAAAGCGAAGACTGCGCTCGATGCCGCGACCGCCGCTGATACCGCGGCGAAAACGTCGGTCACCGCAGCCACAGCTGCAGCCACAGCTGCCGTCGCGACGGGTAAACCTTACACGGATGCCTTGACCGCACTGCGAGCTGCAAAGGTGGTCCAGAATACCGCGTCACAGGCGTCGGGTCTGGCGGCATCCGAAGCGAAGAAGGCCGTCGATGCCATACCGATTGTCCAGGTGGAACTGAAAGCAGCACAGGATCGCACGGTCGTTCTGACTGCGGTCGTGGAGGCGTCGAAGACGGCTGTCGCGGATGCGGAGAAGCCAATGCGTTCGGTGGCATTTTCCCCAGACACGCGATTGCTGGCAACGGGCGGCGATTACATGGCTGTTCACACGTGGTCGGCAACGACGGGCCAGGCGATGGCCAGTTTCAAAGCACACGCTGGTACCGTCGGAGCCGTGACCTTCGCTGGCGATTCGGAACTGTTGTCGGGCTCGGCGGACAAGGGCGCGTTTGTGTGGAGCGCCGAGCCAGGCTGGATTCTGGAACGCACGATCGGTTCGATCGAAAACGCAACCGTGCTGATCGACCGTGTGATGGCTCTCGATTTCAACACCGATGGTTCTCTCGTGGTGGCTGGCGGTGGAGTGCCCTCACGCAGTGGCGAGGTCAAAATCTTCAACACGGCGGACGGAACGCTTGTGCGGGCATTAACCGAACCGCACACCGACGGCGTGCTCGGCGTCGCGTTCTCACCAGACAGTTCCAGGATCGCGACATGCGGAGCGGACAAGTATGTCAAAGTCTTTGATACCGCGACGGGTGCGATGGTGAGGCCGTTCGAGGGGCACACGGACTATGTGCTCAACGTGAGCTGGCGGGGTGACAGTCGGTCACTCGCGAGCTGCGGGTCTGATAACTCAATCCGCGTGTGGAATGTTGATACTGGCGAACTGTCCCGCACGATTGTCGGATTCGAAAAGCAGGTGACCGATGTCCGGTTTATCGGCGATTCAATCAACACCATTTCCAGTTCCGGCGACAAGTCGGTCCGGATGCATCGGACAGACAACGGACAGAATTTCAGGACGCTCGCCGGGGGCACGGACTTCATGTACTGCGTGGATTCGACGCCCGACAGCAGATACGTGATCGCAGGAGGTTTCGATAGCGTGCTGCGAATCTGGAATGGCACCAACGGAACGGTTTTGCACGAGCTGGCGCCAGAGTTGCCGCCGGGCGAGACCATTGCGGCAGACGGACAGTAGATGGAGCTGATTGTTCGGGTCCGGGACCTGAGACTGCTCAGCTCACTTAGAACAGACTGATATCCACCGGCTGAAGCTGGTGGCAATATGAAGTCGGCTGAAGCCGACTGAAAAGTGTGTCATGAAGACACTCTTTCTGACGCACACGGATGTGCCACAACACCGGTTGCTGATAGCGATCCACATCAGCTCACAGGACAGGCACATATGAGCGGTTTTTCAAGACGTCTGCTGGCTCTTCGATCGACTCGATTCCTTCTGCTCTCAGGTTGTCTGGGACTGACCACGATCACGGGTTCGCTCGCGTTGAAGGGGCAGGAAGCGGCCGATGACATGGGGCCGGCCCTGAAGGGGCACGAGTTCACAGTCTCGTCCGCGGACTATTCGCCCGATGGCAGCCTGGTCGCAACGGGTAGCTTCGATCGCACCGTTCGTATCTGGAGGGCCGAGGACACGTCTTTGCTGCGGACGCTGTCCGGCCACACGGGGCAGGTTCTGGCGCTGGATGTTTCGCCGGACGGGCGGCAGCTCGTCACTGCATCGCGCGATGCGACCGTCAAACTGTGGGACGTCTTTCGACCTGATCCGCTGGCTCAGTTCCCCGGACATGCGGAAGCCATCGGTGCCATTGCCATCAGCAGCGATGGATCGTGGCTTGTGTCTGGCGGCGCCGACAAAGCTGCGAAGGTCTGGCAGTTGACCGCAACGGAAGACACGGAAGCTGGCAAAGTGCTGCTGGAACTCGCCGGGCATGTGGAAGCCGTCGCGTCCGTAGCCATCGGGAAAGACAACACTTTGATCGCCACTGCCGATGCGGCAGGCGTCATTCGATTGTGGAATCGCGAAGACGGAAGTGCCGCGGGCGTGCTGGGTGCACACATCGGATCGGTGAAGGGGCTGGCGTTTCATCCGACCGGCGAGACTCTGCTGTCCGGCAGCGAAGACGGCTCCATCAAATTGTGGAAGCTGCCGATTACCGCGCCCGCTTTGCTGGCCGGACATGAGATGCCGGTCAACCGAGTCGCCGCCGTCCCGGATGGGTCCGTTGTTGTTTCCGGTGACCAGGCTGGCAGCGTTCGTGTGTTTGATGCAGTGAAGGGCGAGCAGTTGCGGTTGCTCGAAGGTCAGCCCGGGCCCGTGCGGGCTTTGGGCTTGTCTCCCGATTCCACGGTTGTGGCGACCGGTAGCGAGACCGGTTTAGTGAAATTCTGGCTGTTGGCTGACGGTGCCGACAAACTGGGACTGGCCGGACATGTCGGTCCAATTCGCGACCTCGCCTTTCACCCGGCAGGTAAGCAGGTGGCGACTGTTGGCGAAGACGGTCTGACTCGATTGTGGGACCTGCCGATTGCTCCCGTCCCACTGGCTGGCCACACGATGCCGGTGACGGCGGTGGATGTCAGCGCTGACGGTAAACTCTATGCGACGGGTAGTGCGGACAAGGCGATTCGGCTGTTCAACGCTGCTGACGGCGTTGCGGCGCGAGCGATTGAGGGGCACACGGAAACCCTTGCCCGTCTGGCGTTTCGTGCGGACAGTCTTGAACTGGCGAGTGGAGACGCTGGTGGCATCGTGCGGTTGTCCAAGACCGCCGACGGAGCATCAAGTGGTTCCGTGACCGGGCACGTTGGTCCGATTACAGGACTGGCGTATCTCAATGCAACGACGTTGCTGACGACCGGCAAAGACGGATCGCTTAAGTGGTGGCAGTTACCACTGGTCGCGCCGCAGAGCTTTGCCGGACATACAGAAGCCGTTGCGGCGGTCACGATCTCGGCGGATGGCAAGCTGGTTGTTTCCGGTGGTGTGGACAAAGCCGTGCGAGTTGTTGATCTGTCGGCGGCAGCCCCTGTTGCGAAAGCTTTGGCAGGGCAGGTCGGCGTTGTGACGGCGGTCGCCTTGAGTGCCGACAAGACTCTGGTCGTGTCCGGTAGCGACGGCGGACGGCTTCAATTCTGGAACGCGGCAGATGGTGCGAACAGACTCGCGCTTGCCGGGCACACCGGAGCGGTCAAGAGCATCAGCGTGAAGCCGGACGGTAAGCAGATCGCGACGGTGGGTGCGGACGGCACACTGCGCGTGTGGGACCTTCCTGTGGCCACCATTCCAATCGCCGGACACACGATGCCTGTGACAGCAACGGCCATCAGTGCTGACGGCAAACTGGCGGCCACCGCCAGCGCGGACAAAACTGTCCGGCTCTCGAATCTGGCCGACGGAGTTGCCGTACGGGCAACCGCCGCACATGTTGGTGCTGTCTCGGCAACGACTTTCCGCAGCGACAACCTGCAGCTTGCGAGCGGCGACGCTACCGGAGCGATTCACTTCTGGAATGTTGCAGATGCTGCGGCCCAGGGCTTGATTCATGGCCACGCCGGACCACTAAGCAGTCTGGCCTATGACCCGACAGGACAGAAGCTGTTCTCCACGGGAGCCGATGGGACGCTGCGTTTCTGGAATCTCCCTCAGGTGGCACCGACGGCCTTTGCCGGGCACACGATGGGTGTTCGAGCAGTTGACCTTTCCGCCGATGCGTTACTGGCAGTGATCGGCGGCGCGGACGGCATCGTCCAGATCGTTGACCCCAAAGGCGTGGTCGCGGCAAAAGTGCTGGCCGGGCAGCCAGGCCCGGTCAATGCGATCGCTTTAAGTGCTGACAAAACACTGGTCGTCACCGGCAGTGAAACGGGATTGCTCAAGTTCTGGAATGCGGCGGATGGCACAGACCGATTGACTCTCGCTGGTCACGCCGGCGCCATTCGTGATCTCTCGATTCGACCGGACGGAAAGCAGATTGCATCCGCGGGTTTCGATGGAACGATTCGTCTGTGGAACATCGCCAACCCGCCCGTTCCGCTGGCCGGTCACACGATGCCAGTTCTGGCAGTAGCCGTCAGTAAAGACGGCAAGCTGGTGGCAACCGCCAGCGCCGACAAGACCGTGCGACTGTTTACCGCCGCTGACGGCAAGGCGTCCGCAACCGCGGCATCGCTCGCCGGTCACACGGAAGCTGTGTCGGCTGTCGCATTCAATGCGGCGGGGACAGAAGTTGCGAGCGGTGACGCAGTTGGTTCGATTCGCGCGTGGAATTCCGCTGACGGCAAGTCACTCGGCGTTCTTCAGGGGCACACTGGTCCCGTCAGTGGTCTCGTCTACGACGTGGCTGGCAAGAAACTGTATTCGACAGGAGCGGACGGTTCGCTGCGATTGTGGGCTCTTCCGCAGGTTGCGCCGACATCTTTCGCCGGACACACGATGGGTGTGAAATCCGTCGACCTGGCAAGCGATGCGACTCTCGCCGTGACTGGCGGAGCGGATGGTATCGTGCAGATCATCGATCCAACTGGCGCCGTCGCGGCGAAGGCGCTTGCCGGTCAGCCTGGTCCTGTGAACGCGGTCGCACTGAGTCTCGACAAATCGCTGGTCGTCAGCGGTAGTGAGACTGGCATTATCAAGTTATGGAACGTGGCTGATGGCGCAGATCGACTGACTCTGACGGGTCATGTGGGCGCCATTCGTGACGTCTCGATTCGACCGGACGGCCAGCAGATTGCCTCGGCGGGTGCGGACGGTTCCATCCGACTGTGGCAGATACCGAAGGTGCCCGTTGCACTGGCCGGTCACACGATGCCAGTGTCCCGAGTTGTCATCAGTCCAGACGGCATGTTTGTGGCGACAACCAGCGCCGACAAGACCGTGCGACTGTTCAACACTGCGGACGGCACGCCTGCGACTGTCCCGGCTCTGGAGGGGCATACAGATGCCGTGTCAGCAGTGGCTTTCAATACGTTCGGAACAGAGATTGCCAGCGGTGACGCGGCTGGTGACATTCGTTTGTGGATGGCAATCGACGGCTCACCTCAGGGCGTGTTGCGAGGACACACCGGTGCACTGTCCGGGCTGGCCTACGATGCGGCCGACCTGACGCTGTACTCGACTGGCGCGGATGGGACGTTGCGAATCTGGGAGTTGCCGCAGAAAGCTGCGACACCGATCGCCGGACACACAATGCCTGTGCGTTCGGTCGACATGGCCGCTGATGGAACCGTCGCTCTGACCGGTGATGCTGCGGGCAAGCTGCAGATTTCGACGATTGCTGGCGCGGCGGCCACGAAAGAACTGGAGGGTCAAATCGGGCCGATCGCTTCTGTCGACTTGAGTGCCGACAAAACTCTCGTCGCGACCGGCAGCGACACGGGCGTCGTTAAGTTGTGGAACGCAATCAACGGTCTCGATCGCTTGAGCCTTCTGGGACATACAGGTGTGGTGCATGGCGTTGCTGTGAGTCCGGATTCAAAACAGGTCGCATCGGCGGGAGCGGATGGAACGATTCGGATCTGGAACCTGCCGATTCCTCCGACCGCTGTGGTTGGACACACAATGCCCGTGACCGCTGTGGCGGTCGATCCCAAGGGCACGCTGATGGCGACGGCTTCTGTCGATGGCTTTGTTCGGATTTCGCAGGTGGCCGATGGAACGTTCGTGCGGGTTCTGGAGGGACATAAGGGTGCCGTGACCGCGGTCGCGTTTTCGGCTACGGGAGCGCAGATTGCGACGGGCGGCGCCGACGGGACAGTCCGACTGTTTACAACGGCCACAGCTGCGCAGGTAGCCATCTTTGAGCATGGAGCTGCGGTCTCAGCCGTTCTGGCCGTTGGCAATGGGACGCAGGTCATCTCGGGTGGAGCCGACAACATTATTCGCCAGTGGGACCCCGCGGCGAAGGCCGATGAAGAGACGAAGAAGATCAAGCCGCTGCGCGAGATTCCTGGACACGCCAGCCCGGTGACAAGTCTGGCCCTGACGGGAACGACGCTGGCTTCCGGGTCGGCGGACAAGACGGTGAAGCTGTGGAATTCAGCGACCGGTGCGGCCATACGTTCGATCAATCATGCCTTTGCCGTGTCGAGCATCGCCTTCAGTCCGAATGGGCTGCAGATCGCGGTCGCCGGTGCTGATCCAGCCGTCAAGACTTACACCGTCGCCACGGGCGCATTGGCAGCCACTCTGGCCGGCTCGCCTGCAGCCGTGACGGGCGTCGCATTCTCCGCAACCGGCGCACGAGTCGCCGCGACATCGAACGACGGGCTGCGCGTGTGGGACGCAACTGGGCAACTGCTCCAGCAGATCGACAGCAACAAAGTCGCTCTGCGTGGAGTCGCGTTCGCCGCGAATGAAGCGACAGTCATTGCCGGAGCCGCGGACAATTCTGCCCAGGTCTTCACCGTGTCACTGGCGAAGCTGATCACGGGACACGAAGGAGCCGTGACCGGGCTGGCCTACAACCCGGCCGGAACAATGCTGTTGTCCGGCGGAGCAGACAAGACAGTCCGCCTGTGGACTCTGGCAGCCGGCACAGCCAAAGCGTTTGCCGGGCCGACGGCGGCCGTGACCTCTGTTGCGATTACAAGCGATTCGGCTCGGGTTGTGGCCTCCAGTGCTGACAACACCGTCCATGTCTGGAATCTGGCCGATGCGGCCGTCCAGGCGAAGTTGACTCATCCCATGCCGGTCCATGCAGCAGCAGCGTCCGCTGATGGAAACCGGATTGCGACATCCTGTGCCGACGGCATTGTCCGACTGTGGGACACCGTCAGCGGACTTGAACTGGAACGATTTGTTGGACACGCCGGCATCGTCCACAGCGTGGCGGTCACTGGTGATGGGACAACCGTTCTGTCGGGCGGATTCGACAAGACGGCTCGTGTCTGGACCGGTGCGGCGAAGTCGATTGTGGCAGCCCACGAAGGCGTCATTAACGACCTCACACCAGTAACTGTTGGCGGAGCGTTTAATCTACTGACGGCCGGTGCGGACAAAGCCGTCAAGTTGTGGGACGCGACAGGCAAAGCCGTGCGGGCATTCGCTGGCAGTACCGGCGCCGTTGCACGCGTTGTCGCAACAAAAGACGGAACTCGTGTCGCAGCGGGTGGAGCAGACATGAAGGTCTATGTCTGGACTCTGGCCAATGCCGCGCTGGCTCAGACGATCACAACCCCGGCTGCGGTAACGGGGCTGGCAGTCAACGCAGACAACTCACGAGTGGCCGTCGGCGGCGCGGACATGCATCTGCGAGCCTATGCGGCAGCCGATGGTGTTCTCCAGGAAGACGTGACATTGAAGGTTCCTCCGGCGGATCTGGCATTTGCTCCCGACGGACGCACGCTGGCCATGGCCGCGGCGAATAATGGCGAGCTTCATCGACTGGCGCTCGATCGCCTGATCACCGGACACGAGGGCAGCGTCAACTCAATCGCATTCCTGTCGGACGGACTTCGCGTCTTGAGCGGTGGTCAGGACAAGACCGTTCGAATGTGGGATGCGGTCGATGGCCGCACGCTGCTGACCGGCGGCGGAATGACCGCCGCTGTTTCGGACGTCGCCGTCAGTGCTGATGGGCTGACCATGGTTGCCGGTGGAGTCGAAAAAGCCGTTCGACTATGGGAATTGCCGGCTGTCATCGCCGCCCCGATTGCCACGCCACTGGTGGCGAATTCCACGTTCACCACACCGGCCGCCATCAGTTCCTTGACAGCGAGTGCTGATGGAACACGTATCGCTGCGACAGGTGCCGATGGTTCGATTCTCGTATTCGATGCTGCAACCGGATTGAACTTTGAGCGGCTGGCTGGTCATGCCATGCCCGGACATGCCGTCGATTTTGCGGATGACGGCAAGACGCTGCTTTCCGGTAGCGAGGACAAGACTGCCCGGTTCTGGACCTTGGCGGCCGAACGTCTCGTACCTGCACATGAAGGCAAAGTGACCGACCTGGCTGCTGTGGTTGGCGCTGAGACTTTCAATCTGCTGACAGGCGGCGAGGACATGGGCGTCAAGTTGTGGGACGCGACGGGTACCGCCGTGAAGGTATTCGAGGGCAGTACCGGTGCTGTCGCTCGTGTTGCTGCCACCAGCGATGGTCTTCAAGTTGCCGCGGGCGGCGCCGACATGAAGGTCTACGTCTGGAATGTTGAGGACGCGAAACTGCTCCACACGATCGAGACGCCGGCTGCTGTGACCGGTCTTGCGTACAACGCCGATAACTCGCGTCTGGCTATCAGCGGTGCCGACATGCACCTGCGGGCGTTTGCCGGAGCTGATGCTGCGTCTCTGGAAGACTCGACTCTGGCGGCCGCCGCGGTGGACATGTCTTTCTTACCGGATGGCCGAACGCTGGCCGTTGCCACGGGGAATAACGGGGAACTTCAACAGTTGGCACTGGAGCGGCTGATTACGGGACATACAGGTCCGGTCAACGCACTCGCGTACCTGCCGAACGGATTGCGATTGCTCAGCGGTGGCGAGGACAAAACCGTCCGAGTGTGGAATGCGGTCGACGGGACTGCCGTTGCGACCTGTGCCGGAATGACGGGCGTGGTTTCTGACGTCGCGCTAACGGCTGACGGACTTACGGCGATTGCTGGCGGCATCGAAAAAGCCGTTCGCATCTGGACGTTGCCCGCTGCAGATGCGGCACCCGTAGAGGCAGCCATACCGGCCACGGCTTCGTTAGTGACACCTGTCGCCGTGAAAGGCGTCACGCTGAATGCCGATGGGTCGCGAATTGCTGCCAGTTGTGAAGACGGAATGGTGCGTGTCTTCGATGTGGCGACCGGGCTCGAACTCGAGCGACTTGTCGGACATGCTGGCCCCGCTCACGCTGTGGACTTTGCCGCCGATGGCAAGACGCTGCTCTCTGGAAGTGAAGACAAGTCGGGCCGATTCTGGAGGCTGGCTGCTGAACGTGTTGTGGTCGCTCATGAGGGTGTGATCAGCGATCTGGCCGTGCGGAAGGCGGGTGAGACAGTTCAAGTTGTGACTGGTGGCGCCGATAAGAAAGTTCGGCTGTGGAGTGCGGTCGGCGAGCCTGTCATCGATCTGGCTGGAGCCGTCGGCGCTGTTCTGTCGGTCGCCGTGAGGGCAGACGGAGCTCAGATTGCCGCGACAACAGCGGATTCCAAACTGCTGACCTGGACACCGGATGGCAAGGCGGCTCTGAATGTCGCTGCGACCAGTCCGATTCACTCTTTGCGTTACGGAGCCGCCGATCAGTTTCTCGCGGCTGGCAGTGCGGACAATCTGGTGCGTCTATTCAGTTCGAAGGATGGGCGTGTGCTGGAAGAGATCGGACCGGTCGGACCGGCGCCGGCTGTGCCGGTGACATCGCTGTCGGTCGCGGTGGATGGGCGCACGTTCCTGACAAATGGAAACGCCAACGCTGGTTCGATTGTCCGGCGTTCGCTGGTGGCAAAGGTCGACGCTCATGAAGGTGGCGCGAACGCAGTCACCTTTACGGCCGACGGAACTTTGCTGACGACCGGCGGTGAGGACAAAGCGGCTCGCCTGTGGAGCATCCCGGCCGACGCGCCGATCGAACCGGAGAAGGTTCAACTGAATGGGTTTGCCGGCGCGACGGCGTCTATTACCGGAGTTGATGTGACTGCGGATGGTGCTGTTCTCGCGGCCTCAAGTGCGGATGGTTCCGTGTATACATGGCCTCTGACGAAGGCGCCGGCTGCTGAACCGATTGCTGCGACGGGCACGTTTACACTTGGCTCGCCGGTACGATCCATCAGTCTGGCAGCCGATGGCACACGCATCGCCGCCTGTGCCGACGACAAGCTTGTGCGAGTCTGGGATGTCGTCAGCGGACGGGAACTGCAACGTTTCCCCGGGCACGAAGCCGCTGTGCTGGCTGTCGACTTTGCAGTTGACCAGAAGACGCTCGTGTCCGCGAGTGCGGACAAATCGGTACGACTGTGGAATGTGGCGGCGACACGGGTGATCGAGGCCGATGCGGCGGCAATCAATGATCTTGCCGTTCGCGTCGTCGGTGAGGCGACAACGATTGCCACGGCGGGTGCCGACAAGACAGTTCGGCTGTGGTCGGTCGAGGGAGCGGCGGCCGGACAACTTGCAGGTCCGGCAGCCGAAGTAGCGAGTGTTGCGGTGCGGCCAGACGGGAAACAGATTGTCGCCACATCCGCGCTGGCCGTGTTCGTCTGGGACCTGCCGGCTGCTCTGCCGGCTACACCACTGCCTGTGACGGCTCAATTTGTCACGACTGCAGCCGCGCACCGTGCGCAGTATCAGGCGGATGGAACCCAGTTTGCGGTTGGCACTGCCAATGGCCGGTTGCAGCTTCATGCTGCGGCGGGTGGGCACTTGCTGGAAGTCATTACGCAGGCCGCTCCAGTGACCGCACTGGCATTCGCGCCGGACAAACGCACGCTGCTTGTTCCGGGTGTTGATAACTCGGCGACGGCATATCGAATGTCGTTCGTCAAACTGCTGGCAGGTCACGAAGGCGCAGTAACGTCAGTCGCGTTCATTCCCGGTGGCGCGTCGATCTTCACCGCGGGAGTCGACAAGACCGTGCGACAGTGGAAGCTCGACGACGGCACGCAGATCGCGACATTCGCCGGACTCACCGACGCTGCACTGGGCCTGTCGCTGAGCACAGACGGCAAGAAGTTGTTTGCTGCCGGAGCTGACAAAACAGTCCTTGCCTGGGACGTCCCGGCGGCGGCTGTCACCGAAGCGGTTGCGGCTGTCGCGACCCTCACCAATCCGGAAGCAGTGCTGAACGTCAGCGCGAATGCCGACGGAAGCCGCGTGGCAGCAACCGGAGCGGACGGCATTGTCCGTATCTGGGACGTTGCGACCGGACGCGAACTGGAACGCTTCGTCGGTCACGAAGGCGCGGTGCTCGACGTGGCGTTTACGAAGCAGGGTACTCAACTGCTGAGCACCGGCGCTGACAAGTCCGTCCGCATCTGGACTCCGGCTGCGACGAAGGTCATCGTGGCTCATGAGGGCGCGTGTAATGACGTGGCGTTCGTGGCGGCGGGGGCACAGTTCGTGTCCGCCGGAGCCGACAAGCTCGCGAAATTGTGGAACATCGACGGAACGGAAGTCCGAAAGTTCGAAGGCGCCACGGATGCTCTGACGTCAGTGGCTGTGAAGCCCGGCAACGCTCAATTGGCTGCTGGCGGCATCGACAAGTTTGTCTATCTATGGACCATCGCGGACGCCGTATCGACCGCGAAGATCGAAACGCCGGCTGCCGTACAGAATGTCGCCTATGGACCGCAGGGAACGCGGCTGACCGCTGTAGGTGCTGCTGGCGCGTTGCAGGTGTTTGATTCAGTCGCGGGCGAACTGCTGCACGAACTGAAAAGTGCGATGGCTCTGAGTGATGTTGTTTTCACACCGTCCGGCCGGGAACTCGTAACCGGGGGAGCTGATAAGAACCTCAGCGTGTGGGCATGGGCCTCTCCTGTCGAAGTCAAATCCTTCGCCGGACACACGGGTCCTGTGTATGACGTGTCATTTGCACCAGATGGAAAGACGATCGTCTCGGCGGGCAACGACGCGACAGTGCGTCATTGGGACCTGACGGCCGGCAATCAACTGCGCCAGATCGCGGGACACGAGGGCGCCGTGTATCAGGTCGCCTTCAACGCAGCCGGCACACAGATTGTCTCCGGCGGCCTCGATGGAACCGCGCGAGTTTGGAACGCCGCTGACGGAGTCGCCGTGAAAGCGCTGGCGATTGAAGACCAGAAGTCACCCGTGTTCGCTCTCGGGATCAGCCCGAACGGCCAGTTCGTCGCGACCGGCGGTAAAGACCAGACCGTCCGAGTCTGGAACGTGGCAACTGGAGCCGTCACCCAAACACTGACCGGCCACCCGGCCGCCGTGTACCGAGTCGGCTTCAACAAGACAGGCACGAAGCTGCTTTCATGCGGCCATTCCGGCCAGGTCAAAGTCTGGAACGTGGCCGACGGCAAGCCCCTGTTCGACGTAACAGCCCCAGCCGTCGCCTGGTCAGCCACCTACGCCCCGGGCGGAGACAAAGTTCTGGTGACATGCTCGAATTCACACGCCTACTTCGTCGCCTTACCCGAGGCCGCTCAGAACTGAGTCGTGTCAAACGAATCTGGGGCTGCGGGCCTTCAGGCACTTCGTGAACCATCCCAGTGAGTTCAGTCGCTCACGAGTCTGAGCCACCCACTTCGCATCCGCCAGCCGATCCTTGACCCACGCCGGAGTCACGTCGAGCGGCTTCGGGTCCTTCCCTCGCGGCGGAAACAGCCGCCGCACCACGCCTTCATCCGACCACTCCTGTGCGACGTCGTCATCCAACATCAGCACGACACGCGGATGGTTGTCGGGCACGGCACACACATCAATCGCAAAAACCCCGGCGAGTTCCCTGAGCCGTTCTACATCCACTGCTTGTGACGCCCACAGCCTCCCCGCACGGAAGAGCCCGCCGTCCGCACTGCGAGATGCAGTGATAGAATGAAGTCACCATCGAATTCACCAGCGACTTGCGAGCAGCCGTCCTTGAAAATCTGCTGAAAACGGGCGTAATCGGACCAGACGTCCGACTCGCAGCAGTCCGGCCAACTCGTAACAATGCCTGTCCTTCTTTTTTCAAACTGACGGAAAGTCCTTGTTCGGCGACAATTGGTTGTTCGGTTACACACACACAAACGGCCGCAAGACAAAGAGACCGTACCCCTTTACCTTCGCAACGGACCTCCCCAAGTACGATATTACTATCATACCACTATCGGCGGTAAAGTAATCTCAGCCGCTCGCCTTAACGCTTTCTGTGTTTGCTCGTGGTTCAGTTCGGACAACGACAGACCACGTTTCGCTGGCAGTTTCTGAGCGGCATCCTTGCAGTCGCGGGGCTCATCCAATCACTCGCACACCGTCATCTCGGCTGGCTTGGCTGTTCCTGTGGCGGTTCATCACCGGCTGAGGCGATACTGCCAGCAACTATTGCATGTTCTTCAGCCAATTGTGGGATATGGTAGTCTTCAGATGGCTTCCACAGTGCCCGGATTGTTGTTTGAAGATCTTCGACATCGTATTCAAAAACAGAAACAGCTGCAGTCGATTGATCAACCGACTCTTTAACACTCTCCGAGATTTCCCACGGACCATTTGTGTCTATTCTACGAAAGTGATCCACGCTTGATTCGTCCCCTGTTGGGTCACGCCACGCCACGGCAAAGGACGGGGGCAATTCAAACGCGTCCAAGTTTCCGGGTAGCCTCTGAAATTTCAGCTCAACGCGCGCCGCTCTAATAGTCCCTGCCGTGCCAGCGCGCAGACCTGTCGCGTTGAATGGGAAGTCTTCAAGCCCAACCAACAGGTCATGTGGGAAGAACGCCGACTTATATCCCCATGCAAATCCATATTGGAGCACTCTAAACGGATGTATTCTTGGAGTGCCGAAATCGAGCGAGAATGACAGTTCTGTCCCCTTCGAGTGGAGCTTAGGCTCCCGAATGTCAAGTGAAACTCGACCGTTCGCACTCCCCGGTACGAGTCTCCATGCATCGAGATACTCTTGTGAATCCAATACTCCACATCCGAAATTGAATTCGTCTATGTCAAGACCTTGATGTGTCCGCCAGATGCAGTGCTTAACTGATTGATGATCAGCAGGACGGAATACAATTTGTTTGTATTGCATTTCACAATGCACCCATCCGTTTCTCTTGATTTCAATAGTTTTATGCGCGGACTGGGTTACGAATGGTACGCGTGGTTGGACCACGTCGCGCAGCAGATCACTAAGCACCTTGTCGGCCCCGTGCTTGTTGCGGCTGTGATCGAACTCCGGGACGTCAGCCGACTTATCAACTGCAAGCCCAAGTGCTTCAACCTTAATTCCCTGTTCACGGAGGGCCGCTACTCTCATCCCCATATCTCGTGCGAAGGTTGTCTCCGTGATCACCCAAGGGGAAACGGACGAATGACCTGGAGACTTATCGGACGAAGTGAAGACGGAAAAGAATGCGTCACACGATTGAATCAGTTTCTTCAAAGACTCGATCGCATTCTCAGCTCGGTACGTGTTCCCTGTAACGACCTCAACCTCGCCACCAGTGCACTCCTCGGCGACTTCACGAAACCACTGGTCGATTTCAGGCCGACTGAAATCAAACGAGAGAAAGACTCTCTGTTTCCTCATTTTAGGCCTCCTTGCCAGCAGTTCGAGCTGGGGCGGGCTCGTCATGTCTATGGACCTTCAGAGCAATGCGGATCACGTATACTTTAGTGACTCTAACAGTATGTACAAGTCAAACTAGTAGCGCAGAAGTCCACTGGCGAAGAAGTTGGGAATCAGGTCTTTCGTTCCGAGCCTGTCGCGAGGGTCGACCGTGCTCTCAATGCTCAGATGTCGCAGTCTGAGTCGTTGACCCTCTTTGTTGTTAATGCGCGGCCACACGCTGCGGAGAATTACAGTAAAAGAGTTAGCGCATCTGACATCTAACCGCCCCGCAGACGCGGGGTGGCCGTGGTTGATTTTCATCCTCAGGGGTGGCCGTGTTTGCTTGCAAACAGGGCCGCGCAGCGGCAAGAGGTGACGGAGTTTGCTGGCTGATCCGCGTTGGTGCCGCGACTTCTTGTGGCTTTGCCATGCCGGTTGCACAGCAACCGCCGCGATCCATTCAGATTCGACCGATTTCGTGGATCGGGCTGGTTGATTCACTCGTTCGGCGCGGGTCTCCCGACCCCGCCGCTGGTTGACCGCAGGTCTCCCGGACCCATGAGCAGATCGTCAATTTCCTGGTTGGCCGGGGAGACCTTCGGTCAGGTCTCAGGCGGGGTCGGAGACCCGCGTCGAACAGGAGTGACGCGCCCGACAAACCGCCCCTGAGCTTGCCTCAGGCGTTTAACCGTTTTTGCGCTACTCCATCTGAACACGCCTGAGTAGCGCAGAAGCCGTTGGACCACCGGGGCAAGCCCGGTGGCGAGTCTTGGTCCGGCGCGTCGGGAATGTCTGTGTCACGGGTTGGTGCGGCCACTCCGGCCTACTGAAAACCTCTCAACGTCGCAGCGTGGAGACCAGGTTCTGGTCACGTGCTCCAACTCGCACGCCTGCCTCGTCGCTCTCCCTGTGGCCGCTCAGAACTGAGTTGTGTCGAACGAATCGGGCGCTGCGGGTGGTGGCGGGTTCCGCCGTTCTTCGATCTTTCGCTGGTATTGCCCCCAGGAGTGTTTCAGGGAGTCCAGCAGTCGCGGTACGTTCGGGGCTGACAGAAACACGCGGCTGGAGACTGTCGACTTCGGGAAGAATGTGGTGATGAAGTCGAACGAGAATTCCGTCGCCGTGTGTCCGATCATGACTGCGTTGGCGTAGGTGCCACTCATGTCGGTCTCGCCGAACTTGAGCTATTCGTACAGGTCCTGCGCCGAAAACTGCTGCTGTTGCTGGCCGGGTTTCGGTTTGGCCGCCTCGGGAAGTTGCGGCTCACCAAAGCGGTTCCGGTAGTTGTCGAGATTCTCGGTCAGTGCCTGAATCATACTTGTCTCAACATAACGGGAGGCATGCCTTCGCTGGTTTCCATTCTTAAAGCATCACGAAGAAGAAGGCGTCCCGGACGATTGCTGGTGCGTCGGGAGGCCAGCCGGTCGGGAGCAGGTCTTCGCCGCGCTCAAGGCTGGGAACGGGGTTCTGCAATTCTCCGTCGTGGATCACAGACAGGCCCTCGGCTTCCAGGACGGCGGTGATCTCGCCGCGGAGTGTTTTCACGGCGGTCACGGCTTCGTCACCGTGGAATTCGCGGAAGTACTCGTACATGTCGACAGGCCGGCCGTCTTCGTGGAAGATCGAGACGCCGAGAGCCGGAAGGGTGTGGCCGCCTTCCGACTCCTCGTATGTACCGGGCTGGATCGCTGCAAACGGGGCCACGGCTGACACCACGACCGTCAGGCCGATGAACGCGATCCCTTCAACGCGCATCTCATTGCCGTCCTCCGTGTAATCAATGTCGTCTGTGACTGCCTCGAACGGGGGGTCTGTCAGTCCGAGGAAGAAGCGATCGTAAGGGCGGTCGAAACCCTCAATCGGCGCTGTACCCCACGAGTCTTCATCGTCCGGATCGACATGCGACCGGCCGCTGACTCGGCAGCACCAGGCGGGGTCTTCAAACATGAGCCGTGCGAGGTCGATCCCACGGAACAGTGTCCGGAGCTGCAGCAATCGAGATTCCAGCGCGTATCCATCGACGTCGAATATCCAATCGATGACGCCGTCCGGATATGCCGCGTCGATTGCTCTCTGGATGTCCGGCCGGATGCTGAAACTCGATTCTGCCATGTGTCATGCCGATCTTTTGCGACGGGACTGGCGTTTCGGGCGGCTTTGTTTCTTTGCTTCGGCGGGCGGTTGCGTGTCCATGTACTGCGGTGGGGATTTGCCGACCCGGCGGATGACTCGCGGGTAGGTCACGGTGGGGATTGCCTCTTCAACACGCTCCACCTGGATCTGGTGGTACCAGTTATCGTCCGGATCGAACCAGTAGCCGAAGGCTCGTCCGGATTTCAGTTGCAGGTCGTCGATCACTGTCGTGCTCGCATCCAGTTCGCCCTTCGATTGTCCGTTGCCATAATTGGGGCCGTCCGGATCGAAGGAACGTTTGCCGAACTGAAACTGGTAGAGGTGCTGGTTCTGGCGTTCGAGAGCTTCGAATATCGCATGGTGCAGTTGATCCAGCGTCTGGTCGCCGCGGATTTCAATGTCGCGACGGATGACTCTTGCGGTGAATGTCTCGCTGATTGGTCCGCTCATCACGAAGGTCGAGAGCACGTAGAGGTTGGCCGGTGGCGATTGAGGGACAGGTGTTGCACGCGGTTTTTGTTGCGGTGTTTTCGACTGGCCGGTGGTTCGACCGCGTCCTCGCCAGGACGGGATTTCGTCTTCCGGTACGAGCAGCCGCATGGAGCGCGGAACGCCCGGCTGTCGGAGGACGAGCCCCTTTTTCTCAAGCATCTTCACCATCTGATTGACGGACGGTGGCGAGACGCACATGGCGGTGGCGATCTCCGATTCTGCTGGCGGGCAGCCGTGCAGGTTGATGTAAGCCTGAATGAAGGACAGGTAACGGCCCTGTGTTGGTGTGAAATCAGTCATGGGAATCCTTTCGGGGACGATCTCCTGGCGTCGACCGGGCATCGTAGCTCGCGGGTGAAACTCGTCGAGCAGAATTCTGCTTTGGAGTGACTGATACTACTGTTTGCGCTGACCGGTACTGACGGTAGAAACGCGATGAGGCACCATGACCAGGTGGGAGGACGACTCATGAGTGAAGTCAGACTGGTTTTGCGGGATGCGGAGCGGGATCTGTCGGGGACGATTCATGGGAGTGTCGGCGACGCGGCGGTTGCGGCGCTGAGTGCTGATCCTGTGACGATCGAAGAACTGAATGTCGCGCTGGAACGCTTTCGGGCCACGCATGGCGACCGTGGTTTTTTCGCGTGGTTCGGGCCGGGCATCAACGACGAACCGTACGACGCCGGACTGGTCGTCATTGATCTCGCCGCGCGGCTGGTGGTCGTGGATTCCACTTATTCGTCTCCGGGACACAGGGGCCAGGTCGACTATCACGACGGGAAGTGTGCGACCCGTGTCCGCGTGAATTATTCACTCGATGACGAGTGGTCGTTCCGCAGCCGGGTCGATGACTGGCGCGGTCTGGCGGAGGCCCGTCGTCGGGAACGGGCCGCGCGGCCGGAGATCGATGTGCGCGGGATTGTTTATGGACGGCCATTGATCGAGTTTCTCGCGTCCGGGTGTTTTTGTGACGTTGCCCGGCGCGATGAGATCAAAGTGCAGGTCCACGAGAAATGGATTCAGCGCAGACGCGAATGGATTGAACGCTATGCAGATGGGCCGCAGCCAGACCCGGCGTCGCTCAGCCTTGAGGAGCTGGCTCCGGGTACGGCCGCCGGGTAGGAGATCTACGCCAGCGTTTATTACGACACCACCCAGGACATTCACGCCGCGTGGCTGCTCACTCCACGGTCCGACCTGAACGATCAATGTCCGCGCGACGTTTTCCTCTCCAAACGTGAGCACATCAGTCGCGATCACACGAGCCGCTGCGAACAGTGGACCCGTCTCGATGAGTGTCCCCGCGGCCTGGATGAAACGTCGCATGCGTTCCGTTTCGGCGGATTCGGGACGCACGAACTGGTGATGTATTACGACCTCGTGCGCGAACTGCTGTGGTCGTGCTGGGACCGGCTGGAACAATCGGCCGATCCGTTGCCCGAGGCCTTCACGGTGGCCGACTTTCTGTCGGACGAAGTCCCGCGGCTCGAGCAGTTGCGCGACGAGTGGCTGGAGACTCCCGATCCGGAACACCACATGCGCACGCCACGTTCGATCATCGATCGCGAATGGGCCCGTCTGCCGGAGGGCGGTGCGTACGACATGATCGATCCCGACTGCCCCTGCTGCCAGATGCTGGCGGACATGCCGGGGCCGTCGTTCTGGCATCTGGACGGTTCGAGCATGGACTGGGAATTCGCGTTCGACATCTACCACAAGACACGCGAGGAATGGGACGAGGATCAGCGTGGGTGGGCGGAACTCAGTCGACGCCGGGACGCCGAATGGAAAGAACGCCGGCGGCTGGGGCTGCCGAACAACACACCAGTCGCCGGGTCGGATGAGGACGAATCGATCTGGTCACGCAGTTTTGCCACGGCCGATGGACCGGAGGTGCCACTGGGGATCCGCCTGGTCGGAATTGGCGGACACCTGGCCGAAATCATCACGGACCTGCGGGAATCCCGTGCCGACGGACACCAGGAGCTGGTTGACGAACTCAATCGTGACTTCGCCAACCTGCGTGAAGTTCTGGGCCAGACTTCCACACAGGGGCTGAATGAGTCGCTGATCGAACCGGTGCTCGCCCGGTTCCAGGAGACACTGACGCGAGTGGCCACAGCGGAATCGGAGCTGGAATCGGAGCTGAAATCGAAGTGCAGCGCACTCACGCGCAGGGTGACGACGTTCGCCGCGCCGCCCGCTGACGAACCCTGGAAAACCGGACAGCCTGATCAGGACTGGGATGACGTCCCGTTCTGATCGTGCCTGGAAACTACGGGAGAGACGAATGGATCACGACTCGATTATTGACGACTGGCGGCAGAACGCCGAGAAGAACGACGACGAGAACTACGATTTTCTCCGCAGCCTGAAATCGCGGGAGTACGGATTCGAACCCGATGAGTTGTGTCACGAGCTTCACCAGCAGGCTTTCGAGATCGTCGACTGCACGCGCTGCGCCAACTGCTGCAGGACGATGGACATTCGGTTTGAGGACGACGACATCGATCGGATCGCCGGACACCTCGGCGTGACTGTCGATGCATTCACGGAGGCGTACCTTGAAGTCGATGACGAGGGCGGCGGTTACCGGGCGAGGGAAAAACCGTGCCCGTTTCTCGCAGACGACCATCGCTGTACGATCTACGACGTCCGTCCGACCGTGTGCCGGGAGTATCCGCACACGGACAAGGAAGGCCTGGTGTTCCGGACGATGGGTGTGGCGAACAATACGCTCGTCTGTCCAGCGGTCTTCTGGATCGTGGAACAGATCAAACAGGAAGCCCATCCAGCCCAAAGGGATCGTGAGGCGGGCGGACCGAATGCGGGAGGTTCCACATTCGTCTCCGTTCCGTAGCCCTGCGACGGTTTTCTTCCTGGTGGGCGGCCCAGCGGTCAGCATCCGGATGGTCGATGTGCAGAGCGCGACACGTCAGGACTGTGTATCTGACGAGATCGGCCACCCACGGATCAGCCCGGCGATGACACTGAGCCGGTCAGAACTAAATGAGCCGCGTCCCCTTTTCCTGTCTTGCTCCTGCCACGGCAGCTTGAAGTCTTGAATCCGAGGCGTCTTGTGGCTGCGCCATGCCGGTTGCAAAGCAACCGCCACCACCCAACCGAATGACGTCAACCGGTGCCACCGCGCGTGACAACAGCGAGGCGAGAGCCACCGCTCCGAGTCCGGATGAGCGCATCAGAAATTCGCGACGATCTGCGGGCTGTTCAACATGTCACTCTCCGTTTTCTTCCGGGTCTGCCGCTGACGACTTCTCCTGATACCGTTCCCGTACGGCGTCCAACCGGCGCTGGAACTTCGACGTCGGGAACATGGAAATCACGCGTTCGAGCACACGGATTTCTTCCTCAACAAACTGACCGTCAGCACCGCTCAGTCCTTCGATCATCGGTGCTGGCGGGTTGATCCCTCGATCGAGCAGCGCGTCGCACGCCGCAACAAACTCCTGCACCATTTGCGGTTTCGCCTGGAACACGATCCCTTCATACGTTCGCCGCAGAAAGTCGACGACAACCGATTTCACCTTGAGATCGCCGGCTTCAAGGGCGTCATCGAGCACGACCAGTGCCTGCTTCCGGACTTCTTCGACACGCGGCACGTTGATGTCGGCTTCTGGCGTGTGGAACGTGAACTCGCCCATCAGGCGGCCACGGGCCCCATACAGTTGGACCATTGGAGAGGGGTGGTCAGCCAGCCTCTGAAAGAGTGGATCGAACAATTCGGGGCCGTCCGGGCCCAGCAGCATGGTCGCGTCACGCATCATGCTGTTGAGAACGCCCCACGGCCTGCTTGCGTTCGGCAGTGTGTCGAAATGATCGAGCCACAGCATTCCGACCTCAACAGGCCCGGCCGCCCGGCTCGAGTCGTCGACACGCGGATGCATGCCGATATCAATCCAGGACCACATCAAGAGGCTCATTCGCCGCTGCATGAACTGGTAATACTCGTCAGTCGCCGTGTCGTCTCTGAGCACCAGACGTTGCCAAGCCGGCACGTGGTGCACCATCTGAACGCGCACGTCTTCCCACATGCGATCCAGCAACGGCCTGTCGTAACTCGAATTTCGCAGGATCGACAGCTGGCTGTAGATCCGGTTACCAGACTCAGGTATGCGATTCATCTGCGTCAATTGTTCGAGGCTATCGCCACTGACGCGTTCCGTCGCCCGTCGGCCAAGCTGAAAGGTCCGTAATGTGATCTGCTGTCGTTCCTGCAGAGGCCATCGGAGAGACAGATCGCGTTTTTTGCCGCCTGCGGGAATCTCGCGGCGCAGCGGTGCCCAGTAGCGAAGACACGCGAGCAGAGCGTCAACCAACTCCAGCTCGGATTCGGCATCGGCCTGCAGTAGCAGTGCACCTTCCAGGCTGCGAATTGCGAGTTCGTGATTCTTTCTGCCGGCGGCAACCTGGGCGATTGTGCGGCGACGTTTCAGTTCCACAGCCGGCGACCACTCGCTGTTTGGCAATTCCCTGATACTCAGCGCCCGGCGAACTTCCCGGCAGACCTCAACTGCGACGCTGTCGTCGAGTGGGCGCGGCTGCAGTGAGAACGTGCTGATCACTTCGTCGTCCTGATCCCGCACGGCGCCGCCGCACCGGACACCATTGGCCTCGGTTTGCACGTCCAGTAGCACGAACACATCCACATCCATGTCCGGCGGGCGGTCGGACCCGGAGTCAGCCTTCACGAGTTGCCTCGGCAGCACGATGACATCTGCGGTGGCACTCAGACGCCGCTCAATGAGGTCCGTGAACATGTCGACGTGCAATGCTTCCGCGTTACTCAGCATGTCCGAGGTCAGGACGATTGCCACACGCGTCTGGTTTTCACGCGGAACTGACCAGCGTGTCAGCGCACGCTCCATTGTTACCGCCAGATCAGCGTCGAGAGCCTCACCACGAGCGTCCAGGGCAGCGTCCGCCAGGAGAGCCCCCGTGCCTGATTCCCGAACCGAGCAACCAATGATCCGTTTGTCCGGCCCCCGGTCGAGGAAGAGGAACAGGCTGGCCTCCGCCTCCTGTCCGATCCGCCTGAGTTCATCAACCCGCCCGCTGCCGATCGACCACGCGCTGAATGAGTGGAGCTGTGATCTCAGGTCTGGCTTAACCAGACACCACTCGATCGGCTCCGCCACTCGCAGCCGCAATTGCTCAAACGGATGATGCGTCGTATCGAGCGTGTCTGAAAACGCAGCGACATAGGCTGAAGCTCTCTCAGCCGGAGCACAGGACGACAGGCACAGGACGCAGACGACGACAGCAGAGTGCATAGCGGCCTCCTTCGCCCACCGGCCTGTGACACCCCAGATTAATTGTCCAGGATCAGTCACGGGTAACGGTCTCGTCGAGATTGAGGATGGTGCTGCAGATGGTCGTCCAGGCGGCGACTTCGACCAGGGCTCCGTCGATTGTTGTCGGCGCGTCTCCCGCGTTAACGAGGTCCATGATGGCCTGCACATCGTTCTTAGGTCTCCGGCGGGGTCGGAGACCCGCGCCGAACAGGGGTGACGAAGTGCTTGAGTTTCTCGTCGTCAGTGACCCAGGGTTTGACCAACGACCACGTGGCCTTTCGGGGAGTTTGCCAGTTGTTGCTTGTTGAACGCGGCCTGGTGTTGGGGCTTGCCTTCGATCGGGATGGGCTCACGCAGAGCGGCATGTCAGAACTGAGTCGTGTCGAACGAATCTGGGGCTGCGGGTGGTGGCGGGTTTCGGCGTTCGTCGATTTTTCGCTGGTACTGGCCCCAGGAGTGTTTCAGGGAGTCCAGCAATCGGGGTACGTTCGGAGCTGACAGAAACACGCGGCTGGAGACGGTCGACTTCGGGAAGAATGTGGTGATGAAGTCGAAGGAAAACTCCGTCGCCGTGTGGCCGATCATGACGGCATTGGCATACGTGCCACTCATGTCGGTTTCGCCGAACTTGAGCTCTTCGTACAGGTCCTGCGCCGAAAACTGCTGCTGTTTCTGGCCGGGTTTCGGTTTGGCCGCGTCTGGAAGTTGTGGCTCACCAAAGCGGTTCTTGTAATTTTCAAGATTCTCGGTCAGCGCCTGAATCATGCGCGGCACGACCGGTGGCGGAAGTACGACCCGCGCGGCGACCTGGTGCGGTTTCGTCATGCGCAACAGAAAGTCGACGATGAATTCGTGCTGTCCGTTGAGCACAACGGCGCCCGTGCTGAACACTCCCCGGGCCACTTTCTCCGGCACCAGGGCGCCGATGTGAGCCTGCTGCACTTCCTGGCTCTGGATTTCACTGCCATCAGCCGACTGGCCTGACGGATCGTTCGGCGGGCCGTCTTGCGGACCATCGGGAGTAGACTCGTCGTTGCCATAGTCGTCGTTCATAAGTCACGCCGTGAGAGAGAAGTGCGAAAAGGGATGACTGACGAGGAACTGTGGCCCAGCCTGCAGCAACCGCTCGGAAGACCAGAACATCGTCTGTCAGGGGGGAATATGTACGAGGCGCGGTGAAGTGTCTATCATCTTCGCCCAATTGACTTTCGGGATCGAGCGGACAGACTCTGTCCAGTCTCACCGCGTTCCCGATGTCAGGATCGGGCAACGCTCGTATCAGAAGGTCAGATTGACTGCTCATCCATCTGATCTCCACGGTGACGCGGCGGCGGAGCGGTTTGACGGCGACTCGGCAGGTTCCACTCCTACGGAGGATACCACGGTGCTTCACAGTACTCCTGTACCTGCCACAAGCACAGCGGTCGATCTCGACGAAGTCCGCTCGATGCTTCTGTCTGAATCTGACTTTGACATGCCACAGCTCACCCTGTTGCGGGAGGCGGTCAGTCGGCAACAGTCAGCCGATGTTCGCCGGACATCGCAGGAGCTGCGTGCCAGCGTGGATGGCGACGGCAGTCCTTCACAGGGGGCGCTCGTGCGGCTGGGCGTTGCACTGCATCTCCTGGGAAATCACCGCGACGCAAAAGCTTATCTGAATCGGACCGAAGGGCATCCCATTGCAGCGTTCTATCTGGGACATGTCTGCATCGCACTGAATCAGCCGGAAGTTGCCGTGACAAACTTTGCGGCGGCATCCCAGTCCGGATACGACGCCGTCGAGTGTGAGCTGCAACGTGTTGCCGCTTTGCGGCTGGCCGGTCAGATTGACGAAGCGGAGGCGGCACTCAAGGCCGTGGCTGCCAAAGCTGTCTCGCGTGCAGACTACTCGTTCCAGATGGGCTGCCTTCTGGCCGACCACGGAGACAACCTGGGAGCGATCGAGTATTTCGAGCGGGCCGTGGACATGGACCCGCATCACGCGCGGGCTCTGTTCTGGCTGGGCAACGAATCGACACGTCACGGCAACGACGAAGACGCAATCTCTCTGTACGAGCGAGCGTTGTCTCGACCCCCGTTGCATCTGGGGACGCTGTTGAATCTCGGCCTGCTTTACGAGGACAGGGAAAGCTACGACCAGGCGGCCTTCTGTTTTCGCCGAGTGCTGGAAGCCGATCCAACAAACGAGCGAGCGCGGCTGTACCTGAAAGACATTGATGCTTCCGAGGGCATGTTCTACGACGAGGAACACGTTAAGTCTGAGCAGAAGAAACAGCAGACCCTCGACCGCCCAATTGGAGACTTCGAACTGTCGGTTCGCAGCCGAAACTGCCTTGATCGGCTGGGGATCGTGACTCTGGGCGACTTGACGGATATTACTGAGCAGGAGCTGATGTCGAGCCGCAACTTCGGCGAAACGTCGCTGAAGGAAATCGGCGAACTGCTGGTACAGAACCACCTGAGAATCGGCGAGCGGGTTGAGACACGTAAACCGGACACCATGACGCCGCCTGCTGACCTCGATCCCGAACAGCGCGCTGCCATGGACCGCCCCATCTCCGATCTCAATCTGTCTGTGCGAGCCCGAAAGTGCATGGTCCGACTTAATCTCACGGGGATCGGCGAATTGCTTGTAAAGACGCCGGACGATTTGCTGTCGTCGAAGAACTTTGGTGTGACTTCGCTGAACGAGATTCGCGGCAAACTCGCAGAAATCGGCTTGAGCCTGCGGAATGATTGACGGACAACGGACTCCAACTGAGTCGAAACTGTTCAGGCGCGGTAGCCCAGGTCACCAGACTTTGGACCTTTGCTGACTCCTGTCCAAAGTCTGGCGACTTCGGCTACGACCATTGTCAGGTGCATTATCCCTACTCCCCTGGCGACGAACGAGGAGCGCTGGCATGGATGGCCACCGACTTGTTTCGCGACGGACGATGCTCGCGGCTGCCGCAGCCGGCGCAATTCCGGCGTCAGGCTTCGCATGGCATCTGTTCTCGTCCAGCGCTCAGCTCCAGTCTTCTGCGGCGGATGAGACGAATGCAGATGCTGTTCGGCCGACGGATACCTGGAACCCGATTATCCGTGTGAATCTCACGCCCAATGAGATTCAGGAGCTGACGATTTCCGTCGACAGTCCGTTTCGCATCGTTGTTCCGGGGAATCCGCGTGTCCTGGCGCAGTCGGATCCGGTCCGCGAGGTTTTTGCGTCGGCCGCGTCCAATGGCATCGGTATCCGATTCGGTGACAGCATTCTGCCGGTCAACCAGATTGAGATCGTTGCAATCCGACCTGTGTCGATCCGGGTTGGTCGCAGCCTGTACCGAGGCAGCGTGCGATTGCATCGTCGGCCGAGCGGCAAACTAATTGCGGTCAACGTGCTTCCGCTGGAAGAATATCTGGCGAGCGTCGTGAACAGCGAAATGCCCGCGAGTTTTCCGGACGCCGCACGTGAAGCCCAGACAATCGCCGCCCGGACCTATGCGTTATCGCAGATGAAAGGGCACCCGCTGTTCGATGTGTTTGGCAGCTCGCGCAGTCAGATGTATCTGGGCTACGAGTACCGCGACGCTGACGGACGGCGCCTCGCCGGCGAAACGCCCGACAGCCGCGAAATTATCCGAGACACGGCCGGCATCGTCTGCACGTATCAGGGAAAGATTTTCACGACCTGGTACTCAGCGGTCTGCGGTGGCCAGACCGTCAACGGACGCAGTGTGTTTACTGACGCGGTCCCGGCCCTGCGGAGTGTCGAATGCGACTGGTGCCGCGAAGCGAAGCTGTATCGTTGGACCAGCGAGCTGCCGGTCGCTCAGGCCAGCGATGCACTGCGGCAGCATCTCGCAAAGGACAACCTGGTGTTCCGAGAGCTGACCTCACTGGAACCCGCTCAAGTGGAGTCAGGAGACTTGCCCCGATACACGATCGGCGACGGCACGAATCGGCACCAGATTGCGGGGACGACGTTGCGACGAGTCCTGCCGTCCGCAGTGCTGCGCAGTCCGCATTTCACGGGACAGATCGAAGGAAACGTCGTCAAACTCTCCGGTCGCGGGGATGGGCACGGCGTCGGGTTGTGCCAATGGGGCGCCCGCGGACTCGGCATCGCCGGTCGATCTGCTCTGGAAATCCTCGGCTATTACTATTCCGGAATCGAGACCGTCCGGCTGCGGACACCTGAACCGTCTGGCTGAATTACGAAAAACGGACGAAACCTGGCAGCCGATGCTCGGTTAATTAACTCGCTGCCCGAACCACACACCTCAAGCTCAGCGAGATATGACGATGCCACGTAGCATTAACCATCGCGTCTTCACCACGTTTCTGGCCTTGCTGGTCGGGTTGACGTTCCGAATCTCAGTCGACGCTGCCGAGGAGACTGACACGGGCTCAGTTGTTGAAGTGGCGAATGAGATCGATCGGCTGATCGTGACTGAGCTGTCATCGGCTGATATCCAGCCGGCGCCATTGGCATCCGACGAGGATTTTCTGCGTCGCGTGACATTCGACATTGCAGGCACGTTGCCCTCGCCGCGCGAGGTCACGCTGTTCGGTCTCGACCCTTCTCCCCACAAACGTGCGAAAGTGATTGAGAAGCTGTTGGGCACTGATCAATACGCCGAGACGTGGGCGCGTTACTGGCGGGACGTGATCTTCTCCAAAGCCACCAACATGCGGGCTCCGATCGTCAATCAGTCATTCGTTAGCTGGATGACCGAGAGCCTGAAAGCCAACGACGGCTGGGACGAGATTGCTCGGGCGATGATTACCGCCGATGGAGACGTACGAGAGAACGGCGAGACGGCGCTGATCTTCGTTCAGGAAGGAAACCCCGAGGATGTCGCTGGAGAGGTGTCGCGGATTTTTCTGGGGATTCAGATGCAGTGCGCCAATTGCCACGATCACCCGTGGGATCGCTGGAAGCGTGACGAGTTTCACGAACTGGCTGCGTTTTTTCCGCGTATCAGCCTGCGACCCGTTCGCGAGGAAATGCGCACGGTGACCTGGGAGGTTGTGTCGCTCAGCGAAAACACGAATGACCCGCAAAGCCGACGGAAGCAGTTGCTGGCCAATGCCGATCGCATCTTCAGTTTCATGGACCGCAATCGAGACGGCAAACTGACAAAAGACGAAGTGCAGAAGAACCCGAACTTCGCTCGTGGCTTCGACCGCCTGCTGCAGTTTGGTGACAAGAACAAAGACGGGGCGCTGACGAAGACCGAGCTCAAAGAGATGCCCGCTCCCATGCCCAATCAAACCGGGCGCGGATCCAGCGAACACTTCATGGCCGACCTGGCGAATCCCGCGTCGCAGGGGACGAAGATTGATCCGAAGTTCTTCGTTACCGGACTGTCAACGAAGACCGGCCTCGATGATCTGGAACGTCGCGAGCTGCTCAGTAAGTACATCACCAGCACGCGTAACGACTGGTTCGCACGTTCGATCGTCAACCGCATGTGGGCCGAGATGACCGGCGAAGGTTTTTACATGCCGATCGACGACATGGGACCGGATCGCACGCCGGCGTATGCGGATGTTCTCGATCTGCTGGCCGATCAGTTCGTTCGCCATGACCACGACATTCAGTGGTTGATGCAGACGATTGCGACGACGCATACCTATCAGCGGCAGATTCGTCAGGCTGACGAGACTGGTGAGGCTCTGCCGTTCGCCTCGGCCACACCGACACGACTGCGCGGGGATCAGCTTTACAGCGCCGTCCTGAGTGTTCTCGGCGGCAGCCAGACCGCTCGGCCGCCTCGGCTTACCGGCGCGAATGGCGGCGGTGGCGGCATGAATCGCGGATTGCGTAATCCCAGGGATGCGTTCGGGGCACTATTTGGCTTTGATCCATCGACACCGCAGGCCGACATCACCGGCAACGTCCCGCAGGCGCTGTTCATGATGAATTCGCCAATGCTCAACAACCAGTTCAAGGCCAGTGGATTCACTCGTCTGGCCGGGCTGCTGCGGAAGTACCCGGATGACGAGGACGCCATGAGCGAGCTGTATCTGATGGTCCTCGCCCGCGAGCCGTCCCGCAAAGAACTCGGCATCTTCAAAGAGTTCCGCGCCGAAGTCGGCAGCCGGAACGAGGCGTTCGAAGACCTGATGTGGAGTCTGATGAATTCCAGCGAGTTCATGTCGAAACGATGAACGATTCAGAACCTCATTTCACCACAGTTCCGTGACTTGCGATCAAACGAACCAGCCAACTGAGGAATAGAGCCATGACGACCGCCCGACACGATCAAATCCGAGTCCGTCGAGACGGAATCAACCGCCGGTCATTTCTGCACTCAGTCAGCGCCGGTGCGGTTGCCGCCGGTTCGCTCAACCTGCGAGACATCATGACGCTCCAGGCGGCGGATCTCCGCAAGCAGGGCAAGTCCATGATTCTGCTCTGGATGGGTGGAGGACCATCTCAACTGGAGACGTTCGATCCAAAACCTGGACACGAGAACGGTGGTCCTACGAAAGCGATATCAACCAGCGTGCCCGGTATCAAAATCGCTCAAGGCTGGGAGCAGACGGCTGCTGTCATGGACGACCTGGCGATTATTCGCTCGATGACAAACAAGGAAGGCAGTCATCCGCGAGCGACCTATCAGATGCATACGGGTTACATCCCGTCCGGAAGCGTGAAGCATCCGAGTCTGTCGGCCAACATCGCGAAAGAGATTTCCGATCCGAAATTCGATCTTCCGGCTGTGGTTTCGGTCGGCCGAACGCAGGGCGCCGGTTTCCTGGGCGTCAACTACGAACCGTTCAACGTTGATAACCCGGGCAACATGCCGCAGAACGTCGCGACGACTGTGCCGACCACCCGTTATCGGCGCCGCTTGGGTTTGCTCGATCGGCTGGAAGGTGAGTTCGAATCACGTGGCGGCGACGTCGTCGTTCGCAACCACCGTGATTTGTACGGCAAGACCTCGAACATGGTGCTGAGTTCCGACCTTTCGGCGTTCGACATTGGTTCTGAGCCAAAATCGTTGAAAGACCGCTACGGCGATTCGAACTTTGGTCGCGGCTGCCTGCTCGCTCGTCGCCTGGTGGAAGCCGGCACGACGTTCGTCGAGATTTCCTCTCGCGGACAGGGAGGAAACTGGGACACGCATCAGGACAACTTCGAGCGGACCACGGACCTGGCCGCAACCATCGATCCAGCAACTGCCACGCTGATCACAGACTTGAAGGATCGCGGTCTGCTGGACAACACGCTGGTCGTCTGGATGGGCGAATTCGGACGTACTCCGCGCGTCAATCCGCGCGGTGGACGCGATCATTACCCGCGGGTCTTCAATGCCGCTATCGCCGGTTGCGGCATTCGCGGAGGTCAGGTGATCGGTTCGTCAACAGCCGATGGAACTGCAGTTGCGAACGATCCGGTCACCGTGAATGACATGTTCTGCACGATCTGCCAGGCGCTGGAAGTCGATCCTCGCAAGGAAAACCTGAGCCCGCTCGGTCGACCGATGAAGATTGTGGACGGGGGAGCCCCCGTCGACCAGTTGTTCGGCTGATGCAAATGCCCAGTCATCCGTCGTCGGACCCCACCTCGACGGGATCCGGGGCATAGCCTTCATTCGCAGCGGGGCGTTCCCCTTCCGGGACATCTGGGGGCAGATCGTACCCCAACTCGGTCGCCGCCTTGAACAACTCCTGCATAAACCATGGCTGATACTCTTCTGTGCGGACGCTCCGCCCTTCAAGATCCAACAACAATTGTTTGCCACCCTCCAGCAGATGGAATTGCCCCGTGCCTGCTTCCTGCGGGTCCAACGCCATCGGTATGAGGATCTGTTGAAGATGCGGAATTGACTTGTCGAAGAATTTTTGCCACTCCTTTCCACTGTACGATGTCGCTGCTCTCATCGTCTTCACTTCGGAATAGATCAGCAGCATTTCCTGGTAAGTGCCGCGATTGGACGCAGGGATGAGCGAAATGAGAAAATTCAGAACATACAACGCTACAAAGGCACCGCCCGCCATCTGAGCCCAGCCCCTCGGGCCGGCCTCTTTAATGCGGTCGACCAATGGTTTCTTTTCAGCGCCCGGCAGGTGCGGCGACCTTGGTCCCCCACCAACACCCAGAGATATCGCAGGACCCTCTTTCTTCGTTGGGCTGATAAGTAACTGCGCGGCTGCCTTTGCAGCCTGATCCACGTCCTCGTCGTCCGAATCGGTACTCATCGGTTGAGTCAGCGATGCTGACGGAATCTGGTCGGGCAGCTTGAGCGGTGCCTGCTTGATCTTACGTTGATACGGCACAACGGCCGGTGGCCGATTCCGCGGGGGCTCCGGCTCGCTGAGCAGTCCGTACATGTCCGAATCCGAATCCGACACTTCTGACCCATCGCCCTCCCCGGACACCCACGCCGAATCATCAGGAGCCGGCACAGCCGCCGGCGTCTCGGGGGCCGGATCATTCGAGCGAGGTGTGACCGGAGCCATTTCTCCGGAGTCGGACATCGCGAACGTGTTCGAGTCTGACACGGAATCTGCAGCGTCGGAGTCTGACTGTTCCTCGTTCTCGACCTGAGCCTCTGCTTCGGGAGACAGCGGCGTCCAGTCCTCTGAATCCGTATGGCTGACCCAGTCGGTGACCTTCAGCGTCCCCTCTTGCCCCATTTTGACCAGGTCGAAAAACGAGAACGGGCCAAGTTTGCGACCGACCCACATGAACCAGACACGATCTTCCGGGTCGAACTGATCCGAGATCAGGCCAGCTTCAGTCAGTAGCTGAGTCAGGATCTGATACCAGGGATCGGATTGGAGCGGAATGTCGACCGGCTTTTTCAGGTCGGCCGGGGCATCCAGTGCCTGGTCCGTTTCGTCTGCGGTGTCAGGCAATCCGGTCTTTTTCTTCTTCAACTTTTTCTCTTCGAGCAGCTTCCTGTATTTCTCCCGGGCCTGAACCAACTTGCGGAACTGGTTCACAGGTTTCCACTCGCCGGTCTCACCACACCGGATACAGTCCTGTGAGCGAAGCTTGCCCTGAGCGTAGGCAGTGCCCAGGAAGTTTATGGAGACCGGTCCATGAACCTTGTCGCCCAGGCGGTAATACCAGTCGCCATCAGCCATCCCGAAGTCCTTCGCACAGCGAGCGGAATCTCTGCCCGGTCAGGGCATCAGGTCAACACACTCTCATGCCCGCGACTCCATTTCAAGTTCACGTGTCGTTGCGTCGCCAATGCGCCGACGATAAGAAAGACTCCGGACACGGAATGACATGGAATTGGCGGCCCGAAGGACTGGGGACGACACTTCGCATGATGCATTGCGGCCGACCGCGACCGTGTTCAGAATGGTCCGACCAGCGGGACATCGTATGAGTAATCCCGCTTCATTTGGCCCGGCGCCGCTCGATGGGCCTGATTTCGGCGCACTCGTTGAATGCCCAATGAAAAACTGAGGCGGAGTATCATTTTCGAGGCTGCTCGGATGATGTACGAGCGGCGGGAAACCGAGTACTACCGAGCGAAGATGAAAGCCGGCCGGCGCATCTGCCAGGGCTGGGTCAAACCGTCCGACCTGCCCAGCAACGCGGAAATCCGCGACGAAATCCAGCGCATGGCGTGGCTGTACGAAGGCCACAAACGCTTTGACAAACTCAAGGAAATGCGGATCGAAGCCCTCCGCATCATGCGACTCCTGAGTCATTGCCGGCCGAAGATCATCGGTAGTGTTCTGACTGGTCACGTTCGTCAGGGCTCGGACATCGACATCCACGTCTTCACATCCAGCACCGAAGCCGTGACTGGCACACTCGAAGACGAGGGCATGGAATACGACATCGAATTCAAGCGGGTCCGCAAGCACGGCGAGGAACGCGTCTTTACTCACGTCCACATCCGAGACCGATTTCCGATTGAACTGACGCTCTATACACCGGACAAATCGAGTTACGGTTTCAAGAGTTCAATCACGGGCAAGGCCATGGAACGGGCCACCATCGCCGAATTCGAATTGTTCCTGGCCGACGAGTACCCGGAATCGGATCTCGAATCGGAGCTGGCCGCCGCGGAGAGTTCCGTGGACCGGTTTCAGATTTATCGGGCACTGTTGATTCCGCTGGACGGACTTGAGCAGTCGAAGAAGTGGCATCCGGAAGGCGACGTGCTGTACCACCTGCTGCAGGTTTACGAACTCGCCCGTAACGAATTGCCTTACGACGAGGAATTCCAACTGGCGGCCCTGCTGCACGATGTCGGCAAGGGCATCGATAAAAGCGACCATGTCGCCGCCGGTCTGGAAGCACTCGACGGCCACATGACCGATCGGACGGCGTGGCTCATCGAACACCACATGGAAGCGCACCGGATCGCGGACCGCACGATTGGGCATCGGGCTCATCGGCGACTGAAAGAGTCACCGGATTACGATGAACTTTGCCTGTTGGGCGAATGCGATCGAGCCGGTCGTCAGGCCGGAGTCGACGTGCCGGACCTCGATGAAGTCCTGGATGACGTCCGTAATCTTGCACGACAATACGGGTAGGTTGACTCAATCGGAAATCTGACCCACCGTAGTCATCATGTTTGAACTGCCCGTGAAGTTTCCCAGCGAGCGTGAGCGATTGTTGCGAATGATCGAAGCCGGTCGTCATCGCACGATGCTCGAACGCATCCAGGCGGTGGAGGCGTTGCTCGCAACCATTCGTGAGCTGCGCAAAGACGATCAGGCCACAAGCAGGGATGCCCTGCGCGATATGCGCGAAGCCGAGGGCAGGAGGTGCTTTCGTGAACTCATCAGGCGACACACCGAACGAGCAGACTCTCCAGACACAGCATCTGATGGAGGCTCTCTGCCAACTGGCTGAGGTGCTCAACCAGCGCAGTGCCAGCTACGCACTGATCGGTGGGCTCGGAGTGGCTGTCCGCGGGAATATTCGTGCGACCGAGGATGTCGATTTTCTCATTCATGTCGAGCAGTTGCGTCTCCCGGCTCTGCTTGAGGACATGCGGGATCACGGATGCAATCTCGATGTCATCAAGGCAATCCGGACATGGAATCAGGATGGAATGCTGGCGTTCGAATGGCCAGGCGGTGTTCAGGTCGACCTGCTTAAGGCAGTGATTCCAGCGTTTCACGCAATCCTAAAGCGGGCCAGGCCTGAGTCCCTCAACGCTCAAGTTGTGCGGGTCGCGGACGCGGAAAGCCTGCTGTTGCTGAAGCTGATTGCTTTCCGTCCGATTGATCAGGAGGACATCCGTGGCCTGTTGCTGGCCAACGGCGGACGGCTTGATCTCGACTGGGTCCGAAGTGAATCATCACGAACCGGCCTGGACAAAGACCGCATGGATGCATTCGAGCAGCTCGTCCGTGACTTTTATACCGCCTGAGAGAGACCGTGAACAAAGCATTCGTTAAAGAGCCAGAGGAGCACGGGGATCGCTGTCCGAGTTGTGACTCCGTGGGGCGGCAAGTTTTTCAGGTCACTCTTCGGTCGCACCTTGCCGAAGAGGAGAGCGCCAGATTCCGCGACTCGGCTTATTTCTGCCCGCTGCCGACGTGTGAGGTGGCTTACTTCGACAAGCTGGAGCGCACTGTTTCGACGGATTGTCTGCAAAGGCCGGTCTATCCCAAAGATCCATCGGCTGCGATCTGTCCGTGTTTCGGACTGACGTGCGACGACATTGAGGCTGATGTTGCCGAAGGTGGCGTCACGCGTCTGAAAGCACACCGCCAGCAGGCAGACTCGCCCGAAGCATCCTGCGCGAAGTTGTCACCGGACGGTCAATCCTGCATCGGCGTCGTGCAACGGTACTTCATGCGGGCACGCGGGATGTAGGCGCTGGTTCGTAGTAACCGCATTTATGCGGTTTTTATCGACGCTGCCTCAAGACGGCTCGCTGACTGACCGCGCGGAACCGCACAAGTGCGGTTACTACGAACGGCGGTTACTGCGAACGACTCGTCATGCCAGCAGGTCAGCAACGACCTTGCCCGGTTGACCGTCAATCAACGACTGTTCGCGTCCGCCGCGTTTGTAGATAAGTTGTGCGGCATCGAGTCCAAACTGGTGCAGCACCGTCGCGTGATAGTCGTAGTGCTTCACGACATCCTCGACGGCCTTGTGGCCCCATTCGTCGGTGGCGCCGTGGACATGCCCGGCCTTGAATCCGCCGCCGGCGATCCAGTGGCTGAATCCATACGTGTTGTGATCCCGGCCAATCTTCGCGCGTCCGGCATCGTTCTGAATGACGGGCAGTCGACCCATCTCGCCGCCCCAGTTGACGATCGTCGTTTCCAGCAGGCCAAGTTTTTTCAGGTCCGTAACCAGCGCGGCCGACGGTTGATCGACCTTCTTACAGGCGGCCGGCAATCGGCTCATGATGGAGCCGTGGCTGTCCCACAGTTGGTTCTGCGTGAAGACCTGAATGAAGCGCACTCCACGTTCAATCAGCCGCCGAGCGATCAGGCAGCGACTGCCGTATTCCGCGGTGGCTCCCCCACCCAGCATGCCGTACATCTTCTGAACCGTTTTCGTTTCTTTGCTGAGGTCCATCGCCTCGGCCGCGGCCGTCTGCATGCGTGCAGCCAGTTCGTAACTGCGGATGCGGGCATCCAGGTCGAGCTGTCCGGGCCGTTGTTCCATGTGCCGTTCATTGAGTTTTCGAAGAAACGCCAGCGACCGCTGCTGCGCTTCACCCGCCAGATACTTCGGCGGCTGCAGGTTGAGAATCCGCGGCTCCCGCGAACGAATCACCGTCCCCTGGTAGACCGCCGGGAGAAATCCATTCGACCAGTTCTCGACGCCCATCACGGGCAGTTGACCGGGATCAATCAAAGCCATGTACGACGGCAGGTTCTGCGTTTCACTGCCAAGTCCATAAGTCAGCCAGCTTCCCAGCGCCGGTCGGCCGCCCAGGTTTCGACCGTGCGTCAGCGCCCGTATCGACTGGCCGTGATTGTTGACGCCCGTGTGCATCGACCGAACCAGGCAGATGTCGTCCGCAATTCCGGCGATGTGCGGGATCAGCTCAGACAGTTCCATGCCACTTTCGCCGCGCGGTTTGAACTTCCATGGAGTAGCAAACACCTTCGAGCTGGACTGTGCCGCGTTGTCGTATTTGATCTCACCGGGAAACGACTTGCCGTCCCATTTGGCCATCTCTGGTTTTGGATCGAACAGGTCGTGATGCGATGGTCCTCCCTGCATCCACAGCGACACCATGGCTTTCGCCTGTGGCTCAAAGTGCGGCTGTTTCGGCGTCTGGTCGAACGATTGCGGTTCAAGTTCCGGCTTGGCCGGTTTAGCGAACGCATCATCCTGATTCAGCATCCACGCCAGGGCGACGCTGCCGATGCTCAACGAATTCGACGCCAGAAAGTGTCGACGTGTCAGACAGGCTGGCTGGTTCATGGAATACTCTGGTTTGAAGTCACAGATCGTTGCAGTCTCACCGTCAGGCGACACGGACGGCCGGACGACTTTGTGCAGCGATTCAATCGATATACAGAAACTCGTTGGAACTCAGCAGCATCTGACAGAAGCCGGCGAGCGCTACGTCACCAGGATCTCGCGGTTTGCTGTTCTTCGCTGCAGTCGGTACCGGGTGCTTTTCAAAATGCTGTGTTTGTGTCGTGACATATCCGAGCGACTCGTTGACTTCGTCGGCAGTCGCTGCCCGAGCGAACGCCAGTCGCCATGCGAGCTGAATCTGTCCCTCGACATCTGAACTGGCTTCTTCTTTCAGCCGTGCAGCGAAGTAATTGGACATCCCGACGATGAACTCGCTGTTGATCAACAGCAGTGATTGTGTGGCGACGGTCGATGCATTGCGCTTGTTGCAATTCGGCTCCATGCGCGGAAGATCGAACGTGTCGAGGACCGTCAACGGGCGCGAGCGACGGGATTGAATGAATGCCGACTTGCGGAACTCTTCCCCCTTCATCGGAATGACAGCACCCGGTCGGCCGGCGTTGAGATTCTCTTTGCCGATCACGAATTGACCCACCCGATCTGCCATGACCGGAATGGGCGCCCCGTGTCTCTTGTCACTGAGTTTACCGACGACAGCCAGGACCGAATCTCGCAGGGTTTCCGCATCCAGTCGCCGGAGTGGGAATCGCCAGTAGAGTGTGTTGTCGGGATCGATTGTTCGGGTCGCCTGGCTGTCGACTGATCCCGTCTGGCGATAGGCGGTTGAGGTCATGATCTGCTTGTGCAGTTGCTTCAGGCTCCATCCACTGGCGACGAATTCGGATGCCAGCCAGTCCAGCAGTTTCGGATGTGTGGGTCGATCACCGAGCACGCCGAAGTCGCTTGGAGTATTCACCAGACCGCGGCCGAAGTGGTGCATCCAGACTCGATTGACGAGCACACGCGCCAGCAACGGATGTGTTCCGTCGGTCAACCGCCGTGCCCAGGCAAGCCGACGCCCCGTGGACGGAACGGTTTCGTCGTTGGCTGGAAGTTGTGCGGCTTCGCGATCGGCGTGCAGCACAGTCAGACTGGCGGGCGCGAGTTTCTGTTTCGGCTGTTCATGATCGCCGCGGATGAACAGGAACGTGTTGGGAACCTGGCCGGGGACCTCGGTCACGGCCCGCACAAATTCTTCTTTCGGCTTTGTGCCGCGGAGCTTCGTGGCACGCGCCGTCATCGCCTTCAACTCATCGGCAGCCTTGAGATCGTACAGATACAGTGAACCGGCTGAGACGTTCAGGCTTGGGTGTTTCTTGAGGAGCGCGGCCTGCTCTTTCGATCGTTCCTTTGCCGGTGTGTCGCGCGCGGCCCGCGCGGCATCACGTATCTCGGCGGGCAGTTTCGCCAGCTCCTTTTCAAACGTCCTCTCGATGAAGGCCGTCTGTTTCTCTATTCGTGCCGCGTCGATCTTCTTTGCTGCGGCTTCAATCTCTGCGGCCTTTTTCTTATCGGCGGCCGAGTACAGAGACACCCGTCGCGTCTTTGGTGTCCGCCAGGCCTTCCAGTTGTATGTCGGCTCAAAGATTGCTCGCATGCGATAGTAATCCGCCTGCGGAATCGGGTCGTAGCGATGATCATGACACTGGGCGCAGCCCACTGTCAGACCGAGCATCGACGTCGACACAACCTTGATCGTCTCTGCCATGACCTGGTTCTTTGCCAGCTCGACGTTGTTAGCTCCGCCGCCAGTTCCGTCCGGAGCCATGCGCAGGAAGCCGGTGGCTGTCAGCCGCGCGATGTCTTCCGAAGACAGTTCCGGGTACGGCGGCTTGACCATTTCGTCACCAGCAAGCTGCTCGCGAATGAACTCGTCGAACGGCTTGTCGGCGTTGAGCGAGCGAATCACCCAGTCGCGGTATTTCCATGCCCATGGCCGCTCGACATCATCGTTCGTGTAACCTTCCGAGTCCGCGTACCCGGCCACGTCCAGCCAGTGTCGTCCCCAGCGATCTCCGTACCACGGAGAATTGAGCAGTCGATCGATCAGCCGCGACACGGCATCGGGTGAATCATCCGCGAGGAAACGCCGCACGTCCTCGGGATCGGGTGGCACGCCGACGAGATCAAAGTAAACCCGTCGAATGAGCGTGACGCGGTCCGCATCCGCGGCGAACGACAATGCGTCGCGTTCCAGTCGCGTCAGCAGAAACGCATCCACTGGCGTCCTGATGAGTCCACTTGCCTGCGGAACCGGTATGGCCGGCCGCTGCACGGGCTGAAACGACCACCAGGCGCGCTCTTCAGCCGTAATCAAAACGCCGTCGTCAATCTGCTTCGGTTCGTCGCGGGCCGTGACGGCTCCGGCTGCGATCCAGCGGACGATGATGTCGAGCTGCTCCGCAGGCACGCGCTTTGACGCATCCTCCAGCGGAGGCATTTCTCCGTCTCGAATGCGTTCGACCAGCAGGCTCTTGTCCGGCTTGCCAGGCACGATCGCTGGTCCACTTTCTCCGCCGGTTGCCATCAGACGCCGCAGGCGCAGATCCAGTTCACCTTCTCGCTCGCCCGACTCCCCATGACACTGAAAACAATGAGCTTTCAGGATGGGCCGCACATCCCGCTCGAATGTCAAAGCGTCGTCAGCGGAACCTGTTCCGTAACACAACGACAGAATCATCAATGAAAGCGGCAGGCGGGCCATGACTGGTCCCAATCGACGGAGGCGGGATGCGAAGGCGGGGCATCCAGCCTCCTCGAAATCGACGCACCGAGTCAACTGTTTCCGCGAATTTCGCCCACGCAGCTACTCGTCATCTGTCCGGCGTGTGAACTCCGCATCGATCACATCGTCGCGCTGAGGCGGTGCGCCTGGCGCGGCTCCCGGCGGAGTGAACCCACTGACCTGAACGTGCATGGATTCGCGCAGCCGTTTCCGAATCACCGCGCGGCACGGCGGCAGCAGGAACGCAAATCCCACAACATCCGTCAGTACGCCAGGCGTAATCAGCAGCAGACCGGCGACGAAGATCAGCAGCGCGTCAACCAGCATGGCTCCCGGCGCACGCCCCTGCCGCATCTCGTTCTGAATGGCATGCCAGGTCTGCACCCCTTGCCGCCGCGACAGTGCCGCTCCCAGAGTTCCGGTGACGATGACGAGTGCGATCGTCGGACCTGGTCCAAGACGACTGCCGATCCGCAGCAACAGCCACAGTTCGACCAGCGGGACCACGATGAACAGAATCAGCAAACGCCCAAACACGATGAGTACTCCAGTGGACGCGATGTGTGAAGAATAGGGAAGTCAGGCTTTCTTGGCCTGACTGTGATTTGAGTAGGTCGGCCAGTCTGGCTCGTAGTCGTCGGCCTGGTTGCCCCACGGATGCCACGCCTCACTGTGAGTTCCTCGCGCAAAGAGTTCCAGGTACGGACCCGGACTGCAGGCTTCGATCAGGTCGTAAAGTTCGTCGGGTTTGCGCGAGTGTTCGCGCTTGCGTGTCTTGAGAATGTTGACCTGTCGCCGGCCAGGGGCCAGCGTGCGGAGACGGCCGCGGACTCCGAACAGCACCAGTTCCGTTGTGTTGCGAAAGTAGAAACCGACACCGCGACCGTCCGGCCCGCCGTCCTTGCGGACTTTGTGCCAGACGATGTTGGTTTTGTACTGGAAGCCCCAGGCTTCCATAACGGCCAGACCTTCCGCCAGCAGTGCGTTCGGTACCCACAGATATAAATGACTGCTTGCAGCGCCAGCAAGATGGACAGGGATTGCCTTGATCTCGTCCAGTGTCAGCGTCGAATAGCGGTTGAGGCGTCGATGTTCGGGGGCGATTTTTCCCGTGCGGTTGGAAAACTGCCACGGCGGATCGGCGAGGATCGCGCCGCAGTCGAGACCCTGGCATTGCCGGGCGAATGACTCGGCGGCGGTCAGTTCGGACATGGGCTCTCCGTAGCCGGAAATGGTTGGGTCGGTTGTTTTCGTCGTAGCTCTGAACCGCGAGATGCGTGTTGCAGGCTCTGCCTGAAGACTCGACGTCAGTAGTAGGATGGGCACTCTTGCCCGTCCAGTTTTCAATGGACTTCAGGCTTGGGACGGGCAGGAGTGCCCATCCTACTGACTTTTCAATCAGGGCTTAGTTTACTGCGGTTTCCGATGGACGACGAATCCCGGTGTCGACACGCGGATCGAAAACAGTGTCTTACCGGCGGCGATGAACAGGGTCTGCAGGTCGCCGCCGCCGAATGTCACGTTTGTGAGTACGTCTTCCGGAATCGGAATGCGGCCTTTGACTTCACCGGCTGGTGTCACGACCCAGATGCCGGGCGGGACGTCCGCCGACTCGTGCGGACCGCGCGGTGCGGAAATTCCGGCCGCAATATACAGATCGCCGTTTTGCGCGACGGCCATACCATCGCCGCCTCGTCCGGGAGCGAAGTCAATGACAACGCGCTGATTGCTCAACGCGCCCGAGTCCGACAAATCAAACGCCCAGATCTTTCGGTTGCCGCCCACGACCGGGCAACTGTCGACCAGATAGAGCGTTCGCTCGTCCGGGCTGATGGAGATGCCGTTGGGCCGCTGGATCTCCGGCTGCGTCAGGACGCGCGTGACCGAGCCGTCCAGATCGATGCGATAAACCGAATGGTGATCCAGCTCCATTGTCGCCGGATCGCCGTAGCAGGGGTCGGTGAAGAAGATCAGGCCGTTACTCAGTGCGGCGATGTCGTTGGGAGCGTTGTACCGTTTGCCCTCGAACTGCTCGGTAAGAACTTCGATCTCGCCGGTGTCCATGTCGGTGCGAGTGATGCGGCGGTTACCGTCGTCAGGACCGAACTCGTTGCCTTCGCAGGCGAGCAGACGGCCCTGCGCATCGAACAGCAGACCGTTGGCTCGACCACTCGGCTGGCGAAAAACGTCGGTCTGATCGGTCGCCGGATCAAAGCACATGATCCGATTGTTGGCGATGTCGCTGAAATAGACTTTGCCATTGGCCGCCGCGGCCGGACCTTCCGTGAAGGCGATGATCGTCGCCGGAGAAACCGCCGAGTCCGCTGCTTCGGACGGCAACGCCGCGTTCTTGAAGTCGATTGGCATGTTGTGTCTCGCTGGTGGTGAGTGTGTCGTTTAACCGCGCCCCAGAGGAATCTGCCGCCAGCGACCGACCCATCTGGTTTAACCTGTCATCGGCAGATTCCGTCGGGCAGCGCGTTGCCGACGACGCGCTTCCCGGCGGAGTCTGCGGCCAGTTTTTCGTCGTACTCGCAGACGGATAACGCAGACTCCTCTGGGGCGCGGTTAAACAAGGAACAGACATCAGTCGACCCGCGGGATAGTCTGTTCCTCGCCGGTCATGACACTGAGCATCCGCGTTCGCGTGATCTTCCATTCGCCGGCTTCTTTCTGCCAGCTCAGCTCCCAGCGAGACGGATGGTGACCGGTGAACGACCCGGCGGAAAGCGTTGCGTTGGCACGGAAATGCGTCACCGCTCGTGTGTTCTCATTGGTCAGCCGAACCTCAACGTCCTTGACGCTGATTCCATCGTCGATGCGAACAACCATCAGGGCGGCCACCACACGCGCGCGGTCGGTCGTGTTTGAGTCCGAAAAGTAATGGTGGCAGCGCACCTGATCGGGGATTTCGTTCGAACCCATGGCCAGTTGCTGCGACTCTTCGGCGAATGTGTCGATCAGGCTGAAGAGATTCTGCTCGACCTGTTCGCCGTCTGTCACGATCGCCCGCTCAAGAAAGAAGAGCGTAATTGCGATCAGCAGCAGCAGAGGCAGTGCCAGTAGAAACGCCGACTTGCGGGTTGTCGACCAGGCGACGAAGAAGATCACTCCCGCGACGACGCACAGAATAATTGGCGACCACGCGTCTTCTGTGAACCACATGGGAGAACTCCGTGTTTTTCGACGGTGATGCAGAACGACGGCGAATCACCTGGTCCTTCTCGGGAAGAGGGACGGGGCAATTTTCGAGTCCGCTCGTTCTACGAGTCGCGGCGGTCGATCGCGGGAAGAACCTGTTGCTCAACTGGAAACGACCGGCAGGCTGAGGTTGCGTTTCAATTCCAGCGACCACGGGGACCGTTTGCGCGGAGGCAGCATGGCCTCGGCGTACTCGTTGATTTGGTCGGCCGTCTCGAAAAACTGGTCATAGCCGCCGTCGTTGTCGTACTCACACTCGTCAGTCGTGTAATCACGACAGATTTGCGGACGCGTCTCATAGATGCCGCAGCGGTTATCCGGCAGCAGATGATTGCAGTCCGCGTAGACCATGATGTACCAGGTACCCTCATCGACAAAGATTGCGGCTTTGCCGTGGACGAGGTACCAGCGGACGTAATCGTAATCCTGCCACGTCTTCGGCTTCGTAATGGGAAAGGCGTAGTAGCGGCAGCACTTGGCGGTGCAGTGATCGCACAGGTTTTCACCCGGTTTCAGATCTTCACGCGCGAAGGGCTTCATGGATTGCGGAGCTGTCATGTGTGTTCCGTGACTGCGAACGGGTGCGAAGACGAGCGCCCGAACCATAGTAGGCAGCCTGTCGGAACGGAATTCAGTCCGGCGTGTTTCGGTCTCAGAGACCGCTACTAAGAGATCCGATTGAACAGCTCGCGCAGCGCGAGGGTCAACGGGAATTCTCTGCCGTTGTCAAAGATGCTGTCGCGGGCTTCTGGATTGTTGATCAGATCGGTCCCCTCGCCAGCATCGATCGTGTCTGAGCCCGCGTTTCCGCTGAGACCATCGCTGCCCAGGTTCCCGAACAGGAGGTCGTTGCCACTGCCGCCCTGGATGGAATCACGGCCGTCGCCACCAACGATGATGTCCGCTCCGGCCTGGCCGTTGATCAGATCGTTTCCGTCGTTGCCAGCGATGAAGTCATTGCCCATGCCGCCCATGATCGTGTCGTCGCCGTCCGCGCCGTCGATCGAATCGTCGCCGCCATTGCCGTTGATGAAGTCGTCGCCATCGTCACCAAAGATGGTGTCGTCGCCCGCCTGGCCGATCAGCGTGTCGTCGTGTTTTCCACCATCGAGAGTATCGTTGCCGGTTCCTCCCAGCAGTTGGTCAGCACCATCGTTGCCGGTCAGCAGGTCATCACCGTCCATCCCGTTGACAACGTCGCGGCCAAATCCGCCCGTCAGCGTGTCGTCGCCTTCGCCTCCATCCAGCGTATCGTTGCCCGTGCTGCCATCGGCCGAATCGTTCCCCGATCCGCCTCGCAACACGTCGTTGCGATTTTCTCCAAACAGCACGTCGTCGCCTGCCTGTCCGTCAAGCGTGTCCGCATCATCGCCACCGAACAGCGTGTCGTTGCCGCCGCGGCCGAAGATCAAGTCGGTGCCGTCACGCCCGAAGATCACGTCTCCGTCGCCCGTACCAGTGAGCGTGTCGGCTCCGGTTCCGCCATCGATAATCAGACGCACGTTGCCCACTCGCGCCCCGGCTCCATTCACGACATCGTTGCCGGAGCCTGCATTGACGAGAATGTGAATCGCGCCGACGTTGTCGACGGTGTCGATGTCGATCCGATCGAACGCGCCACGGGCGTTGATGATGACAGCCTCGGTGGTGTTGGCCACGACCGCTTCGTCCCGACCAATGTTCAGCGTGCTGTTGCCTTCAGTGATCTGCAGGGTGGTCCCATCCTGACTGATCAGGAATCGGTCCGTGCGATTCGTACCTCGAACTTCGACTTCGTCACGTCCCGCACCGCCGTCGACAGTGTCGTCACCGTCAGTGCGCCACACGATCCGATCTTCCCCGGCTCCGCCGTTGATGATGTCTGCGCCGCCCTGACCAAAGAGGGTGTCATCGTTGTCGCCACCGTTGATGATGTCGCGTCCGGCACCACCGAAGATGACATCGTTACCAGCTCCGCCAAACAGCGCGTCGTTCCGAGACCCGCCCGAAAGCGTGTCGTTACCGGATGTCAGGCCCAGCGAGTCGTCACCGAAGACCGTGTCAACGCCAGCACCTCCGTTGACGAAATCGTCACCCGCGCCGCCCTCTAGAGTGTCGTCACCGCCCTGCCCGAGGACGAGATCGTTGCCGGCGTCTCCCTGAACGGTGTCCTCTCCACTGCCAGCAAAGATCGAATCGTTTTCCGCATTCCCACTGATGCTGTCGCTGCCGCTGCCGCCAACGATGAGATCTGCCCCATCTGAACCGTTGAGTGTGTCGTTGCCGTTTCCGCCGAGCAGCGTGACCTGCACAAACGGCGCGGCCCGAAGCCCAGGTTCGAGGAAGACCGGATCGTTCGCTTCAAAGGTCCACACGAACAACTCGTATCCCCCGGTGCTCATGCCCGAGGCTTCCTGGACCTGAATAAAGAACTGGCCCGTCGCGGGAATGGTCAGATCAATGATGGTCGAATCCAGATCCGGGAACCCGGACTCTGTCCCGTCATTGTTGACGGCCGTGCCAGCGAAGTAGGGAATCGGGGTACCAGTCGCATCGACCACGCTCAGAATCGGGTCGATGAGCGCACCGAAGCGGCGCGTGGGGGAGCCGGCGAAGACTATTGACATGACCTCGATGTTGATCAGGTCACCCTCCGTCGCATTGAACGAATACAGGTCGGCTTCTCCGGCGACGTCAATGTTCCCGAGGACGGACGTGGCCTGAACGTCGAAGACCTGTCCGGCCAGGACTCCCGAGAGTTCCGTGTTGGGAACGGGTAGATCTTCAAGTTCGATTGGTTGCGCGGTGGCCGGAGTCCCGTGCGATCCCATCAATTCGTTCAGCACCTGTCCCTGAAAGGCGAACATCGACAGTTTGACGGCCGACCGGGCGCCGAAGAACTGGCCGCTGACGGCATCCAGCAGCGTTTCTCCCGTCCCGGCCGGAGAACCCATGATGTGATTGTTCGATTCGTTTGCAGCGGTAGGGCCAGGATACGGTGGGTTATAGAGCGTGGGTGCCACGGTACTGGCGATGCCGGAACCGACCGGTCCGAATGCATCGTTGTGCCGCAGCCCCATCAGGTGGCCCAGTTCGTGCGCCGCGACTTTCGCGGACAGTTCGATGAAGTTGTTCGTCGTCGCTGGAAGCCCGCCAAAGCCACCCAGGAACTGGTTTATGTCAATCGTTGCGTTCAATCCGAGATTGATGTTTCGGAAGTCGACTTCATCCGCAAGGCCGCCCGGTGGCGGCTCATTGAAGATCAACGTCGAGAAGATGCCGAAGATCGGGCGGACCTGAGTGAAGACTACACTGAACTGCGCGTAGTCTTCTTCCAGCCGAGCCTGAATCGCGTTGCGCTCGATTGGCGTGTAGAAGTGATCGAAGGACGTGTCGGTACTCGAATCGAAGTCCAGCAGCACGGTTTGCACTGGGCCGTCGACGTCATCGACGATCGTCGCCACACCCACCGCATCGATGACCACTGCGTTCCGGGCATTGGTCAGCTCTACGCGAAACTGCTCGTCCGGTTCTGATTCATCGTCGCCAAGGATGTCCACCACAAACGTGGCGATCGTCTGCCCGGGAAGGAATGTCACTGTCCCCGTGAATGTCGCGTAATCGAAACCGGCCAGCGCGTCGAGGTCGCGGGTCTGCACATCAACGGTGACCGTGACCGGGCTTGGTCGCGAGAGCACCACGCTGAAAACGGCCTGACCAACATCACCCGTGTCACCCTCTGGTGAAAAGACAACGTCCGGGATGGTGATCGTCTGGTCGCCCGCGTCGAGCACGTCATTTCCCGAGTCGCCGTTGAGGACGTCGAATCCGCCGCCGCCGACGATCGTGTCGTCACCAGCGTTTCCAAGCACAGTATCCGAACCACTCTCGGTCAAACGACGGCCGCCGTCCCCTTGAATGAGATCTTCGCCCCTCCCACCAAGAATCGAATCGTCTCCGCTTTCACCGATGATGGTGTCGTTGCCGTCGCCGCCGTTGATCGTGTCATTGCCGCCGCCGCCCAGAGCACTGTCTGCTCCATCACCCAGATCAATGACGTCGTCACCGAGATCCGCGTCCACCGAATCATCTCCGTCGCCGGCCAGAATCGTGTCGTCTCCGATCCATGACACGAGTAAATCGTCACCGTCGCCGCCCAGCAGTGAGTCATTGCCGTCACCGCCGTTGACCGTGTCCGCGCCGTCGCCGCCATCAAGCGTCAGGTTTCCCAGCGGGTTGGGCGGAAAGAGCACGGCGACAACCGAGTCGATCCAGTCCGCGTTGATATCCACACGCGTGTCGAAGGCCCGGTCGCCAATGATCCCGCTGGGCACGGTGTTCGACGAGAAGACGCCTGCCACAAACTCCTGTGAGTTTACGGAAATGAAACTTGGTGCTCCGTCGTCGACGGGGGCTGTGTTGCTATCGGGAGGCAAGTTCAGAAAGTCGTCAAAGGTGCGAATCAGCAGTGTTGGAGACAGCCGATCGATCTGCGAATCGCCGATGCGTTTGATGCCCGACACACCATCGGCTCCATTCGTGCCGTCGCCGCCTTCGCCGAAGCCGACCAGAGTCAGAAGCTGACCAACGGCAGGGTCGCCGCGGAACAGAGGACTGGGAATGATGTCCCTGGGTTCTCGCTCAAGTACCAGGATGGCGATGTCGTTTGCCGAATCTGTCCCGCGGGCCAATGCGTTGTAGTTCGGGTGGATGAAGATTTCCTGCGTCGCGATGGACTCAAATCCCACCAGAAACCGGCCGTCGGTCGAGGCAAGCGACTCGACTACGTGAGCGGCTGTCAGCACGTGCCGCGGTGAGATCAGAGTTCCAACTCCCAGCAGCGTGCCGGACGCGTCGGTCAACTCGGCGACCGATGGAAATTCCGCCGACTCAGTGGCTTCGATGAGGCTCAGCGGTTGCGTCGGAAACGCTGCCGGAACTGTGCCCAGCAGCGTTGCCGCCTGAGATGGCGGCATCGTAAAGACGGGACCGGGCAGCATGGGCGTGTTGTTGATCAGATCGTTGCCGTCGCCACCGAACACCGAGTCGTTGAAGTCGAACGTGGTCAGAATCGTGTCATCGCCTTCACCGGCTTCGACCAGAACGCGCAGTCCTGCACCGGTCACCGGATCGCTGAACGAGAACTGCTCGGCGCGCACCTGGGTCAGGTCGATGACATTCGCGCCAGGACCGCCGATGATGTGCAGCGCCGACAGTTGAGCGGCGTCAATCGTGAAAAGAGCATCAGGGGCAACTCCGTTGACGAGTACGTCAACCTGAGGCACGCCAAACGCGTCGGGAGTCGCCCGAACCAGGATGTCTTCGTCTGAGTCGGAAAAAACCGTCAGTTCGCTTCCTCGCAGCGCGGAAGCGACTGATAGCAGTGTCCGGTCTTCCAGCCGCTCCGGAACCCACCTCCTGGAATGTCGTCGTCGACGAGTGCCCAGGAGCTGTTTACGCAGTTTTCCGAGCCAGGCGGTTCGTTTCATGAGTCCTTCCCTGGACGGCCGGTCCGAACAGCGTGAACGCGATTGCCCGCCCCGATCGAGGAGATCCCTCGTCGCGGCAGACGACCATGCGTATGCAGTTGGGCCGACGTTCTTGTATTCCCTGTTGAGGCTACTCTTGATCGCGTGCGGTCTCAGGTGTCGATAGCGCCCATGGTGCGTCGCGCGGTGGATGCACAAACGGAGTCACGAGAGTAATCCCGACAACGGTATCGTCCGGCACATTCCGGACATCTGACAAATCAGGGTCCGACCGCTACGACACTCAGAACCCGGAGAACCGCTGGAACCGGTACGTGCCACTCAGCCGTCAAGGTTTAACATGCTCCAGTTTGCCTGGTTTATCTGACCGGCAAGGTCGTGCCTCGGCGACCTCGTAAGCGTCGTCCTGGGAATAACTGCCCGAAATGATCAGCCGCAGGGCGTTAGCCCCGGTTGCTGCAGAAAACCGGGGCTAACGCCCTGCGGCTGATTGTGACAGTTACTTCCAGACTGACCCTAAGTCGCATTGCGGCAGATTTCTGATCCGCCTAACGTGCCGCTCCCCCTCACCGGAACGCTCATCCTGAGTGCTCACATCTCATGTTGCCCGACACGTTCGGGCGTCACTCCTCAACCGGCCTCCTCGGGCAAACCGACTTCAATCGCCCGACCCCGACCATCCGGCCGCCTGAACCATCCGAAAACCCGATTCCATGTGGCGACTGGGCATTGTCGATTTCGACTCGTCCCATTGCGTCGAATTCTCGCGCCGGTTTAACCGAATCGGAGTCGGCAGCGAGCAGTTCGTCGACGGCGCCGAAGTTGTGCTCGCGTGGCCAGGCAGTTCGGACATGGCTCCCGAACGGATTCCCGGTTTTCAGCGTGAGATCGAGGGCATGGGCATCGAACTCGCGTCGAGCGCCGACGAACTGATCGGCCAGATCGACGCTGTGCTTGTGCTGTCCCTGTGCGGCAGCGCTCACCTGGATCGGGCGAGACCATTTCTATCAGCCGGAATTCCAACGTTTGTCGACAAACCATTCGCCTGCTCGGTCAGTGACGCGGAAGAAATGATTGGCCTGGCCCATGAGCACAACACGTTGCTCTTTAACGCGTCTGCATTGCGGTTCTCTGAAGAAGCGTTGTCCGTCGCACAGCGACAGGACACTCTCGGCCAGGTGAACGGTGTCGTGACTTACGGTCCCTCGAAACACGCTGACGGCAATCCCGGGCTGTTCCACTACGGAATCCACTCGGTCGAGCTGCTCTTCCAGTTGCTGGGTCCCGGCTGCGCGGTCGTCACGGCAACGTCATCGGGTGACTCAGAAGCCGTCACCGGACGCTGGTCTGACGGACGTATCGGCACCGTGCGAGGTAACCGCACTGGAGCCACCCGTTATGGATTCACCGCGTTCTGCGAACACGCAGTCGTCAGTCAACCCGTCTCAACCCGGTACGCCTACCGCAACCTGTGTCGTGCGATCCTGCAGTCACTCGATTCAGGCGAGCCGGCCGTATCTCACACATCAAATCTTGAAGTCATCCAGTTTGTTGGGGCGGCGCTGGCCAGTGAAAAGCAGGGTGGCCAGCCGATCGAACTCAATCGCGTTTAGTCATCAGTACGAGCGATGCGCGAAGGAACTCACTCATGTTTCAATTCAGAACGTTCCAGTCGCAGACGATTCAATGCCTGTATCTGGCCGGGTTGCTGCTGAGTCTCGTCCTGGTTGCCGACGTAGAAGCGCAGCAGTTCCGTGTGTTCACCGAAGTCACTCAGCCGTCGTCAGATCCTGAAACAAACGACGGTCGCCCGGACGTGATCGCCCGCAGTCTGACGCTGTTTCACGCGGGGAAGGTCTTCGACTGGCTGCCGCCGCCGATTGGTGAAGTCACAGTTTTCGAACCGGCTCACCGGCGTTTCATCATTTTCAATGGACGTAAGCTGGTTAAGACGACGGTCACGTTTGACGAAATCGAACGGCTGCTCGCGACTGCGCGCGATGAAACTCACAACTATGCACGACAGCTGGAAGTCCGCGATGAACCCGGTTCGAAATCGATCATTGAGCCACTGCAGTTCCAGCTCGATCCGAAGTTCAGAGAACAGTTCGATCCGACGAGGCAGCGACTGGCGCTCCGCAGCCCGCGATTCGCTTATTCCGTGGATTGCGCGATTCCCGCGGTACCGGAAGCCTCAGACGCTTACCTGAGCTATACGGACTGGGCCGCGCGTCTGAATTACGTGCTGCACCCACGCAGCCTGTTTCCGGCTCCGCGTCTGAAGCTCAACGAGAGTCTCAGAGGGCGCGGCCTGGTTCCAGTTAATGTTGAGCTGCATGTGCGGTTCGACAAACCGTTGCAGTGGAACGCGGGACACCGATTCAGTTGGAAACTGGAAGACGCCGATCGGCAGCACATCAACCACTGGGAAACCGTGCTCCGCAGCGATTCGCTCGAGTGGATGACTTTCCGCGAATACCAGCGCGTCATCCTGCGTGCGTCCACCCAGGCCAAACGGTGATCACACGCCTTGAGACGAACACTTCTTCGTCATTGGGTATTTCGTCATTCGTCATTGAGCACGGTCAGGCGACCGGTTCCACGTCGACGGCGACTTCGAGCTTGTGATGCCCGCCACCAAGAAACACTCCGCTGATCGGAGTCACGTCCGCGTAATCGCGACCCCAGGCGATTGGGATGTGATCGACCGAGCACAGGCAGTCGTTCGTCGGGTCCAGGTCGATCCAGCCGGCGTCTCCGCACCACACCGACAGCCATGCGTGCGACTGATCCGCACCGACGAGCCGCGGCTGCCCTTCAGGTGGGACCGTTCTGAGGTATCCGCTGACATATCTCGCCGGCACTCCCAGTGATCGCAGTGCGGCCAGCGCGACATGGGCAAAGTCCTGGCAGACACCACGTTTCAGTTTCAGCGACTCTTCCGGCGACGTGGTCACATCCGTCGCCGATGCGTCGTAGTCGAATCCCTCATGGATTCGTGACGACAGATCGACGGCACCGGCCAGTATCGGCCGGCCAGGCGGAAACGACTCAGCGGCGAAATCCCGGAACACGTCCGACGAAATCACGCGGGGCGAGTCGAACGTAAATTCGCTGACATCGAACCAGCCGGCAATCGACTGCTCCCGCACGCCGTTGGCAATCTCTTCCCAGGCGGGTGTCGAATCGGGATCGCACAGGTCTGGTTGAGAAGCGGTCACGCGGCTGCTGGCCGTGACCGACAGACGCCTGTGACCTGCGTCGATCGAGAACGCGTGGACTGTGTTTCCGAACCAGTCCTGACGCTGGGCGGTGGTCGTTGGTGTCGGACGGATTGTCAGTTTGTGAGACACACACTGCGTCCAGCGACTGTCTCGCGGAGACAGGCGAATCTGGTTGTGGCAGACCGGAACGGCGTCGCCGTACTGGTACGTTGTGGTGTGTGTGATGCGGTAATTCATGAGTCGGATACTTCCCCGTCGTGCCAGACAGGCAGGATGTCGGCCCGATGACAATGTCGCAAGCCCTCGTTGCCCGGTCTGGCCGCGAGGATTTGTCGCCTGACATCGTCCCGAGGTGACCCGCGTCTTTGGCCGAATCCGGACGCATTCGGTATGGTGCCACCTGACCCTCTTTATTTCGCTTCACTGGAGCACGCCCATGAGCCGCACCTGCTTGACCGCATTGTTACTGTCGCTGCTGCCCGTGCTGTCGTCTGTCTCGCTGAGCGGTGGCAAACCCGCCCACGACGCAATCAAACCAGTCCCTCGCGCAGGCGGCTGGATGAAGCGGCACGAGAGCTTTAACGCACGAGTTGCCAAGGGCAACGTCCACCTGGTCTTCATTGGCGATTCCATCACGCAGGGCTGGGAAGGCAAAGGCAAAGGCGTTTGGGCCGAGTTTTATGGCAAGCGGAACGCCGTCAATCTGGGCATCGGTGGAGATCGCACGCAACACGTGATCTGGCGTTTGGACAACGACAACGTGAAAGACATCTCACCGAAAGCCGCCGTCGTGATGATCGGCACGAACAACTCGGGCGGCAACACGCCTGAGCAGATTGCCGAAGGCGTCGACGTCATCGTTAAGCAGCTCCGCACGAAGCTGCCCGAGACACAGGTCCTGCTGCTGGCAGTCTTCCCGCGAGGACCGAACAAGGATGACAAACGACGACAGGTGAATGAAAAAGCAAATGCGATCTTCGCCAAGCTCGACGATGGCAAGCACGTGCATTATCTCGACATCGGTCCGAAGTTCCTGCAGGATGACGGGACGCTGACGAAGGAAATTATGCCCGACCTGCTGCACCTGAGTCCCAAAGGCTACACCATCTGGGCCGAATCGATCGAAGAGAAACTCGCCAGTCTGCTCGGCGAGTAGCAGGCGTCTTTCGCATGATTAATCTCACGGAACATTGCCCGGACCAGCCCGCCATCATTCATGATGGCGTGGTCTGGACCTACAGCGAGCTGCATCGTCGATCAGTTCGCGTCGCGAAGAATCTGACGGACCTCGATCTGGAACCGGGCGACCGCATTGCAACGCTGTTGCCGAACTGTCACGAACTGGTCGTGCTGTATCTCGCGGCACACCACGGCGGGTTCACGATCGTGCCGCTCGATGCGCGGTACAACGAAGCTCAGATCAATTTTGCTCTGCGTCACACGCGAGCCAGCGTGCTGGTTACGCATTCCGGGCAGATCGATGAAGTGGCCGAATGCGAGGCATTGAATGAAGTTTCGCACGTCTATGTTGTGGGAGCGGAATCGCACGAAGACTACACGCCGTTTAACGACCTCGTGACAAGGCGGGCCACGGCGGACCTGAGTGAAGACGTCACGGGGAACGACGTCAGCATCGTGTTCTACACATCCGGCACGACGGCCCGGCCTCACGGTGTCACGCTGACACGCGACGCAATCGCCAGTGGAGTCAGCAAGTGCAACGCAGTCATGCGGCTGCGGCCGGACGACGTCACGTTGATTGCCGGCCCGATCTCGCGGTCAATGGCATTGCGGACGCAATTGCTGCCTTCGCTGGCGGCTGGTGCGACGGTCATCCTGACAACGCGGTTCGATCCCGATCTCTATGTGCGCACGCTGCGAAACCACCCGGATACGACGTTCATCAGCCTGCTGCCATCTGCCATGCGGAGAATCGTGTTTCACGACGACCTGAAGCGGACGGACCTCGGAAGTGTCCGTCTCGCGATTTGTGGTGGAGATCACGTTCCCGTCGACGTGTTTGAGAAATTCAACGAACTGACTGGCTTTGATCTAACCCAGCAATGTGGCATGACCGAGACCGGCATGTATGCCGCGAACCCGCCTTATGGGCGCAAGAAACGATGCTCGATCGGCCTGCCTTACTACGGGGTCCAGATTTCGATCATCGATAACAAGGGCAACGATCTGCCGTGGGGCGAGGCCGGCGAAATTGCCGTGCGCAGCCCGTTCGCCATGGACGGTTACTGGAATGAAACCGCCGCGACCCGGCGGGTGATGCGCCATGGCTGGATTCGCACGGGTGACATTGGCCGCATCGATGACGACGGATTCCTGTGGCTCGACGGTCGCAAGAAGGACATCATCATCCGCGGCGGAAGCAACATTTCACCGGCTGCGATCGAGGCCGCACTGCAGCATCACCCCTCCGTCAAAGAAGCGTGCGTTGTTGGCGTCGATGATCCGGAAATGGGCCAGGCTGTGTGCGCATTCGTGACACTGACGGACAGCGCGTCGATCGACCGATTGGAAGACGAGGTCAGGGCAGTAGCCGAACGGGAACTGCCCGAGTATATGGTGCCACAATCGATCTGCGCTTTGCCGAAAATGCCACGGACCGGGTCGGGCAAGGTCGACCGGACACGCCTGAAATGGATCGCAGAATCTTCCGACGACGAAACTCTTGCTGTGCTGCTGGACTGGCCGCGCAAAGGACATTGATTGACCGATGCTGATACGAAAGCACCTGCGATGGCATCGAGTTCTGAAGAACTCAGCCGGCTTTCTGACCTACATCTTCGGGCTGTCGACGCTGGTCTATGCGATCCACTGGCTCGAAGAAAACGGCTATTTTGAGCATTCGCCGGGTCTGGGTATTGTTCACATTCCGTTTCCAGTTGTCGCCACTCTGGCAACCGCGCTGGCGATCTTTTTGGCATTCCGGAACAACTCGGCATACGACCGCTGGTGGGAAGCCCGCAAGATCTGGGGGGGCGTCGTCAACACCAGCCGCACTTTCGCGCGTCAGATAATTACCTTCACAAGTCTGTCCGATCGACCTGCTGCCGAGATTGCTGCCTTTCAACGCGAAATGGTGTACCGCCATCTGGCCTGGACGAACGCGTTGCGCATTCAGCTTCGCGGCAAGAACAATTGGGACGAAATCCGGCCTTTCCTTGACCCGGACGAGTTTGACTGGCTCGCCGAGCGGAGAAACCGCGCGACGCAAATAGTGCAGAAGCAGGGGCAGCGGCTGGTGGAAGCTCGACGCGAAGGTCTGTTGACCGAATCCCGTTATCACGAATTACTGGATGTATCGCTGACGACGCTCTACGACATGCAGGGCAAAGCCGAGCGGATCAAGAACACACCTCTGCCCAGGCAGTACGACTATTTCCCGCGCGTGTTCATGTTTCTATTCGTGACGCTTCTGCCTTCGGGAATGATCACCGAACTGGAGAAGGTCGAAAGTGAGTGGCTGGTGATTCCTCTCACGACAGTCGTCTCGTTCATGCTCTACGTGCTGATGCGCGTGGGCGAAATCAACGAGGATCCGTTCGAAGCACGCTACAGCGACACGCCGATGACCGCCCTGTGCCGAAGCATCGAAATCGACCTGCGCGAACAACTCGGCGAGCCCGAGGACAACATACCGGAAAAACTGGAGCCCGTTGACGGTATCCTGATGTAACTCAGGTTGTTTCGGGCAGCCCGCGAATTTCTACGCAGTAGTATCCACACCGAGGAGAATTGCCATGAGTCTGACATCGCGAATTGCTTTGACGGGCCTGCTGATTCTGACAGCACAAAGCCTTGCTCTCGCCGCCGACGCGTCCGAAGCACGCGCGATTATCACGCGCGCGATCAAGGCAACCGGTGGACTGGAGCTGCTGCAGAAACACTCGCGAATGGATATTGAGGACAAGGGGACCTACTACGGCATGGGCGAAGGCGCCCCCTATACGGGTCGATTTACGTTCCAGTGGCCGGACCGGTTTCGGATGGAAATCGTTGGTGCGTTCCTCATTGTGAATAACGGCACCAAGGTGTGGATGTCAGCCATGGGGAATACTTCGGAAGTCACTGGAGATCCGCTGGAGTATCAGCGGCAGGAGTTGGAAGCCGGCTATATCAGCTCCCTGATTCCAATTGCGAAACCAAATCATAAGTATGAATTGTCACTGTTTGGTGACGAGGAGATCGACGGCGAACCGTGCGATGGTGTTAACGTCAAGCGCGGCGACCGTCCGCTGGTGACCATGTTCTTCAGCCGTAAGACCGGTCTGCTGAAGAAGCTGCAGACCGTTGTCCACGCGGCCGAGAAGAACTACGCCGAAGTCGTGGAGGCCACGGTGTATAGCGAGTACAAGAAGGTCGACGGCACGATCGTTCCAATGAAGGCTGCGATCACACGCGATGGTGAGAAGTTCGTCGACTCCGAAACAACAAGCATCAAGTTCCCCGAGAGCTTCGACGACAGTGTGTTCGCAAAGCCATAAGCGAAAGTCCCACGATCAGGGAGTGTCATGCGTGCCGAGGGGACGCACTGCGACTCAATCCTGGCGGGATGATTCGTAGATCTCGGCGAGTTGTTTGAAGAATCCGTCGAGCCGCTGCCGATGGGGGCTTGCGGCATCCGGCGACTTCTTCAGCATCTGCTGGAGGTCTCGTCCGATGTACAGGAGCAGGTTCTTCGCTCGGTCGCCTGGCTGTGCTGTTTCTTCCAGCCAGGGGTTCGTTTCGTCGATCCGGGCGCGGGACTGATTAGCAAATTCACTCCAGCCCGCCTTGCCGTCTGGGCTCGATTGCCTCTCACGCAGTTCGTCGTAAATCGTCAGGTAATCGGCGTAGATATCCCGCTCCGGACCCGGTAGCAGCCACCACACGAACGACAGCAACAGGGCGACGACGACGGGCCGAGCGACCCGAGATATCCAGGGCAACGGGAACTGCCACCGAGTGACCGGCTCTGTAGCGTCTGCTTCGACGCTCCTCGCTGTTTCGAAGTAATTCACCGCGGCCGGTACGTGAGACATCTTCGATTCGACTGCTGCTGGAGTCCGTGCTTCCGTTGATGCTGGCGCCTTTGATTCCTGTGCTGCCTGAACTTCCAGTGACCTGGTTTGAGAATCGGGTCGGGGACCGGGCATCCGCAGCTCGGGCAAATTGTTGAACGACGCTACTGGTTCCGTCTCTTCCGCCACCTCAGGACGCGGCTGCGGAAGATTCAGCTCGAAATCCAACTCATCCGTTTGTTTTTCAGAGACAGGCCCGGTCTCTCGTATTTCAGTGGCCGGGGCCGGGCTTGATTCTGGAACGGCCTGATCTGCGGGCATTGGCTGTGGAAGATTGAGTTCGAAATCCAGCTCCTTCGAAGGGGACACATCGGTTTGTGCCGACGTCGGAGTTGCCGGAGTCTGAGTTGATTGTCCCGATCCAAACTCGAACTCCGCGAGAGACTGTGTGACCGGGATCGCGTCCGGCTGCGATGACCCAGGTGTGTCATCCGGTTCGGCGGCAGAATCATCTGAGGCCGCTTCGACCGGTGCCGAGTGAAGTTCAGATAGTTGCGGCCCTTCGTCCGAATCCGTCGCTGAACCTGTTCGATCGATGTGGCCCAGCAGTCCAGGCCTGTCTCGTACGGCGCACCATTCGCCGTCCGGCCCCTCCCGAACATCGTCGCTTTCCAGCAACTGGCCAGTCTGCGCCAAGTCAATGAGATCATCGTACGGCATCGGCCCGAACTCGATCCCGACTCCGAGCCTGGCGTACCATTGATCTGAGGGCGATGACATGGGCGGCAGCAAACCGAAAACGACCGGTGGACACGACTGGTAAAACATCACGCACTGAACGTGTTGTGTCAGATGCAGACAGACAGAATACACGCCAGAGCTGGATTCTCGCACCTGGAACTGTACGGTGATTGTGGTCTGCGTTGAAACACACTCTGGAACTGCACACTCATTTGACGGTGACTGGTATGGACTCACACAGGAGTGCCTGGTTTGCAGCGTTAATCCTTGCGCTGATGGCGGGTTGTTCGGGCCAGGCGAACACCTATCTCGTGCATGGGATGGTCGTTTATCCGGACGGCAAACCGCTGACCAGAGGCACTGTTGAATTCGAGGCGACTCATGAGGGCAGGCAGATCACCGCGTCTGCCGAGATTGCACCTGATGGTACTTTTCAACTTGGGACCTTCGCCCCGAACGACGGCGCGGTCGCGGGTCACCATCGTGTTGCGGTGATCGCCGATTTTGATATCGCGACCGGTTGGGAGCGACCGGGCATGGTCCCGCCGCCAGCACTGCATCCCCGGTATCGCGACTTCAGCACGTCTGGCCTGGAATTCGACATCAAGCCGCGGCTGAACAACATTCTGGTCGAAGTGGATTACGCGCCACGGGAAGAAAAGGGTGACGACGGAGCATCGAGCGAGGCACCACCGAGTGACGATCCGGGCGAGTGACCTAGTGTACGTGACTGGGTTTCGCGGCGATTGTCAGTAATTCGACACCACTTCCTGATCGTTACGTGAGGTCAGTCGCCCGAGCAGATCGGTCGAGATATTCACGCTGATGTTTCGCACGCTGCCGTCTCCCAGCAGAAAATTACAGTACTGGGCGTGATAACTGCCAAAGTTGTTGTTGAAGCGATCCGTGGAATTTCTGGCGATCGGATAGCCAGGACCGCCGCAACGCGAAAAACTGCCGGGATGGTCGCCGTTGTAGATTGCTCCGTCTTCCTGCGCGATTCCGAAGCGGGTCGGCCGAACGTGCTTTTCGCCGACCAGGATGGTGTTGCTGACACCATCGATGAGATCCCGAAACGCAGTCCGGCTCTTCCATTTCTCAAGTGTTGCGTTGGGCGGTGCGAAGCCCCCGACAGGTACGGTGGGAGGATTCGTCGTCGCTTTGCCGATGATCATGGCACCGTTCGACCTGATCCAGTTCCAGATGCCGGCCCGACCATAACCCGCCGAACAGGCATAGTCGCTGGTGACGCCTGGTACATGACCACTCGTTTCAAACGGAGAGACAATATTGTCATTCCGGATACTCGGCGTCGGATCGCGCCGCGTCGGACACGTGTAACCGGGAATCGGTGTCAGTCGCGCTGTGTCGCTCTGATAGTAATACTTCAGCTTCGGGTCCCAGTCGTCGAACAGATTGACCTGTTCGAGGTAGGGCAGGATCAGAAATGCCCACGTCATATAGTGGTCGTAGTTGCGCGACGGCGGCAGGGACTGGTACTGGTCGTGAAAGTTGTGAACCGCAATTCCGATCTGTTTCAGATTGTTGCGGCACTGCGTGGCGCGCGCCGCCTCGCGTGAAGCTTGGACCGCTGGCATCAGCAATGCGACAAGGATGCCGATGATGGCGATCACAACCAGGAGTTCGATCAGCGTGAACCCCGAGCGGAGACCACGAAACTTCTGGCGCGGGCAGTTGCTTAATCTGTTCATGCCGACGATTCCATCTGGATCGAATGCTGACTTCGCTGCTGTCTCCCAGAATACCCTTTGCGGCATGGGCATTGCGACCGGGATTGGCCTGGCTTCTTTGTGACCTCACCTTCCGATACTCCATGAGAGGTCATAGCCAGGATGTTTTCGTCCAACGTATTAAGTTCTGTCCACAAACAAGACCGTAAAGTCGGCCGTGCCTGAGCCGTAGCCCGATTTCTCCGAAATCGGGACCTGCCGAGTGCGGATTTCGGAGAAATCCGCCTACAGCTTCACGGTTTTGTGCCTGGATAGGTACAAAGACTCGGTAGACGCCCTGATGGTTGTGCTCAAAAATTAATGAACGAATTTCCTGCCGGGCGATCAACGGCTCAGGCGCAAGCGTTGTCCGGAAAGGAGCGGGATATGCACGAGGCTGAGTCGGCGCCACGGAGCGATCCGCGTCTGCCCGCCCGCCCGAATTTGCCCGCAGGCATGACAGCCCGCGTGCGAAGTGACTGGGAACGATTTTCCACCGGCGGGCTGCCTGAGCAGCTGGAAGAGTATCTGCTTAACGAATATGGCCTGGACGTGGCGACGGAGTACGCCGGACTGCCGATTCGCAATCCGTGGGGTAAGGCGTCCGGGCAGCTCTCGATGAACCTCAACCAGGTGCGTGAGGATGTGGACGCCGGGCTTGGGTTTGTGGTGCTCAAGACAGTCATCGCCGAGGACGAATCGGGCGGACAGTCAATGAGCGCCTGGGCCATCAAGGAAGCTCGCATGGTTGCCGAGACAATCGCGGGCGCGTCGGGAGAACCCGGCTGGACAATTACCTGGAAGGGGCGCGGCTGGTGGCAGTCGTTTGACGAGTATCTCGCGCTGATTCGCGGTGCACGCCAGATTGCGGACGGCACCGGCACGCTGATCGTGCCGTCCTGCAAGTACCACCTGCCGTCACCCGGCGAGTCGACATGGCGGACTGCCGAGTACGAGTACACGACGATGCGCATTCTGGAAGCATGGTTTGAAGCAGTCGGTTCGGCGGATGGACCAATGCCGTTGGAAAAGGACTTCAGCCCGACTCTTGCCGGCAGCGATCTGGCCAGTGTGCAGGACTGCATTCGCAACTGGCTGCACGAAGTCCCGCGTCTCATTCGCGAAGGAGCTGCAGCGTTTCCTCGCCCAGACTCGGTGCGAGTCGGCCTGAAAGTCTTCAATGCAATGTTCGATGACGACTTTCAGATTGACCTGCTGCGTTCAATCCATCAGGCCGACGACGCGCACCGGCCCGACTTCTTTATCTACGGGAACCGACTGTTCAATCCCGATCGCGAATTCGATGGTCATCGAGGAGTGGCCTTTGGCGGGCCCGACTTGAGCGATCGCAATTTGCGCGTCATGACGGCGTTCAATCGCGAGGCCGGAAAGGAGACGCAGCTTGCCTGGTCGGCTACCGGAAACATCACGACCGGAAAGATGGCCGTCGAATACGCGCTCCGTGGCGCAACCAGTTTCCAGCTTCACACGTTCTTTCAGCTGCCTGCCGATCAGTATCGCATGAAGACGGGAACGCGGACGCAGCGGGCGCTCAACGAACTGTATTTCCATCCGGAAACAGGCTTTGTTGTCTGGATGGAACATCTGCGCCAGACTGGAGGTCTCGGCCCGGTGATTCGCCTTGCCGATATCATGAACTGACTGCTCGACGCGGCGAAGCCGCCAACAGGCTACAAAAAGAAGGAAACAGACGGATGCCAAAGATTGACTGGAGTTATCACCGCCCTGGCTGAACGTCCTGCAAAAAGACGCAGGAGTTTCTTGCGGAGAACAGTGTGAAGACCGTTGAGGAAATCAACGCTCGGAAAACGAAATACGAACGGGACGATGCACTCGCCTTGCTCAACGGAATGAACGAGTTGTACGTTGGCAAGGGGAAGAAGCTGCTGCACTTCAACCTGAAGAAAGATCGACCCGGCGATGATGAACTGGCCGACATGATGCTCGGCCGCTCGGGAACATTGCGGGCGCCGGTCCTGCGCATCGGCAAGAAGCTGATTGTCGGTTTCAATGAAGAGGCTCTGCAGAAGGTGCTCTAACGGTTCGCGGTTCTGGAGATGAATCAATGTCGGGCGGCGTCAAACGATGCTTTGCTGAGCGGTTGGCTGTCTGCGCTCTGGCAGGCCTGTTCACTGGAGGACCGGTCTCTGCGGCCGGCCTGCTCGTCAGCCCTGGCAGCGTCGTGCTGGAAAGCCCTGAGTCGTCGCAGCAACTCATCGCATCAATGGACACCGAAAAAGGCGTGCGGAGTGATGTCACGCGGGAAGTCGAATATCGGGTTGCAAACAGCAGTATCGTGTCTGTCGACAAAGGTGGTTTGCTGAGACCCAGGGCCGAAGGACGAACTGAAGTCATTGTCACCTGGTATGGCCAGATGACGAAGGTGCCCGTCGAAGTTCGGAAGCTCAAACAGCCGGATCCGGTTTCATTCCGTAACGAAGTGACTCCGATTCTGACCAAAGCTGGCTGCAATTCCGGCGGATGTCACGGCAAGGCTGAAGGTCAGAACGGCTTCAAACTGAGTATCTTTGGGTTTGATGCGGAGTCTGACTACGCGTCCCTCACGAAAGAATCCCGAGGACGGCGAGTTTCACTGACTCAGCCCGAACGAAGTCTGCTGCTGACTAAAGCGACGTCCGAGATTCCTCACGGCGGTGGACGTAAGATCGAATCCGGCAGCTACCGACACCAGCGACTGCTGCGTTGGATTCGCGAAGGCGGGCAGCTCGATCCTGCCGATTCCGAGACCGGCCAGATCGTCGGCATCGAAGTGGAACCGCAGGAGCAGGTCCTGTCAGCGGGCACGGCACAGCAGATTCGAGTGACGGCCATCGACAAGGCTGGCAACCGACAGTGCGTGACGCTTGAAGCCGAATACGAATCGAACGCGGCCGCCATTGCCGACGTCGATCACCATGGCCTGATTCAGGCCAGTAACATCCCGGGCGAAGCCGCCATCCTGATTCGGTATCTCGGGCACGTGTCGACCTGCCGCGTCACACTGCCTCGACCAAACGTGACGTTCGAACGACCGCCAGAGGCAAACTTCATCGACCGTCTTGCCTGGAATCACCTGCAGAAACTGGGCATCGAGCCCAGTGGACCGGTCAGTGATGCCGAGTTTTTACGCCGCGTCTACGTGGACACGATCGGCACGCTGCCCACGGCACAGGAAGCACGCGAGTTTCTGGCGGATAAGTCAGCGGACAAGCGGGCCGCCCTGATTGACCGCTTGCTCGACCGCGACGAGTACGCGGACTACTGGACGATGAAGTGGCTCGACATTCTGCGGGCCGACCAGCTGAAAGTAACTCCGCAGGGAACGGTCGCCATGCAGCGCTGGCTGCGCAGCAACTTCAAACACAACAGGCCATTCGATGGGATGGCTCGTGACCTGTTGACCGTGCAGGGCAGCACTCAGGCCGAAGGGCCCGGCGCGTTCTACAAGATTCTCCGCAAACCCGACGAACTGAGCCGGTCGATCAGTCAACTCCTGCTTGGTGTGCGCATCGAGTGTGCTCAGTGCCACCACCATCCGTCCGAACGCTGGAGCCAGGCGGACTACACCGGTCTGGCTGGTTTCTTCACCGGAGTGAAGATCAAGAAGCTGCCGAACGCCACGGAAGCGATCGTTTCGCTGGGCGGAAAGGACCTGCCGCATCCGCGTTCCAAAGAGCTGGTTCCTGCCCGGGCGCTCGGCGCCGAACCCGTCGATCTGACAACCGTCACAGATCGCCGCGTCGTACTGGCCGACTGGATGACCGCTCCAGGCAACCCGTTCTTCGCCAAGGCCATCGCGAATCGCTTGTGGGCGCATTACTTCGGTCGCGGTCTGATCGAACCGATCGACGACATCCGCGACACGAACCCCGCGACCAACGAACCGCTGATGGCGGCTTTGTCGAAACACATGGCCGATTCGAAGTTCGATCTCAAGGCGTTCACTCGGACGTTGCTGAATTCACGCGCCTATCAGCTCAGTTCGCAGACGACGCCAGCCAACGAAGACGACCAGCAGAATTTCTCGCACGCAATGTACAAGGCGATGCCGGCCGAAGTGTTGCTCGACGCGATCTGCCAGAGCACGGGTGTGGTCGAGAAATTCAATGGCTGGCCCGAGGGCTACCGGGCGATTCAGATTTGGGACAACCGGATGCCGTCCTATTTCTTCCGCATCTTCGGACGTCCGGCACGCACGACTGTGTGTGAATGCGAACGCAGCAGTGAACCGAGTATCGCTCAGGCCCTGCACCTGCTGAACTCGCCGGAGATCATGGCGAAGATTCAGCATCGGCATGGGCTGGCGCGAAAGCTGGCGCAGTCGGATGACTCAACCGATGAAATTGTGGAGAAACTGTTTCTCTCGACCCTGTCGCGTCTGCCCAGCGAACCGGAACTGGCATTGATGCGGCAGGCATTCGACGATGCGGGTGGCTCCCGACGGGCCGCCGTTGAGGATGTGCTGTGGGCACTCCTCAACATGAAGGAGTACATTTTCAATCACTGATCTGTTCGTAGTAACCGCACTTGTGCGGTTCGAACCAGCGCAGCAACGCCGGACAAGTCCGGCTACTACAAACGACTCACAGAATAGAGGGCTCTCATGCTGAGACTCGAACTCGGCCGAAACGCATCACAACGCTGCGACGGACTGTCGCGACGACACGCACTGCACCTTGGTGCCACCAGCCTGCTCGGTGGCTTGTCACTGCCGCGGCTGATGGAACTGGAAGCCAAAGCCGCTTCCGGACGTCAGGCCCGTGCCAAGTCCTGTATCTTCCTCTTCCTGGAAGGAGGACCGCCTCATCAGGACATGTGGGATCCAAAACCAGAGGCTCCAAAGGAGATTCGAGGACCATTCCTGCCCGTCAGCACGAACGTGCCCGGGACATTCATCACGGACCAGCTTCCGCACTGCGCGAAGATCGCTGACCAGTACACGATCCTCCGCAGCCACAGCCACCGGATCAACGGACACTCGACCGGCTACCACTACGTGATGACGGGCCGTCGTCCGACATTCGCCGATGGTGACAACCCGGTTCCGAACAACGAGTACTTTCCGTCGGTCGGTTCAGTCGTCTCCCGCGAGTTGGGTCAGCGCGGAACACTGCCGCCTTACATCAACGTGCCGCATCCGATGATGGGCGGTGGTCCGGGTTTCTACGGAGCGGAATATGCACCGTTCGTCATCGAATCCGATCCCGTTCAGCCTGACTTCGAAGTGAAGGACCTGCAGCCGATCCCCGGCCTGTCCGACCGGCGACTTTCAACGCGTCGCAAACTGCTGGCGGGCATCGAGAGCTTCGAGCGTAACTCGCAGGGTCGAGCGAAAGTTATGTCGACCTATTACGACAAGGCTCGAACGCTGATCACCTCGCCGGAAGCGAAGAAGGCGTTCGACATTCACGCCGAGCCGCAGAAAACTCGCGAGCGATACGGTTACACACAGCTCGGTCAGTGTGCGTTGCTGGCTCGACGCCTGGTCGAATCCGGTTGCCGCTTTATCGGTGTGGACGCTCCCGGCTGGGACGTGCACTTCAACTGTTTTCCGAGTTTGCAGACCGATCTGATTCCGTACGCCGACCGCGCCTTTAGTGCTCTGGTGACGGACCTCGATGAACGTGGCATGTTGGACGAAACGCTGGTCGTGATGATGGGCGAGATGGGCCGCACACCCCGCATCAACAAGCAGGCCGGCCGCGACCATTGGTCGATGGCTCAGACGGTGATCTTTGCCGGTGGCGGGATCAAGCCGGGGCAGATCATCGGAGCGACCGACAAGCATGCGGCGGCTCCGACGACGGAGCCGGTCAGTGTCAACGACCTGCTGCGCACGATTCACGTTCTGATGGGGATCGATCCGGACCGTCAACACCAGGGACCCCTGGGACGACCCGTGCCGTTGGTTGACGGCGGCAAGTTCATCGAAGCTCTGGTGTGAGCGTCTGACGACGGACCGAGTCACCATGCCCTGAAAGGGCAATACATACCAGCCTGGGGCAACGCCCCAGGAAAAGAACGCATGGGGATACGAAGCCCTGAAAGGGCGAAACACCGCTACGTTGTTTCGCCCTTTCAGGGCTTCCCGCATTCACGACCCTGGATTTCCTGGGGCGTTGCCCCAGGCTGATATGTTTCGCCCCGTTGGGGCTTTCGGATTGAGGTATCTCATGCCACGACGCATTGCCTTGTTCATCGCTGCAGCGATGGTCGCTGTGTCTCAGGTTTCACATGCTCAACTTGCTCCGAGCGTCGCTTACATGTTTCCGTCCGGCGGACAGGCCGGTTCGACCGTTGAAGTCACGTTGGGTGGTTACGACTGGACTCAGGATGTCGAAACATTCGCACGCGACTCGCGCATTCGCCTTGAAGTGACGGGTAAGCCGGGGCCGGTCATCGTTCCGGAACCGCCGTACTGGTTCGGGAAGAAAGCCCGTCGCTCGCCATTTCTGTTGCCGCGCGAAACACCCGCGAAGCTCTCGCTGCCGTCCGACCTGGAGCCCGGCATCTATCGCTGGCAGGTTGCCAGTGCCAACGGTGTCAGCAAGTCGGGGAAGTTCGTTGTCTCGGGCGGGAGAGAAGTGGTCGAGATTCGCGATCGGCGCGAACCACAGGAACTCGAATCGTTGCCCGTCACGGTTTCGGGCCAGATTCTCAAGATTCAAGAGGTCGATCGCTACCGGTTCAAATCACCGATCAGCGGGTTGATCACATTGACCAGCGTCGCAACAGCAATCGACTCGCCGTTGAGCGCGGCCGTCGAAGTCCGTGACGAGTCCGGTCGCATGGTCGCAGATGGAGCTGACACAGCGGGCCGTGATCTCAGCGTGTCATTCGCAGCTGAGTCTGGTCGCGAATACGTGGTGAGCGTTTACGACGTCGACTTCCGCGGTAACCGGGCGTTCGTGTATCGGCTCAGCGTTGAGACTGCTCTTCGTGCCATCACGACTGTTCCGGCCGCGATCAAACGTGGTGCCACTCAGGATGTGCGACTCGTTGGTATGGGCGTCGCGACCGGCGCTGCGAAGCTTGAAACTGTCTCCCATAAAATCACCGCGTCTGCTTCGGGCTCAGTGCAGACTGGCGAGTTCGCTGCCGCGAACGGCCAGACCGTTTCCTTTCGGTTACCGATCACCGATGAGACAGAAACTGTTGAGTCGGCTCAGCCCGGCGCGACGTTGGCGATTCCGGCAGCGGTCACAGGTGTCTTGTCAGAGCGCTCCGCGATCGACAGTTTCAAACTGACCGGAACCAAGGGTGACGTCTGGTCCATCGAGCTGCAGGCTGCTGCGATTGGTTCGCCGCTGGATGTCTCGCTGGCAGTCATCAACGCTGAGGGTAAGGAGCTGAAACGCATTGATGATGTGCCCGGCGCGATCGATGCCAGACTTGATTACACCGTTCCGGCAGACGGGACCTACGAACTGCAGGTCAGTGACACGTCCGGCAACAGCGGAGCACTCGATGCGGTCTATCGACTGGTTGTTCGCCAACCACAACCAGGATTTACGCTCACCGCTCCCGAACTGCTGGCCGTGCCGATTGGTGGAACGGGGCAGTTGGCCATCAAGGCGCTGCGAACGCGCGGCTTTACGGGAGCGATCGAGATTCAGCTCGAAGGGCTGCCGCCGGGTGTCACGTTTCCCGAAAATCCCGTCATTCCGGAAAAGAAAAACGACCTGCGACTCGTGTTGACTGCCGCTGCTGATGCCGGAACGATCGCGGGAATGATTTCGGTCACCGGCAAGGCGATGGTCGAAGAAACGCTGGTCAAACATCAGCCTGAGTCGACGCTGCTCGCCGTGACCATGAAGCCGCCGTTTACGATCGACGCCGAAGGCAAGAACGATGTCACGAAATGGCCGCGTGGAACAACGTTTCCAGGACCAGTCCTGATCACCCGCGAAGAATCGTTCAACGGCGAAATCGTGCTGGAGATGTCTTCCAGACAAGGTCGGCACAGGCAGGGAATTCGTGGTCCGGAGCTGACTGTTCCGCCGGGTGTTGATCGAATTCTGTATCCCGTGTTCCTGCCCGAGTGGCTGGAAACGACACGCACGTCGCGCATGGTGGTCAACGGCGTCACGAAGATTAAAGACCCGAAGGGACGTGAGCGGTATCTGTCTAACCGGCTCGTCACGCGCATTGGATTCCTGCCGACCGGCGCGATGCTCAAAGTCAGCACTCCGTTGCAGGAACTCGAAGTGCCGAGTGGCCTGGCGTTCGATTTTCCGGTGGAGGTCTCTAGGGCTCGCGAACTGGAGGGACCGGTCAAACTGGAGTTGGTCCTGGATGACGAACTACAAGGGCGTCTGACTGCGGATCCCGTCACGATCGACAACGACGATGCCACCGAAGTCGCACTTCGCATCGAACCAGCGGAAGGTGTCGTCTTGCCGTCCGAAGTGGAATTGATGGTTCGCGCGACTGGCAGCCGACACGGACATCCGGTCGTGTCTGAGACACGATTGCTGGTCGTGTTCGAAGGTGCCGAGCCGGTCACGCCGTCTGGCGCCGAGTAACGACCGTCACCCTTCGGTAGAATCACGCCGAGCCCACGGTCTGGCGACGGTGGCTACTGATCGAGACGCTGTGGCAAAGCCTCGAGTGGATAACACACCATGACGAAACGACTGCTGATCTGCCTGACTCTGATTCCGCTTGCTCAGACGCATGCTCAGGAACCTGACTTTGGTGATGTGACCGAACAGCACGTCATGGTCCCGATGCGTGACGGCAAGCGACTGTCCGTTTATCTGTATCAGCCCGCCGGCAAGGGCCCGTGGCCGGCAGTCTTTGAGCAGCGGTACGCCAGCCTGACTGGACGCTCGACGCGGCTTGCAGCAGCCCGACTGGCGGATGAGGGTTACGTCGTGGCGATGGTCAACTTCCGCGGGACGCACATGTCGGAAGGCACGTGGGTCGGTTATCGCGCGCTGCAGTGGGGCGAACTGCAGGATGGTTATGACACTTGTGAGTGGTTCGCAAAGCAGTCGTGGTGTTCGGGTAAGGTCGGAACGTTTGGCAGTTCGCAGGGCGGATACGCTCAGAACTATCTGGCCGTGACGGCACCGCCGCATCTGGTCTGCCAGTACATGACAGATACGGGGCTGAGTTTGTTCCAGGAAGGCTATCGCATCGGCGGGACAACTCGCCCTGAGCGTTTCAAAGGCATGGACCGAGTCTCCCGGAATCCCGAAGACAATCGCCGGCTGCTCGCGGAGTGGTTCGTGCATCCGCACTACGACGAGTACTGGCAGGCAGAAGACTGCACTCTGCATTTCGACAAAATGAATGTGCCCTGCTTCACGATCGGAAGCTGGTACGACTTCATGAACCAAGGATCGGTCGCCAGCTACATCGGGCGGCAGCACAAGGGTGGTGAGAAGTCGCGCGGACGCCAGCAACTGCTGATTGGCCCGTGGCTGCATGGTCGACTGAACAAGGGCAACAAGGTCGGTGAACTCGTCTATCCCGAGAATGCCGCCTGGGCCGTGCACGAACACATGGTCCGCTGGTTCAACCACTACTTGAAAGGTGAAGACAACGGAGCCGACCGCGATTCGACCGTGCGTTACTACGTGATGGGAGCGGTAGGCGAAGACGGAGCTCCCGGCAACGTGTGGCGTACTGCGGATGACTTTCCCCCGAAGGCAAAGGCTGTGCCGATGTATCTGCACGGCGGTGGTGGTTTGTCGGCCGCGAAGCCGACGAATCGAAACGCCAGCACCGGGTACCTGAGCGATCCGCTTCACCCGATGGAGATTCCAGGCCGGTCGTTTCCTGGTGCACGTGATGCGCGGGCCTTCGAATCACAGAAGCAGGTGAAGACATTCACGACAGAGCCACTCACAGCTCCTGTCGAATGGACCGGCCGAGTGCAGGCAGAACTTCATGTCTCGTCGGACGCCCCGGATACGGACTTCATCGTGCGAGTCAGCGATGTCTATCCGGACGGACGATCGATTCTGATCGTCGACTACCCGTTACGGGCACGGTATCGCGAAGGTTTCGATAAGGAAGTCCTGATGACTCCCGGTCAGGTCTATCGCGTCGCGTACCCAATCGGGTGGATGAGCCAGATCTTCAACACCGGACATCGCATCCGTGTGACGGTCGCCAGCACCGGAGCCCCGCTCTACGAGCCGAATCCGCAGACTGGCAAACCGCTCACCATCGAATTCCCCGATGACGCCCGGGCAGCCGTCAACACGATCTACCACAACAGCGTGCATGCTTCCCGGATTATCGCTCCGGTCGCTGACTGATCGTCAGGAGAACCGCGTGCGTCTGACGGTGACATCACGTCTCACGCGTCGATGTCGTCAACGTCTTCAAGCGGCTCGGTCGTCGAGTCCGTGACGGACGTCCGACGGAAGACGGCCATCACATCGTCGATGTCCACAACGAACAGCACGTTGTCGGATTCCAGATCGACGGGGATCGCGTTCTTGGGGTGGAACAGCACCTTGTCGTATTTGCGGACCGGAAAGTCGTCGTCGTTTTCGATTTGAGCACTGATCTCGACGACGCGTCCAGTGATGGTCGGAATCTCGGCCTGATCAGGCAGAACGATGCCGCCTTTGGTCGTCTGACGGCTGTCGTCTTTGCGGATCAGAATCCGCCGTCCAAGTGGTTCGACTGACTCGTTGAAATTCATCGCTTCGCCGTTCTTCAGTGATTGGCATGCGCCTGACGGATACTGCACGAGCTGGTACTCACTCTAATTGACCAGCATCAGTCGATCTACAGCGTATTTCACGGAATCCTGGTCGCGTCACACTCCGCGCGCTGGTTCACCGACGACCGCTGAACCATTGCCCTCAACGGCAGCGCGATTCAGTGCTTTCAAATAGGCCTGAGCACTGGCGGCGACAATGTCCGTGTTGACGCCCTTGCCGTGGAAGTGCCGACCGTTCACTTCGATCTCGACCATGACCTCACCCTGTGCATCCTTGCCGCTGGAGACACTGCGGACCGTGTATTCGATGAGCTGCGCTTCGACGCCGATCAGCCGCTCCAGTGCCCGGAAAATGGCATCGACCGGACCGTCGCCAGTCGCTGCGTCGCGGAAGATTTCGTCGCAGCCGTCGCGTCGCATTTCGAGCGTGGCTGTGGGCAGGACGTCGGTTCCGGCGAGCGTGTGGAAGCGGTCCAGCGTCCATTGATCCTGCGTCTCGCCGATGTGGTGTTCGATCAAAGCGATGATGTCCGCGTCGTAGACCTCTTTCTTCTTGTCGGCCAGGGCGATGAATTCGTCAAACACCTGCTGAACCAGTGATTCGTCGAGTGTGTAGCCGAGGTGCTTGACCCGGTCGCGAAAGGCGTGTCGTCCGCTGTGCTTGCCGAGCACCAGATTGGTGCCAATGTAGCCAACGTCCTCGGCACGCATGATCTCGTAGGTGCTGCGTTCCTGCAGGATGCCGTGCTGATGAATGCCAGCTTCGTGGGCGAATGCGTTCTGTCCCACGATCGCTTTGTTGCGTTGGACGAGCATTCCCGTGATGCGTGAGACCAGTCGGCTGGTCGGGAACAAACGCTGTGAGTTGACGTTCGTCGTGATGCCGTAGTGATCCTTGCGGGTTTCAAGCGCCATCACGATTTCTTCGAGGGCCGCGTTTCCAGCACGTTCGCCGAGTCCGTTGATCGTGCATTCGATCTGGCGGGCTCCGGCTTCCACGGCGGCCAGGCTGTTTGCCACGGCCAGGCCCAGATCGTTATGGCAGTGCGTACTGATCACGGCCTTGTCAATATTCGGCACGTTGTCTTTGAGATGACGGATAATGTTGAAGAAATGCGATGGCACCGAATACCCGACCGTATCCGGGATGTTGACTGTTGTCGCTCCCGCGTCGATCGTCTTTTCGATGACTTCACAAAGGAAATCGAGTTCCGTGCGGGCCGCGTCTTCCGGGGAGAACTCGACATTGTCCGTGAATTCGGCGGCTCGCTTTACCATGTCGACCGCGCGCTGGACGATCTGCTCCTTGTCCATCTTCAGTTTGTGTTCGCGATGAATAGCGCTGGTTGCAAGGAACACATGCAGCCGAGGCTTCCTGGCTTCTTTAAGCGCTTCGATCGCTCGATCGATGTCATCGACCCGGCACCGGGCGAGACCGCAGATGGTCGTCTGCGATCCGAATTCGCTGGCGATCTTCCTGACGGATTCGAAATCGCCGGGCGAGGCGATGGGAAACCCCGCCTCAATCACGTCGACACCCAGTTCCACCAGAGCCCTGGCAACCTGCATCTTCTCGTCGGTGGTCATGCTGCAGCCTGGCGACTGTTCGCCGTCGCGCAGAGTTGTGTCGAAGATCGTAATTACGTCGCCGGACATCGTGGGTTCTCCCTGAGAACACTGGGGTCGCTCGAATCGGAGCAACACAAACGCAACAAAAAAACCCTGAGGCGGAAGACCTCAGGGCTGACTGATTTGATCGGTATGAACAGTCTGCAACCTAAGCTCCGCCGGGGGCGAGGCTGGTCAGTAGAAGCAGGCTCAGGTTCAACAGAGTCGAATTCACAGAACTGTCCCGTAAGCGAAATTGAAGAAAAATGACTCTATCCCGGTGCGTTAAACGCGTCAAGGTGTCGGGCCTGTTCCCTCACCAGGCCGCCGTTAACCAACGTGGCTTGCGGCCGACAATCGTCGTCTGACGGACGAGTTGTCCGTCCTACGGCCATGACGGCAGTTCTCAGGAATGACCAACGCGACGCGGCTGAGGTTGCAGATCCCTTTGTCTTTGGACTATTCAATCGCCCCGCAGTACCAGTCCGCAGGTTCGAAAGCTCCCTTTTATGTCCCTTGATCCCCAGGCACGTCGTTTTCTCGACAAGTTCGCCCGCGTGGAAATCCCGCCAGTAGATCAGATTCCGTTGAGCGATCTGCGAGCCATGGTTACTCCGATTCCGGGCAAACCCGATCATGTCGCAGGACACGACCACCGATTCATACCCGGTCCAGACCCGGAAGTGGAGTTGCCGGTTCGCATCTACTGGCCAACTCGTAATGAGGACGTACCCAACGCGTCGCCATGGCCCGTGATGGTCTATTTTCACGGTGGCGGCTGGGTCGTGGGAAATCTGGAAGCGTACGACAGTCTGTGTCGAAAACTGGCTAATGCCGGTCAATGTGTCGTCGTATCGGTGGATTACCGGCTCGCACCCGAGCACCAGTTTCCCACTGCTGCCGAGGATGCTCACGCTGCCGCGGTTTGGGTCGCCGAAAATGCTGCGGAACTGGATGTGGATCCGAACCGACTGATCGTGGCGGGAGACAGTGCCGGAGGAAATCTGGCCGCCGCATGCTGTCTGATGGCCAGGGACCGGCAGTCTGTCGAGATCGCTCACCAGGTTCTGATTTATCCGGTCACCGATCACAACTTTGACCGACCGTCGTATATCGAGAATGCCGAGGGCTACATGCTGACGCGGCATTCTATGCAGTGGTTCTGGGAGCAATACGTCCCGAGTTCGCATGATCGCTCGCACGCGTATGCCTCGCCGATGCGGGCTGAATCGCTGGCGGGATTGCCGGCGGCATTTGTTGTCTCGGCCGAGTTTGATCCACTGCGTGATGAAGGCGAGGCCTATGCACGACGGCTGGAAGCGTCGGGCGTTCCCGTTGAATTGACTCGCTGTCACGGTCAGATTCACGGTTTTCTGCGCTGGACCGACAAGTTCGACGCGGCTCGCGACATGGTCGAGCAGATTGGCCAGTGCGTGCAGAGTATTGGCGAGGATGATAATTCGTTGAGCATCGCTTCGTAGACAACGTTGCTCGATATTATCATTCTCGACCACTTCGATTGACACTGCGGAAGCACGGTCGTCCATGCATCCCATTGAGTCAGAAGCAGTGCCGGATGAGAAACCAGGGCGGCTCGCCAATGTCCTGACTTTCGCTCTCGCCTTTATTGCCTGCGGAGTGGGTTTCTTCGGACGACTGATCGGTCTCCTCCTTGTGGCGTGGAATGTGGCGTCAACGCCCATTGATCCCGTCTGGCCATTGGAGTGCGTCCTCGCAGCGCCACTTGCTCTGATCGCCCTGACGTCTGCATTTCTGTTACGACTGCGAAACGGGCGGTCTCGCCTGTTGCGAGTTTCCATCGTCCTGGGCGCAGTGGCACTGATATGGTCGCTGATTGTCGGACTCGCCTTTCTATCATTCGATGGTGGCAGCGTTTGACCCATTGTCGAGCTGAGTGGAACGACGTGAGAGCAGGAAACGCGTATTCATGGCATCTTCCAACGAGACGAGCGGCAGCCTGTCTGCTCGAATGCAGCGAGCTTCGCTGTCGACGGGGCTGTTGTTCTGTGGATTGCTAAGTATTGGCGGAGTGCTGCATTTCACACGAGGAAACCTCTACTGGGGTGGATACGTCGCGTGCATTTGCTTTTACAGCGTGATGTTCTTTCTTGGCGTCGTCGCGGCGAGACAAGGTGAAGCAGGCACGGGCGAAATGCTCCTGGCAGGCCGAAGTTTGCCGTTGGGGATCGCTCTGCTGACAATGACTGCCACGTGGGTCGGTGGCGGATTTATCAACGGCACGGCCGAGTCCGTCTACGCATCTGGCCTGGCATGGGCTCAGGCGCCCTGGGGATACGCACTCAGCCTGATCGTTGGTGGGCTCGTCTTCGCTCGACCGATGCGTCGCCACCGTTTCACGACCATGCTGGATCCACTCGAAGATCGCTTTGGCACTCGCGTTGCTGCCGTGCTGTATCTGCCTGCACTCCTCGGCGAAGTATTCTGGACCGGTGCGATCCTCACCGCTCTGGGTACGACGTTTGGGTATATCCTTGAACTCGACTTCACACTTTCAATCATCATCAGCGCCTTCATTGCCATTGTCTACACATCGCTTGGAGGCTTGCGGTCGGTTGCGATGACCGATGTCTTCCAGATCACAATTCTGATGGCGGGCCTGTTCATTGCCGTGCTGTTCGTGATGCCGGATTCCGATTGGTCCGACGTCTGGACGAAGTATCACACGCGTCATGGACCACTTGCGTTTCCGTGGCCGTCACTTGCCTGGGGCAATGACTGGTTTCTGTGGTGGGACTATGCACTGTTGCTGGTCTTTGGTGGCATCCCCTGGCATGTCTACTTTCAGCGTGTGCTGTCCAGCACGAACGAGACGACCGCTCAGTGGTTGTCGATCGGTGCTGGAGGATTGTGCCTGGTGGCCGCGCTTCCGGCGGTCGCAATTGGGATGATCTGTGCGACGACAGACTGGAGCGCCATGGGGCTGACCGGGCCACCGAATGCCGCGCTGGCCTTGCCTTACGTCTTGAAACACCTTGCTCCTCCGCTGGTCGCTGCAATCGGTCTGGGGGCACTGGTGTCCGCCGTCATGAGCAGCGTAGATTCTTCGATTCTGTCGGCTTCTTCCATGGGCGCCTGGAATATCTACCGCCCGCTTGTCGGTAAACGGGCAGATGCACTTCAAATCAATCGCATGGTCAGGCGACTGATCTGGATCGTTGGAATTGCCGCAACATTGATTGCTGTGCAGATTCAAAGTGTATACGCCCTCTGGTTTCTGTGCAGCGATCTTGTCTATTGCATTCTTTTTCCACAGTTGGTCTGCGCGCTGTACGACCGCAAGGCGAACGCAATTGGTAGCGGAGTGGGGGCGTGATCCCAAAACGTGGGTGTTGGGGAATCGGGAAAATATCGAGACTCCCTTCCGGTTGATGGTTGAAGTCGGACCGGGAAAGGAGTCTCGATGGAAATTCGCATGGAAGCGGATGGACCGG
>CAUZFZ010000015.1:0-93107 GCA_963579025.1 Planctomycetota bacterium | reverse complement strand
CGGTCCATCCGCTTCCATGCGAATTTCCATCGAGACTCCTTTCCCGGTCCGACTTCAACCATCAACCGGAAGGGAGTCTCGATATTTTCCCGATTCCCCAACACCCACGTTTTGGGATCACGCCCGGACGCGGGTGACTTGTTCCAGGCCAACCAGTAGAAGCCCAATCCACCCAGCATTCTGGAGAATGTTTCGAAGTCAATTGGCTTCACCAGATAACTATTGGCATGCAACTGATATGCCTGGGCGACGTCTGTTTCGGCATCCGAAGTTGTCAGAATGACGACGGGAATGGTCATCAGGTCGGGTGATTCCTTGATCTCTCGTAAGACATCCAGACCATCGACGCGCGGCAATCGCAGATCCAGCAGAACGACATCGGGCCGCGGAGCCAGGTCGGGATCGGAATAGTCTCCCCGCTGATGTACGAAATCCAGAGCCGCTTCACCATCGCGCACATGGTAAATGGTGTTGGACACGCTGTGATCTTCCAGGCAACGGAGGACGAGCCTGGCGTGAGACTCATTGTCTTCGGCAAAGAGTATCGTGACCTCTTGGCCTTCCATGTGCTGTTCCCATGGCCAATTCATACGGAGATGCGTATTGACTCTGCCGCGAAACGTATCGGAACTTTCGCGATTGCTTAACCCGTGACGCGGGCGTTTTAGCCGGTTCAACTAAAAAACGTGTCCACGCAGATTAAACCTGTAACTGATCGCCCGCTTCAGTTTCATCACAACGCGGCAAATCATTGAGCGTCGGCATCACCACCAAGCGTGAAGCAGAACGTGCTTCCGTGCCCGTCTCCGTCCGATTCGATGCGAATCCACCCTCCGTGAACATGTACGACTCGCTTCACAATTGACAGGCCGATACCGGTTCCGTTCCCGTCTGGTGTCAGTTGTTCAAAAAGCGAAAACACGCGATCGTGATACTGAGGCTGAATCCCGATCCCGTTGTCCCGAATGTAAATGACTGTCTCGCCGTTTTCCTGCCGCGTTCCCAGATGCACTTCTGGATGAGGCTGATCGACTGAGAATCTGACGGCGTTGTGCAGAAGATTCTGAAACACCTCCAACAGCCGTGCCCGGTCACCGGTCACGACTGGCAGGTCCGAGTCAAAGTGTATTCCCGTGCCACTTGTGACGATCTCCGCGTCGATCAGCTCGATCGCCTGTTGTGCCAGTTCCTGCAGCGCAACACCTTCAACCGGATTGGCGATCCGCCCGATTCGCGATAGTTCCAGCAGATCATCGAGCAGGCGGTTCATTCGATCGGCAGCGCTGGCGATTTCCGCGATGTCGTCCTGCACGCTTTCGGCACGATCATCTTTCAGGTCACGCTCCAGCAGACCGAGAAACCCCTTGATCGTGATGAGAGGGCTCTTCAGGTCGTGCGAAACGGTATAGGTAAATCGCTCCAGTTCGGCATTCTTCTGTTCAAGCTGTTGGATGAAGGACTCGCGTTCCGCTTCTGCATGCTTGCGATCACTGATATCGGTGATCGCGCCCCGAACCAGGCGTTTGTTCTGGTCGGGCATCTTTACGAGGCGGACCTCACAGGGAATCAGTCCGTCTTCCAGGTCCTGATGAGTCCATTCGAACACGTGGACCTGCCCGTCGCCTTCGATCACCTGTTTGATGCGCTCCATTGCGAGCGTCGCGGATGGCGTACCGTCGGGCTGCAGTTCGGGACTGACATCCGCCGGTCCCATCTGGAGGAGCTGTTCGCGAGACGCCTTGTATAACTCGCACGCATTCTGGTTGAAGTCGACGAACCGACCGGTATCGACGTCCAGAATGACGATTGCTTCGGTCGCATTCTCGGTCATCACACGGTATCGCGCTTCGCTTTCCTGCAGTCTTAATTCCGCCAGCTTGTGTTCAGTGATATCGATCGATGCTGCCAGCACCGCGGGACGTCCTGAATACTGAATCGGTGCAAGAGAGAGATAAACCCACCGTTCCTGGCCGTCCTTCCGAAGGATCTTCAACTCGGTGCGCGACGGCGTGGAATTGCCCACACACATGGCGAGCGCTTGCGACAGCCGTTCATGAAAGTCCGGGTGAGCCAACGAGCCAGTTCTTTTCCTGAGCAGTTCATCCCGGGTGTACCCCGTGATTACCTCTGCCCATTGATTGGTAAACACTCGCCGACCATCCTGGCCCACGGCGATCGAGACGGGAAGCGATTCAGCCACTTCACGGAACTTCGCTTCGCTCTCCCGCAGTGCCTGTTCCGCCCGCAGTTTTTCCGTGACATCCTGGGTGATTCCCATAATTCGCTGAATCCGACCGTCGCCGTCAGTCACGGGGACGAAGCACGACTGAAACACCTGACCGCCAGGCGATTCGAATTCGAATTCACTCGTCTGCCCGTTGCACGCCTGTTCCAGAAGCTCGCGGATACGGGGCCTGTCCGGCACACTCACGGCACTCAGATATTCGGCCCCTCGTATCTGCGACTCCTGCGCGAGCTCCATCATGGTCAGTCCGGCTGGATTCATGGACGACAGCGTCCCGTCGCGTTCGATTTCATGAATGCACAAGGGTGAATTCTCCACCAGTCTGCGATGCCGTTCCTCGCTCTCCATCAGTTTCTGGCTGGCGACCATCTGCTCGGTGATGTCCCGGATGTGCCCTGTGAACATCGGCGGCCCATCCGTGGGAATGTGCGTGATGGTCAGCTCGACGGGAAATTCGGTGCCGTCGGCACGCCATCCGGTCATTTCGACGCGGCGCCCCAGAAGACTCGATTCACTGCCGTTCTGCAGATAGCGAGCCAGGCCAAGCGTGTGCTTTTCACGGAGCCGCGGCGGAATAACACAGTCGGCCAGCAACAGGTCAAGAACGCTGCCCGGCACCAATTCAAACATCCTTTCGGCCGCGGGATTGATCTCCACGATGCGGCCCTCGTGGTTGATCGTGATGATTCCGTCCAGCGCGCTGTCGATGATCGCCCTCATGCGCTGCTCGCTGACGCGCAAAGCGTCCGCCGTGCGTTTCTGGTCTTCAAGGATGCCGAGCAGCGTTCGCCTGGAGACCTCGGCTGACTGAAGATCTTTTTCAGCCAGAGTCTGGTTGATGATGTCGGCAAATGCGGAAGCTCCGATGGACTTGCGCACAAAGCGACGGGCACCCAGCGCCATGCCAAATCGTTCATCCTCTGGATTCCCGTCGCCGGTTGTATGGAGGATGAATGGCACCGATCGCAGCATCTCGTCCGCATGCCACTGACGGCACAATTCGAAGCCGCTCATACCGGGCAGAAAAACATCGCTGATGATCAGGTCTGGGCGGCTGGTCCGGGCTCGTTCGAGAGCCTCAGCGCTGTCGCATACGGCACTGACTTGGAAGCCGTGCGATTCCAGCGAATACTGCAGCGTGTCGCGATCTTCTTCGCGACCATCAACAATAAGCAGATCGGGCATGAGCAATGGAAGTGGGATGCGTTCTGCGTGACCGGTCTCAATCCGCGACAACTGTCATTCGTTCGCGGCTCGTCAGGCTGGTTCTCTGTCAGCCGCAAGACTCAGGTCAACCAACAACAGCTCAATTTACCAGCAAGTGAAGCCGGATCATAACAGATACTCTGCGCCGATCCCGCTGTCCCGAGCCACCAGAATGTTCAGTGTGGCGAAATGTCGCACACCATTCGCTCTCAGAGGAGAGCAGTCGGTTCGCCCAGTGTCCTGGCCGTGTCGAGACCTGTTGAACGAGCACTTCTTTCGCCGTTTCGTATCGCACTGGGCTTGCGAAGGGCGAAGAGCTACTCGCTGGATAGTCACCCAGGGAACTCAGAGCGATCTCAATGAAACGGCAAAAAACGGTGCAACTTCGAAACGCGCCAGTGAGGGGTGGTGCACGGTCCCTCGCTGGCACGTCGGGCTACTGTTGGTATTTTGGTTCTCCCTGCTGTCATTGATCCACCACAGTTGGCCGGTCGATTGCATTGTTGAGACACCGCCCGCTGTCTGAAACTGCACTCCATGGGTTCCTTCTTCGTTAACCAGTGGATTCTGCCGGCCCTGGCGGCCGTGCTGCTTCCGCCAATCATTGAGTGGCTGTTTCGGCGGCGTAAGCGGCGTACCGAACTGCCCACGATCCGATTTCTGTTGGACAGTCGGCAGCAGAAGAAAATCCGCCGGCAGGATCGTCTGCTGCTCTTCCTGCGGATGCTGGCCATTTTCCTGCTCGTGTCAGCGATCTCGCGACCGCTGCTCCGACCGGCCCTCACAGGTGAGAATCAGCGGAATGTCATCGTCCTGTTGGACGGCACGTCCAGCATGAACCAGCAAGTGGACGTCACCACTTCGTTTCGGTTGGCTCAAAAGAAAGCGGCGGCCGTTGTTCGGGCGCTGCCGGACGGAACGACAGTTTCAGTCGTCTTTCTGGGCCACAAGGTCACTGTCCCCGTCGAGCGGACGAACGATCTGCGAACGGCGGCGGCACGGATTGAGAAGCTGCGGGCTGGATCGGGAGCCGCACCGATCAGCGCCGCTCTGACGTACGCGCACGATTTCATCCAACAGAACGGCGTCACGTCGGCCGAGCTTTATGTGCTCTCGGACTTTCAGAAGTACACATGGCAACGACAGGGAGCAGCAGCGGTCGAGACGGCACAGGCGTTGAAGTCATTGGCGGACGAAAGCGAACCGTTTCTGATCGACGTCGGCGGACAGGCGGACTTCAACTATCTGGCGACGATGCTCCAACCGGTTGAGAACGTGCTATCGGCTGGCAAGCCTGTCACGTTTCAAGCGATGTTCGAAACCCGCGGCAGCCCGTCTGCTGACGCCCGAGCGACGGTCACGTTTCTCGTTGACGGTGTGAAGAAAGACGTGCGCGAAGTCGATGCCGCCAGCGAATCGGTGACACTGGAGTTTGATTTCAACTTTCCGGATGCGGGCGAGTATCTCGTCGAGGCAGTGATCGATGGAGACTCGCACCGTGGAGACAATCAGCGGCTCTATCTTTGCACCGTTCCGGAAGACATCGATGTGTTGGTTCTCGATGAAACGTCCGGCCAGCAGGATGCGGAGAGCCTGTTCCTGACCCGCGCGATTCGACCGCCTGGTCACGCCGCGCTGGAGAAGATATCGCACTTCGACGTCACTACGATTCCACCAGACCGAATCGCCTACGAGAACCTCTCGGAATATGCCGTTGTGATCCTGGCGGCCACGAGTCTATTGAACGACGCACTCGTTGGTCAGTTAGAGGCCTACGTCGCTGACGGCGGAGCGGTCTGGTTCTTTATGGGCAACGCTGTGAATCTGTTTGAGTACAACTCGCGGTTGTACAAAGACGGCAACGGTCTGTTGCCCTGCCGTCTTGAGTCGAAGGAGTCACACACGGCGACAGACGACGCAACTCCAGGGATTTATCTCAACTACAGTGATTCATCACATCCGGGATTGGCGCATTTCGCACGGTTCAGCAACGCGCAGAACGCCGAGCTTCGTCAATACGTGAAGCTTGCCGCAGACCCGCAGAACGAGACCGTACGCGTGGTCGCTCCGCTGTCTGACAGAACTCCGGCCATCGTGGAGAAACGCTTCGGTCGCGGTGTGACGCTGCTGTGCAACACGACGCCTGGTCCCAGTTGGACATACATGTCAGGGATGAGCGACTACCCGATCCTGATACAGGAACTGCTCCGCTATCTTCTGGGGACGCCGGACGCCGACGTCAATCTGAATATCGGCGATCGCTTTCAGCAGCCCGTCTTTGTTTCCACACAGCATCTTTCGCTGAAACTGCCCGATGGGAACAAAGTTCGCCTGACTCCTCGCAAGCAGAATGAGAGCGACGAACTGCCGGTCGTCACTTTTGAAGACACAACACAGCAGGGGCTGTATCAGATCGAGGCGATTGAAGAAGTTGCTCCGCGACGGCGATTTGTGGTGAATCAGAGTTCGGAGGAAGGCGACCTGGCGCGATTGACCGTCAGCGAATTCGACGATGCGTTTGCTATTCGCGGCCTGACATGGATCAGCCCGAATCGCTCTATCGAAGATCTCGCGGCAAATCTGCACACAATCACAGAGGTGGCCCCGTGGCTGCTCTGCATCCTTCTGGGTTCGTTGACGCTGGAAACACTGTTTGCATGGCGATTCGGTCGGCGACGTGAGGAGGTGGCCGCGTGACCACAATCACCTCGAGTGACATGTTGCCGCTGCTGATTGGTTTTGCGATCGCCGTATTCCTGTTCTACAGCTACGTCCTGCGGCAGGAGAGTCGACAACAGGAAAACTCCAGTGTCTTGCGCACTTTGTTGTTGTGGGCACTTCGTCTGACAGTCGCTGCACTGGCGTTCGCGGCGCTGGCACGTCCGGCGTATGAAGAAACGCGGACGGAAGAACGGCTACCGGTCGTTCCCGTGTTACTCGATGAATCGCTGAGCATGGCGTTTCCCGCAAGCCGCGATAATCCGCTTGTGGAAACTAATCCGCCCAGCCAGAGAACACGGTATCACGCGGCGGAAACCGCGATCGAAAAACTACAGTCGCGACTCAGCCGCACGCATCGGGTTCAGGTTTACACATTCTCTGATTCGACAGGACTCCTGAAGGAAATCCCGCATCGCGAAAACGATACGGACAATCCTCTGTCGCAACTGGAGATCTTTGCGGACCACCCGCAACCGACCGGGGACTACTCGAACATCGGCGACGCAGTGGAAATGACACTGCGCGATCTCAGCGGCGATCAGATTTCCGGGATGATCATCATGAGTGACGGTCGCCAGACGGGCGGCGTTGCACTGGAAGAGATTGCCACTCAGTCAGCTGTGGCAAAAGTCCCGTTGCATACGGTGACATTCGGGTCTGAATTTACGTTGCGCGACTTGCGGATCGACGAAACGATCGTCGGCGCGGAAGCCAGTCTGGGTGATGTGTTAACGATCCATGTGAAGATCACGAATCAGATCAGCAATCCACTTGAGACGGTCCTCTCGCTCGAACAGCGTGGCGAGGACGACGCGGTAGACTCATTCAACAAAGTCACCGACCGAAGAGTATTACTGACACGCGGCCAGCAGACGGTTGCGATTTCAATGATCCCGGAAACGGAGGGCGTGCGACGCTTCCGTCTCTCTTTGCCCATCGAGGCAGACGAGATCGACGAGACGAACAATGTAACGGAAGTGACCGTCAAGATCGTGAAGCGGACACTGAAAGTCCTTCTGGTCGCTGGCGAACCGTCGCGCGAGTACCTGTATATGGTCCCGGCGTTGTTGCGTGATCCGATCATCGACCTGTCGTGCTTCCTGCAGTCTGCTGATGTGGACTACACCCAGCAGGGCAACGCGGTTGTGGAACGCTTGCCGCAGACGGTCACCGAATGGGCTCGCTATGACGTTGCGATTCTGTTTGACGTCGATCCGAATAATATCACGACTCAGCAACTGGCCGGTCTGGAAAACATGGTCAGCAACGGCGGCGGTCTGATGGTGATCGCCGGTCGGGCACACGGCATGGCCAAGCTCGTCCAGGTTCACACCGCACGAATTCGCGGTCTGCTGCCAGTGGAAATCGACAAGAACCTGCATCTGAATCATGACCGCATCTACGATGAGGCGTACCGGATTCGGAAAACGTCCCGAGGCCATTCGCATCCCATCATGCTCGCGTCGGCCGACCCGGTGCTGAATGAAGCGGCGTGGTCCTCCTTCGGCGAGATCGACTTCTACTGGCACCACCCGGTCAAATCACCAAAACCGAAAGCAGTCGTCCTGCTGGAAAAGACGGGAGACACGCCAGCCGGTACAAGTAACTCTTTGATGTCCATCCATCGCTATGTGGATGGAGCCGTATTCTTCTCGTCACTCAACAGCCTCTGGCGTTGGCGCTATCCCAGCGAAGGGTACGACTACGATCGCCTGTGGACGCGGGTCATTCGGTACCTGGGCGAGGCACGCTTGCTGGGTACTCAACAGCAGGTCTCTCTAACGACAGACCAACGCTCATACAGTCCGGGTGAGGATGTCGAGATCGCTTTGCGAGTCTTGGACCCGGCTCTGTTTGCCCAGTTGGAAGATCAGCAGATCCATGTGTCCATCACGGGTCGGGACAACGACAAATACATGGTCCCGATGTCACCTGACACGAGCGGCGAACCCGTTTACCTCGGCACGTATCGCGCTCGCCGTGTTGGGGATATGACGATCCAGTCTCGCCAGGCAGCTCCGGATGCCGACTCCGAAGCGAAGCCTTTATTCGACGTCAAACATGGTTTTCAAGTTCGCGTTCAGTCACTTGAGAACAAGGACACGAGCGCCGATCTCGTCGCAATGCAGACGCTCTCTGAGCATACCGGCGGACGACACTTCAATTACCGTACGATGAGCGATCTGGATTCCCTTGTAGACGCGATCCCGACCGATCCGCAGGTGTTGACGGAAGTCGAGACGATCGAGATGTGGGATGGCGTGACGTTCCTGACGATCTTCCTGTTGTTAGTGAGCGTCGAATTGTGCCTGAGAAAATGGTGGGGGCTGCTATGAGTTGTCGTAACGCTCTCAACTGGTTACGCCCCTCACCCTCCCTCGCGCGCAGCCTGGCGGTTGTCGGTGCGCCAATCGTGATTGCCCTGGTACTGACTTTGTCATCGGACATCGTGCACTCACAGACTCAACCCAAGTCGGCGACTGCTGAGACCGAAGAAGAGAAGTTGCTCGTCGCGCGTGATCGGAAGAAGGGACCTACATTCCCAGGCGTCGATCCAGCGTTCCTGGTCCTGCCACGCAAGCCATATCGCAGCACGACGGCGAACGAACTGATCACACCGAACGTGCTGGAAATGACGAACGCATCGCTCGAATTTCTCGCGCGTACTCAGGATCCCGATGGCGGCTGGACAGATACGAGGTTTCCATCCAATACAGGCGTTACGGCTCTATGTTGTCTGGCTTTCATGGCGGAAGGCAGTCGACCGCGAGCTGGAAAATACGGCCGTCAACTGGATCGCGGCCTGGAGTTCATTCTCGAGAACGTCCAGGACAGCGGCGTGCTCGCCGGTAAAGGCAGCAATCCGCTTGGTCCGGGTTACGAACACACACTTTCGACGCTCGCTTTGCTGATGGCCTACGGGGACATTCCGTGGCGGCCCGAAATTCGCGACGTTATTGCTCGCGCCATTCAGGTATTGGCGCGCAGCCAGCGACTGGATGGGGGCTGGCGTTACCAGATGAATCGCGAAGGTCTCAGCGATATGTCAGTGACCGCGAATGTGTTGTGGGTTCTGCGGACCGCGAAGAAGGCAGGATTCACTGTGAACTCTGAATCCATCGCGAAGGGCGTTGAGTTCATCGAATCGTGTGCGCTGCCGGACGGACATTTTCGCTACCGCAAGTTCGGCATCCACGCGGCACCCAGCCTTGGCGGGACGGGGATCGTGGCGCTCTGCAACAACGGCCAGTTGGATCATCAGTTGATTGTGCCGGCTCGCGACAAGATCGCCTACGAGTACCGACGTTACACAATCGACGATCTGAAGCAGCGGCGCTACTTCGTATTTGGTTGTTTCTACGCCAGTCTGGCGATGTATAGCTGCGGCGACGAGTTTTTCATTCCGTGGTTCGAGAAGGCGACGGCTGTCTTGAGTGACATGCAGCGGAAAGACGGTGAGTTTCCTGATCAACTCGACAACTTCGTTTACACGACAGCGATGGCCGCAATCATCCTGCAGGCTCCGCGAGGCTATTTGCCAATTTACGAACGATGAACCGTATGACACGACACATTCACGCTCCGCGACGCAGCGCTCGCTGGCGGCCTGCGCAGTTACAGGCAAGCTGCCTGTGCGTCGTCGTGTGTGTCTTTGTGTCGATAACAAACGCCGATGACCTCGACGAGTTCCGTGTCAAACGGCAGGACACGTTCGCATTCGCATCGAAGCCACAAGTCAAATGGTCCGGTGATCGCGTCACCATAGAGTTCACGAGTCAAGCTTACTGCGATGCGACGGTTGTGATCGAGGATCGTAGTGGCAGGATCGTCCGACATCTTGCAAGCGGTGTGCTTGGCGACAACGCACCCGTGCCATTCCAAAGAGGATCGCTGCATCAGACGCTGGTTTGGGATGGCAAAGATGATCTGGGACGTTACATCGACGACAAACAACTTCTGACTGTTCGCGTTTCGCTCGGTCTCAAGCCGCAGTTTGAAAGAACGCTGTTCTGGAGCCCGCACAAGCGACTGGCGAATGCGTGTCCGCTATTGGCGGCTACCAAAGAAGGTGTCTATGTCTTCGAGGGACGCGGCTCCGATCACGTCAAGCTGTTCGGGCACGATGGCGATTACCGCCGCACGGTCTACCCGTTCGCGGCAGACAAGTTGGCGAATGCCAAGGGGCTGACGCTGCATTCGTTCCCGCAGGATGGCCAGCGGTTGCCGATTAAGCATGGCTTTGTGCAGTCGTCATTGCTGACGTCCGGTACGAGCGCGATCTTCGCGGGCAAGTACAAATTCGGGACAGGCTATGCCGCTCAGGTGATGGCGATTCAGCAAGGGCGGATCGCACTTGGTTATGACTACATCAATCGATTGGCAACGGATGGCACGACGGGTGCGTTGGAATTGAAAGGCCCGAAGATTGGCCTGACGGTGAATTGGCGTGGATACGGCGGACATGGCGGTGGAGAAGAAATACTCGGCCCCATGAGCGCGGCGTTCAGTCCCGATGCCAGGTGGTTATACCTAACTGGCTTCATGTGGCGTGAGACGTACGCGAAAAGTGGCGGCTGCTACCAGGCAGTGTTGCGTTTGCGATACGACGACAATAACGCCAAACCGGAGGTCTTCGCGGGTACGATGACTCTGGATGATCACGGTACGGATAACGATCACTTTACCGTGCCATCATCCGTCGCGTGCGATGCTCAAGGGCGAGTCTACGTTACCGATTTCATGAACGATCGCGTCCAGATCTTCAGTCCGGAGGGCGAGTATCTCAAGACCATCAAGGCGGCCAGGCCAGCGAAGGTATTGGTGAGTCCGGTCGATGGACAGATCTGGGTTTTCTCGTGGCCGATCTTTGGAGCATCGAATGAGTTGCTCAAGAAGCACGACTTTGACTGGCGTAAGGTTCCCCCAACGCTGACGCGATTTGGTCCCTTCGACAAACCTCAACAACAATCGTCCTCACCGCTACCGGTCCAGATGAGCCTGCGTGGATTCTTTCACTCTGGACCGTTCATAGACGCGGCTGTGGACTGGTGGGCCGAGCAGCCAACGCTGTGGCTGTCCGCTAAGAAATACAACGTGAGCCGCATTGATGTGGCGTGGGGCGGCGCGGGTGCATACGACCAGCGAACTAAAGATGCATGGCTTGTTGACGGCATTCGCATGCTCGTCGAGGAAGATGGGCAATGGAAGGAGCGGCGCAATTTTGCAAACGATGCGCAGCAGACAGTCCGACGCGTCAAACCGCCCGACTTTTCCCGCCAGCGACTGTATGTGAATCCAAAGAACGAAAAGCTGTATGTTGCAGAGGACTTCGGATTCGACAAATCGTTTTCGCAGATGGTCCAGATCGATCCAGGTACCGGGCAGATCGAACTGGTGAGACTTCCGTTCAACTGCGAGGACATGTGCTTCGATCAGGACGGTTTGGCGTACCTGCGCACAGACAAGCTGGTCGCTCGTTATGACTCAGCAACCTGGCAGGAGAATCCCTGGGATTACGGTGAGGAACATCTGCATGTTGGGTTCAGTTCCAGTGCGGCCCGACGTCGTGCCACGCTGACTTCCGGTCTTGCGATTCCTGGTCGGCGCCCTGTCTGCTGGAATGCGGGGGGAATGGGTGTCTCGCCCAGAGGACATTTGATCGTCTCATGCTGTAGCCGCGAAATCACCCCGGAACGCAAGGACGCGACGAAGGGAGCGTGGGAGAGAAGCCGCGGTCAAACCAGCGGGAAACCGTACACACCAACCATGTATCCCGGTCGCGCCCGTTGGCAGGAACTTCATGTCTGGGACCGTCATGGAAATCTCGTGCATGAAGACGCTTTCCCTGGCAGCACAATTCTCAACGGTGTCGAAATGGACGCCCGCGACAACATTTACGTTATGGCCGCACCGAATCGCGTTCTGAATGGCGATCCGTATTTTAATGAGATGGCAGGTACGGTCATCAAGCTGAAACCGAAACAGTCCAGAGTGGTGAGTTCGAAGTCACGAGTGTCGATCCCGCTGCCTCAAACTCAGCGTCCACAACGGGACATTGACGTCCGCAGCAGCACGGCCGGCGCGGCGTGGGTCGAAGGTGCCGAGTGGCTTTATGGTGGCGTTGGGTACGGCGGATTCAACACGTCTCGCGCAGGTGGCGGTTGCCACTGCTGGAATTCCAAATTCGCATTGGATTTGCTGGCGCGGTCCTTTGCTCCGGAGATGGACCATTACAGCGTCGCAGTCCTCGACTCCGCCGGAAATCTGATCCTGCGGATTGGCAAATATGGCAACGTCGACGACGGAGTGCCGCTCGTTAGAGACGGTGGTCCAGCCAACCCTCGATCAATTGGCGATGATGAAGTGTCGTTGTTTCACGCCGCGTTTGTGGCCACACACACCGATCGTCGGCTGTTCATTGCGGATGGAGGCAACGCGCGCATTGTGAGCGTCAAGCTGGGCTATCACGCGACTGAAACAGTTCGAATGAACGACGTCGAAGAGCAGGTGAGTCCATGACGAATTGTGGACCAGCTCGATTAGAAGACGCCGCAGGTTGGAACTTTGTCCCGACGATCTGTTGCCTGCTGTTGCTCATTGCCTCGCCTGTGATGGCCGATGACTTCGACGAACTCAAGATCAAACGTGAGGACGTCTTCGAGTTCAGTGTGGCACCTGTCATCACGACACGTGGGAATCAGATCGAGATTGCATTCACGTCCAGAGGCTACTGCGACGTAACCGTTGCGATCGAAGAGGCGTCTGGAAGAATCATCCGTCATCTGGCGAGTGGTGTGTTGGGCGAGAATGCTCCATCACCGCTCTTGCCGAATTCGCTGAAGCAAACGCTCACATGGGACGGCAAAGACGACCAGGGGCGATACGTTGATGCGCGTACTGGTTTGCTCGTGCGTGTTTCACTGGGGCTGAAGCCGCAATTCGAGCGGTCGTTGTTTTTCAGTCCAAAGAAGCGGATCACGCGAGGAAACCGCCCGCTGGTCGCTGCAACCGCGGACGGTGTCTTCGTGTTCGAGGGTGAGGGAGTCGATCATCTCCGCAAGTTCGACCACGCGGGCAACTATGTGGAAACGGTTTACCCGTTTGCCGCGGATAAGCTGAAGTCGGTGTTGGGTTTGAAGACGGCCACGTTTCCGCAGAGTCACCAGACGTTGCCTGTGAAGCACGGGCTGGTGCAGGCAACCCTACTGACGTCTGGTCGCAACACCGAACACGGGACCATGTCGAAGTATCAGTGTGCGGCTTCGGCCATGGCGATTGCCGGCAATCGAATCGCACTGGCCAGCGACCGCTTGAATCGTTTAGCGGCTGATGGCACGACCGGCGGCCTGAAGCTGGAAGGTCCCGCGACCTCCGTGATGGTGATCTTTCGCAGCAAAGAAGTGGTCGTGCCACCCAGGAGTGCTGCGCTGAGTCCCGACGGACGGTGGCTCTACACGACCGGCTACATGTTTCAGCCCGACTACCCGCGCCCCAGGCACTGGTTGCCCTGCGTGATGCGACTGGATTTCGCGACCGGTGAAAACGTCGAAGTGTTTGCCGGAAGTACAAAGCTCGATGGGTTCGGGTCGGACGCGACGCAATTCCAAACGCCAGCGTCGGTCGCATGTGACGCTGAAGGTCGTGTCTATGTGGCTGACTACATGAACGACCGTGTGCAGGTCTTCGCACCGGACGGAAAACTCACGAATTCGATCGCAATAGAAAAGCCCGTTGAGATCGCTGTGCATCAACAGACCGGCGAGATCTACGTTGGCTCGTGGATGGTGCTCAACCGCTTCAGTCAACCAAATGACGTGGAGCATCCTTCGATCACGCGACTGTCCGCGGTTGATTCACCTGATCCACACAAACCGGTTGTGTTGCCGCTTCCGTTGGAGGGACATCATCCCAAGGTGTTCATGAACAAGAAGGCCGGCATGCAGCACGGCTTCGCACTCGACTCGTGGACGGACCCGCCCACGATCTGGCTTGTGCCGGGCGCGGCTGGAGCTGTGTCAAAGCTCTTAATGGTACGCGGCAAGATGAATACTTCTGCCGAGCAGGCCTGCATTCGGCTGCTTGTCGAGCGAGACGGAAAGCTGGAAGTCAAACGGGACTTCGGACAGGAAGTCGTGAAGTCGGTTGTGCGAGCAAAGCCGCCCATTCACTCACGCCAGAAGCTGTTTGTGAATCCGGCTAACGGCAGGCTATACGTCTTCGAAGGACAGGCGGGAGTTGCGAAGTCATCACTCGATCTGCTGGAGATTGATCCCACGACGGGCTCAATCCGTCCGTTTCCATTGCCATTCGACGCCGAGGATCTCGCGTTTGGTAACGACGGACTGATCTACCTGCGAACAGACAACGTGGTCGGCCGATACCTGCCGGATTCGTGGCAGGAGGTGCCTTTTGATTACGGCGAAGAACGCGAGTCCGTGGGGTTCAGCTCCAGCGGCGATGGACGTCGAGCGAATCTGATCGGTGCTTTAGTCATGCCAGCCGGGCGGCCCGGTTGTTTTCATCAGGGCGGAATGAACGTATCGCCTCAGGGGAATCTGGTCGTCAGTTGTTACAACCAGACGCAGCCCGTCGATCGGCGCGGTGAGATGCGTGAGATCCAGAACGCCGGGAAAATCACAGCTGGTCGAGCCTACACGCCTCGGATGTTTCCCGGTCGCGTCCGTTGGAACGAGGTCCATGTGTGGGACAGGCATGGCCAGTTGATGTTCGAAGATGCCGTCCCTGGCGCGACGATGATGGACGGGCTGGCGATCGATCGAGCAAACTGCATCTATCTGCTCGCGACGCCTAACCGCGTTTACGGCGGTAAGCCGTATTTCATTGGCCGTGCCGAAACGCTGATAAAGACGCGTCCATTGCGGGCAAAGCTGTCCAGTGGCAAGCGAGGTCTTCCGGTATTGTTGCAACCGAAACCTGATCGTCCTCACGATCTGGCTCGTTCGCCTGACGGTCCGATGTGGATTGACGGGCAACAGTGGATGTATGGCGGTGTCGGCTTTGGCGGATTCAATGTCGGCAAGGGCGGCGGAGGCTGTGCCTGCTGGCACGCAAGATTCGCGCTCGACTACTTCGGACGGTCATTCGCACCGGAAGTCGATCACTTCACGGTGGCCGTGCTCGACACAGCAGGGAATCTGATTCTTCGCGTTGGCCAGTATGGGAACGTCGATGATGGCATCCCCTTAGTGAATGAAGACAGTCCGGTCAGGCCGCGATCCATTGGTGGCGATGAGACAGCGCTGTTTCACGCAGCTTATGTGGCAACTCATACCGACCGCCGACTGTTTATCGCTGATGCGGGAAATGCTCGGATTGCCAGCGTGAGGCTCGGCTATCACACCACGAAAGTCGTTCGGCTCCGTGATATCGACGGGCGGGTGGAGCCATGAAGTGCCACAAGAGCGAACGACGTACAGACGTCACAGTTTTCGGGGCGAAACGGGCTCTCATCGCCTGGACCGGCTTTCTGGGATGTGCGCTGTTCGTGCCCGAAGCATTTGCCGACGACCAGGACGAGTTCAAAGTCAAACGCGAGGCCATATTCGAATTCACCGAAAAGCCGACGGTCGCGCGTAGAGAAAACCGGTTCATCATTCAGTTCGCATCGAAGGCGTACTGTGATGTGTCCGTCGTGATTGAAGACGGCGACGGTCGAATCGTGCGCCATCTGGCGTCCGGTGTGTTAGGCGACAATGCTCCAGCGCCGCTTCAGACGGATGCGCTCAGACAGAGGGTTGTCTGGGACGGCAAGAACGACCAGGACGTCTATGTAGAAGATATTGCTGGTCACACGGTGCGAGTGTCACTCGGCCTTCAACCCGTCTACGAGAAGTCCCTCCTTTGGGAGCCGAAACTTCGCATGCACAAGGACGCGCCGGGGCTGGCCGCTTCACCCGAAGGCGTTTACGTCTACGACGGACGCGTTCTGGATCACGTTCGACTGTTTGACCACGACGGCGACTACGACCGCACGGTTTATCCGTTTCCTGCTGATCAGGTGAATAACGTCAAGGGGCTCCATTGGCGTGCCTACCCCGAGGACGGCGCCGAGCAGCCGATGAAAGAGGGTTTCCATCAGGCCACGTTGCTCAGCTCTGGTCAGAACGCCGGATTCGATCCGCGGCTGGGGATCGGCATCGACAAACACAATAACTATCACGGTTCGGTGTGGGGCAACGCGTCGTCGATGCTGGCTGTGCGTGGCAAACGCATGGCTCTGGGGCGGCTGGCTCTGAACCGGCTCTCGACGGACGGTTCGTCAGGCGGTCTGGAGCTGCACGGTCCCGGTGTTGCATTTTCCATTAAACCGCGAGCCAATTATCGACGTGGCCAGCATTTGCCCGTCCCGCCTCGCAGCGCCGCGTTCAGTCCCGATGGCAAAACGCTCTATCTGACAGGCTATGTACACGGGCACGGCCAGGCGGCAACTCGCGACATTATCCTGATCAACTTCTACGACTGGCTTCCAGGTGTCGCGAGAATCGACTTTGAAACCGGCAAGCAGGCGGAAGTGTTCCTCGGCAATATGAACGTCGATGATTCCGGGACCGACAATCAGCACTTTCGCGCTCCTTCGTCCGTTGACGTCGACGCCACCGGCCGCATCTACGTCAGCGACTATTCAAACGACCGAATTCAGGTGTTTTCCCCCGACGGAGGCCATCTGAAAACGATTCCGATTCTACGCCCGGCCCAGGTGGCGATTCATCAGGAGACGCAGGAGATCTATGTTTTTCACTGGTGGCTTCCGCAAGGTCAAACCAACCGGGGACAGCCGCCGAAGACCGCGAAGGGAATCGAACAGGAGCAGCTCAACGCATTGAACAGGTTGACCGTGCTCAAGTCGTTTGATGATCCGGGACCGTCCGCCAGCTATCCGTTAAAGCTGGACGTGCCCCCATCACGCGGTTCGGGCCTTTCGTATCGAGCGGTCCTCGATTCATGGGCGGAAGCTCCATCGTTCTGGATTGTCACTGAATGGGGAAGAGTTGATTACATTTCCCGACAGCAATCACGGAACGCCGACGCCAACATTCAAATCTTTCAGTTGCGTGAAGGCGAAGCGAAGCTGGTGCGAGATTTTAACGATGACGTTGTGAGCACGGTGCGACGTAAGACGGCGCCGGAGTACTTCCGGCAAAGACTGCACGTCGATCCCGTACGAGGGCACTTGTATGTAGCCGAAGGTCAGGCAGCCAGTGGCAAGTCTGGCTACGACGTCATTCGCATCGATCCGCACACGGATGAGGTCGAAGTCGTCCGGTTGCCGTTTGATGCCGAAGACATGTGCTTCGACAGCGAGGGTCTCGCCTACCTGCGATCGTTCTACTACGTCGCTCGTTACGAACCGGTGAATTGGACAGAAGTCCCCTGGGATTACGGAGAAGAGCACAACGACCTGCGGACCACCTCCAGTCGTCGAGGCAAGGAGCGAACCACGGCCCAGTCTGTGCTGCGACTGCCCGTGAAGATCGCCGGGCTGCACCATCACGGCGGCATGGGTGTTTCGCCTCGTGGCCATCTGGCAATCGCAGTGAACAATCAGGCCAGGCGAGAGACAACGCGGAAGGACATCTACGACGTCGCTGAAGAAGCAGGAGGTACGCCGTACGAGCCGAACAACTATCCCGGGCGAGTGCGCTACGGAGAAGTTCACGTGTTCGATCGCCACGGACAATTACTGCATCAGGACGCCTTGCCGGGCGCTGTTCAGCTTGACGGAGTTCAGATTGATCGCGACGACAATATCTATGCTTTGTCTTCGCCAACTCGAATCCTCAACGGCCAACCGTACTTCAACGACATGACCGAAACTCTGGTCAAGATTCAACCAGGAGCGGCCAGATTCACAGGCAACTCGGATCACGCGCCGGTCGCACTTCCTGACGAATTGAAGCCGAATCGACCGCCCGAATTGTTTAACGGATTTCTTGGTCGAGCGTGGCTGAATGGAGCACAGTGGTTTTACGGCGGACTGGGTTTCGCGGGAAAGAATGCGGGACGATCGGGTGGCGGCTGCAACTGTTACAATGCCCGGTTCGCCCTGGATTATTTCGGCCGATCGTTTGCTCCGGCGCTCGGTCATCACAGCATCGCCGTGCTCGACTCTAACGGCAATCTGATTTTGCGGATCGGCAGGTACGGCAATGTTGACAGTGCCGGCCCGGACAGCCTTGTCCCCCTGGGCGGCGATGAAGTTGGCCTGTTTTATGCTCCCTATGTCGCGGTTCACACGGATCGCCGCCTCTACATCGCCGATGCGGGAAACGCTCGCATTGTGAGCGTCCAATTGAATTACTACCGAAACGAACGAGTGCCACTCAGGTAACTCTGACTGCTAACCGACCTGAAACGCCCATCGATGTCACAGACCGTGCAGCGACAACTTGAGAGCCTCTGCGATCACTTTCGCAGACGATTGAAGCTCGCCCTACTACGGGGCGGCGGCGGGCGGGCGATCGCGCTGGCAGTCCTTCTGTTTTCAGTCTTTGCCGTTGTGGATTGGCGATGTCACCTGAGTTCGAGCGTTCGTTTGGTCATGTTGTGTGTGTACCTTGCTGGTGTATTCCATGTGGTCCGTTCCGTACTCGTGGCACCACTGAGACGCCGCTGGAGTAATGAAGAGGTACTTGGATACCTGGACAACGTGCTTCCCGACAGCCAGGGAATGTTGCTTGCCAGTTACGAGCTGTGCTCAGCGTCCGAGCAGATTCAGGAGACGGAAACAGCTATCGGTCGGCAACTCGCGGATCAATCCGGTTCTTTGGCAGAAGTGATCGCGTCGCAGATTGATCTTCGTCGCGCTTTGAATCAGAGGACGGCCAATCGCTGGCTGAGCGCCGCGATGGTCACTGGTCTGTTTCTTCTGACGGCGACTCTCATTTCGCCGACGCATGTGCGAATTGGTGCCGAACGGGTTTTCAACCCGTTGTCGAATATCCGCTGGCCGCATCGGACGGACATTCTGGTTGTTCAGCCAGAAAACGGCTGGACGGTGCCGCAACTGGAAGCGTTTGACGTGCATGCCACTGTGTCCGGGGAGATTCCCGCACGTGTCACGCTGGCTTATCGGAGCGGCGAAGACGGACAGTGGATTCGCGAGCGGTTGGAAGTTGCTCAGCAGGACAAAAATCACGGCGTCAGCTACCGGTTCCCGGAAGTTCGCGATCCGATTGAGTTCTACCTGCAAGGCGGTGACTACACGTCGGATCGATTTAAAATCGCCGTTGTCCGACGACCGTATCTGCAGACGATCGCAGCACACTACAAATATCCACGCTACGCGGGGATTCCGGATGCGGTACGCAACTCGGGCCAGGTTTCCGGGATCGAAGGAACCGTCGTCACGCTTAACATGGAATGTTCGATGCCACTGACGAAGGCCGTGCTGGTATTCGAGACGGAGCCAGACAATGGGACGCCCGAGCGAATCGAGATCGAGCCAACAGCGGAAACCCAGCTTCAACACACCTTCATGCTGAAAACTGACGGGCGCTACACAGTCGAACTGTACGACGTCAACGACTATCGAGAGGCCAGGCCGGAAGTCTACGAAATCCGCGTCACGCCGGATGAGCCTCCCGAAGTGGAATTGCTGTCGCCCGGACGTGACCTGGTCGAAACCCGAAAGGCGTCGGTGGATGTTGCCTTCCGAGCCAGCGACAGGCTCGGACTGAAGAGTGTCCAGTTCATCTACCGCATCGGCGACGAGCCAGACGAGTACGTACTGAGTGACCGTTTCACCGGTCCCATTGCGCAGAACGGAAATGAGAGTAACGCGAGGTTCACATGGCAGCTTCGCAAGATGGACGACCAGCTCCCTGAAGAGGGCAAGCTGAGCTTCTTTGTCCGAGTGACGGACAACAATCCCACCGGACGCGGCGTACGTCAGTCGCAAGTGGCGCACATGCGACTGGTCAAGCCAAGCGAGTTTCACCTCGACGCAATCGAACGTGCCAGGTTGCTGGAGGAAGAGGCACGTATCGCCTGGCGAAACCAATTGCATGCCTGGCAGCTTGCGCGTGAGTGGTTGCAGAAGGGTACCGGAGCGGTCGACGATGAACTGTGGGCCAACATGAAGTCCGCGCAGGACAAGTCATTTCTCGCGGCCCGACAAATCCGATTTCACCTGGAGACCTTGAGCGAGAAGTTCGAACGAAATCACATGAGTCGGGATTTCATGGCGGGTCGACTCTCGGTCATCGCTCAGTTGCTGGCCCGATTAACTGACCAGGAACACACGGTCGTTGCCGCCTGGCTGGAACGCGCACGTCCAAAGACCGCGGCCGAAGCAGAAGTTCCGCGCCTAAAGACCACGCGGATGCAGGTTCTCGAAGAAGGTCAGAACGACCAGAAGATGGCCGTTCTGGTGCTCGAGCGATTGCTGAGAAAACTGTACGACTGGCGGGACCTGCAGAACTGCACGATTACGACGAAACTGCTGTACGAACAGCAGGAAGAAGTTAACGCTCGCACCTCGACGCTGGCTCCGAAGACCATCGCCAGAGAAATCGAAGACCTGGACGACGACGACCAGGAACAACTACTAACACTTGGTAAGCAGCAGCGAGCGATCTTCGACACGGAAACCGGGCTCGAGCGTCAGTTGACTTACCTGACGTACAAAGCCGAACGGCAGAATCGGAATTCCATTCTGATCCCATTACGAGCGGCCTGGGCGAACCTGCGAAACCAGCGAGTCAACGATTACCTGAAGCGCGCGGCAGAGCTGATTGATAACAATCAACCTTCGCAGATCCTGAAAGATCAGACGGCGGCGATCCGTGCTCTACGTCTCGTAGAGGACGGTTTGATCATCGCGGGACAGAAGGTCGATTCAGACGAACCACTATCACTGGCGATGACTCCCAGTGACGAGAGTCAGTTCGATCCCGATCTGATCGAGCCGGAACAGGTTGCCGAGGCAAACCCGAACGAAACACCGGCCGAAGTAACTCCGTTGGCTCTTGGTGGATCGGAACTCGCGACTTTGCCCGAAGGCACCGATGCGTTGTCGGCAGCAATTCGTCGAATGATCGAGTTGCAGGACAATGTGCTCGCACGGACGCGATACCTTTCGAAAAACAACACGCAGGCGGAGATGCCTCGCTTCGTCAAGTTAAAACTTCTGCGACTTGAACAGCGACAGGACCTGGCCGTCGTCGAGTCACGAAAGGCGATCGACGAAGCGACCAGGCAGGAAAACCAACCGGTTGAGGGGCTGCTGCAGGCGGTGTCGACTGAGTTCGCACAAGTGCGCCAGCTTCTCGTACAGGCACATGTCGATCCGACGACGCAGCAGTTGCAGGCCGACGCGATTGTGACAATGCGCGAACTACTGCAGTACGTAGCTCTCGAAAAGGCGGTGGCTGAGGTGGTCGAAGAGAATAAAAGGCTTGGCGGCGTGGATGCCTTCGGCCGTCAGTACGTCGTTCGCGGTCAGGACCTCGACGTGGTGACGGGCATGCTGCTGGACATCAATCACGCTCGGCAATGGGTGGGAGATGCACTCAGAAAACTGCAACGATTTACCGAGCATCCCGCGACTGCCGAAGTCGTTATCCAGAAGGAAGCGGCTAACCGCACGCGCGCGGATGAGAGTCTCACCAGAGCTGCGGAACTGATCGACATTGCCAGCGCAAAGGTCGGATCCGTTTCAGAGCCAACAGCTCGGGTGATCCGGACATCGGCAGCTCGGGCTTTGTTGGAATTGCCACCTGGGACGTTTGTCGGTCCGGCCGCCGGGCAAAACCTGACCGGGGCACAACATGCCTCGTTGAAGGAAGCCCAGCAAACGCTGGTCGACACGATTCGCTCGTTGCAGGACCTGCTGGAAGAACGCGTCAGGCCACCGGTTGAACTGGCCACCAGGGAAGAGGCGCCAACGATGACCCCGGAAGAGTTCGCCAGGTTAACCAGCCGTGAAACACTCGCAGAGCGTTTGAAGGATGAAACCAGCCTGCCGCCCGAGCTACGTGACCTGATGCTGCGTTCGCTTGAGCAGGACTTCCCGGAGAAATATCGACAACTGTTGAGTGCCTATTACGCGTCGTTCCTTCAATCGAAGAAAGAGATCACTAAGGAGGAACAGCCATGAAGGGGCCATTCCGAAAACGCTGGCATGGGGCCTGCCAGGCTACCGTCCGATGTGCATCCCAGCTCGTCGTACTGTTGGTGGTACTCACGGGCATGCACAGTGTGTTGCAGGCCGAAGAGCTCTGGCTTCACGATAACACGCGGGTATACGGCCTGGTGCGCGGAGTCGACGATTCACAACAGGTAGCAGTGCTTCAACCCACAGGGCAACAGACGACTGTCCCACTGGAAGAGATCATTGCCATTCGATTCCTGGGACGTAGCCCGTTGCTGGTACAGAGCGGAATGCAGGACTTCCGCCTGATCGATGGCAGCTCTCTGCGCGGACAGATTCTCTTCAACGATGGCGACCTGGTCACGGTGAACACCGCTTTGTCCGGGACAATTGCGCTCGACCTGGCCCACGTCCAGGGATTCGTTGCCTTACCTATGGTTGGGTTTTCCGGACGAAAGGCGGAAGAACTGTTGAAGTCCTCGTCGCGGCCGGAGAATACGGCGCTGGACCTGGTCCTGGATCGCCGGGGCTCACTCTATCCTGGGGTCGTGCGCCGGCTGGAATTGACGCAGTTGCTGCTCGACCATGAAGAGTTGTTGCAGGTCGTGCCGATTCGCATTCCGTACCTGGCTGGAGTACGCCTGGCTGACGCTGCTCGCGCGTCACAACCTCCATGGCAGGGTGAATTGCGAATTCGTATTCGCGGCCGTGATGGAAGCATCGTGCAGGGTGTGTTGAAACGCATCCATCTCGGGGCCTGGCACGTTCAGCCTGCGTGGGATTCTCAGTCTACCCTGATCATGGACGTCGACGAGATATCGCTCGTGCAGGTTATCGGTGGACGCGTCCAGTATTTGTCTCAGTTGCAACCGGTGGCCGTGCAGGAATCCACTGTGCTCGCGCCTCCGCAACCATATCGCATGGATCGTAGCAGTCAGGGCGACGTGATCAGTATCGCTCACAAGCGCTATCCCTGGGGAATCGGTGTCCATGCCGACAGTCGATTGACCTTTGATCTGGGGAAACGGTTTCAGACGTTTCAATCGGATATTGGAATAGCCACGCGGATTGGCGACCGCGGAAGCGTCGTGTTCGAAGTGCTGGGTGACGGCAGGTCGCTCTATCGGAGTTCCGTCATCACCGGACGTGAAGCCAGGCCAATCGGTGTGCAGGTACCTGTGGCGGGCGTTGAACAGCTCGCGCTTCAAGTCACGAATGGGGACGACCTCGATCTGGGCGATGTAGCGAATTGGGGATCTGCCCGCGTTATTCGTTGACAACACGGCACGAGCTCACACCGAACAATGTGACACACGGAAATTCACATGCGAACTCAAACATTCTTACTTGCGGCTCTGGCTCTTTCGACTGCCGGTTGTTTCGAGCTGGAGACGATCATTGCGATCCGTCGTGACGGAGGCGCGACCGTTACTGAACGCGTTCGTTTTTCTCAGCAACTGCTCGATTTCGATGTCGGACAGGCAGGCGGCAATAAAATCGCCGATTTGCTGTCCAGGCAGTCCGTGCTGGACCGCATGCAACACATGGGCAAAGGAATCACACTGAAGAGCCACGAGACGAATGATGCGGAAAACGGATCGCGTGAGTCGGTCGCCGTCTTTGAGATCGACGACATCAGCGAGCTGCGCTACGCATCACCCTTTCTGGCTTATCTGGATTACGCCGACAACAACATCGTGAAAGTCAATATGGAGCCAATTACGGTCAGCAATTCTTCCGGACGCTGGCGAGCAGGCGACATCACGGTCTGGTTGCGTCCGGTCTCGACACCCAAACGGGACTTTGCACCACAGGAAGGCGATCCGCCACGCCCACAGCCGACTCCGATTGAGCTACAGAAGATTCGCGCCGTCCAGCCGATCTTCAAGGAGATGATGCGTGGTCTGAAGGTCAAGCTGACGTTCGAAAGCTACGCCCCGCTACGTCGCGTCGGTTTTGGGTACCGCGGTCGACGTTCCGGCGACTATCACTGCGACTGGATCAATTTCTCGTCCGAGAACTTTGATAAGTACGGGATCAAAGTACTCGACAACGAGGAGCTGCTGCTCGAACTGCTGCGCGGTGAGACCGGTGGCAAGAACATCATCGAGCACGTTGCTGGATTCGCTAATAATCGCACGGTTCCGGTCTTTCTGGGGTACGGATCAAGGCACGGATACATCAATGGAGAACGGATTTGCTTCCCGCCATCGCGGACGCTTTTTGACCGACACCTCGCGGGCAAGATGCTGACTTTCGTCTTTGAAAAGGGCCCCAACAGGACACGCCCCGCATCGTTTGCAGAGATTGGAGAACGTCAAAAGAAGTGAGCCGTAACTACGGCTTCCGTGGCGGAATTGAACTATGGAATCAAACAACCCACCCGAAGCGATGACCGTCGACCAGTTTCGAGAGCTCTTCGGCCAAATTCGCCGAGAGCTTGGGAAAGTGGTTGTCGGCCACGATCAGGCCATCGAGCACCTGCTCGTGTCGGTGATCGCTGGTGGTCATATCCTGTTGACGGGAATGCCGGGCCTGGGACGCACGCTGCTCGTCAAGACTCTGGCCGTTGTGTTGGGGATGGAATACCGACGCCTTCAATTCACGCCGGATCTGCTCCCGACGGACATCGTGGGAACGGAAATACTTGAGCACAACACGGCGACTGGTGAACGACGATTTCGCTTCTTTCAGGGTCCCGTGTTTTCCAACATGTTGCTCGTCGACGAGATCAATCGCAGTCCGACGCGCACACAGTCTGCTCTTCTTGAGGTGATGCAGGAACGACAGGTTACAGCCGGTGGCCATACTCACTTTCTGCCTCGCCCCTTCACGCTCATCGCGACTGAGAACACGCTTGATACGGAGGGCATCTGGCGACTCGGAGAAGCTCAGGTCGATCGGTTCATGATGTCAATTGAACAGTTCTACTTGGGAGAAACCGATGAGCGACGAATGCTCCTTCAATCAACGGGTTCATCCGAACCGCAAGTCGATTGCGTGACAACTCCTGAAACGGTGATCGCCATGCAGGCGTTTGCTCGTGACGTGCCGGTCGCTCCGTCGGTTCGTGACTTTGCTCTGGCAGTTGTCCGTGCGAGTCGGCCGGGTGAGCCGGAGAGTCTTCCAGACGTAAGTGAATCCATTCGGCTGGGAGCGTCCCCACGTGCAGCCCAGGCTTTGTTGCTTGGTGCCAAGGTTACCGCCCTGGCACGTGGCAGGGGACATGTGATTCGTCAGGATGTGATCGATGTCACTGTGCCGGTACTTTCACATCGACTCCTGATTGACTTTCGAGCTCAGGCGGAAGGCCTGAGTCGCGGAAATCTGATCAACTCGCTACTCGAAGTGGCTCAACAGAGAACCATGCCCACCGTCTCACGCTGGACGAGTGATGTGCTGCAACCAATGAAAACGAGATAACTCATGAGCGACCATCAAACAGATTTCGATATCCCGCAGGAAGCTCCGTGGACCGACGGAGAACTGGCGAAGATCAGCCAGCTTAAAGAGGCTCACGACAAGATTATTACACAGATCCGCAAGGCGGTTGTCGGGCAGGACGCGGTTGTCGATCTGACGATGATCAGCCTGTTCAGCCAGGGACACTGTCTGTTGAAAGGCGTCCCGGGACTCGGCAAAACACTGCTGGTTTCGACGCTCGCCCGCAGTCTGTCTCTGAACTTTAACCGAGTTCAGTTCACACCCGACCTGATGCCCTCGGACATTACCGGTACGGAAGTCATCCAGGAGGACAAGGCTACGGGAGAGCGGCATTTTCGATTTCTGTCAGGTCCAATTTTTACCAACATTCTGCTGGCAGACGAGATCAACCGAACTCCGCCCAAAACGCAGGCGGCACTTCTGGAAGCCATGCAGGAGCGGCAGGTTACTGTCGGCGGAGAAGTCCGGCCACTGGATGCACCATTCTTTGTGCTCGCAACGCAGAACCCGATCGAACAGGAAGGCACGTATCCGCTGCCCGAAGCTCAGATGGACAGGTTCATGTTCCAGCTGAATGTTGGATATCCCACTGAGAACGAGGAACGGCGAATCCTTGCGATGACCACCGCGAGCTACTCACCGGACATCCAGCCGGAACTGTCGTCAAGCGAGATTATTGCTTTGCAGGCACTCGTGCGACGCGTCCAGGTCCCCACGGAAGTCGTCGATTTCGTTTTGCGACTCGTCCGGTCAACACGTAGCGGTGAACCCGAAGCGCCCGACTTCGTACGTAAGTGGGTTAATTGGGGCGCAAGTCCACGAGCGTGTCAAAACCTGATCGTCGGAGCAAAGGCCGCGGCCATTCTCGATGGCCGGCATGAGGCACAGATGGATGATGTCATCCTGGTGGCTCAGGCCGTGCTCGGTCATCGCATCATGCCCAACTTCGCCGCTGAGGCGGAGAATGTGACAACTGAGCAGATCGTGAACGACCTGTTGAAAGCAGTGGCGTAATGGCCGACTACTTCGATCCACAAACGCTAAGCCGCATCAAGGGCTACGAGATGCGATCGTTGCGTCTTGTGGAGAGCTACATGTCCGGGATGCACAAGAGCAAGCTGCTGGGGATCAGTACAGAATTTGCTCAGCACCGCCAGTACGTCCCCGGTGATGAAACCAAACACATTGACTGGAAAGTATTCGCCAAGACGGAACGTTACTACGTTAAGGAGTACGAAGCAGAAACAAGTATGCCGGTCGTCTTTCTGCTGGACACCAGCAAGTCCATGTTCTTTCAGAGCCCGCCTGCGGCCATGACCAAATTCCAGTACGCCGCCACAACAGTGTGCACACTGGCGCGTCTGTTAAGCCTGCAGAAAGACGCCTTTGGTCTGGTGCTGTTTGACCGAGCGGTGCGGACTTTTCTGCCTGCCAAAGGCTCGAACGTCCACCTTCGCAACATGACGCACACTTTGGAAAACGTGTCGCCTGGTGAGGAAACAGATCTGTCTGACGTTTTCATGGCGGTCGCTCCACAATTGAAGCGACGCAGTCTGGTCATTGTTGTCAGCGACTTCGTGTCCGATCTGGAACGCATGGCGCTGGGTCTGGGCCAGCTCAGTTTCGGGAACCATGACGTCGTCCTGTTTCACGTCGAGGATCCGCAGGAGCGTGATTTTCAATACCGGGGTCAGACAATTTTCCTCGGACCCGAAAACGAAGGGCGTTTGATCTGTGAACCACGCGACCTGCGTAACACTTACCTCAATGCGAGGGCACGGCATCTGACTCAACTTCGGGAAGACGCCATGCGCTTCGGTTACGACGTGGAAGAGATGCCGACGGACGCGCGGCTGGACGAAACACTGTCGAAGTTTCTGGCACTACGGCAGGCAAGAAGGAAGCGTGTGTAATGAACCTCATAAAACCGTTGCTGGTCAGTCTCGCTGCGACCGTCATTGCACAGGACGCGTTTGCACAGGATTCCGTACCGAGTGTTGCCGATGCCCGGCAGGCACGAGATCCCTTCAAGGATGACTACACCGACTACGCACCGGATTTCATCGGAAAGATCTCCGGTGCGTCGTGGGGTCGCTCTTATTACGGTTGGAAACGTGACGATGAGCAGATGAAGCTGTCATCAGAGTCAGGTTTCTTCACGCTCAACGTCCTCAACGAAGACTCTCGCGCCGACGCACTGGTCGATGCTGCGCTGAAGAAGGAACGTGCGGGCCAGTTTCGAGAGGCCCTGGCGATTTACCAGCAGGTTATCGAGAAGTACCCGAAGACGCTGTATCGCGTTGCAGAGAGCGGCGTCTTTGTTCCGGTCGCTCAATACTGTCAGCGCCGAATTCTGCTATTTCCGCCGAGCGACCTGCAGCACTACCGCCAACTCTATGACGCGCGAGCCCGTGAAGCCTTCGAGCAGGCAAGGCGGCAGTATTCACTCCTGGGTCTCTCCGACATTACGGAATCCATGCTGGCGACCAGTTACGGTGGCAAGGCTCTGGTCGAGTTGGGCAACGCGGCTCTTGACTCAGGCCATTATCTGGCCGCTCTGGAGTACTACACCACAGTTCGCGACTTTTTCCCCGATAACGACCTGAAGACGCGAGAACTGACGCTCAAGATCGCCTACTGCCACACGTCACTTGGGATGGAACCGGCTACGCAGGCCGGTGCCGCGAGCGACAGTGCTCTTACGCCAGAGCTACTGGCGAACCTCGAGAAGGCGGTGGCGGCCGTTCGGCATGAGCAACCCCCGTTTCACTCGCAACGCAGCAGCGAACCACACGCTGCGACTGACGACTATTCACTGGCTCCGCCTTCGACGGACCCCCTGGCCGTTCAGGACCCGGTCTGGGAAGTCTCATTGCCCGGGACGCGTGATGACTTCTTTGTGTATACACAGCCCGTGGTCACGGACAACAGCGTTGTTTATCGACACAAAAACATTGTCTATTGCCGGTCGCTGCTGAACGGCCTGCCGCGGTGGCAGAACGATCTGGGGGGGCGGGCGACATGGCAGAGCTGGTTCGAGCGGCAGTTTCCGCAGGAAGACGTGCTCGTTCAGGACGGGCTGGTCTTTACCACGATCAACAAGGCCGGTCCGTCGCTTGTCGCGCTCGATGAGGTGACCGGTCAGCTCCAATGGGCGTACGGTCCGATGGTGGCAGCCGACGAAGAACAGGTTCGGATGCGAATCGAGTCGGCTCCGAGTGGTGGACCGCGGACGATTTATGCCGGTTATGTGCTGGATAATATCGAAGGTGATACACACACCGATTCGGAATACGGCGTTGTCGCGCTCGACAGCACGTCCGGTCGAATTCAGTGGCGCACGCCCATTTGTCGGTTAGCTCCCGGCAAGTTCGCCGGAGGGCTGGCAGAAGTACGGCGTAACCGGATTCGCAGCTTCACCAGCCCGCCTCTGTATCACCAGGGAACGATCTACTACACGACCAATGCGGGAGCAATCGCCGCCTTGGACAGCCTTTCCGGTCGGGTGAAGTGGTTGAGCAGGTATCCGTATTACCCCGGCATTCACGATGCGACCCGTCAATTTGCCCGCGGCGGCGAGAAGGCGAATCATTCGCGCGTCTACTTCCGGCCACCCAATCCGATGCTGTGGTACAACCAACGTCCTCTGATGGTTGGCCAGAGGTTGTACACGACGCCGGTTGATACGAATTCCATTTACTGCATCGACCGACGAACGGGTAAGGTGCTCTGGACGCATGCCAAGCGGACTTCGGGTTGCGGTTACCTGCTGGGAATGTCCAGGAAAGGCGAACTGGTCGTCGCGTACACGGGAAGAAAACTGGACATTCCGGCCCACCGCTCTCCATCGCCAATCCACCTGCTCGATCCAGCGACCGGCGAGATCGTCTGGGAGTCACCGGACCTGACAGTCACGGAAACACACCCGGTAATGACGCACTATGTGTTTGCATCGCCGACGCTTCACTACCGCAGCAACGACGCCTGGTTCGAACTCGCAGCGCGCCCTTTCATGACTCAGGACGGACGCGTTTACTTAAGCAGCTTTCGCTACGTGGCCTATCCGATCTTTGGATATTTCTCGAATCTCACGTGCCTGGATATTGAACAGCGTCAGATCGTTGATGCTCGACGTTATTACAGCGGGGAAATTCTGGCGCGAGCGGACACGGACATTCACACCAACGGCCCGGACGAACTGAAGGCTTTTGAAGACAGCCCAGTCAAGGACGAAAAGACGACGGCGCGGATCAAGATGCTCAAGGACGTCGTCGCCGACACGGTCCCGGAAAATAAACACGGGCCGTTTCTGCCCTTTGCACGTCAGACGGTCGAACGCTTCGGCGAAACATTCGAGCTGCGCATCTCCGCCCGCTCGGTCAGCATGGTCTACGACCGTGATGCCGTCGGCGCCACAATACAAACACGAAACGATCCCGCTGGCGATTTTGCGAAAGCCGAACTGGCTGTGGCCGAGACTCGCATGCAGGCAGCGGCCGATCTGCTGCAGCAGTGTCTGAACACGATTTCTTCAGAAGACCTCGATTTTCGCGCGGCGATCAATCAGCAACTGTATGGCGTACATTTGCGCTTGGCTCGTCAGGCAATTCGCTCAGGAAGAGTAGGCGAGGAGCTGCAGAACTGCCTGGGTATGAGTCGCACCGCGGGCACGTTGGCGGAAGAAATTGAAACCCTGTTCGCGGTGGCCGATGCTTACGAGCGTCGCGGCGATCTGGAATCGGCCGCCAAGGCCCTGCGAATTGTCATCAACACCTATGGTGAGCACGAGTATCCGATTTCAGCCGTGGCCGCCGCTGAGAGTCGTCAAGTGCTGGGCGCCGCCGAAAGCGTCCTTGATCACTACGGTAGTTTCCTCTCGAAATCGCTGTACGCGAAAGAGATGAGCAGCAGCCTGGCCCTGATGAAACGGAGCCTGCCGCTTTACTTAAGCACGGTGTCGCCGCTGCCGAAGTCCCTGACACTGCGAGCCGGTGAGTTGGCGGCGCTTCGTCTCCGCAGACAGAAGCGACGGTCCGACGAGTTCGTAGAATCGTCCGACCAGTTGGCGGCGGAGACGCTGACTGGCAAACCTGACGATGAACTCATGCAACTACTCGGGGAATTCCCTGGTGCTTCGGCCGCTCAGACGACGCTCGACCGTTTGCTGAAGCAGGCAGTTGAGAACAAAACGCCACAGGGTCGTCAGCAGATGTGGCAATTGGCGGACGTTGCTCGTGTTTCAGATCTGAAACTCCCCGACGGCCTGCGAGATCAGGTTGCCCCCACTCCTTCCGATGCTGTTGAACGCGCAATCACACTGCCCCAGGAATCGAGGGAAGTGGAGTTCGACGAAGAGGAAACTGCCGCCAGACTGGTTATGGAGCGCCGAGGTAACCGGTTGATCCAGCCGCAGTTGATGTTCCTTGCCACGCGCGTCCGCAAGCGTCTGGATAACAAGTTCGTCGTTACGGCCCGAGAATTGAATACGGGTGAAGTTGCCTGGCAGACCGATGAATTGAGATTGAAGGGCAAAGGACAGGAGCCCGGCTTCTTCACCGCGTTCGTTTACGGTGACCTCGTCCTGGTTCACGGCCTGTACGATGTTCTGGCATTGTCATTGGACGATGGGTCACTTCGCTGGCGATATCGAGTGCCGTTCGACTTTGAGATTCGCAGCGCTGTACTCAGCGGTGATTTGCTGCTGTTGTCCGGGAAGGTCGAATCCATCGCATTGTACGTTCCAACGGATATTGCCATCGGCGAAGTCGCCTGGCAGGCTCAGGAGCTTGGAGACCTTTACATTCCGCCCTACATGGACGGCGACCGCATGGTCAGCGTTCGAAAGCTTCCGTTCAATATGACCGTCCGTTACCGAGCAACTGGCAGCCTGATTGGTCGACTGGACTTGCCCGACCTGAGCATGCTGGAAGATCATCCGTTGCTGGAAGACGGCCCGTCAGCTCTGCCAACTGCGCGTCGCAACAACCAGCTCGTCGTGACAGACGGCTGGTACTACATCCTGATCGACACGGATCGACTGGAGATTGTCTGGAAGCGACTGATCGACAACAACGACGCGACGCGCACTCCACCACTGCGTTTTGCACTGGGAGACAAGTATGTCGCCGTTCTGAAAGAAGATTACGACCAGAAGGCGATCCACATGCTGTCCGCTGAGACTGGCGAGTTGTTGTGGTCAACCGATCCGAAGAACTCGCAATCGCCGCGCCCGTTGCACTCGATGTTCATGGAGGGCGAACGTATCTATGGGATCGAACCGCATCCCGGTCAGGCGTTCTACTTCACGTCAAGGAACTGCGAGACGGGCGAGTTGATTTTTCGAACGGAAGTCACAGGTTATCAGGCGAAGCCGCAGGTCACGCTACTTCCCCGCGTCTTCGGCAGTCACATGATTGCCCGAGTCGCCGATCGCCAGGACTTTGAACTCAAGGCATTCAACATCGACAACGGTGCGATGGAACACACGCTGAAGATGAAGGGCGTTGGTCCTTACGACATACACGGACGTGTCAGCACAACAGTTCAGAACGGTCGACTCGTCATGTTGACCAGGGACCAGTTGAGCCAGTAGTCCCAATTGCGACGCGGGAGCCGCATGTCCTATCGTTTCAGCGGGATTCGCTCTTCCGTGTGGTAGTTCAGCTTTACGGAAACGATGCGTTGGTTTCCCAGATCACTGATAAATATGCGACGGTCGGTGTGAGTCCCGACAAAGCAGGCATGCATCAGGGAAACCTCGTCGCCACCGATGCTGTGGGTGTTTGGCGGGCCATCGTCTTCGATCAATGGTTTGCCGTCTTCAATGTTGCCATACCGTCCAATGCGGAGAATCAGATTGCCGGCGGAATCGACGACTGCGACTCGAAACTGATGTGGTTCGGGGGCGATTGACCTGGCGAAGTAATCGAGCTTGAACCGCGAAAACCAGCAGGCACACCCACCTCCGTGACCGATCATGTTGAATCCGGCAAACCCGACGCCGCCATACAACCAGGCAGCGTCTTCGACCCATGCCTTGCCATGACGTGTTGATTGGACGTCTGGCGGACGATTCGGTGCGTTGGTCTCGCCCAGAACAACGGGGGATCCCTGCGACGAGACGACCTTCCCTCTCTGGTTTCCTGGAGTAACTTTCATGAGTGTTTGTGACATCTCATTGAAGTATCGCTTGCCGTTGTACGCGCGTGTGGGAGCATGCATGACGTAGATGTCACCATTTCGATCAAGTCCGATTCCGTCGCACTGACCCACTCCAGGAACGGCGTCTTCTACTTTCAGTTGCCCGTGCCTGTCCCAGATGTGTATGCAGGGTGACGTCGAATTGACAACCCGCCCCGGGTAAATACGAGGCTTGTAGACCTGGCGCTCATGCACCTCTTTGCCGTGTCGACTCAGGCGTCCCGAACTGATGCCAACGAACCGATAGGCGCAACTGGCGATCACATCACCTCGGGGCGACACATCGAATCCGCCCTGGTGATAGCAGACTGGCGAAGTGGACGGCATCTGCAATGCCGATTTGACGGCACTGGATCGCCCATAGATTCCGTTCTCATTACCAATTTGTGGCACTTCTTCGCCGTAATCCCAGGGAACTTCACGGAAGTCGGGAAATGAATACCGGACGATTTTGTCGGTGGTGCGCAGGTAGACCAGACCATCCTGATCGAAAGCGCCTTCCAGCGCATTGAATGGCAGCTTGACGATCCTGATGCTGCTGTCGCCTGCTTCGGGGTCAATTTCCAACCAGTCGTTCGACGACTTGATGGTCGGTCCGCTGTCTGCCTCAGCCACGTAGAGTTTACCCGTAGCTGGGTTCACGATCAGACGTTGGATGTTGTGCTTCGGCGGGGACGGTCGCAGCACTTTTGTGGCAGTGTCCTCACCAAACGATCTGACCACATCCCACTTGCCATTCACTCTGCGTTGAATGCGAACACCCGATTTCCACAGTTCCGTGTTCACTTCGTTCTTGCGGAATCCACCGTTGAAGTTGAGTTCCGCACCGCGTGCCTCGTGTTTTCTTCCCACCACCCAGACGGTGGGTTCGTCGGCCCAACTATCGAGTTCGACTCGATAAAGGTGTCCCGCTAATTCGAATCCCATTGGATCGGCGAAGCCCAATGGAAACGGCTCGTGGGACAGTTTTGTGGAATTCGGGAACGCGGAGAACCGAGTGACAGTATGTTCGATCTTCAGCGGGTCATAGCGTTGCTGCTTGTGGATGTCGTATGGCACTCCGACAACCGGGTAGGAGAAGATCCAAATCTCACCGGTCTTCTGATGCACACAGACCTTCGCTGGATTGAGAGCTTCGATCGAGCCGAGCAACTGACCTGTGGCCTCGAAAACCTGCACACGGTTGTTGAAGAAATCCGAGACGTAGACGCGTCCGCTCTGGTCGGTTGCCACTGAGGTGGGTACGCGGAAGTGATCGTTGTCCATTCCGTGCTCCGTCGCGTGTCCCTTAAAGACCGTGGGTTCTTCGTTCTTCTCGTAGTTCATTTTCAGAACAACATGATGGCACCCAGGGACTTTTCTCCAGCTTCCCGTACGCCACAGCCAGGCCGTGGCATAAAGCGTTTTGCCGTCCGGGCTGAATGCAATGCTGCTGGGGCCGACCGTTACCGATCGTTCGCCGGCAACACTGTCCATCGTATGTCCAAGCCGTGGACCGGCGAGTGGCAGGTCACCCGTGCTGCCGTCGGTATTCAACCGATTGACCTGAATCTGGCCCAGAGCCAATCGATCACCCTGCAGGCACATCGCGCTGGCGCCGACGCCACCGCGACCAATGGCGTGATTACCCGAATGGAAGTTCTCGCCTGATGTCAGAAGTGTCAGTTGATACAGCCCGCCCTTGCGTGGCAGGCGGTAACCCTGAGGGAAGTCGTACCAGTTGAGTCCTTCGACTCGTTTAACGGTCTCACGTGGAAACGGATACAGGCTGCGGACGTAATCGCCGTGATGGTCGAACAGGCGGACGAAATCGACGCCACGGCCATCGTAGACATAGATCCCCTCTGGGCCGGCCGCCAGCAGAGGCATGCTTCCGAACCGCCGATGGGGGCTCCACAACAGAGTTCGTTCAAGTTGTGGCTTCAGGCCGAGCGAAACCCGGACCGTCAGTTTGTCGAGACTGTCGACATACCGTCCCCGGTCGTCCTTGCCGTCCCACTGCACAACCTGTGTCAACGAGTTCTTCTGAAATGGCTCCGGAGCATTCTTGCCAAGGACACCCGATGCAAGGTGCCGAATGATCTGCCGTTGAGCATCTTCGATGGCAATCGTAGCGTCACAGTATGCTTTCGATGCAAATCGAATCGTGACCCGATCGCCATCCCTCACAACCGTTGGTGCCTGGGTGAACTCAAAGACTTCCCGACGTTGAACGCGAAGAGTGGCATAGTCGTCTGCCGCTGCGTCCAGCCCGGAAAAAGGCTGGATCAGAAGGAGTGACACACCCAGATATGACTTCATGTACTCGTCCCTGGATCTGCAAGCCTGACAGTTGTGATGGACAAAACGTATGATTTCATTGCTGGCCCCAAGTGACGAGCGTCTGAACCGTAAAACTCCCACGCCCGGTCGTCGATAGTCACTTCCGGAAGTTAATGGCGGCAACGATGCTCAAGTACGAGGCGAGCTTGCGATTCGCATGACACGGACATTCGCGATCGGGGACATTCACGGTTGTCTAACAGCGTTGCAGACGCTGATGAACTTCGTCCCGCTACGGGATGACGACACGCTTATCACGCTGGGCGACTATGTGGATCGCGGTCCCGATTCGAAGGGAGTGCTGGACTGGTTAATCGAACGTCACGCTGGTGGGCATCTGATTCCACTGCGTGGGAATCACGACCTGATGTTCCTGAATCCGGATCAGGAAAGCGGCATGCTCGACCTCTGGCTGGCGGTGGGTGGAGCAGAGACGCTGCTGTCATACGGATCCAGCGATGATCGCCATGTGCCCGAGTCTCATCGCCGGTTTCTGACGTCGGATTGTCGCAAGTACTACGAGACCGATACTCACATCTTTGTGCACGCGACGCTGCGCTCGGATCGTCCGCCGTCGCAACAGGACGACAACTGGCTCTACTGGGAAAAACTGCGTGACCCCGTGCCTCACTGTTCCGGCAAGACAGTGATCTGCGGACACACAGCCCAGAAGTCGGGCTGGCCGCTCAACGCCGGGCACACCATCTGCATCGATACATGGGTCTACGGCGACGGTTGGCTGACGTGCCTGGACGTCGAGTCCGGTGACTTCTGGCAGGCAAGAGAGACCGGCGAAACACGAGTCGGTCATCTCGATTCAATCCCTGCCGAATGAATGCAGCGTTTCGGCTGATCAGCACATGCGCCTCGTTTGTCTGTCTGCAGGCGCGCCTCTACGATCGTGCTAACGGAACGAACGACTTATCCGTCTGCTGAAGAGAGTAGGAGAGCAACGCCATGAATGCCTTTTCTCGTGTTTGCTGTTCGGTGGCAATGTTGAGCGTCGCGCTGACAGCAGTTTCACCGCTACAGGCTGGTGAGCAAATTGATCCGTCATCCGCTGACGTCAGAGACGGCGTGGCGTGGCATGACGTTCGTGTGCTGGGCGTCGAAGGCCAGGGCTGGGCAGACACGGCGGCTCCGTTCGATCGCTTGCCTGGGCGTGCTGAAAAACTGGTTCGCGCGTCGGTGTGGGGTTTGAGTCGTCACTCCGCTGGACTGGCCGTACGGTTCGAAACCGACGCCACAGAGATTCACGCGACCTGGAAGCTGCGCTCGGCAAACCTTGCCATGAACCACATGGCGGCCACGGGAGTCAGCGGCTTGGACCTGTATGTGAAAGTCGATGGTAAGTGGCGTTGGCTGGCAGTGGGCCGACCGACTGCGCAGGAAAACAAAGCACGGCTTGTCGGTGGGATTCCGGCCGGCCGACGGGAGTTCATGCTTTACCTGCCGCTGTATAATGGTGTCGAATCGGTGTCCCTCGGATTGCCCGCGGCAGCGAAGTTGTGGAAGGCAGCTCCTCGAAAGTCGGGTCTCAAACCGATTGTGTTTTATGGCACGTCGATTACGCAGGGTGGCTGCGCATCCCGTACGGGAATGGTCCACACGGCCATTCTGGGACGCTGGCTGGATGCTCCTGTGATCAATCTCGGTTTCTCCGGCAACGGACGTATGGAGGACGAGGTCGCGAAGCTGATGGCCGAACTCGACGTCTCGGTCTATGTGCTGGACTGCCTGCCGAATATCGGACCGGACGTTGTGACAGCTCAAACCGAACCGGTGGTGAAGATCCTGCGGGCGGCTCATCCGGACACACCCATCGTCCTGGTCGAGGACCGCAGCTACGCGGACTCGTTCCTGATCACGTCAAAGCGACAACGCAACGAGACCAGTCGAGTCGCTCTGAAAGCGGCGTTCGGCCGACTGAAGGCGGCCGGGGATGACAACCTGTACTACATCGAAGGCGAAGACCTGATCGGTGACGATGGTGAAGGCACGGTCGACAGTTCACACCCGACCGACCTTGGCTTCTACCGACAGGCTGAAGCATTTCAGAAAATACTGCAGCCCATTCTCGACAGGCAGAAGTCGTCTTGAACGGGTGGAAGGAACACTAATTGTCGCTGATCTTCGCTAATCGAATCAGTAAGAATCAGCGTTCCAGCTTCGTCGCAAAACTCTCCCGTCATGTCCGGAGTCGATCATGCGAATCAGTGCTTCAATCTGCGTCCTGGTACTGCTCGGTTTCTCGGCTACCCATGCTGAGGACTGGCCGCAGTTCCGCGGTCCGAACTGCAACGGCGTCTCGTCGTCGACACGACCTCTGCCAACAAAGTTCTCTGATACAGAGAACGTCCGCTGGAAGGCGAGTCCGGGTGAAGGCATCGGGTGTCCGGTTGTGGCGGCCGGGCGAGTGTTTACGTCGGGTATGGTCGACGAAAAGACCGTTGGTCTGTTCGCGTACGACGCAAAGTCCGGAAAGGAATTGTGGAAGCGCACGTGGCCCGCAGGTGATCTGCCGGATGTGCATAAGACGAACAGTCACGCTGCGACAACCCCGGCGGCCGATGCGGAACACGTTTACTTCTACTTCAGCACACTGGGCATGATCTGTGTTGACGCAAAGTCCGGTCAGGACGTGTGGCAAAAGGAACTGCCTGTGCCGTATTTCGTCTTCAAGTGGGGACCGGGGATGTCACCCACTCTGTACAAAGACAAAGTCCTGTTCGTGCAGGATGACGACCTGTATCCGGCGTTCTACGCCTTCAATAAATCAAATGGCGACATTGTGTGGAAAGATGACCGGCGTGACATGGCGGTCAACTATTCACATCCAGTTATTTGTGAAACTCCCGACGGAGATGAGATCGTCGTCGGAGGCACGGGACTGCTAATCGGTTACGACCCGGCCACCGGCAAGCGATTGTGGAAAGCCCGGACACTGTTGCGAAACATTAAGACCACTCCCGTCAGCCATGACGGTGTGATCTACATCTCACTGCAGAGCAGTGGAATCGCCAATCAGTGGCTTGCCACCTCCGACCAGCAGTACGGGGGCAACAACGACGGCAAGTTGACGAAAGCGGAGATGCAGGCGTTCGTCGGGAAACGTCCGATTCCTGAGGAGTTCTTTAAACGGACTTTCGATCGCGGAGACAAGAACAAGGACGGTTTGCTCGAAGGCGCTGAACTGGATGCAGCGTTTCTGCATCCCGACAACTTTGCGGGTGCGCGGTTCGACGTGAAGGAACCGGCCGACGAATTCGTGATCGCCGTTAAAGGTGGCGGTCGTGGAGACGTGACCAAAACACACGTCGTGTGGAAGAAACCAACCAAGTACACGGATCACATCGTGTCACCGCTCGTGGCCGATGGGCGCATGCTGCTGATCAAAGGCGGCGGCATTGCGACGTGTTTCTCGACTAAGTCCGGCGAACCATGCGGGCAGCCGAAGCGGATTCAGAACGAAGGTGACTACTTTGCATCACCGATTCTGGGTGACGGAAAAATCTACGTGGCCGGCGAGAACGGCAACATCGTTGTGCTGAAGAACTCGCCGGAGTTTGAAATCTTGGCGAAGAACGACATGGGCGATCCCGTACTGGGAACTCCGGCCATTGCCGACGGAGCCCTGTTCATCCGCACGCGACAGCACCTGATCTGTGTGGCGGCTGATTGACGGTTCGCAGCTGACCAATCGTCAATCGGAGGCAGCTCGGCCATGGACAACGTTGAGTTTCGAACCTACCGGCCGGAGGATCTGCCGGTCCTCAAACAGATCATGGTCGAGGCGTTTGACGGCGTATCGATCGATCAGGGTATCGAGCGGCTGTTTGGTCCGATCAACGGCCACGACTGGCAGTGGCGGAAGGCCCGCCACCTGGACGTCGATGCCGGCCGCGAGCCGGACGGCATCATTGTCGCCGAGCAATCCGGGCAAGTCGTCGGGTTCATCTCCAGTTGGATGGACCACGAGGCCGGCATCGGACATATCCCCAACATCAGCCTGGTGCCCGAATGCCGAGGTCAGGGCACTGGTCGTCGGCTGATCGAACTGGTGATGGCCCGGTTCCGAGACGCCGGGCTGTCTCACGCGAAAATCGAGACGCTCGAACAGAACGGGACCGGCAATCATCTTTATACGGACTGCGGGTTCCAGGAGGTCTCACGGCAGGTGCACTTTGTTGCGCCCCTGAAGTGAATCCGGATTGCTCTATGTTTCAGGCAGCAACGTGAATCGAACAGAGCTCGCCAACTTCACGCAATGGGCCTGGGACCAGTACGAGTCCTCGGGAGACCTGAGCGATCTGGCGACGGTCGTGTCGGAAAACCCCGAGCTACTTCAACCACGACGTATCACGGAGTCCCTGCTTTTTCTGGCGGTGTCTGCCGGAGACCTGCCTTCGATCGATCTCCTGCTGCAACTGGGAGTTCCCACAGCCGCGCCGTCCGGGAACGACTCGGAATACGTGTCGACCGCGATCTTTCGACGCGAACTGCCGCTGGTTGAAAAGACGCTGCCCTGGTGTACCGACTTCGATCAAAGCGACGACGGGTACCATCCTCTGCTGGCGGCAATCGATGCCGACATGCTTGAAGCCGTGCAGCCACTGGTCGATGCCGGGGCGAGCCTGACCACCACCGGCATCAACGGCAACACCCCACTGCATCTCGCGGCCTCGATGGGAAATAGAGACGCCGTATCACTACTCGCACCCTTTTATGAAGACGTCGACATTCGCGATTCGGACTATTCGCATTGGACACCGCTCATGACGGCTGCATTCGCTGGGGCAACAGAGGCCGTTCGTGTGCTTCTTGCGAATGGGGCCGACGTCACTCTCCGCGACAGTGCTGGCCATACGGCCGTTCAATTGGCACAGGAAAACAGCCACGAAGCGATTGTTGTCGTGCTTCTGAATTCTTCGCCACCTGTCTGACTGCAGAGGTAGCGGTGCCGCTTGCCGCAAACGGTCACCGTGATCGGTATTGTCGAATGGCTGCTGCAGCGATCATCCTTGACGCGTCGCAGCAAGCATAAGCCGTTCGGATACGTTGGTGAACCACTCATGCGAAGCTCAGTCAAGGGGTTGGGATTACTGATCGTTGTCAGCCTTCTGGCCGTGCCGGTGGCGTTGATCGGTCTGGATCGGACCATGTACCGGAATGCGGTTTCGTATGTCCGGGATCGTGGAGGCTACGTTGATGATGAATCGCGTTTGTTCGGTCAAATCTGCCTCGACCTGGATTGGAGTCACTGCGATGTCACCGACGCAGAACTTGCTTACGTCGTCCGGCTACAGCCGTCGTCGTACATACGCCTGGATGGTAATCCCCGGATCACAGACCACGGTCTCGCCAGGCTCGTCTCAATTCGCGCCCCTTTCTCTGTGTCGGTCAGAAAGACGGCTGTGACGCTCGACGGAATCCGCGCGTTTCAGGCAGTGGCACGGCATCCGTTCACGGACGTGACTCACAACATTGTCGACGTCGACGCGAATGGAGGAGCGACTGAAATAGCGGCAGCCGCGAAGTTGATCTGGCGCAATTACGTTGGAGTGACGACTGACACACATGGTGTGGTCACCGCACTACAACTGGAGAAGAAACACGTCAATCGAAAGCTTCTTACGTTACTACCCGCCTTTCCCGGTCTAACACGGGTTGATTTGCCCGGAGAGTCCGTGTCCGACGCGGAACTTGAACTGATCTGTCAATGCAAAAGTCTGCGAAGTCTCTTTCTCGGTCACTCAAACGTCACTGACGATGGCCTGAAGCACCTTGTCCAATTGTCGAGGCTTGAGTCACTTTATCTCAACGACACAGAGACGACAGACTCGGGTGTTGAGTCAATTACAGCACTTCCGAATCTGGCTCACCTGGGTCTGTCGGGAACTCAAGTGACAGATGGCGGCGTTCAACGACTCGCCAAATCCACGACAAGTCATCAGCTCAAATCACTCGGTCTGGGGCAAACGCGAATTTCCGACGCGGCGTTGTCGCACCTTGCCGCGTTCACGAGTCTGTCTTATCTCAGTCTGTACGACACGGACACATCGAAGAAAGCAGTCAACGAGCTACAACGGCGACTGAAAAACTGCGAATTCGGGCGCTATTGATCGCGTCCAGCGGATCAGGTAGTCCCATAGAGTTCACTGCGTGGTTTACGGCACAACACAAAGCGCACTCGCAATCAATCCGCGCCGTCGGTCGAATGACCGTGATTCCGTGACTCAATTCTGCGCGGCACGGGATCGCGGAATTCGCTCTAATGCGTGGTTCCTGTCGGATTCCCGAGTCAATTGACGGCTGTCATGACCGCACCAGACCATAACCACCGGCTGTATATCGAGACTGTCGGCTGCCAGATGAACATGCTGGACAGCGAACTGGTCGTCGGAGCGTTGCGCAGTTCCAACTACGAACTGACTCGTGACATGCACGCGGCCGACACCATCCTGTTCAACACGTGCAGCGTCCGTGAGCATGCCGAGCACAAGATCTACAGCCAGTTGGGACGGCTGAAGTTCAGTAAGCGGAAACGGCCGAATCTGGTCATTGGTGTCATGGGCTGTATGGCTCAGAAGGATCAGGAGCTGATCTTCGAGCGCGCTCCGCATGTCGATCTGGTGGCGGGAACCGGTCAACTGGCGGAGATTCCCAGGTTGATCGACGAAGCGCGAAGCAGCCGAGAGCGGCAGGTGGCTCTCAGTCTGGACAGGCGTGGCGGGTCGCGAACCGAAGTGGCCGGCAGCTTTGAAAGCTACGACCCGCTGCGTGATCCGGAGATGCGGCCGAGTCCCTACCAGGCATTCGTGCGGATCATGATCGGCTGCGACAAGTTCTGTACTTACTGCGTCGTCCCCATGACACGCGGTCCCGAACAGAGTCGGGCTCCCAGTCAGATTGCGTCGGAAGTGCGGACGCTGGCCGGACAGGGAGTCAAAGAAGTCACTCTGCTGGGACAGACGGTCAACAGTTACCGGCACATCGAAGACGGTCGCGAGTATCGGCTGTCTGACCTGCTGGAACTGATCCACGACACCGAGGGCATCGACCGGATCAAGTTCGTCACGAATTATCCGAAGGACATGACGGACGATCTGCTGCAGGCAGTACGCGATCTGCCGAAGGTCTGCCGTTACCTGCATGTGCCGGCTCAGTCCGGCTGCGATGAGATGCTCAAGCGGATGAAGCGCGGCTACACCGTGGCCGACTACCGTGAGATGATGACTCGGATCAACGCGACGATTCCGGGCTGTGCCGTGTCGAGTGACTTCATCGTCGGATTCTGCGGCGAAACCGAAGAGTCGTTCGAAATGAGCATGGACCTGATTCGCGAGTTCCGATTCAAGAACAGTTTCATTTTCAAGTACAGCGAACGGCCGGGTACGAAGGCCCACGGGTTATGGGCAGACGACATTCCCGAGAGCGTGAAGAAGCGTCGCAATAATGAAATGCTCGCGCTGCAAAACCGCGTCGCCGAAGAAGACAACGCCGAGCTGATCGGTTCGACGGTGCTGGTTCTGTGCGAAGGCCCGAGCAAGACGGCAGTCAAGCACGGCGACGACGACGCGCACAAAAATCAGCTGGTGGGTCGAACGGACTGCGACCGCATCGTGGTGTTTGATGGTAATCCACGTCTGGCCGGCTCAATGGTCGAAGTCGACGTGCATGACTGCACGCAGACGACCCTGCTGGGATCCATTGTGACGCGACAGGTCACGCATGACATGTCGATCGAATTGCCGGTCGTGTCGTAGAGGTGGCTGCCACGGAGGCGAGTTCTCATTCGCCGAGTATCGGACAGACCCAATCTCGTGGACTTTGCCGACGAAGAGTGAGACGATTCCGGGATTCAGAGTTTCCCGTTTGTCGAGGTCGTGATTGACCATGAATCGTTATCAGCGTCTGGCCTGCATTCTGTTCTGCGCCACGATCATCCTGCGGACCGGCCCGCACGTGCGCGGCGACGATGTGCCGCGGCAGCCTTGGTCGAAAATCGCAGCGTACCCGGGGAAAGGGCTCACGCCGCTGTACGACCTTGCCGCGAAGGAGCTGAAGCGGATTCTCACCGGCAATCAGCGCTGGGCGACTCTGCCACGGCCGATCACGCACGTGAGGCTGCGTTCGGACCGGGCTCCGTGCTTTGAGATGCATAACGGAGACACGTATTACAACAAACTGTACGGGAACGCTGAGGCCATTCGCTGGGCTGCGGAACAGGAATGGGATGGCGAATTCCGGCTACTACTCAACTCGTCGCTGCAGGCAGTTGGCGAAGACGACCTGTGGTTGACGGTCGACGGGTATCAACCCGTTCTCCGGTCTCTTCACCGCGGGAAGTGGCGAACTTATCGGCCACTCGGATCGGACAGGTTTTCACGAACGCGCCGCGCTCAACTGCGACTGGTGGAGGGCAGTTCGGAACGCTGGTGGCTGGCATCGGGTGCCGGACTCTTCCAGTTGCAGAAAGGAACGTTGCGTCGAGAGCGAATTCCCGGCTGGCCGGATACCGGTGTGCGCGGCGTTGTGAGTGATCACCAGGGACGGGTCGCTGCGTGGTCTCCGCAGGACACTGAGGGGCAGACCACTATGGCATTTTTTAACGACGGTGAGTGGAGCACTGCCACGGTTGTATCGGCCGATTGGAACGCGGCTGCGATTCGACCGGACGGGATTGTTGTTCTCGCAGGTCATCGCCGAGTTCGTTTCGCTGCGCCACCGGGCAGTGAATTGTCTGTTCCGTTTGCCGTGCCTCAATCTGAGGAGGACCCCGACAAATTGGCCCTCGGTCAGTTGCCGTTGGGTGATGATTGGATTCAACCACAGGGGCATTTCGCGTTGTCACCAAAAGGAGAGCTGTTGTTCCTGGCAGCGCGAGTTTCCGATGGTTCGCTGGGATTCGTCCGCGTCCCGTTGTTGGGCAACGCCGAATGGATCGAGTTCTCTGATCCCTCGCGCATCCAGCTTGCCGCGATGTCCGGCGGTGACTTTCTGATGCTCACGCGCGATCGCGGGATGTTTCGGTTGGCCGCCGGTTCACACGAGCCGCTGCTGGTCACCGACAAAGAAGAGACGATGGCCGACGATCGATTGCTGGGCTGTGATCATCGCGGTCGAGTGTATCTGGGACGCGGACGCGCAACGCTGGTCTTCTCGTCCGATGGCAAGCCAACCGAGTCAGTGCAGGTTGGCACGCAGTCCGTCGTTCGATCACCCGGTAGCGGGGCGAGGATCGGATATTCCGCCGCGCTCGACTCGACCGGACTGGTCTGGACGGTTGGGCCCGACGGAGCAGTTAACACGCTGGAACCGGGCAGCAAACCTGAACTCTTCGACGATCGACTGACCGATGCCGCGTCGCTGTGGCCCGGACGTGATGGTTCGATGCTGGTGCTTAACAAGAATGGTTCTGCCTCACTGGTGCTGGGTGACGGAACAATCGTAGCCGGGGCGACACTGTTCGAACTGGCATCTGCTTCACTGGCCCGGATGCACGCTGCAGCGCCGATTCAGTCCTGTGACAGACGAGAGGACCTGCGCAGCCAGGCGGGCTCTCGATTTCTGGCCTCTCCCTGGCTGGCGATCGGCGACAGCCTGTGGATCAGTGACGGGAAGACCGTCGATCGGTTGCGAACCGGCGGCGTGGCTGCCGAGGTGCAAAACGTTCAGACCGGAAACTTCGACCTGATGGGGCCACTGCGGAGCGGGCAACTGGTGCTGGCCGACAGGTCCAATTCCCGCATCACATCGTGGCACAAAGTGGACAAGCCCGATGGCGAAATGGCCGTTCAGCGTATCGGTGCTCCACCGGCCAAACAGGCCGGCGCGGGCACTTTGTCTCGGCCTGAGTCATATGCAGGAAGCTGGTATCTCGACTCACAGGGCTGGCTGTGGCTGCATCAGGGATTCGACCGCGTGTACCGCATCGAGTCGGCTGATGAGTGGTTCATGCTGAAGGATTTTGGTGCTCCCGTAATTGAGCACCCGGCCGGTTTCGTGTGGGGGAATCACAAGTCGCGCGTGTTTAACGGCTACCAGGTCGGCGGAACGAGCAAGCCGCGTTCATGCCGGCCGACATATCAGGAACACCTGACACCGCTGGTCGTCGAGAACGATGAAGTGGTTTGCCTGACACCGACCGGTCTGGCATGGCTGCGCTTTGATAGACAGTCTCCCGAGGGCGACGAAATCACGCGGTCGATGCCCATCAACTGGGGAGGCATCCCCGCGGCATTCGTCGGTGTCCGCGACCAGAAGCTGTGGGTCGTGGTGGAGAACGGTTCGGTCAGCACGCTCGTATCGGTCAGTCTACAGGGACAATGAACATGCTTCGCTTGATGAGTGTATCTGGAGTCGCGGCGCTGACGCTGCTGATCGGTATTGGCCAGGCCGATGACGATGACGTTAACGGACCGGAAATTGCGGACGTCGTCCTGACCGATGCTCAATGGCAACCGCTGCCACTCGGGATTCGGTCTGCCCTGGCCGATCCGTCAGGAAGAGTCTGGCTGCAGGACGGTCGCGGTTACGCCAAATGGGATGTGCAGCAGCTTCAGGCTCACATCGCGGAGCAGTTTGACCGTCAGGTTCCGCAGATTCGGAATGCTCACATCGCGCTGTTCGAACCTGAAGGCCGCGTCTGGTTTGTTTCGTATCAACTCCACATGGTCCTCGGTTACGACGGTGAGAACTGGATCACTCACTCGACCGTCGACACGACCAATCGCGTTTATGCACGCTGCCAGACGCGGGGTGCTCTGATCCATGCCGACGCACACCGCTACGCGGGAGACGCGGCCTGGCTGCTTGGGCTGCGGGGCGTTTACCGGTTCCAGAATGACGAGTGGTCTTATCAGGTCATGACCGGCGAGCGCGTGCCGTATGGCAAACACGTACGTTTGTCGGTCGAGCCACAGGGGAAACTCGCAGTGGCGTGGACGCTGGGTAATCAGGACGTGTGGCTGTTGCATCGCGGAAAATGGGCCATTCACAACGTGCCCGTCCATACGAAGCTTTCATCATTGACTCAACTGGTCGCCGAATCGTCACGGAGTTTCTTATACATCGACACCGAACGGCTGGTTCAGCGGGCGGTCCTTCAGGACAACGGCAGACTCGAATTCGAAAAACCGACGGGTGCTGATTCTGTACTGTTCGGCAAAGTCCGCGCCTCGAGAGTTAAGAACCTGTACGCGGACGAAACCGGTCGCGTTTATGTCCTTGCCGAAATGATCGACGGCGTCGATGCGGACGACGTGAACTCCGGTGGCGGCGACGGCTATGCCGGAGGTCTGATCACTGCCGGGCCGAACGGCGACGTGCGCGTGCTTCAGAACGACAGGAAGCTAATGAATGCGTTTGGCCGAACTGCCGGGCTCGTGCCGCGGGCGATTCTTACGCCGGGAAGTGAAGCGTTCTGGCTGCCCAACAGTTACGGGCGTGGCAAGCCGCTGCTGCTCGACCCTGTCACGCAGAAGCGACTGGGTCAGATTCCTCATCCGGGTTTCCGGGTCCTGCATGCGGTCGACCGCTACGGACGCGTTTATACGTCATCCTCGGCCACCGCCAGTGAAACTCATCCCCTGATGGTGTGGTCGCCCCACGGCCGCACCAATCCGTCTCTGCATGTTGTCTCTCACGAAATCGGACCGGGACCCGTCACTGTCAGTGGAGATGGCACAGTGTGGGCCACAAATCCCGAGGGACGATTGATCTGTCACACGAACAATGGCTGGCACACGCTGCCGGGTTCACCGTTTCCGGACAAGACGCGCGGACGCGCAACCGCCATCGAATCCATGATTCCCGGGCTGGACGGCATGGTGCTGGTTCAGAACGGCGATCGCGCGGCGCTATGCCAGCCGGGGAAGCTGATCGATTCGGGCGATCTGTTTCGAGTGATCGAAGATCAAAGGGACTGGCTGCAGTATGCCTTCGGACCCGACAAACCCAGGCCGGAGGAGAAGCTGGCACTGCAGATTGTGGTTGGTGGTGACGGGCGGATCTGGTGCCTGCATAACCGCGCGTTGCGCCTGCTGGACGGTGACTTGTGGTACGACGCCACCGACGCGTTGATAGCGGCCGGATCGAGACGTGGTGTGACGTCGATCCTCGCCCCGATCGGCGATGGCGAACGCGTCTTCGTGAGTGATCTGTCGCTGCGCCACGACGGAGGCCGCTCATTCTTCGGCCAGTTCGAAGAGGGAGAATTGCACTTCGCCAAAGCGCCGCACGTCCTGTCCCGGATGTCCGGCTTCGCAGGTTACAGTCTGCGTGACCGTGACGGCGCGCTGTGGATCGCATCGACACAGGGCCGAGCTGGAAACATGTCCGACGTCATCAGCGGGCAGGAATCCATACGAGTGATCGGTCCGAAACAGGATGTGTCGCTGGTCAATTCCGGGCATGCTCATCTGCAGGATCGTGCGGGCAACATCTGGTTCGGCCGCATTCGCGGGCAGCCAATCGATCAGGTGAATCTGTGGCGTGACGGACGGATCAATCAGAAACTGCGTGTGCCCGCCTACGCCGGCGAGCTGCTGTTCAGCGACTGCCCGGGTTCCGTGTACGCCTACACGAAAACCGGCCTGCAGCATCTGGTCGCCGCGGACCACCAGTGTTCGACATATCGAACCGGCACGCAGTACGACCTCTCCTGGCTGGACACGTCCCCTCACTTTCAGGCCTACAGTTGCCAGGGATTCGCCGTCTTCGCGACGCGCGGGCCCAATGTCGCCCACGTGCACTTTGTCTGCCTGCCACGCTGACCGCGAGACCGCCGCAGAGACTCCAGGTCCGTTACGACATTAACTGCTCTCGGGGTCGGGTTTGGCTGCCTGTGATTCCGTCGGCGTGGCTCTATCGAATTGCGACATCTGACGGAGCGCGTCGCCAACGTCAATGACCGGCAGGTGGTCGATGGCGGCGATGGCTTCTCGTGGTGCCTCGGTTAAACGCCTCAGATGCTCTCGTTCAAATTTGCGATCGCTCGAACGGAACTGGTACAGCATGACGCCAATTGTTGTGCCGATGATCGCGGCAAACGCCAGGACGTAAGGGATCAGACCCAGGTCGTTCGGCTTCTGTGCAGACCGCGGCTTGAACCACTTCAGTGTTCTGGCGAGAACCATTGGAGCGACGTGCAGCCGATGATCATGAGTGGGGTAACCGAAACGCTTGAAGTAGTAACCGGTCACTTCGACCAGCGTGCCGGACTGCAGCTGCATACCAGTTGGGATCCCTTCGGGAAGTTTCGTAAATCGAATGAGATACGGGTTCTCCGACCCCGAGTCGGCATTGAACATCACGGCCTCCCAGAGATCTTCAATACCGTGATCGTTCCGTCCCGGAGGGATCGCGATGAGCCGCCGAATCTCTCCCTTCACCGTGATCAGCCTGCCGATGAACTCCTGGGACTCGGTCATCAGCACGGCAAAGGCCACGTCATCCCGTGCGGCCTCCTGCTGCTTCTTCAATGGAATCTCACGAACTCGCGCGAGGGTGTCGTGGTACACGTCGCGTTCGGCGGAGCGAATTCCGACGGCGTTGTCTCGAATCCTTGCGATCTGCTCTGGCGCGAGACTGAAATCAGTGCCCAGCTCGACCGGTTCGCCGTCTTCGGAATGCCTGGGCGCCTTCTCGACTCGGATTACACCAAGCGGCAGTGGCTCGTCGTCCACCCGCGGATTGAAATCGATTTTCGGTCCTGCCGACGAACGTTGCGGAGTGGAATCGGTCGGCGATGTGTCGGTCCCCGGGTTTCCGGTAAGCCAGTACCAGGTACTCTCGCGCGATGCCATTTCAATCGACAAAAGCACAAACCCGATCAGCACGACCATCATCGCCAGTCGAAACTGGTCGCGGCGGCCCAGGTAAGGAGTGCGGTTGGACTTCTCGAAACGCATGCGCGAGGTTCTCGGTGGACGGTTTGGACGCGTGTCGAATTAAGTTCCCGAGTTCGTGAGCCGTAGGCGCTAGCCTCGGGCTCGACGCTAGCGCGTTCGGCTCACCAGATCGGGAAGTTAATTCTACACGCGTCCTAAGTGGACCGGACGGGCTGTGATTTATTCCTTGGCTCGATGATCAACGCGCTGTCACAGACCCCCTCTCCCTAACCCTCTCCCCGTGGGGGAGAGGGGACAGCCAACTGCTAATCAATTCTGGAGAGATCTTACCCGTACTTGGCGATCTTCGGCTCGGGGACTTCTTTAATCAGTCGCTCGATGATTGATTCCGGCGTGTAACCCTCTGCCTGGGCCTGGAAGTTCGGGGCGATTCGGTGACGGAGTACGGGAATCGCCACCCGCCGGATGTTCTCGACTGATACCGCTGGCTGGCCGTTCATGGCGGCCATGGCTTTGCCGCCGGCGATCAGATACTGACCGGCTCGCGGACCAGCCCCCCAGTCGATGAGTTCCTGAATGAACTTCGGACTGTCGGCTTCCTTGGGACGCGTTGCCCGAACGAGCCGAGTCACGTAGTTGATCGTCAGCGGTGCGATTTCGATCTGACTGATCTGTTTCTGCAGAAACACGATCGATTTCGCCGTCAGGACTCGGCGAACCTCAGATCGTTCCCCTGTAGCTGTTGCAGCGAGAATCCGTTCCTCTTCCTCCAGCGAGGGATAGTCGACCTTCACGTTGAACATGAATCGGTCGAGTTGCGCCTCCGGCAGTGGATACGTGCCTTCCTGTTCGATCGGATTCTGTGTGGCAATGACGAAGAATGGATCGGGCAGTTTGTAGGTTTCCTGCCCGACGGTGACTTCGTGTTCCTGCATGGCCTGCAGCAGCGCGGCCTGCGTCTTGGGCGGCGTGCGGTTGATTTCGTCGGCCAGAAGCACGTTCGTGAACACCGGCCCCTTCACGAATCGAAATTCGCGTTTGCCGGATTCGGTTTCGTCCAGCACATTGGTCCCGGTAATGTCTGAGGGCATCAGGTCGGGCGTGAACTGAATCCGCTTGAACTCAGCATCCAGGATCTTCGCGATCGTGCTGACAATGAGCGTCTTGGCCAGACCGGGAACACCCACCAGCAGGCAGTGTCCGCCGGTGAAAATGGCGGCAAGAATCTGATCAATGACGGACTGCTGACCGATGATGACCTTGTGCAGCTCATCGGTCATCAGGCCATGATGCTTGTTGAATTTTCCGAGGAACTCGTCGAAATCGCGTTTGTCGGCCACGGGGGTTCCGGTCTCAAACTGGTTCAAAGTGGGACGTTGCAGAGGTCAGATGATCGGGGGTGCTTCCTGTCGAGTCCAGTCATGACGGAGACTGCAGTGGATTTCGCTGAATCGAATCAACCGGCGGTCGAAGTCCGCTCGCTGAATTATTCGTATGCCGCGGGCCCGGCGGTGTTGAAGGACATCAGTTTTGAGATTCCATCAGGCGAGACCGTGGCACTGATCGGACCCAGTGGCGCGGGCAAGACAACGTTGCTGATGCATCTGAACGGCCTGTTGCCCGAACGTCTGCCGCCCGATTCGCAGGCCGCTTCCGTGGCCGTCCACGGCATTGCGGTACGACGGTCCACACTCAGGCAGGTCCGTCAGCGCGTCGGGTTCGTGTTTCAGGACCCGGATGATCAACTCTTTTGTCCGACTGTGCGGGAAGACGTCGCTTTCGGACCGCTTAATCTGGGACTCGAGCGGAGCGAAGTTCTGCACCGGGTCGAACTCAGTCTGGAACGCGTCGGTCTGAGCGGCTTCGAGAACCGCGGCACGCTGCAACTCAGCGTGGGCGAACGCAAGCGGGTGTGTCTGGCCGGAGTGCTGGCGTGCGAACCGGAAGTGCTGGTCCTCGATGAACCGTTCAGCAATCTGGATCCGAGATCGCGGCGCGGGCTGATCGAAATCCTGCGTGAGTTTCCCGGCAGTCAGATGATTGCGACGCACGATCTGGATCTCGTCGCTGAAATATGCAGCCGCGTCATTGTGCTGGACGGCGGGAAGCTGCAGGCGTTTGGTGACGTGCAAGCCATATTGTCAGACGAGGTGCTGATGGAGAAACACGGGCTGGAAGTCCCGTGGCGTCTGCGTTCACAGGCGAGTCCCTGAGGTCCTCACCAACAGACAGCACATTTCAGAACGATCGCTCGTACTCGCGGTCGAGGTCGACAATCCGGTAGTTGGGGTACGTTGGGACTTCCCAGTTCGCTGCGGGCATCGACGGGTTGACCTCGATCGATTTGATCTTCAGCGCCAGTTCCGTGCCGGTTTGTGGCCAGTTCAGCTCGATGCTGTGAGGCAGAGTCGTACCCGCCTGGCTCGAACGGAAGTCGCTCATCGAAGCGCTCGCAATCAGCCGCTCATTCGCGTCGTACAGTGCGTGTTCGGTGATCTGACCGAGTGGCAGGTCGACCACCATGATCCGCTGCATCTGCTGACCCTGCAGCGATTCGGCCGAAATCAGTCGCACCTGATCGGGAGTTGCCGGGTCGCGCAGCATCTGAACGCCGTTCGGGTCGACGGGGATTACTCCCAGTGCCTCCATCAGCCAGGACGGCGGAAACGGCAGCGGCATCGACGGCTGCTGCTCCAATACTGAATGCGAGCCTGTGAGAATATATTTTGGCTTGCTGGCCCGCATCCAGAACCAAAAGCGATCGTTGTTGGAGCCAAAGTCGACTTCGTCGCCGCGCAATGACGACGCCATCAACCGCAGATTTCGCGGGCTTTCAATACTCAATCGCGCGGACAGCTTCGGAGCCACGATGCCTTCGCCTCGTGCCGTGATGCGGACATCGGTCGATCGCCAGCCAACGAGCCGGGCGCGTTCGTTGTTGAGGTGCTCGAGGATTTCGTCCCGCGACGCATCGTGAGCAAGCACGCGCGGTGCTGGCGCGTTCTTGCGGCCCCAGAAGGGCCACAATGCGCAGCCTGAGGACGTAAGCAGCAGCACACAAAGGCATAACTCTGTGAGTCGTGTCGGCATCATCGGCCTTCCGTGGCTGATGTCGGGAATTGTCTGCTGCGTCGATTAACTGCACTGATCCGGCTGGCGGTCAATTGCGTGTCACGAATTCCATTCTTCGGCGAGCTGAGTCGTGAGTGCTGCCTGCAATGACGTGATTTCCTCTTCATCGAGTTCCTGATCGGGGATCTCGAATTCGCCTTCCGCGTGTGTTCCGTGAAGCTGCAGGAAGTCGTTGCCGTCGTCATCCCGTCGCGAGCCTTCCAGTCGCAGCCGCCGCTTCTTCAGCAACAGAACAGCCAGAACGTACCGCATTCGATCGTGACCGGGATTCGGCTCCTCGCAAAGTTGCTCGAAATACGCCATCAGACTGTCGGTATCGACTTCCTGCGACTTTGACGAATCCTCGGGCACGACGGTAATCCATTCGCCCACGGCATCTTCCGGCGGGCCAGTCCAGCCTTCTTCGGAAAAGTCGAGCCGCAGCATTTGGCCATCCCGATCAACAAGCACACTGTGAGACCGACTTCCGGGCTGCAGCGGCTGGCCGGTCGCGGCGCATGTCTTTCCAATCGACTTGAACTGATAGTCCACGCCCGTGTCGACTCCCCGTGAATTCACCTGAAATGAAAACCGGCCGGAATGCTACCCGAGACAGAAAAACGGCCTCAAGACGGACTTTTTCGCCGCGATCGCAGATCTGTTGGACCGTCAAAACCTGGGAGCAGGGCGTTGATGCAGGTTCGGAGAATCAACGAGCAGACTCTACGATTCCGTACTCCTCCCGATACGCCACAGGCAACCGAGCATGATCGCACGCATCTCTGGCATCATTCAGCAGCTTCTTCTGATCTGGCTGGTGTTGTTTTCTGTGGTCGCATATTTCTGGATCGATCTGGCTGGGGTGGATTCCCTGGACCCGTTCGCAGCGACGCGGCCGGCACTGGGACTGATGATCTCGCTGACGATGTTCTGCATCGGTTGCCTGATCACTGTCGATGAAATCGATGAGGTCTTCCGTCGCTGGCCGACGGTGTTGGGCGGGACGGCGATCCAGTACTCGGTCATGCCGCTGCTCGCGTGGGGCTGTGGCACTTTGCTGGGGCTCGAACGCGAGTATCTGATTGGTGTCATCGTTGTTGGTTGTGTGCCAGGGGCCATGGCATCGAACGTATTGACCCTCGCAGCTCGCGGGAACGTCAGCTACTCGATCAGCCTCACCACCAGCGCGACCATTCTGTCACCGTTGATCGTGCCGCTGGCGTTTCAGTTGACGTTGAGCGCATTTGTGGAGATCGATCCGGCGGCCGAAGCTGTCAAACTCCTGCAGCGTGTTGTCGGTCCGGTCGTAATCGGACATCTGTTGTGTCGATTCTGGAGTCCAGTGGCGCGGGGCATTCAACCGCTGGCTCCGATCGTCGCCAACGCGACGATTGTCTGGATCATCGCTGTCGTGGTCGCGCTGAATCGAGATCGCCTGGCTGACGCATTCTCGGGACACGCGGTCGGCGCCGGGTCAATGCTGCTGGCCCTGCTCGTCATCAATGGGCTTGGTTACTCGGCCGGGTATGGAGGCGGTCGTGCATTACGACTGCCCGAACCCATGCGGCGCGCATTGACACTTGAGGTTGGCATGCAGAACGCGGGACTGGGGACGTTTCTCGTCCTCGACCTGTTCGAAAACGAACCGGCCGCGGCGATTCCGACGGCAGTCTACACGTTCGGGTGCATGCTGACGGGAACGATGCTGGCTCAGTGGTGGGGGTGGAATGATCGGCGAGAGGCAGGTGATGTGCCGGGCGACGGAGAATCGCCAGTGACGCCGGAAACGGAAGGAGAGGTGGAAGTGAAGTGAGACAGGAGATTGGTGGTGACGGTACGGGAAAGAGAGTCACGCTGGAGAGGATCAGTCGAGTCGCTCGCGCAGTTCGTCTCTCTCCTTACGGGTGACTTCGAGATCAAACATCAGATATTTGATGTCGAGCCGAAGCTGCGAGAGTGCTTCCTGTACGAGGGACAGGATTCGGCGACGACGCTTCACCGAGTCAACCACACGACTGTAAACAGGTTCGAGATCCTGCTGGTGGTGCTCGGGTAGCGCCGCGATTGCCTTGGCCAGATCGACCAGTTCCCTCGGCAAATCGCTTTCGCCTGTTTCGGGAAATCGGGACGTGGAATTCATGGGCGCTGGTCTCCTGAGATAGTCCGCGAAGTTGACCCAGATTGTGCCCCTGCCTCGAACGATTCTCAACCCCTTGCCTCTAAGCTCCGATTGGATTGAGACTTAGGTGCTCCGGGGACAGGGGATTGTCAGTTTGCATCACGTTGCGTTCTGGCAACGCTTCATCTTGGTAGATTCCGTAACCTGTTTTAGACTCCGGGAGTTACGGCCACGCGGCTGCCATCATTCGGCTTTGATTCAGGCCTGCCTTTGTCGAACGGATTGATGCCAGTTTCGGCGAAAAAGTGCCAGTTGTTGACGATGGGCAACGGAATGCCCGTCCTGTACCGGCTGCGAAGGACTGCGAATATTGTTCGGATTCAGGGATGAGTCTGCGACGGAAGGTTCCCACGCTGTGCCTGGGAGCATGCACCGGGACGCCGCGCATTCCCATCAGCGGCGGAGCGCCCACCTTGCAATCATGGGCCGATTGCTGCTGCTGTTGCTGCCGGTGCTTCCGGTGACGGCCGCAGATCACCTGAATGGCTTCGACGCGGCTGAGCCTTCATGGCAGGTTGTCATAGCCAACGCTGCCGACGCACGTGTGCGGGTGCAACGACGAAATCGATTCATCCGCCATAGCGGACAGGCGTCTGAGAACATCGAAATCGATGCGTTTCGAGATAATCCGACCATCCGGCTTGAGCATGCTCTGCCACCGTCAGCGCCGATCGAAGATCTGGAGCTGTCGCTGCAGATGCGATCCAGCCACACCGGGGCTGTCGTCTCACTCAGACTCGTTTTCCCGAAACAGGTTGACCCTCGTAGTAATCAGACGCTGACGGCATTGCTGCGCGGCGAGGCATACCTTGATCCAGGCGACTGGCAAACTCTGCGGGTCGACGTGTCCAACGAGGCCCTACGCAATCGCATCACGCGGTTGCGCGCCGAGCTACAGGGAAAATCACTCGATCTTGAGAATGCGTTCTTCGACCGGGTCGTTGTCGAGACGCGGTTGCGAAAAGGCACCACCGAGTTCTTCTTTGATGATCTGCGCTGGACTGGCTATGCGTCGCCGCAACGGGACATTGTGCCCGTCAACGCAGAGGTTCGTCCGCAACGGCGTCGCGTCGAGATGCGGCACGACCGGATTCTGATCGATGGCCGGCCGTCGATACCAATCTTCGCCCCGCATCACGGGGAACCGGCCAGTCGCCTGCGCGAAATCGGGATCAACGTGGTCTGGGTCGATAACTACCAGGACCGCGATCACATTCTCGATCTGCAGCAGCATGGTTTGTGGGCCATGGCGACGCCTCCACGCGGAATCGCATCGGCCCCTGATGCGTCCGGCAAAGTCGTCATCAAACTCGACGGATTCGAGCGAGAGAACCCGAACCCCGGGATTCTGTTCTGGTATCTCGGGACACGCATTCCTGGTGACGCTCGCGAAATCGTCGACAGCCAGGTTCGGCTGGTCCGCTCGGAAGACAAGTTGCAGCGCCCGATCTTCGCAGACATCGGCGGCGGCGGTCTGGAGCGGTCGTACTCGCGCGTGCTGGATGGCGTCGGACTGACGCTGCATCCTCTGCAAACGGCCTACTCGACGCTCGACTACCGCCGCTTCCTCAGCCTGAAGATTCGGCAATTGCTGCCAGGAACATTCGTCACGACCTGGATACAGACCGAGATCGAGCCCGAGGATGGAGTGCTTAAGTCGCCGCTGCCCGTTGTCGAACCCGAGCAGATTCGGCTGCTGACATGGACCGCGCTGTCCGCTGGAGTTCGCGGAATTGGTTACTGGAAATCGACCAGTTTCGACTCGACATTTCCGGGTGCGCGGGAACGCGAGCTGATCATCGCCATCATCAGTCAGGAGATCGAACTGCTGGAACCGTGGCTCGCCACGCGGTCGGTCATTGAGCACCGCACGGTTCCGATCTCCGGGATCAGTACGGCCGGCAAGGGCAGACGATTCGATCCGGACAGGAACAACGTGTCTGGTGTGGGTGCGATTGAACAGCGGCAACGTGCCGCGGAACTGCGGGCCCAGCGAGAGAAGCAAGCCAGCGGGAAACCTCGCCAGGAGTCGATCGAACTCTCGCTCATCCATGGACCGAACGGGCAATTGCTGATGCCCATCTGGCATGATCCGGACACGCAATTTGTTCCCGGTCAGATGGCGTCCCGCAATCTTGAAATGGTGATCCCTGGCATTGAGGACACGGCAACCATCTGGGAACTCTCCACAACCGGAGTGCGAACTGTTCCGAGTACTTCGAGTCCGAGTGGCAAACACATTCGACTGGACCGGTTTGATCAGGTGGCCGCTCTGGTGGTGTCGACGGATCCCAACTGGGGCAACATCCTGCGATCACGCATCAACACGATCAAAGTCCGCAGCGCCGCCTTATGGCTGGAACTGGCAAAGGCCCGGCTGGAACGCGTCCGCAAAGTTGATCACGAGCTGCAGCTTCTGGGCGCGGGACAGCCAGACGGACCGCAGCTTCTCGACCAGGCTGCAATGTATATCAAGGCCGCCGAGCGAGATTATCAGCGCAACGTGACCATGCGACCGGACTCGGGACAGCCGACGCGGTCGGGCTTTCCGCAAAGTCATCTCGATGTGGCTTCCATCCGTTGGAATGCGGAGGCGGCGCTGCAGACGCTCCGCATCCTGCAACGCGCTCACTGGGACGAAGCAATCGCAGGACGCGGGTCTCCACTGTCGAGTCCGTATACGGCGTGCTTTCAGACACTGCCCGAGCACTGGCGGCTGGTCCGCCGAATCGGAGCCAGTCCCGTGGCCGGAATCGAGAACCGACTTCCATCGGGCAGTTTCGAGCGGACGGACAGTCGCCAGATGCTGGACGAAGGCTGGCGCAATATTCAGCCGGAACTGGAAGGAATTCGTGCGGCTGTCGAGATCACGACTCTGCAGGGCAGCAAGAACTCGATCCTGCGGATGCTGAGCCTGAAGACCACCGAGGGAGAACCGCCGATCACACTGCCTGCAACTCCGCTGGCTCTGGAGACACCACCGGTGAGTGTCGAGCCGGGGCAGATCGTCCATATCAGTGGTCGCATCCGCATCCCGTATCCCGTGAGTTCGACGCTGGAGGGAGTGACGCTTGGTGAGAACCTGACGGGCACACGGTTGCGCTGGACGGAAGCGGATCAATGGGAGTCGTTCGAGATGATCCGCGAAGTCAACAGCGCGGCGGACCTCAAGCTGCGACTGACGTTACACGGACTGGGTGAAGTCTGGTTTGACGATCTGAAAATCGTTGTGTCCGACCTGGCTCCCCCGCGACGCTCGTGAGCTCGATCGTGCCGGAAGCGATAGCCCCGCAGGCGGCGACGGCTTATCGTTCCCTGTTGTCGCGTGACCGGTCCGCTTGTTTCGGGTCAGCGATTCTTCGGCCTCCGTGTAGAGACGACAAATGACCAACTCCGTCACACTGACAATCGACGGACGAGAGTTGACCGTGCCGACTGGCACGACGATCTGGCAGGCGGCTCGGGACGCCAGCATCGACATCCCCGTGTTGTGTCATTCCGATCGCATGGACCCGGTTGGCGTCTGCCGCATGTGTGTTGTCGATGTGGGCGACCGCGTGCTGGCTGCATCCTGCACGCGCGAATGTCAGTCCGGCATGGCCGTCGACACAAATTCAGAGAAGGTCGAGTCACACCGACGAATGCTCACCGAACTTCTGCTGAGCGAACACGAATCACCGTGCGCACGAGAGACGTCGACCGGTGACTGCGAACTTGAAGCACTCGGACGACGGTATTTGAAGGATGAAGGCGGAAGGGTTCGGAAGGATGAAGGCGGAAGGATGAAGGATGAAGAGGCCGCCTCAATTCATCCTTCATCCTTCATCCTTCAGCCTTCAGATCTTCCTTCCGACGTCAGTTCGCCGGTCATTGCGGTCGACCATTCGGCCTGCATTCTGTGCGACCGATGTGTGCGGGCGTGTGACGATCTGCAGTCAAACGAAGTCATCGGTCGGAGCGGCAAGGGACATACCGCCCAGATCGCATTCGATCTCAACAATCCGATGGGCGACAGCACATGTGTGGCGTGCGGTGAGTGCGTCGCGTCGTGTCCGACCGGGGCGTTGACTCAGAAGACTATCTCGCTGCCGGTGGTGCCCCGAGAGGATCTGACGGCCGTCGACAGTGTGTGCCCCTACTGCGGCGTCGGCTGCGCGGTGACGTTTTACTCGCAGGAAAACCGCATCGTGATGGCCGAGGGCCGCGAGAGCCCGGTGAATCACAGCCGGCTATGTGTCAAAGGTCGGTACGGATGGGACTATGCAATGCATCCGCAGCGGCTGACCACGCCGTTGATCCGACGCGACAACGCGTATCCCAAAGGTCCGCTCTCCGGCGAAGTTCGAGACTCGGTCAGCCGACGGGCAGGCGGTATCGTCGATTATGACGAGGTCCTGCCGGCGTTTCGTGAAGCGTCGTGGGACGAAGCTCTTGATCTGATTGGTGAGAAACTGTGCGGTATCCGTGACGAGTTCGGCAGCAATGCACTCGCGGGATTCGGCTCGGCCAAGTGTTCGAACGAGGAGGCGTATCTGTTCCAGAAGCTGGTACGCGCTGGTTTCGGAACGAACAACGTCGACCACTGCACGCGGCTGTGTCATGCGTCGTCCGTCGCCGCGCTGATGGAGACAATCGGGTCCGGCGCGGTGACGAATGTTTTCGCTGATGTGGCTCGTTCGAGCGTTGCTCTGGTCACCGGCAGCAACGCTCCGGCCAATCATCCGGTGGCAGCGACGTTCATGAAGGAAGCTGCGAAGAACGGAACCGACCTGATCGTCGTCGATGTCCGGCGAAATGAACTGGCGAACTTTGCCACTCACTTCGCTCAGATTCAGCCGGGAAGTGACGTTGCGTTCTACAACGCCGTGATGCATGTGCTGATCACCGAGGGGCTTGTCGATGAGCCGTACATCGCACAGCACACAGAAAACTTCGAGCACGTCCGTGACCTGGTCCTCAAAGAGTTTCCACCGGAAGAAGCCTCGCGGGTGTGTGGTGTGGCCGCTGAAGAAATTCGAGCCATTGCGAGGACCATCGGAAAAGCCACACCGCCGGGCGGTGGCGGATCGATGCTGGTCTTCTGGGGGATGGGGATTTCGCAGCACACACATGGGACGGACAACGCACGCTGTCTGATTTCGCTGTGTCTGATGACGGGCAATGTCGGAAAGCCAGGCTCGGGACTGCACCCACTGCGCGGCCAGAACAACGTCCAGGGCGCCAGCGACGCCGGGCTGATTCCGATGGTCTTCCCGGATTACCAGTCAGTCGCGGACACTGTAATCCGGCAGAAATTCGAGGCCGCCTGGGGTCGCACGCTCGATCCCAATCCGGGACTGACTGTTGTCGAGATCATGCACGGCGCGATCGATCGGACGGTCCGCGGAATGTATATCCTGGGCGAGAACCCGTTCATTTCGGATCCGAACAGCAACAAGGTGCGGAAGGCTCTGTCGGCGCTCGACTTCCTCGTCGTGCAGGACATCTTTCTGACAGAAACCGCCGAGTTTGCGGACGTCATTCTGCCCGCCAGCAGCTACTTCGAGAAATCCGGCACGTACACAAACACGGACCGCCGCGTGCAGGTTGGACGTCCGGTGCTTGAGTCGCCCGGCGAGGCTCGCGCGGACTGGCAGGTGATCTGCGAGATCGCCGGTCGAGTCGGACTGCCGATGTCTTATGCGTCGCCGGCCGAAGTCTTCGATGAATTCACATCGCTCACGAAGAACTACAAAGGACTGACACACGACAACCTCGGATCGACCGGAAAACTGTGGCCGTGTGCTAATCCGGAGACAGACGACGGCGCGCAGATTCTGTTCGGTGATGGCTTTCCCACCGCATCCGGTCGCGGCCGATTCGTACCGTGTCTCTATCAGCCAGCGGACGAACTACCGGACGAGGAATACCCATTCGTGCTCACGACCGGGCGTGTTCTGGAGCACTGGCACACGGGCAGCATGACACGCCGCAGTTACGTTCTGAACTCCATCGCACCGGACGCCTTTGCGGCGATGAACCCTGGCGATCTCTCGCGGCTGGATTTGCCTGCGGATGAGATGATTGCAGTCAGCAGCCGTCGCGGCACGATCCAGTTGCGCGTTCGCTCCGACGACAGCATCGAGTCAGGCTGCGTCTTCATCCCGTTCCACTTCCGGGAAGCCGCCGCCAATGTTCTGACAACCGACGCACTCGACCCCTACGGCAAGATACCAGAGTTCAAGTTCTGCGCCGTTCGAGTGGACGTCCCGGCCACGGTATAGACCGCGATGGGTCATTACGCATCAACTGAGTCGGTTCGTTGGCGGGTGTTGTCCGAATCGTACCCACATTCCTCGCACGGTGACGATTTGCGACCGGTTCATTCGGAGAGCGACGATTGTGGCTCGCCCGGTCGCCGACAGTCCGACCAATTCGGTATCGTTGGCAGTCCACGAGAAATGATCCGACCAGGAGTCGGAGTGAGGACGATACAGTGGCACGATCTTCTGCGTCCTGGGATCCAGTGCGGAGATACGGTCAGCCTTGTACCGATTGCACGCGGGACAGGCGAGGCAGAGATTCTCGAAGGACGTCGCGCCGCCACTTGAACTGGGCTCAATGTGTTCGATCTCGAAGATCGCGGCACTCAACTCTTCCGCCGTTTGGCAGTAAGCGCAACAGTCGCCAAAGTGCTGTCGAATCCTGCGTCTCAGGTCGACTGGAATATAGACGCTCACGGTCAAACAACTTCAGGCTGTTGTTGAGCGAGCGTGTGGCGAGCGCGAGCCTTGATAATCGTCAACTGATCCACGTGAGCAACGAGGCGGTCCAGTTCCACAATCTCATCCGCTAACAGCGAGCTATCTCTGTTTCGCGTGAGAAGCTCATCGAGTCGTTGCTGCGCAGCGGGCGCCAGCTTGCTTTCAGCCAGAGCCTCCAATTCTGCGATGCTTAGTGACGTAAGCAGTTCAGGAAGATCGTTCATCGGGCAATTCTCAGTTCGATGGCCTATGCGGCAGAACGTCGAGTCCATCGTACCACAGAGTCTTGAGACTCGTAGTCCTGATTCCCCTGGGATGAACGAGCCTACTCGACCGGACGGTCTTCAAGGCGGACTGAGAGGCTGATCGATTTTCCGGCGCGGATAATAGACACGTCGACTGTGTCGCCAGCTCGGTATTTGGACGCCAGCGCCAGCAGGTCGCTGACGCTTTCTACCTTTTCATTGTTAATGGCAGTTATCTGATCGCCCAGCAGGATCCCGAACCCATCGTCGCGACGCATCGGCAGGATTCCTGCCTTGTCGGCCGGGCCGTCAGGTATGACCTGTTCAACCAGAACTCCCTGCAGTCGCACGCGGCCGATGACAACGTTTTCGCGTAAGGCGACGCCCAGCCAGGCTCGACTGATCTGCCCGTCCTGAATCAGGTCCGGCACGATGACGTTGACCACGTCGACGGGGATCGCGAATCCAATGCCGTTTGATCCCCCGGACTCGCTGTAGATCGCCGTGTTAACACCAATCAAGCGACCCGCGCTGTCCAGAAGTGGTCCACCGGAGTTGCCGGGATTGATTGCGGCATCCGTCTGAATCGCACCGTGAATCTTGCGGTCCGAACCGGTTGGTACGCGGCGGTTAAGTCCACTGATGACACCCGTCGTGAGCGTGTGATCGAACTCGAACGGGCTGCCGATCACGAATACTTTCTGACCAACCTGCAGTTGGGCAGACTGTCCCACCGCGATCGGTGCCAGTTTTCCGGCGGGAGCATCGATCTTCAGCACGGCCAGATCGTGAGACTTGTCGAACCCCACCAGACGTGCTGAATGGTGAGAGTTGTCGTGCAACGTGACCATCGCCGCCTGCGCATTTTCGATGACGTGCAGGTTCGTGACGATGTGGCCACGAGTATCCCAGACAAATCCGCTGCCAGTGCCAGCCTTCAGCGTCTCGACGTCGAGCGTGAAAACATTCTGCAGTTGGGCGACAGACGTGATATGAACAACGCTCGGCGAGACCTGACTGAAAAGCTCGATCGTCGCCGTCTCGTCGGCGGCAAGGTCTCCGCGGGGAGTCACGGTTCGCGGCTTCGCGTTCGGATTGAACAGCGACGAGTGCCAGAAGGCTTGTCGATAAGCCATCACCGCCGTCAGGCCCAGCAGCAGCACAATCAGCCACGCGTTGATGCGAAAACTCGGTGATGGCTCCGGAGACAGTGGGCGAGGGCTGGCACGACGCGACATCATGTGATTCCGGTGATCTTCTCGTTCAGGTTCTCAACAGCCGTCTTGAATCGGATTTGCAGTTTCTCTGGCAGGTCGCCGAATCCGTCGAGAGTCGATTCTGTCAACATCCGGGCCGAACGCTCAAGGGCCGAAGTGACTCGCTTGATGGCCTGCTCGGGATTGAGTCCGACCGGCTGTGAATCACCAGAACCTTCCTCGCGCGGCGCGCTACCGGCGTCCTTGCGAAATGGAGCGTATCCGGCTTCGGTATCTCCAGCACCACCTGTTACGGCGTCGATTCGGTTTCCGCTGGCCTGACTTTCCTCCAGGGAATCAGATGTGGGGCGTGATCCATCGTCCTCACCGAAATGTTCGGGGACGATCTGCAGGATCGCGTCTCCGTAACCGGGATTCGAATAATCCCGGTCGAGATCGGCTTCGGCTTCGACGGTGAGATCCTCGCCATGCTGCATTCGCCGCCAGGCCTTCATTTCGGCCACGGTCGCCTGATTCTCTTCGGCCCAGGCAAGACACTCAGGCGAATCGTTCCATGTCAGGGCGACGTAATAATGCGACCACTTCAACTGCGTGTAGCCGCCGCGGACATCGTCGAATGTCTCCCACACACGGCGACGCTGGTAAACCTGATCGCCACTCAGCCCGACCATCGATCCGAAGTCGGCGTCGGTACGGTCTTTGGCGTATCGTTGCGTCCACTGGGCGGCACATTCACCGACCGTCCAGTTGCAACTGCTGATCGCCCGTTGCGCGGTAGAGACTAGTTCCTGTTCGGTTTCCGGAGCTTCGACAGCAGTCGTCATGAGTCAGTCGTCCATGGTTTCGCGTGATCCAACGAAAAGACGGTTTCGCCCCCGCCTGCCAAGGTCCGGGGATGCTATCGAGGCGTGATCATTGAATCCACAAGCTTCTGCTGACAGAGAAGTGACACGTTTTCAACACGACGGTCCCGGCGCCGGCAGCAGATTCGCGACCGCCGCCGCCGCATCCGGTCGAGCGAGCGACCTCATGGCGGATCGCATTTCATCCAGCCGCACGTCGTCCGTCATCAGCTGCCGCAGGGATTGACTGAGATCAACCGGTTTGGAAGACCTATCGGGCGCTCCCTCAACCAGCGCTGCCCCTGCGTTCTCGAAGATGCGGGCGTTGGCCGTTTGATGATCGTCGGCTGCATGTGGATACGGGATCAGAATCGCCGGAACGCCACTCGCGGCAAGTTCGGTCAGTGTCGTCGCTCCGGCGCGCCCGATGCAGAGACTGGCCTGGCCGTACACCTCGGCCAGGTCGGGAAAAAACGGCTGCACGATGTGCTCGATGTGCAGCCGCTCGTATGCGGTTGCCGTCGCCTCTGCGCCTTCTGGCCCGGTTTGATGCACAACCCGCCACCCGAACAGGGCCGTCATTCCCATGTCTTGAATGGCAGACACGACCGAGTCATTGATTTGTTGCGAGCCCAGACTTCCACCGACAACCAACAGTGTTCTGGTTTGTGACGTCGTGTATTGGCGATCGACCGAATTGCCAGCAACTGCCTGGTGCAGCTTTGCAATCGACGAGCGGAGCGGGTTTCCAGTGACATGAACCGTCGCGCCGCAGGGCAGCCTTTGTTGAGATTCCTGAAACGTCAGGCAGATCGGAAACCAGCGGGCCAGCAGTCGGTTGGCGCGTCCCGCGACGGCGTTCTGCTCAAGAAGCAATACGGGGACGGCCTCGCGTCCCGCAGCCAGTACGACGGGTACGCTGACGTAGCCTCCCAGTCCGATCACGGCCGTCGGACGATCGCGGCGCATAGACGCGCGTTCTCGCCGATAAGCCTGCCAGTGTGAACGAAGAAAACTCAACGGTCGGCGCCGGAGTTGCGACAGCGGTAGAACGTCGTGGGCAGAGCGTTCGTAGCCTGTCTCGCTCAGCATCTGTTCTTCAACAGGCCGGCCCGAGCCGACAAAGCGGATGCGGCAATCGGACTCACAGCGGCGAAGCTCATCGGCGACGGCCAGTCCGGGTGCCAGATGACCTCCCGTGCCGCCCCCGGCGAAAACGAACAACCGGCCGCTCATGTGAACTCGTATGTTCTGCCGGGCTCGCTGACCTCGACGTTCTTGAGTCCCAGATCAGCCAGTTCCTGTCGGACGATTTCGTCGTGCGCCGTTTTGACGTGGATCGCGTATCGCATGACGTCCGGATCGTTCAGCTTCGCCTGTTCTACAAGAAACATGGCCGGGGTAAGGTGCGCGGCGATCTCGGCCAGCCAGTCCAGGTTGTTGGGGAAACTGCACTCCAGAAAGACGGCCTTCAGATTGTCTTTGGCATTGAGCAGTTCCCACACACGCTCGGTTGGATTCGTGTCCGACACGAATCCGATCGAAACGTTGCCGTCATCAACGATGAATCCCAATACCGGCACAACGTGATCGAGATCGACCGGCGTGATCGTCACACCGTCGGCTTCGATCGGTTCCTCGCTGCGGATTTCCTGCAGCTTGAGAAACGGAGTTTCGCGGGCGCCAAGGGCAATGAAATCCGGCCAGACGCGATTGTTGAATGTGTGCTGCTGCAGTACGTCCAGGACGTCCTCGTTGCCATACACAATGGGACATTCGGGCGTGGGCGCGTAAACGTTATCGATAAACATCGGGAGTGAAGCGTGGTGATCGGCGTGCGAGTGCGAGATGAAGACATGCTTGACTCGCTGCTGGATCTCCAGCGGACTGACAATGCCGATCGCGCCGGCGTCGATCACGATGGAATCGTTGACAACGTACGACGCCAGAATCTGCTGTCGAGAGCCCGGGCCGACCGAGGATTCCAGGATGGTGATTTTCACAGAACTGACCAGTCATTCTGAGGGGAGACACGCCGTGACTTCGGGCGAGTCGGCAGACGCTGTCATTTGGAGGTCATCTCGATGACCCCATCCCAATCCTTCGGTGGTTCGTTTTGGTTATCCGCGATATAGGTAGTGAGGAAGTCGCACGTGTGGTCCTCGGCAGGCATCTGATTCAATAGCTGCAGAGCATCCGGCCAGCGACGCTCGGACAGGGCGTCTACTGCCGCTTCAAATGTTGCGATCGCTGCGTCGCTGATCCGCGGATCCATCGCAACCGGTGGAAGCAATTCGTAAACGACGGACGAGTTGTTCATGCCATACGGGCGAACGCGTCCCAGTTTGCGGCATCGAAGTTCAGTTGTTGGCAACTTGCGAACGTCGGCGGCGGTCAATTCGTCGATCAGAATCGGAGCCTGCACGTGTTTCGTCATCGTCTCGAGACGAGCTCCGATGTTGACCGGCGGTCCGAATGCCCCGACTTTGATTTGTTCCTGAGCGCCGATTTTTCCAGCAATGGCTCGGCCGTGGGCGACACCGATGCCGACATTGAACCCGAACAAAGGACTGTTGGGATCGCTGGTGGCCTTCTGGAATCTCTGCTGGATGTAGATCGCGGCACGGCAGGCGGCGACAGGACCTTCCGGAGGCGGACTCGGCCAGCCCCAGAACCCCAGAGCCGCATCGCCCTGAAAATCGGCGATCACACCGTCGTATTGCAGAATGCCGGCCGTCATCACACCGAGGGCGTCACCGACCTGATTCAGCAGTGCATGCAGGTCGTCCTTGGCCGCTTCGGCTTTCTTCGAGAAGCCTCGAACATCGCAGAACAATACGGTGATGTCGGATTCACGCGGTTCGAGCACTTTCTCGATATCCGAACCAGAGGTCCGCACCGCCTCAATCACTGCGGGTGAGAAGAACTGGGCCAGTCCGGCCTGCTGTTGTTCCAGAGACTTCACTTGCCGAATGGAGCCGATGAAGTCGGCAATCAGCTCGGTAAACCTCAGGTCGCCTTTGAGATCACTTTCAGTAACGGACGTTGCCCCCGGGGAGCCGAATTGTCCGGTGACGTACAGAGCCCAGCCCTGGCTGGCTTCGCCTTTCAACGGAAGGCAGAAGGCCCAGTCCAGGCTGCCACTCACAGTGAATGCGGGGTTGGATTCCTCGGTGTCCTGCCAGATATGCAGCACGCCTTCGCCACGGTTAATTGCTGCCGTCAGCAGGCGTCGGCTGGGCGAAAACCGGCCGACATCCTCATCCCGACTGTCCCACCGCATCATCAGTGGTTTTTCATCCGGAGTCGGATTCGCAGAGTATTGCACGCACGCGGCGGCCCGAGCATGCGGCATCGCGTCGAGCATGACGGAGATCACACGTTGGGCGAGTTCCTCGTCATTTCGCGCACCCGAGATCGCAGACGGAAGCCGGGTCAGTACGTCCAGCCGCTTTTCGGCGTTGTGGAACTGGAACTGCCGCAACTGGTCCGGACCGAACGAATGCTCCTCGACATGCGAGCCCGATGCGCCGTCCGCGATATCCGCCGCGACAAACTGAAACAGTGTCTGCCCGATCCGGAATCCCTGTCCCGCTGCGATCACAAACTCCGACGTGTCCACTTCCTCGAAGTAAACCGGATTTCGTGCCGAATCGAGTCGCTTAATATTGAGCTGGTCACCGCCCAGTTGAACTTCACAGTGCTCGCGTGATATCAGCAAATCCCACGGAACGGCCCAACCACTGCGCGGAGCCCGACCCAGGCGCACGACCTCGCCGGGCGGCAGTTCCCGTCGCCACTGTTGCGTGGGTTCGGGGCCTGTGACAATCAGCTCCATCATAAGAGATGTGTCCTGGCTTGTGGTCACAAGTTCAGATGGGATAACCGCCTGAGTAATCTCAAACACGAGAACGGGCGCTGTGTACAGTTTAGACCCGTGAATTGAGGCCGTCACTCCACGAGGCCAACTGGTTGGTCCATCCGTGCCGCGATGTGGCGTCGATCTGCGATGGCCCTCGCAGAAAATCCACCTTTAGACTCTACCCGAATTATTTCCGGACCAGCAACAACAGTCCGGCTCTGAGCCAAGTCTGTCGAGGTCCATTGGCAGTCAACCGGACAGATTGCCATTTTCGGTGCGACCGGAGACCAATGCCGGCATGGAGGCGGCCAGGTTGTCTCGCGTCTACCGGTAAGACCGCAACAGTCACGTCAATTTGACCTGCTCTGGCTGACCAGCAAGCGTTCTCTGACCGCTGTCGCTCCGCGCATCCGGACCAACCGGACGAACCACAATCTTTCCTGCACCCGCACGAGCCGTTTCGTCCGGAAAGTTTCTGCAGGTGGTAGAGTTTCACGGGCACAGTGGACGATGCACTCATCTGCTGGCTTCTGGTCCGTAATTCCGGACTCTGGGGCATCTGACTGTCCGGGTAACACACAACAGCTGACAGTCAGGTCACCCGAGTTCTGAGTTTTCAGATCAGGCGTGCCAGCACAGAGTTCTGTGCGTCAGCGTCCCGCCCGCGTCCCGAGACCACCCGATTTTTCTCCGGGACGACATGCGATTCTGCCAGTACCGAACTGAATTATGCCTGACTCCCCCGTCAGGCGGATCGAATCTCCGTCAGGTTCCCCTCACCACACAGACGCATTCGTATCGCGCTGTGCGGTTGCCTTTTTGCCCGACGGAGATCGAGTGCATGGAGGAGGACAGCCCGTCTCATCGATTGACCGAGGTCCTCAGAATGATATTTGAAGATGCTCATGCGACCGCCGAGCTGATTACTGATCGGCGGATTACAGAACGACGCGGAAGCGTCGACAGCCGTAGCTTGCTTAACAGCACGTTTCAGAAGAAAGAACGGCCAACTGGCGAACAGCCAGTCGGCGAACGACGCGAAAAAGTCGAGCGCCGCCGCCAGATTGATCCCACCACGTGCGAACGTGACTACTCGGACCAGGAAGTCGAGTTCATGAACGCAATGAATGATTACAAACGACGCAGTGGTCGACAGTTTCCGACCTGGAGCGAAGTGCTCGAAGTGATGCGGAGTCTCGGTTATCGTCAAACCGAAGAGCACACCACGATTGAGATGTAGAGCGTGAATGGACAGTGCAGGGGAGCAACGACAGGGTCGTTGCTCCCCTTTTTTTGTTTGATGCTCGTCTGAGTCGCTCACTCGTCAATAAGAAGGCACAAATCAGACGACGAGTCGCGACCAGTTTGAGATGCGACGCAGCGTACGCTTCCACGCTGTTGGTCGAACGACATTCATAATCGCCCCCGCCACGAGTGCCTGGCTAGCAGGAGTCGAGCGACGGGAGACTCCGGTCACGATTTTCGGTTCAGGCAGCGGCGGAGGAGCTGGCCGGTCTTCGTGGGGATCATTCGGGACCGCCTGCAGTTCGCCATCCTTTTTCAGTGGCAGCAGCGCGGGCAACGCTTCACGTGAATCCTCGGCGTCAGCTTTTTCGATACGTTCGCCAGACACCTGCCGGACTGATGCTGGACCGTCGGAGCGATTTTGAAACAGCGAGTTGATGACGCCCTGTCGTTTCTCACCAGGTGTTTCTTTATCGTGAGCTTCGTCCGCTTTCTGCTCCGCCAGGACTTCCGGCCGCGTGATGGCCGGTGTGATTTGAGGACTGCCAGGATCCGATTCCCCGGCAGCTTCCGGATTCAGCGGGCGAATCACGTAGCCTTCGATCGAGTTCATGGCATCGAGTCGAGCAATCTGATCAACGATGATCGGGCGCTGATCGAACAACACGAAATCGTCTCGTGCTGCTGGTCGTGACTGATACAGCGCGACCAGGAACTCGCTCTGTCTCGCACTGACCGTAACAGCTGACCAATCGATCGCCGGAAGTCGCGAGCCGTCGGTCTCGGGTGCATCCGCTTCAGCCTCTGCATCATCGACTGTCACGTTCTGTGTCTCGAATGTGCCGTCTTCGACAAGAACTGGCTGCGAGTCGCCGTCGGTTGTGATACTCAGACTATCCAGTTCCAGAACGGCTCCGTTGAGCAGATGGAACGCCTGATCGATTTGGCTGGCGTCAATGACAGTCTCATCCGGCCCCGCACCGACAATTGTCACCGACTCGGTGATGTCGAGGTCGCCGAATGCCGCATCGTTGTCAGTTCCCGGTACCGTCAGGTCAAAGATCCCGGTCGGCAGGATAATCGTGTCCGGGCCGGGCGTGGCGTTGGCCGTCTGGATTGCCGCACGCAGCGTGGTCTCGCCGGAGGCTGCCTGAGCAAGCCCATCTCCCGGATCAAAGTCCGGCGCGTCTTCCGTCGACGTCACGACAATCGAGGACAATAACGCCCGTGATTCCAGTCGCTCCGGCATCCGCAGCAGGCTCTTGCGACGACGTCGCGTGACAGATCCAGTCAGGGCCGCAAGCCATTTGAGGAGTCGCATCCTGCTACCTCGTTTGGAATTGTCTCACCGGTGTGTCTCTGAACGAGACTGAAATGGATTTGGTGAGGAAGGGACTAACGCGACCGACCAGGTCCGTCGCGATCCAGAGTGGCCCGAAGGAATATTGATCGAAACTCGTGTTCCAGCACCGGCCGACAGAGACGCCGAATAAGGTCGGCGACACGAGCGGAAAATGGGGAATCATCAATCAGATCGGCTATGGGGCACGACTCAATTGAGCCAATCAGGATTCAATTGCGCGGATTAGGGAAACTTTTCCGATTGGGAAAGGCGTGGCGGCCAGACGAATCCTGCCGCCAGATGCCCTGCGGGCTTCACTTCGATGGCACTCGCATTGGCACGTCTGAGCAGATTGGTCGCCACGCGCTGGCCCAGTTCTTAAGGTTGACGCAGCAGTTGCTGTTACGCGACGCCGCGGAAGCGACTCAGGCGAGCGGCCATACTGAGAACCGACCAGGGATCCATTAAATGACAGACACCACGACACGAATACTCGAAGGTAAAACAGCACTCGTGACCGGCGCGGGCCGCGGACTCGGCCGTGCATTTGCGGAGACTCTGGCCCGACTTGGCTGCAACATTGGCGTGCATGGCATGCGTGAGCAGGGACCGGCCGAGTACGGCGAAGGCACGACGCTCACCGACACGGCCAACCAGATTGGTGAGCAGTTCAACGTCAAAACCTGCCGAGTGCTGGCCGATCTGACTCTGATGGATCAGGCCGAACGCATCGTGTCTGAAACCGAAGAACAGCTCGGACCGATCGACATTCTCGTTCACAATGCGGGCGGAGATATCGCAGCCAAAGGTGGCAAACCGAATCCCAACGACGCGATCATGATCAAGGAAGAAGACGTCAAAAGCGTGCTTGACCGCAACCTGTTGAGCACCATCTTCACCTGCCAGGCCGTGTCACGCGGCATGATGAACCGCAAGTCGGGGCGCATACTGACCATCAGCTCGATCGCGGCCTTCCGGGGCAACGCCAACGGAGCCATTTACTCAACAGCGAAAGCTGCCGCGGTCGAATACACCCGTTGTCTGGCCGAGCAGATGCGGCAGTACGACGTCACGGTCAATACCCTGGCTCCTGGCGACACGCGCACCGGGCGATTCATGGGCACGCGCGAAGTCGACCAGACCCGCATGGTCGAGTCCGGCACGCTGGAACGGATCGGTCTGGTCGATGAAGTCGCACGCGTCGCCGAATTCTTCGCCGGTCCCCTCGGCCAGTTTGTCACCGGCCAGGCCCTGCGAGTGGATGGCGGAAGTCAGTGCTGGCCTGCCTGATCGGTCGCCTCCAGCAGCATTTCCAGGTACGACCGTCGTTCCGGAGAATCGAGGCCGAGTTCCTCGCTGAGCTTCAGTACCGCCGCCTGCGCCTTTGCGAGACCCGCTTCATCTGCGAGTAGCTCGATTTCCATGAACGAGCCAACCCGGTCAACTTCATCAAGGACAAGTTCGAAGTGAAACCCGTCGCGGGTCAGTTCAAATTGTTGTCGTTGTTTGCTGACGACCGCGACCGGACGGAATCCCAGTTGTTCGAGCGTCTCGCCGAACTGTTCCGCAGTCTGCACACCGTCGCCGAGTGGCGTTTCGATCTCGCGTCGAGTTTTTGTGCGCGAGTCGATCTTCGGACCTTTCCATGTCACAAAGTTGCGCTCGCCGACCGAACGGATCCGCAGCGCCTCGTCGGTCTGAGCAAAGTCGCGGACCGGGTGGTTGAAGTAGCGGTCGGCCTGCCGAATCTCACCACAGAACGTCGCTCTCAGCTCGGTGAGCCGTTCACGCATGTGATCGGCCCGACCCTGCAGCGAGAACTTCTGCTCGACTTCAAACGGAGTGGACTTGCTCATCAGTCTGGCCCAGGGGTTGCACTTCGACCCGCGATAAATCGGCAGGCTCGATGCGGAATGGAGGCTGCTGTTCGGCCAGTCGATATTGACGGCTGACGAACCAGCTCAGGCCGGCCAGCGAGATGTTGACGCCACTCAGCGCGAAATACACCGATGGGGTGCTTGCGACGCTTGCCGTGACAGTGTTGCCCACGGCGTTAAGCAGCCAGAAGACGGCTGACGTTCGCCACAATGACGAGTTTCTGAGACGGCTTTTCCATCGCGGCATCGGGTGTCTCCCCGGTTCATTCCGAAAGTGGCACGCCGAAGATTCGCGGAACTGCCGACGTGGAGCAACGCCAATGTGGAAGTCTCCTATGCGCTGAAATCGAAGCCGAAGTCCAATGCAGGCGCCGAATGTGTGAGGCCGCCAATGCTGATCCGTTCCACGCCGGTTTCCGCGATTCCTCGCACCGTTTGCAGCGTGACGCCGCCAGATGCTTCGAGTTGCACTCTGGGCGCCTGATCGTCACGAATCCTCACGGCTTCTTCGAGCTGCGCGCACGTCATGTTGTCGAGCAGGACGATGTCCGGTCGTCCGCCCAGGACGTCGCGAAGTTGATCGAGCGTATCAACCTCGATTTCAACGGATACACCCGGTGACGACGATCGAGCCACAGCGATCGCTGCGGCCAGCGAGGAATTTCCCACCTGTCTCGACCACGACGCGATGTGGTTGTCTTTGATCAGGATCCCGTCGTAGAGCCCCATGCGATGATTCGTGCCACCGCCGGCGCGAACCGCATATTTCGCCAGCAATCTCCAGCCGGGCAACGTCTTGCGCGTGTCAAGGATCGTTGCCCGAGTGCCAGCAACCGCCTCCACAAACTGGCGCGTCAGCGATGCGATTCCACTCAAGTGCGTCAGAAAGTTGAGCGCGGTGCGTTCGCCGGTCAGCAAACCGCTGACGGGTCCGGCCGCGCGCGCAACAACGTCTCCGGGAGCAACACGCGATCCATCAGGCACCTCCGCGACCCAGCCGACTCGAGCATCGACCTGCGCAAACACGCGCTCACCGATCGGCAGCCCCGCGACAACGCCGGCCTGACGCGACACAACCAGCACCTCGGCATCTTCGTCCGGACTGACGAGTGCACGACACGTCAGGTCGCCGACGGATGCCAGGTCTTCCAGCAATGCCCAACGGATCAGTGCATCAGCAGCAGCTTGCTCAGGATCGCCAAAGCGAAGTACGGAATCGGTCATGAGAATCGCCAGTGGGAGAAGAAAACGTCGCGATGGACCCGCAGTTTCTCAACACACGGTCATGGCAACCAGGGCTCGGCGGCATAGGTAAAGTCGAAGACCCGATCGACTCCATGAAAAAAGAGGGTCGAGGTTGCAGTGAACCACACGATTGTCGCTACGTGAGCGATCACTTTCCCGGCAACACTCGGTCGCCGCGCCAGACGCTGCAGTTTCGGCGAGAGCAGACATGCGGGCGCCTGCAGCATGAAGAAGGCGAACTGGTAGCCGTCGAAGCGTGACGTCGATATGCCGAAAATCCATTCGTGAAACAGACCGCTGACGAAAAACGTCAGCAGCACGGCCCGAACGGGAGCACGTCGACCGCCTCCCGGTTGAAACACGTTCTGGTACAGCCAGTCGTGCATGCGAGTGTTGTACCGCAACCAGAACTCGGCCACGCTGCGCGACAGCAGTATCCGTCGCGTAATCGGAGTCGTCTCAAACCCGCCCAGTCGCTCGCCACTTGTGATTGCCAGAGACATTGATTCGACAACAGCGACGAACAGGAGCACCTTCAGGCAGTGATCCAGCAGAAAGGATCGCTGCAACAGCGACACGGAACTCAGCAAGTGCAATCCGCAGAAAAGTGTCGCGAACAGAGTCAGTCCCAGTAAGAACATTCCAGCTTCACGACCAAGAGCTCTTTCCCCAGTGGATCGCCTCTCGTGAGGGCCGAACACAAGCACGATTGGATACGGAATCACGTACCGCAGAAACCGCCATCCCGTGACGGGGTCCGAACTCGTCCGGCAATACCGCCGGTAGTCAATCAGCTTGAAGGCCATCGTCACGGAGACCAGTGACGCCATCGCGCGGGAGCGGACGAAGTCGGCGGGAATCAGCAGCGGCACCGAGAAGATCAACAGCACACTGAGGATCGTCACGGCCAGTCCGATCGGATCCGAGCGCCGTACGAACGGTCCAGCCAGGGCGGCGCACGCCAGGCTGGCTGCACCCGCGATCAACCACCAGGCGTATGCATCCATGTCAGCATTATCGCAGAAATCGTCACGCGGGGCGGTTAACCAGAAACGTCGCCGTCTGAGCCAGGAACGGACGCAACACCTGCTCGACCTCCGCTGGCAATTCAACCTCCTGCAACGCCTGGTCCATCAGAGCAAGCCAGTGATCACGAGCAGTCGGAGTCAGTTCATACGGTGCGTGTCGCATGCGCAGCGCCGGGTGACCACGTTCTTCGATGTAAGTCGGCGGCCCGCCGAGGCGATAGATCAGAAACCCGCGGAGTCGATCCTCAGCATCGCGCAGGTCGTCCGCCGGATACATCGATCCCAGAATCTCGTCGTCCGGAACACGCCGATAAAACGCCGCGACCAGCCGAGTGAATCCAGACTCGCCAATCACGCTGAAAATGTCCGCTTCCGTGAGTTCAGCCATGTTTCTCATTCAAAACGGCAGGGCATCGAGATTGACGTTTCCACCACTCAGGATGGCTCCGACGGAATGAATGCCATCGAGTTCGCGGAAGGATGGTTCGAGCAAGGCAGCCAGGACGACTGCCGAACTGGGTTCGACGAACAGTTTGGCGCGTTCCCACAGCAGACGCATCGCGGCCACGATCTGAGTATCTGAGACAGTGACGATCTGCTCGACATGGTCGCGGATGATCGGCCAGTTCAGCTCGCCAACGCTCGTCAGGAGTCCATCGGCGATCGTGTTCGGGACGGTCTGCGGGATCAGCTCGCCCGCTGCGAGCGAGCGAGCGGCATCGTCGGCGCCGGATGGTTCGGCAGCGAATAGTCGAATGGACGGGTCGAGTCCGCAGGCACAGACGCACGTGCCCGCCAGCAGCCCACCGCCGCCGACGGGAGCGATGACGGCGTCCAGTTTGCCACCCAGCTCGGACACCTGCTCGTGCAGTTCGAGCATCGCCGTGCCCTGGCCAGCGATGATGTCTGCGTTGTCGTACGGATGAATGAACGTGGCACCGGTCCGTTCCTGAACGCTGTCCGCCGTTGTTTCACGCGCGATCAGAGTTGGCTCACACAGAATGACTTCTGCTCCGTAGCCTTCAACCGCCGCCTTCTTTACCGGTGACGCTGTCTCAGGCATGACGATAAAGGCAGGAATGTCCCGCATCCGCGCGGCCAGCGCCAGTGCCTGTGCGTGGTTGCCGGAACTGTGCGTGACGACTCCGCGCGACGCCTGCTCATCATTCAGTCGACTGACCGCGTTGCACGCCCCGCGGAATTTGAAGGCTCCGACTTTCTGGAAATTCTCACACTTGAAGAACAGTCGGCAGCCGGCCATGTCGTCCAGAGTCTGGCAGGTCATCACCGGCGTTCGGCGGGCGCGGCCGGCAATGGTCTTCGCCGCCTGCTGAATTCGCGCTAGATCGATCATGTCCACGACTGGCAGGTCCTAACCGAGGTAAATCACAAGGAAGAGCGAGGCGGCTGCCAACACGATTGCGGCTCCGATGATCGGCAGATAGATGCGAGGCGAGACATTTGACTCGTCGTCGTCGGGTGTGATTGTCCCGTCGCCCATTCGAACGACCCAGTCTGGCAGGAGCCCGTGTCTGGCGTAAGCGAATCCGAGCACGACACCTGTGAGCGTGAGTCCATGAAACCAAACATCGCCGAGACCTCGAATCCGCATCCAGATCAGCAGCGAAAGGAGCAGCATCGACAGAGCAGCGGCCGCCAGGCGTTTTGATGTCGATTTCATGGGCACCGCCGCAGCCTCAGAACTGGTACGGGATCAACACGCCAGTTCTGGTGGCGATCCGAAACGCACTTCGCCAGCCGACACGGTCGTCAACCACTCGATGGGCTGACCGGGGGCGGGGAGGTTGAACACGGTCAGATCAGCGCGTGAGCCGCGGCGCAAGCGAACTTCCTCCAGATTCAGCAGTCGGCACGGGTTCAGACCGGCCATGTCGAATGCTTCGCTGAGCGAAACGCCCGCGACGTCCATTGCATGTGTGATGCAGACGTCCGTTTCCAGGCTGGAACCGGCCAGAAGCTGGCGTTGCCCTGCAATCACAATGCGTCCGTCTTCCAGGATTTCGACTTCGCCCTTATCCATCGAATACACGCCGACCGGGCAGCCCGCCAGACCGGCCGCGTCGCAGGTGATTACGACGTTGCGTGTCCCTTTGGTACTGATAATCGAACGGATGACCGACGGCGGCAGGTGAATACTGTCAGTGATGATGCTTGCCATCAGTCGTGGGTCACCGAGTTGATCCCAGATGTAATTCGGGTGCCGGCGAATCTGACCGTGTGCTCCGTTGCCCAGATGCGTGCTCAGTCGAGCTCCGGCATCGATCGCCGCTGTGATCTGGTCCGAATCGGCGCCGGTGTGCCCGATGGCTACGGCAACACCGGAAGCGACGGACTTCTCAATAAATGAGACGGCGTTTGGAGATTCGGCCGCCAAAGTGACCAGCCGAATTCGACCGCCCGACGCTTCCTGCAATTCGCAGAACTCGTCCCAGTCGGCTGGTCGGACGTGCTCGAGCGGGTGAGCGCCGCGCGGTCCGTCTTCGGATGCAATAAATGGTCCTTCCAAATGACATCCTGCCACCAGTTCCTGAACCCAGGTTTCCTGCTCGCAGGCTTGGCGAATCGCAGTGAAGCCGTCACGCAACGCCTCGCGCGAGGCGGTCACCAGCGTGGGCAGCATCCGTGTGATGCCAAACCCGAAATGCGGCTCAAGCGTCCGAATGACCTCATCGGGCGTCAGATTGTCTTTGCTGAACCAGATTCCGCCATGTCCGTTGATCTGCAAATCAAACAGGCCCGGGGCGACCCACGGCCACGAATCAACCGGTTCCTGCGGCAGGGCGGCATCGACTGAGCTGATGCGATCGCCGTCGATGTGGATCGTGACTGGTTCGCCAGTGTCGTAACGCCGTCCGTTGATTGACCACATGAAACGCACTCCACATATCGGAATCTGTTGATTCACCGCATGGTAAGACCATGCCCGTGATGCCGAACAGTCAACACGAATGGCGGTGCGGTCGGATTGACCCTGCCTGCCTGAGACCTAGAATCACCGGCCCCCGGATCAGACCCACAACAGATCAGACCCCCGACGGAGACTCACAATGGATGACGCCGTAGAAGTCATTCTCTGGATGCTGGCCGGCATCGCTGGCATGGTGCTGCTTGTCTTTGTGTTCCTGTTTCTCCGTTATTTCAAGCTGTGGCTCCGCTCGTTCGTAACGCGGGCCAGAATCGGTCCGATTCAGCTCGTCTTCATGTCGCTGCGCAAGGTGAATCCGCACGTCATCGTCGATACCCGCATCATGGCCGTGCAGGCTGGTCTGACCGATGTGACGTCAAACGGTCTGGAAGCGCATTTTCTGGCTGGCGGCAACGTGCGACGAGTCGTGCAGTCACTGATTGTCTCTCATCGCGCGAAGATCGAACTCAACTGGGATACGGCTGCGGCGATCGATCTGGCCGGACGTAACGTGCTGGACGCCGTGCAGACGAGTGTCAATCCCAAGGTCATCGACTGCCCCGATCCCGCGCGTGGTGGACGTCGCACGCTGGATGGCATCTCTCGTGACGGGATTCAGCTCAAGGCCCGTGCCCGCGTGACCGTGCGCACGAATCTGGCGCAACTCGTTGGTGGAGCCACCGAGGAGACGATTATCGCCCGCGTCGGTGAAGGAATTGTGTCGGCCATCGGATCGGCTGACACACACAAGGTCGTGCTGGCCAACCCGACATTGATTGCCAGGACTGTGCTGGCCAAGGGACTGGATTCACAGACTGCGTTTGAGATCGTGTCGATCGACATTGCGGATGTAGACGTCGGCGAAAACGTCGGTGCCCGTTTGCAGGCCGATCAGGCCGAGGCTGACGTGCGCGTCGCGCGAGCAAAGGCGGAAGAACGCCGTGCGATGGCTGTCGCCCAGGAGCAGGAGATGGTCGCCGTCACGGAAGAAAACCGCGCTCACGTCGTACTGGCCGAGGCCGAAGTGCCCAAAGCCATGGCCGAGGCCTACCGAGCCGGCGGCCTGCGAGCTGGCGCTAACGTCAACTGACGTTTCAACTTGCGAATCCGGACGGTTTTCGCGCGTGCGTGACGACTCCGTATTGACCCATCATCCGCGATTGACCTGTAATCTCCGGCTTGGATGATTCGCTCCGCCTGAAAGGGATGTCAGGCTCTCTGTGAACACGTTTGACCGCTATTTGCTGAAACGGTTCTGGTACGTCGCAACCATTGCGTTCGTCGCCGCATACGGTCTGTTCATCGTGTTCGACGCTTTTAACAACCTCGATGACTTTCAGAATCGAACAGACGGACTGGGGTGGCATATCACGAGCCTGCGAATGGCTCAGCACTACATGTTTCAGGCCTTCCCCTTCTTCGGCCTGATCGGTCCGATCCTCATCGTGCTGTCGGTGATGGCTGTATTTGCCATTTTGCAGCGACAGAACGAAATCTATCCGATCCTTTCCGCGGGGGTCCCGACCTGGCGGCTGGCTGTGCCAATCACCGTCGGCGCGTTATCGATTCTGCTGCTGCTGACGCTTAATCAGGAACTGATCATTCCCGAGGTGGCCGATCGCTTGCAGGCCCCACGCGGGACGAACAAGTCGGCCGCACACGCCGTGCAGACGACTCGGGATTTTGGGACCAATATCGAAATCTCCGGTGGGCAACTTTATCTGATGGAACGCAAGGTCGAGTCTGCTGATTTTCTGTTGCCGGTTCCGGAACTTGCCGTCGAACCTGTCACGCTTCGTACGACTGAGGCAATCCAGATTCCGGCGCGGGGCGAAAGGCCAGCGGGCTGGCTGCTGCGTGATGCCCAGCCTCGCTTTCATGAACTGGCGTTAACCGACAAGGGTCGGGAGCACGTGTTTGCGTCACAGCAGAACAACGATCTGTTTGTGAAATCTGATGTGACCATCGATCAGCTCCATAACCGCACAACGAGTTTCAAGTACTTGTCCACTGTTGAGCTGATTCGCCGCATCCGCAGCGGAGCGATTGGCCGTATCTCAATTCGTAGCCAGACACTGCATCTGCACGAGCGCCTGACACGACCGCTGCTGATCCTGTTGTCGGTACTGATCACGATTGCTCTGACGATGCGGAAAGAAAGCAGTGGGCTGCTACTGAACGTTGCGAACTGCACGACCGTGCTGGGCGTGCTCTTTCTGATTACTCAGGCGACCCTGCATGTCGGTCGTATGAATCTGATCTCACTGGAAGTTGCGGCGTGGATCCCAGTCGCTCTCAGTGCCACGTGCACGGCCTGGCTTGCCAGTTCAGTGCAGACGTAATCCGCCGTGCTCGTAGTAACCCGATTTATCGGGTTCCGAGCGAGGAGCATTCGCTCCAACACGCTACGATCCTGCGCCAATCACGTCGCGCGGACCACCGCATTTATGCAGTTCATCGCCCGGATGACCGCATAAATGCGGTCACTACCAGCGGGGCTCGAAATGACATTCCGAACTGCCACGTTTATTCTGCTCACGAGCCGCCTGCTCGTCGCCCAGGACAACACCGGATCATCCGCTCGGCAGACCGATCCCGGTGAATTCCGGTCGATTGTCCGGACCACCGAACCGCTCAGCCCGGAGGAAGAGCGCTCGCGTTTTCGCCTGCCGCCTGGATTCGAAATCCAGCTCGTGGCGTCCGAGCCTGACATCGCCAAGCCCATGAACATGGCGTTCGACGCACGAGGTCGACTGTGGCTGTCGACATCCCAGGAGTATCCCTTTCCCGCTCCGGCCGACCGCGAGCCACGCGATTCCATCCGGATCCTGGAAATCAACAGCCAGACCGGGCGCGCCGATCGCATCACAACCTTCGCAGACGGGCTGAACATCCCGATGGGACTCTATCCGTACAAAGATGGAGTGATCGGTTTCAGCATTCCGCACATCTGGTTCCTGGGGGACACAGACGGCGACGGCATATCCGACAAGCGCGAAGAGCTTTACGGGCCGATGGGTTACGAGAGGGACACGCATGGCATGTGCAATGCCTTCACTCGTGGCTACGACGGATGGCTGTATTCGAGTCATGGATTCAACAACCACACCACAGTCGCGGGGCGTGACGGACACCGTATCACCATGCAGTCGGGTAATACGTTCCGCATGCGGCTCGACGGGTCGCGCGTTGAGCACTTTACTCACGGACTGGTGAACCCGTTCGGCATGACATTCGACCCGAACGGCGATCTGTTTGTCGCCGACTGCCACACGAAACCCATTTCTCTTCTGCTGCAGAACGGCTACTACGACAGTTTCGGCAAGCCACACGACGGACTCGGATATGTGCCGAACGTCATGCACCATCTGCATGGCTCGACCGCGATCGGCGGGATCGCGATCTACAACGCTGATCAGTTTCCGCCGGAATATCGCGGGAACAGTTTCGGCGGCAACGTCATGACATGCCGCGTTAACCGCAACGTGCTGAAGTACAGCGGTTCCACTGTCTCGGCGGTTGAGCAGCCAGATTTTCTGAGCTGCGACGATCCCTGGTTCCGTCCCATGGACCTTCACGTCGGACCGGACGGCGCGCTGTACGTTGCCGATTTCTACAACCGGATCATTGGACACTATGAGATCAAGCTCGACGACCCGCGTCGCGACCGGAAGCGAGGACGCATCTGGCGAATTGTCTATACCGGTTCGGATGCGACTCCAGCGTCGTCCGTCGATCTGACTCGGCTTTCGCTGAGTGAAGTGTTCCAGGAACTGGCGTCAACGAATCTCACACGCCGCAACCTCGCCGCTGACCGGTTGGTCGATCACTTCGGCGAGTCGGCCGTGCAGGTGGCCCGCAACGGGTTGAATCAGGCGGACAGCGCCTCCGTACGAATTCACTTGCTGTGGATCCTGTACCGTCTTGGAGCTGTTACGGCGGCTGATATCGACCGGCTGACAGGCGATTCGGACTCGCGTGTGCGAGTACACGCGCAGCGCGTTATCGGTGGGCTGAAGAATCCACTTTCCGGCACAGATCGCTGGCTTCAGTCTGGACTGCGGGACTCGGACGCGCTGGTTCGACGGGCCGCCGCGATGGCCGCGACGCAACACAATTTCCAATCGCTCATCGTGCCGCTCGTGAAGCTGCTGCACGATACGCCGGCTACCGATAAGCACCTGCGACACGCAGCACGCATGGCCCTGAGAAACCATCTCCGCAACTCTGAGTGGTTCCAACTCGTCAGCCGGAATGTCACCGACGCGGATGTTGAACTGCTGGCGGGAATCTGTCTGGCGTTGAAGTCTCAGGCAGCCGGTGATTTTCTGGTGCAGCACATTGATCGGCTCGGCGCCGGAGATGCAGCAACGGCGACGAAGTACATGCAGTTTGCAGCGCGGTATGTCTCGTCGTCGAGCGTCACCTTACTGGTCAACACTGTCCAGAAGCAGTTTCGAGACGACTTCGAATTCCAGCGAAAACTGCTGCTGTCTGTGCGAACCGGGCTCGACGAACGCGGCGCTGCCGTCCCCCCGGCCGTGCATGACTGGGCCCTGGATTTGGCCTCGAAGCTGCTCAGACTTGACGGGTCGGCTGATGAGTATCGGCCGTTGGCATGGACTTGGTCCGCACATCCTGGACTTCCGGACAATGGCAATTCATGGCTCATCTCCCGGACGCGCAAATCGGCGGACGGCATGCAGCAAACACCATTATTCAGCAGCTTCGTCAGAGGTGAGCACAGAACGGGCATTTATCACTCGGCACCGTTTGAACTCATCGAACCATTTTACTTCTACATGGCCGGGCATGATGGATTACCGGGCAAGCCCGCGCACGAACGAAACATGGTCAGGCTCCGCGATGCTGTGACTAAGGAAATACTGCAAAGCTGGGCACCACCACGGAACGATACGGCTTCAAGATTTCAATTGCAGAAAGAGGGCCTGGCAGGTCGGAGCGTGTCGGTCGAGCTGGTCGATGGAAACGCGAACGCAGGTTACGCGTGGATCGCTGCCGGTCGATTCTCAGATCGGCGTCTGAATCCCAGTTCGGTTGTGGAAGATCAACGCACGGCCGCGCGGTTGGCCGGCGAATTTCGTCTGACGGAACTGCGCAAGCCCTTGGTCGATCTGTTTCAGCACAGCAACAATCCCGACAGCGAGGTCGCATTCGCCACGGCTCTTGTCCAGATGCAACCCGACAGCCGCCTGGCCGCGTTGGCCATCGTTCCGGGCATTGCGGGAGCATCCGTTGAACTGCGAGCCGGTGTCCGGAACGCGATCGTCTCATCCGACGTCGATGCGGCGAAAGAACTGTTGGGCAAAGCCATGCAGGCGGCAACGGCGGCGGAGCAGCTTCGGCTGGCGGAGCAACTGGTTTCGGATACCGATGGGGCCGGCTTGCTGGTGACTCTGGTCGAATCCGGCCGTGCCGCCGCTCGACTGCTGAACCGTCCGAGTATCGACGCACCCTTGAAAGCTGTTGCTGATGAATCTCTTAAGCAGCGCGTCACACAGGCCGTCGCGAAACTACCGGACGAGGACGAACAGATCGCCAAACTGATCGCGTCAAGACAGGCAGCGTATCTGCAGGCGAAGGGGACACGAGACGCGGGCGAAACGCTATTCAAGAAGAACTGCGCGACATGTCACCAGATCGCCGGGCAGGGGAAAAAAGTCGGCCCGAATCTGGACGGCATCGGAGGCCGCGGGCTGGCCAGGCTGGCCGAGGATCTGCTTGCCCCGAATCGCAATGTGGACGTCGCCTTTCGATCGACGACCGTCGTGACCACCGAGGGAAAAGTCTACACAGGACTGATTAAGTCGACAGAAGGCGCTCAGCTTGTCCTGGTCGACAGCAACGGCAAAGAGGTTGCGATTCCGAAGAAGGCGGTCGACCAGAAAGTTCCCACGCGACTATCGCCGATGCCTGCCAACGTCGGCGACAAGCTGAACGAGCAGCAGTTTCGCGACCTGCTGACGTACCTGCTGTCGCTTCGCGTCGAGGTGGTCGACGGGAGATGAAACCCGTGCCGAAAATCACCCTCAACATCCAATGGTGATCGCTTCGACGACGGAAACATCAATTTGACGTCAGTGCCATCTGCGCCGTTTCTGTGCCGATGCCTGATCTTTAATCTTTTCTCCACAACGACTTACGATTGTTTCAAGTTTTGGCGTTGGATTCTGGCATCATTGATGCGTTCTCACCCAGACGTTGCCGGCACTGGTCGGCTGGACCCGCAAAGTCAGGTTTGAGGAGCAGAGTCATGACGAGATTACTTGCACTGGGAACAGTTGTCGCAGCTCTCACACTGGTAGGCGCGGCCGACACCGCACGAGCCGATCACTGCTCGTCGTATGGACGAAGCGGCGGTTCGTCGTTTGGCTTCAGCAGCCGCAGCTACAGGCCGAGCTACTACCGACCGTCCTATAGCTCGTATGGATACGGCTACAGCCGACCAAGCAGCGGCGTTTACTACTCACGGCCAGGCTTCAGCATCTCGATCGGATCCGGTCGCAGTCGCTACGGATCGTATGGATACAGTCGATCACGCTATGGCTCGTCGTTCGGTTCCCACCACCGTCATTAAGCCTTGATGATGGGGTCGGCGACGAATGTTTCGCAGTATGGATCGAACAGCCGGGTGAGGTTTCACACCCGGCTGTTTTTTTGCGCGCGCACTCTTGGAGTGCGACATTCGAGTCGCCCCCGCCATCGAAATTTTGGCCAGTGGACCGGAGCTACCGACGGGTGGTCGCCCGACTCACTTCCAGATCGTCAATCTCAATCTGCAGTGGAACGCTGATCAGAAGCGTCGGGGCCATGTAGACGAACTTCATGTCCTGCAGGTCGTCGAGATTCGCAAAGCGATAAACGACTCCAACCGTTCCGTCACCCTGGAACAGAGTCTCGAATCCGTCGGCGGACAGCCGATCGCCGTCTTTGGATTCCAGAAACACGCGGTTGTGGAAGACCCAGGTCTGGTGCGACTCGAAAGCGTTGGCTCCGACGTCATAGCTGACACCGATCTCGATGTGCACGAACGGTTCGTCAGATCTACTGCGGCGACGCGTCAATTTGCGGAGTGTGGCCGTCACACCGCCGCGTCGCCGGGATGTACCGGACGCACTATCGAGGTCGCGAAAGACGACAGGCTGTTCCAGCGCCGCCGTAAGCACGGTGACCTTGCCAATCAGCTTGACCGATTTGTCGACGACCCGCTCGCTGAGGAACGCCAGGTCAGTCCGCGCTTCACGACCGCCGTCTCCCAGTGGCAATTCGATCCGGCCGTCCGCGTTGAAGGGTCCGACTGACGTTCCATCGGGCGATTTGAGTTGAAAGTCGTTTGTGCTCATCCGCAGCAACAGTGGTCGGAGCCGCGGTTCGCACTCGATTGAGAGCGGGCAGTTCAGCACGGTTTGATCGTCATCCGCAGAGATCGTTCGGGCGACAACTGGACCCGCACGAATGCGGAACGAATTCTGAATGGTTTGTCGTAACGCAGCATCCGATTCGGATCGGGGACGAATTTCAAACGCGCCCGACTCAGCAGCGAAACGAAACGCAAACCCAGACGACTCGATGTCGCGAATCGCAGACCAGAACGGTGTCTCATTCCAGTTAACGGAATGCGAACTCTTGAGCTGCCGCGCGGTGAGTTTTTCGAGTGAGATTGTGTTGCCGGTCTGTTTGGCAAGCTGCGGAATTAACTCGGCCAGAGTCCGGTCTCCCCCGAGTGTCACAGTGGATGCCTTGACCGACTGTTCCGCGGCCTGATGCTCGAGTGTCACGCGGATTCGTCGCACGGCCTGTTTCACGGATACCGTTGGCAGCAGTTCCGGTGCCGGCAGATGAGGCAGTGCGGCGGGGCCCAGGGACACAAGATCACGCTCGGCCTGACGCCGTGCGGCTCGCGTGTCGCTTCCGAGTGCTCCGATAAGATCCCGAACTCGCGTTCGATCTGCCGCATTCGATTTGTCCAACGGCTGGGCGCGAATGTCGCTCGACGCAAGCAAGGCAATCAGCAGCGTGCTGATCACGGCTGCGGAACGCAGTGCGACCATCGGCACATTCCACTGCATCGGCTCATCCTGTGTAGCGCGACGATTACGTTCGACCGCGCGATGGGCGGTAGCCGTACTCGATGGCAAACCAGTTGGCATAGCGTTCCCGCGCGTCGAAGTTGATGTTGCGCGTGTCGTTGACATGACCGATTTCGTGAATCAGTACATTGTTCAGATAGAAGTCCCGCAACGATTGCTCGGTCCAGGACAGTCTCCACAAGTTGCCGTCCTGAGTCCACACGCCGCCGAACATCTTTGCTTCGATCAACTGCTCCGGTCGCGGCGGACGGATGTACGTTTCGACAAGCGAATCTTCGATCGGATACAGAAAGACGCTTGGTCCCCACTGCATGCCATAGCAGGGAAACAAGGCTCGCTTACGAGTCATTCGGCTGAGTTGAATCACCTCGATCGGCTGCCGGAATCGCGCGGGAAGCTGTTCGACCCGTTCGCGGACTTCGTCCAGAGTGACTGGATGCATGAATTCCGCGCCGGGTTCCTGTCGCTGCAGACGGATGACCTCGCTGTTTGTCGGTTCATACCAGTCTTCCTGAGCGTAGAAGATGCTGGTCCGCTGGCTGCGATCAGAACCACGTTGTCGGAAACCGCCGGCAGGGCGCGCTGTGGAACCTGTACGTCGACGCGCAGATCGTGTCTTCTGCGAATCGGCGGTGTGTAGCTTTCCGCGTCGACGTTTCCCCATTACGGCTGCCTCGGTGAATCCGCGACAGCCCTCCGTGACAACCAGTTGCTCCATCAAACGTCAAACGAGACCGTTCAGTACCGCTGGCCTCGCCGACTGCAATACGACGTTGATGGTGGGCGGACCAAACAAAAACTGCAAGCTGTACATGTCCGGCGTTGTGGTTGCCGATCTTCGAGGTTTAGTTGGCCGTAAGCTGTTTCCAGTCAGTGCTTTATGGCAGTCTAGATGTCCGCTTCCTGGCAGTCTCGCGCCTCGAAAGGGCACCGACTCCAGCGATCGTGTTTCCGCAAACCGCGTTTGTGACCGGAGATAGGTCGGCGGAATCTGTTCACTATGTGCGTCCCTGGATTTCGGAAGCGCGTAGCGGTTTCTGACTCTTTGGCAGGTTGGCGAAGGTCAGCGAGTCGGATGTTTCAATGCGTCTGCACAGAGGTTGCCGGATGCGTCTCGTGACTAACCGTTACAGGTCCTTCAACCGGTTCACACGAGTCGCAGACGCTTCCGCAGCAACCACTCGGACGCCAGCAGGAACGTGAACAGCAACAGCAGTTCCCAGCGGTTCCAGATGCGGATCGGCTCTTCAGAGCGGATAGGTACGGGGCGTCCGCGAGGAATCTCATCCGGCAATCGGACGGCTTCGGAGAGTGCGTAGAACCGGCCGTGAGTGATCTCGGCCGATTCCGTCATCTCGCGACGGTCCAGACTGCGGACACGGAATTCGCGGTCCGGGGCTTCAACTCGGAAATCGGCCGATGGCGGAGAGTTCTCGAAGTCCGGCCGAGCGACCCAGGCGTGATACGAACCCTCATTGGACCGGCGCAACAGACCTTCGAACGCGTTGGGTGCCTGCGGGACCTGCTTCAGAACAATCTCCTGTGTGCCCGACCCCCGTCCTTCGACGACGACTTTGACAGCGTCCTCGCCAACGGGAACTTCTTCTTCGTTGAAGAATCGCACTCGCAGAGTCACGGTTTCGCCACGCTGATAAACCTGTCGATCAGTTTCGAGCCGTGCCGTCTTTGACTGGCCGAGTAAACGTGAGCGGCTGAGATAGCGAATGGCCTGAATCCAGTAACGGCCAAAGTAGAGGTCGCCCGTACGACGACGCCACAGCCATGTTTCGTCCGACGCGTGAAAGATCGTTTTGCCCGCGCCGTATCGCTGCATCACGATGACCGGCAGGTGGCGGTCAGTTCCCATGCGCGACGGGTGCTCGGCAAAGACGGTTGCCCCGGCACGGATGGTGGGGCATTCCACCAGCCAGTACAGGCCCGGCAGTTGCTTCCACACAATCTGACTGTTCCGATCGTCTTCATCGAAACGGAAGATAGGCGTGCTCTTCTGACCTTCGAGCGTGAGCTTCGGCTGAAACGACTGTGGGATGTCGACGTCGGGCGGCGGCACTCTCACTCCGTCCAGCTCGATCGGCAACAGCGTTTCCAGCGGCGAACCCGCATAGGCCAGCGGATTGAACTGCCAGCCTGCGACCATGATCAGCCCGCCGCCGGCCTCACTGACGAATTCTCGCAGGTTCTCCAACGTCGATTGGCCAAGGAACTTCGGATTGACGTCGCCAAAGATCACCACATCGTAGGCAAACAGCTGATCGCGACTGACAGGGAAGCGACCTCGCAACGGCTGCGCGGAAGCATCCTGATCCGAGTAGTTCAGATCGGCATCCTGCAGAACCGTGTGAAGTTCGACAGTCTTCTCTCGTTCGAGCAGCGTCTTGAGTTCTCGAAACTCCCACCGCGGTTCGGAGTCGATCAGCAGCACACGGATGTGACCTTCTCGCACGCTGACGGCACGACGTTCCATGTTGTTGGATCGGTCAGATTCGGATGGCTGCGGCGTGACCTGCAGCTCGAATTCGTAATCGCCGGGCTCTTCCGGGATCCACGTGATCTCCAGTGGTTGAGTCTGGCCATTGCCACCGGCGGTGATTTTCTTCGTCGCCAGTTTCCGACGTGACTCGCGGTCGGTCAGTGTGAGCGTGACGCTCTTTCCCTTGAACCCGAAGGACTTCAGTTTTGATGTGAACGTGATCGGGTCGTCGACGAACGCGACCTCGTCGACCAGCGTGTCGTACAGGTTCAAGTCGTTCATCGCCTCTTCGCTGCCAAACCCAACCGTGTACAGCGGCACCAGACGGCGGGCTGCGAACTGAGCGACGGCCGACAGCTTGTCACTGTTGCCGCTGGTGGTCACTCCGTCAGAGAGGATCACGATGGCCGACGGCAACGATCCTCGAAAGTCGTTGAGGACCCGGCGTACCGCCGGTCCCGGGCGAGTATCCGTGCCGGTCGGTTCCAGTTCCCGGACGGCCTGCAGAAGTGTCTCCATCCCGGACTCGGATTCCGTCTCCAGTCCGCCGAGCGAAGTGGCTGAGTCGGAGAACCGGTAAACACGCACCTGATGCCGCCGCTGCAACTGCTTCAGGAACTTGCCGTTGTTCCTTGCGAGCATGCCCTGCGCGATCGACAACCGCGAGTTGCGGCCCGTGCCGGATGCCTGCTGATACTGCTTTGCCGCGGCGCGATCGGGCGCATTCGAGTACTGGTCATCGTGACTCATGCTGCCCGAGTCATCGACAAGTACGGCAATAAACGGCAAACCCGTTCGATCAACGACGAGTGTCAGTTCGGTCAGAATCAGCAGCAGCGTGACGATCACACTCAGCCGCAAAACGGTGAGCCCTATCCGCCACGGCACGGACGCGGTGCTGGCATCGCGCTGATATACGAGTGCGATGTAAACGACGGCCGTGATCGCGAGGACGAGAACAAACCACTGCGGCATCCAGGCCGGCCAGGGAGTCTGGTGCAGCCAGGTCCACTGAGTCCCCTGCCCCGGCTGGGCCGGCGGGATCCCGAGATACCATTCAAGAAACGATTTCATGCGGGCCAGTGTAATGACAAAGGGCAATTTTCGACCAACACTGCCAACGATCTGACTGGTGTCTCAGTCGATCACGGCCACCCGAACAGATGACGGGCCCAATCTACTGGCCAACAACTGGCACGATGGCGCGGACATTCGGGAAGATCTGCCACGACCGGTTAAGCGTCACATCGGCCTGGACTTGGCTATGGAGGCTCTGCGGGACACGTGGCGGCTGGAGCGGGCGACGATGGACGAGCTGTACGCCGCTGCGAAAGTCTGCCGTGTAGCCAACGTCATGCGACCGTACCTGGAGTTCGTCACATGACCGACGATCATTCAGTGTCGTCGGCTGCGTCGAGTATCTCATCCATCGAGGGGTCGTCTCTGCCGTTGAATGCTTCCGCGAGATAGACGCGGAGTTCGTCACAGTATGCGATGACGACCAGTCGCAGGCCGCCGCTCTTGCCGTCGCCCGGCAGGCCCCAGCGGACTTTCAGAATCTTGCCGCCCTGCGCCGTCGCTCCGACCGGGCTGATCGATTTGCCCTGCCGGGAATCGCAGCCGTTTTCAGCCGAGAAGTAGCCGCAGAGGAAGTTCTTGAGAGACTGTTTCTGCCGTTCGTATTGCGCTGGAGAAAGTTGCTCGCGCAGTTCCTGAAGAACCTGTGACTCCCGGTTTGCGTGCCACTTTCCGTCTTCCGGCGAGTAGCGTATTACCAGTCCACTCCGTCTGCCATGTCGGCAGCAGCCAGGATGGCTTCATCCAGATTGTGCGGCTCATGAAGCCACGGATCGTCTTCCAGAATCTGCTGCATGGCGATCAGAAGGTCGATCGGTTGAGCGGGATTGCCGGCCCGCAGGCCGCGTGTGTAGGCGACTTCCCAACCGGGATTCTCATGTGAGTAGTCGGACGCCTTGCTGGAACTGAGATTCCCAAAGAATGCGCCGACCTGTTCGGCAAGTTCACGCCGCTGGCCGTCCAGGAAATCCAGTTGAGACAACGTCTGTCGTAGTTGCAACGGCTTCGATCCATCCCATTCGTCGAGCTGTGCGGCAAGTCCATTCACTTCCAGCGGCTTGAAGACTCTCCGCCGGTACTTCGCGACGACCGGACCGAAATCGAGAGCGACAAACGTGTTCTGTGTCAGTGGTTCGCCAAAGTCGCGGAGACACGCCAGGTCGAGATAGAAGAGCGACTTGTTGAGCGTGACCGCATTCATCCGCCGATCCGGCGCAGCGTCCAGCAGAGCGACGGCCGCTTCCACAACACGCTGCTGCTTTTCGTTCTTGAACATGGACCAGCTCCCGAATCCTGTAACACAGATCGGTTGGATCGTACTCCGGACTCCGGACTTCCGCGGAATTCACGGGAAAACGGTCGCAGCCCGGCTTAGGACGCTGCCGTGGAGTGGACTTCTCCCTGTCCTGTCTTACCTGTGGTGTCCTCTCCCTGTCGGAAGCTCAGTCAATCTGCAAAGGCGGGAGACTGCTGACGATTCTGTTTGTTTCCTGGCTGACGGTGATGATGCGGAGCAGGAGTTCGAGCGGGTAGGCGGCGTTGTGCATGGTTTCGGTCGCCCACAGGTTGGCGTCATTGACGATGCCGCTCTTCTTGTCCGCCGTGACGGCCTGGCGTTCCATGACCCATTCGATGGCCGACTTGCCGTTGACGACATAGTCATACGCTTCCAGCGGGATGTCGCGGACGGTGATGTATTCGTTGTAGATGACCGTGGTGCGGTCCTTGACCTGCTTTCCGGACTCCGGGTCCTTGCCTTTGTCAATCTTCATTTGGCGGACGTAGAAGTGTTCGTCTTTGAGTCTTTTCCGTAGGGCCGGTTCCCACCGGCCGCAAAGTTTCTCTGCCTTCGCTCGGCCGTTGGGAACCGGCCCTACGGTGAGGTCGAGCGTAGCGGGATGGCATTCGACGGTTTCGTAATCGAGGTGCCAGTGCGCGAGGTCTCGCCCGGCCTGAGAGAACGCCTGAAAATTTCCGAACGTCTTCACCGCCGGAATGCGGGGCAGTTCTTTGCTGAGATTGTCCTTGTACCGGTCGCGATACTCCGGCGAATGCAACAGCCCGTAGATGTAGTAGAAGAGGTCTTCTTTGGTGAAGTCTCTACGTCCCGACGAGTACTGTGAACGGAACTGGCCCAAGGTGCCGTCGGTTATGGGCGTGGTCGTCGGCTGTTTCCAGGTACGCATCGACAACCGTCTGGAACAGTTCACTGATCTGCTTCGACGAGACCCGATGCACCTTCTTGCCGGTGGTCGGTTCGATGACCTGACAGAAAGCCACGGCCTTGCGCATCGGCTGCGTGTACCCGCCGATGTCTGCGGCGAGCCCCTGTTTGCTGAGTGCTTTCCAGCAGCCGATGATGCGTGCCGCGTCGTCGACCTTGAGCTGGTTATCGTCGTCTTTCAGCAGGTCCTGCAGCCGCTCGGACACGTGGTCCTCATCAATGGTCGGGACGATGACCTTGTAGTCGGTCAGCAGACCACGTTCGACGGCCTCTGAGAACGTGATGACGTGAAGCTGTTTGCCGTACTGCTCTTCGTCGTCCATCGAGCACAGCGCGACGTTGTCCTGAATCGCCTTTGCCTTCGCGATGTTCGCGTAAATCCGTGGCGTCGCTGTCATATAGAGACGTTTGCGACCTCGCAGAAAGTCGGCATTGTGGACTCGCACGAAGGCGGATTCCATTTCGGATTCGAACGTCGCTCCGGTCGTGCGATGGGCTTCGTCGCAGATGATCAGATCGAAGTCGGCCAGCTTGTGCAGGTGCTGAGCCTCGGAGATGACCTGGATGGAGTGGTAGGTCGAAAACACGACACTCATGTGTTGAGCGTCGTGGCGTTTCTGCATCTCGGTCGCAAGCCGTTTCGGGTCGGTTGTCGCGGGATAGCGCAGCTCGTGGACGAACGTCTGAACGACATCGTCGTTCGACTTCCGTTTCTTCCCGACCTCGGCGTCGGAGCAGACGGCAAACGAATGCAGCGGCGTGTGACTCTGCTGCGTCCACTCGATCAGCGTCTGCGAGAGAAGGGCGAGGCTCGGCACAAGGAACAGCACGCGCTCGTTTTTTCCGGCCAGTTCTTCGGCAATTGTCAGCGACGTGAATGTCTTGCCGGTTCCGCAGGCCATGATCAGCTTGCCTCGGTCGGCACTCTTCAAGCCCAGCAGGACGTTGTTGATGGCTGACTTCTGATGGCTGCGAGGCTTGAACTTCGGCTTCAGTACCGGCGTCTTGTCCGACGCGTACTTCGACCAGCCGATCTGACTGTGTTCGAGGTCGATCAGGTCGATGCGCGTGACAGGCGGCTGCTGATTGAAGAGTGCCGCTTCGGCGTTCTCGCCCCATTCGTTCGTCGTGCTGACGATCAACCGATGTGTAAATGGCTTCTGTCCCGACGCCGTGAAGAAACTGTCGATGTCGCTCTTCTGAATGCGATGATCTTCCGCGTGGAACTTGCACTGGATCGCGTGAAACTCACCCGTCCCCCGCGTGCGTGCGACCAGATCGATCCCAACGTCTTTCCTGTTGATCCCGAATTCGTCCGGCACCTCGCCGAGCAGCCAGACATCCGAGTAGAGGTCGGCGTATGTCGGCTCGTGCCGCAGATACGTCCGGATGAGCTCCTCGAAATACGTGCCCTTTTCCCGTTCGGAAACGGAAGCGTCACGGAAGTCGGTGAGGATCTTTTGCAGCGGACTCGTTGCGGACACGATGTCTGGACCTCATGTCGGGACGTGGGAAGCAAGCAGGCTGGCGTATGCTATGCCCGGAAGCTGGACAAGAGGAGTCGTGGCGACTGGGCCAACGGCGGCACGTTCGGTGGCTCTCTGGAGTGACCGACCGTTACGGCCCAACAATCGGTCGAACTGACGGATGAAAGCGGAGTCCGTCATAAGCGCCAGCATGGACAAGAGGTTACGGCGTTCGAGTCGGCGCACAAAAAAGAGCCACCGATGAGACTTGAACTCATGACCTGCGCTTTACGAAAGCGCCGCTCGATAGTGGTAACGCTTTGATGCGCAACGAGATCGACGATTCGGAATTCTCAACTGGTCCAAAACTGGCACCAGTCCCGTCGATCGGCTCTCGCGATCTCGTGTGCGGCGACCGGGTAGTCACGGCTGAGCAGATTGCCGAGCTGGTCGCAAATTGTGATGAGCTGCCGGAGCATGCGCGGCGAAGGATTCTCTGCGTTCTGGATGCGTGTAGCGAACGCTGATTGCTGGTGTGTGTATGCGCACGCTGATTCTCCAGCTTAGGCGTGCGGCAGATGAGTTCTTACCTGTAGGACGGGCACTCTTGCCCGTCTCTGGGGTGACGGGCAGGAGTGCCCGTCCTACGCAGGGCCAGCGCGCACTCTGGATAACCTGGGGCAGATAGGGGCTTGCGCATTCTATAGGCTGTTGTTACATGTTCTCCATGAGGAAGGAACTACGTTTTCATTCATGGAGGATAGACAATGGCGG